>JAIRVR010000046.1 GCA_031253795.1 Burkholderiaceae bacterium
TTGCGGCCTTCGGTGGCCTCGATGTGGGCCGCCTTCTCGTTGACGCGGCGGTTGAGCACGCTGGCCGGCAGCATCTTGGCCTCGGTCATGAAGCGCATCACCCACTGGTTGGCCACGGATTCGGCCAGCGGGCCATGGGCCTCGCCGCGCGGCGGCACCCAGCCGGCGCTGCGCTCCTGCGTGGCACCGCATTCGGCAAACGGGCACTTGGCCAGGGCTTCTTCGAGCGCCTCCAGGTCAGGAGCCCAGGAATCGGAGATTCGGTAAATGATCAGGTTCTTGAGCATGGTGTTTCAGGCCAGGGATTTGGGGTTCTTGGGCAGGCAGCCCAGGCGGTTGGCTTCTGCGTCGGACCAGGTAGCGTGGCCCAGCAGCAGGGTGTGAGCCTGGGTGGCCAGAGCCAGGTTAGGCTGCACGCGCCGCGCCTGGGAGACCAGAAGGTCCAGCAGCTTGGTATATGCGCGGGTCTTGAGAATCCCCCAGCCTCCGAACTCGGGCGGCATGCGCTTCACCATCTGCTCGGCCTGGATCTCGATGCCCTTCACGGCCTGCTTGTGGACAGCCTTGGCCTCGATGCGCAGTTGGGCCGCTTCGCCCGAAAGCACTTTCGCGCGCTGTCGCAGGTTGTAGGCTTCGACAGCGCGTTTCTCGCCCTTTGCTTCAAGGCGCAGCGCGGCGGCCTCGGTGGCCTTGGCCTTGGCCTTGGCACGCATGATCATTTCTTGCGCGTAGAGATCTGCCGGTGTTTGCGACATGGGGTTCTCCAAACGGTGGGTTACAGGGCGCCGCCTTCGGTGTCGTCGGCTGGCAGGTGCTGGATGGCGGGCGCAGGGCTGGCTGGCGCGGGCGGCGCGGGCCCGGCCAGGAATTCCTCGCGCTTCACATAGAGCTGGTCGATCAGGGCGTCGGCCAGGCGGGGTAGATCGCGTGCGTTCATCAGCACTGCGTTGCGGTCCTTCTCGAAGGGCACGCCCAGGGCGACGAGGTTGGCCGCGTTGAGCTGCAGCACAGGTGCGAAGGCCGCGCAGATCTGCGAGAGGTTGAGCTTCTCGGGGTTGGGCATGGCGATCAATAGGCCTGTGCTTGGACCTGGGACTCTCGCATCGCGCGGTAGCCGGCGAGCAGGGGCTCGAGCTGCTGACGCAGGTCCACGCCGGGCTCCAGGTTCGCGCCAACGCTGGCCAAGGCGCAACCCATGGCATACAGGCCGCCATACAGGGCGAACGTGTTGCCGTTGCGCTGGCCGTAGGTGCTCAGGATTTCGATGATCGGCTCGGCCACGTGCGTCATTGCATGGGCGTGGTGGTTGGACGTGATCTCGTGGGTGACGCGCACGCCTTCGATGGGGTCTGTGGAATGGCTCATGAACTGGTGCTCCAGGTCAGAAAAGGGGTGCTCCGGACATAGCGACCGCAGCGGCGAGGCCGGCTGCCGAGAAGGCCGACCAGAGGAAAAAGCCAAGGAGTTTGGTCACGGCAGCTCGCGCAGGCATTCCATGGATTGCGGGCCGATCCAGACCACGGCATGACCGGGCGGGCAGGCCTGAGCGGCGCTGTGCGCACGCTGCACATCGGCGGCGCTGGCCACGGGATCCTGGGCCGCGCCGGCATCCGCGCAGGCGCTGAGCGCCAGGGCCACGAGCCCGACCAAGCACAGCAGCAGCCAGCGGCCGGGCGTGGGCGCCGGGCCCGGCTCGACCACAGGGCCAGGGCGGGACGCCTGGCGCAGAAAGCGCGCATCCGGGTCAGGGTTGAAGGATTCAGTGGGGGTCACTCGTTGCATTTGGGCTCTCCAGAAACAGCAATCCCGCCAGAAGGCGGGATCGTGGGGTTGGTGGCTTGCTGCTGTCGGCGCTGGGCTGCAGCCTCTGCCAACAGGCGCTCTTCTTCTTTCCATTCGGCAAGAGAGCGCGGCTCATAGGCGGCTTGGCCGCGTTCGCCGCGCAGCCGGGTGAATCTGGTTCTCATGGTGGATTCCAAAAAAGAGCCCGCCCCACATTGCTGCAGGGCGGGCCAAATGCCGCACAAGGCGACCCCACGATAAAAAGAGCCGGCACCATTGCTGGCACGCCCAGGGAGTTGAGGGGGAGGGAGGAGATAGTCCCCCGGGCCCGGCTGAAAAAAGGGCAGGGCTTTCACCTGCTGCGGCTGAGACGGCCTCTGCATGGCCCGCTCACGCGGGATGAATATGGATGGCTGCGGTGTTCGCCCCGGCTTTCCCTCAAACGGTTTGGCAAGACTTTCACTGCTTGCAGGCGGGCAAATGCCTGTCACGATTCGCCATCATTGAAACGGGCCGGGCTTGATTCCGGCTCCCAGCAGCTTTCGAGGCCCTGCAGGTCTGGGGGTTGCAGGGCACCACCGCGTGTCCTCGCTGTTTCCAGCTTCGCCCGAAGGCTCCACGCCGCCGCTTCAATGATGGCCCCGGCTCCGCGCCGGGGTGTTGTCACACACGAAGGTCATCCGGCTGCGAAGAGGCATCGCGCGCCAGACCGACCAGATCCCGCAGCAGCCCGGTCTGCTCGCGCATCTGGGCCAGCATCTCGGCCAGCACCGGCTGCGCAGCTGGCTGCTCTGCGGCGAAGTCCTCGCCCAGGGTCTGGGCCAGGCGGTGCAGGATTTCCGCGTTGAAGCTGCGGCCTTCGTTCTGGGCCGAGTTCCACAGAGCCTCATAGATCGCCAGCGGGAAGCGGATCATTGACTTGTGGTGCTCGCGGCCAGAACCATGCTGGTCGACCTTGCGTTCTGAGGGCGCCTTCATCCCCATCACAGCGCCAGGCGCCGCTCCAGGTCCTGCAGGGCAGCGCAGTCCTTGCGCAGTCCGGTGGCCAGGGCGTTGAGCCGGCACACCAACGGAACGGAGCATGCGGGCTCAGCCTGCTGCGCGCCGCCCTCGGCGGTGACAAGGGGTCCCGAAAGCACCGGCTCCAGACGGCCAGTGATGCGTTTGATGGTGTCCTGCAAGTCCCCCATGCCGGCATCGACCCGTGCAAGAACCGCTTCGACCTGGCTCTGCGGCGCCTGAATTGCGACGAACTGGGTGCGCGCGGCCGCGTCTGCTGCGCGCTGCAGTGCACTGGTGCCCAGGGCTGTGGCAGCGCCAAGATGGGCGAGGGAGTTGGGATGGGTCACGGTGGTCTCTCCTGTGGTGGTGGTGGAAAAGGGTGTCGGCTATCCGCCGGCCGGCGGATCGAATGCGGCCAGCTCCTCGGGAGTGGCGGGCCGGAAGCGGCAGGAATCGCCGATGTACTCGACGTATTTCCCGGTGGCTGGGTCTTTAGCCAGATAGGCGAAGTCCTTCCACCGCATTGCATCCGAGATGAGGGGCGATGTCTCGCCGTTCGGTTTCACGAGCCGCGTCACAACGGCGGGCTGGCCGAATTCTGGTGGCGAGGGCAGGAAGAGCTTCTCGTGCTTCAGGAATACCAAGTCGCCCTTCTGGAATGGCTCCTGGTCAGCATTCACGAGGCGGGCAACCTCGGCCAGCTCGTTGTCCTTCGGGGCGGTGTTCTTGGCAGGTCGGGGCATGGTGGTCAATGGTGGTGGCGGAAACAGAAACGGCCTCCCAGGGAAGCCGCTTTTGTTTCGCCCGTTCTTTCCGAGCTGTCAGCGCTTTCGCGCAGGGCTTTTCTTTTCTCGGCAACCCTGTTTGCCTCACCCCCGTTTTCTTGACCCAGGGGCTGGTTCGCAGTGCAGTGGTTGCTCGCCTGCTGCCGGCTCAAGTCCGGCATACATGCGGCGCCATATCTCGTTCGCGATGCCGATCCCATCCAGGGGCAGAGCGCTACTTGCCTTCGCACCGGCAGGTTTAAGAATTCACGCCGCGCCATGCCCGCGGTGCCCTGTCTTTACCCAGCCGTGCTTGCTGCATGAGCCAGAGCGCGCCGGTCGATGCCGTGGTGCCCAACTTCCCAGCCGGTCCGCATGTGCGGTGGCTGGGTACGTTGAGGGTGATGATAAGGCGATGCCTAATTTCTTGCAATAGGCGTTGCCTTATTATTTTGGTGCACTGTTGGCGCGTTCAGTGCAGACGGACTTCGAAGTAGGCCTCCTCCACGGCTATCCCCTGGAGTCCAGCTTGTTGGGCCGACTCATAGGCCTTTTGCCAGGAAAGCGCCACCGCCTCGTTCGCCTTCCCGATTACGCCGCCCTCGGCCGCATCGTTGAAGAGCTTGTAGGCCCGGGTCATGGCCTCTTGGTTTGGGAAGCTTCGTTCAATCACCTTGGCGAAGCGGGCTTCAGCCTTGGCCTTGATGTCGTGCTCAATGCCGACGCAGTCTTGAAGGGTGACTCGGAGCGAGGTGAGGGCGGAAGTGGTCATGTGCATCCTTGGTGCTGGTTAAAAACACAGTTCAAGTATGCACGACAACTGTATGTGTGTACAGTAATTTGTTACATGGCGCGGACCTCGCCAGCCAGCGTCCATGAAAAAGCCCGCTCATGGCGGGCTCGGGTCTTCGGCTGAGGCGCAGGCATTCAATGCTTCATGGTCCACCACGCCAACACTTTGCCAGCAATGTTGATGCACTCAGATGCCTTGCGAAGATCAATTCGCTCTTCGTCGGGATAGTCCACGATGTTGTCGCTGCGAAGGACCAGTGTGCCGTCAGACAGTATTAGCGCTTTCTTTAACAAGAGGCGGTTGTAAACATCGATGACGTAAATACCCTGCGCGTCAATGGTCCGCTGCCCCATATCCACAAACACCAGGTCTTCATCTTGAATCGTTGGTTTCATGCTGTGGCCGTTGCCCGTCATGATTTTGATGCGCTCGGGGTTGACGGTCCCGATCTTCTTGCGAACCCAACTTTCCAAGACATCGAGATGCCGGACGATCTGCACGGCCTCGTCCATGTGCGAGCCAGGACCCATTGACGGCCGTACCGAGAGATGCTGCAGGCGTACGTACCCGGGCGGCGGGGTGTCATCGATGACCTGGATCACGTTTTCCCCTTGTTTGGACGTCTCGGCGGTAGTCCCTGGCGGGTAATCGGGCAGCCCCCAGTGCGCAGGCTGGACCACGTCTGCGAAGTAGCTCCAGAGCTTTGGGAGCTTGTCCTTGCTGATGGTCCCGCGATTCACCCAGTCTTGGATGGATGGAGGCCTCACCTCAAAGTGCTCGGCCACCTCCTTCTTGGAGACGCCCTTCAGTTCGATGGCTTCAGCGATGGCTTGGCCTAATTTTTCACCAGTAAGCATTGCCTAATGTTCCATGTGTGAGTGTGCGTAGGCAATGCCTATTGATCAAAATTAGGCAGAGCCTTATCATGGGGTATGACGTACTCACACCCCGGACTTGCGGTTCAGGCAGTTGTCGATCTTGTTGGCAGCCAGGCTGCCCTGGCTCGCGCGCTCCAGGTTTCCGCGCCCACTGTGAACCAGTGGATCAAGAGGCGCCGCCCGGTCCCAAAGGCGCTCAGCCCAAGGATCGAAGCGCTGTCCTGCGGCTCGGTCTCCCGCCGAGACCTGCGCCCCAACGACTGGCAGGACATCTGGCCTGAGCTTGCTCAGTCCACCCCCCAGGAGCAAGGCCATGCATAGCCCCCGCAAGTCCAAGCGGTCGGGCCCGCTGCCGTTCCAGAAGCGGATGTCCATTGCTCGAAGCGGTCGGCTGCTCAGGGCCAGCACGGCGACGCTGGACCGCATCGAGGCAGACGCTGATGCACGCGAGCAAAGGATGGCGCGTTGGCTCGATGAGGCCTCCTCATTTGCCAGTGAAGAACTGGAGTGCGCGAGAGCCCAACTGCGGACCCAGCAGGCCATGCTGGAAACCCAGCAGTCGATCGCTGACCTGGCCTGTACAGGAATGAGCTCGCTGACCCAACCGCGAGCGCTGGCTGCTGAGGCAGAGAGTTCTTTTTCCACCCCAGCTGCTTTTCGCAGCGCTGATACAGCGCCTCCCGCAGCGCTCAATTTGCTTGAGAAATGGGACGCCGCGCGCCTTGAGCAGCCTCCTGCTACTGCTGCGCGGCCAGCGCCCGAAGTGCGGCCGCCCGCTTGGAAAACGCTTCCAGTGCCACTGGCGATTCGCCGAATGCTTGGATGGCTGTCAGCTCTGCTTTTTCGAGGCCGTCCATGAATACCGGCGCGTACTTCGGATCCCGAGCAAATACGGTCAGCAGCAACAAATCCACCGCGGTTTCGTTCGCCAGCAGCCGTCCCAAAGTCTTCTCGGATATCTCGTTCATGCCTGCCCTCCTTGTGGCTATTGATGGTGGTGTCGGAACTCCCATCGTAGCCCAGGGTGTGGCGGGCACCTTTTCCCAGAATCAACCCCAGGAGTAGTCCCGCATGCGTGACACCCACGAAAAGCTGAGCCGGGCTGAAGCGGCCGCCTTCCGGGCGATCCAGGCAGCTCTTGCCGACCTCGACGCTGAGCAGGCCGAGCGCGTGCTGGCCTGTGTCCAGGACCAACTGGCAGAAGAGGCTGGCGCACCCATGTTTGCGCGCGGCGTTGCCGGCCCCCTGGGCAAGCTGGACATCCCGCTGCGCACCAAGGTGGACGAGGCCACGGCCGACCTGTTCCTGCGGCACTGCGGCCAGCAGGCGACGGACACCTCGATGGTGCTGCGCGACTGCGTGTACGCCCTGGTCTACGGCAAGACCTATCGGCAGATGGTGGTGGAGAAAGTGAACCATGACGCGCAGCGTACCGAGGCGCTGGCCAGGCTCATAGGGCCTTTTGGTAGCCCCGAATTCGGAGGGCCTGCCCGATGAACGCGATCACTGCAATTTCCGCCGCCGTGCTGACGATGAGCAGCCGCGAAATCGCCGAGCTGACCGGCCGCGACCACGGCAACGTGATGCGCGACATCCGCACGATGCTGGACGACCTGCAGGCTTCAGATTTGAAGCCTGTTTGCCAAACAACGACTTACGCGGGCGCCAACGGCCAGCGCTACCCGCAGTACGAACTGGACCGCGACACCTGCCTGACCCTGCTGCTCGGCTATGACGCCGTTGCGCGCATGAAGGTGGTGAAGCGCTGGCAGGAACTGGAGGCCCAGTCCGCCCCCGCGCTGCCTGACTTCTCCAACCCGGTGGCCGCCGCGCGCGCCTGGGCTGATGCCAAGGAATCCGAGCTGCGCACGGCAGAGGCTCTGGCCCTGGCCGCGCCCAAGGCGGAATTCGTGGATCGCTTTGTGGCGGCCGAGACTGGCGCCATGGGCTTCCGCCAGGTCTGCAAGTTGCTGCGCGCGAACGAGGAGCGCTTCCGCGAGTTTCTGCTGGACCAGAAGGTCATGTACCACCTTGGCGGGCGGCTGACCCCGGCGGCGCCGCACATGGCCGCCGGCCGCTTCGTGGTCAAGGCCGGGCATGCCCAGCACAGCGACCACGCTTTCACCCAGGCCAAGTTCACGAGCAAGGGCGTGACGTGGATTGCCGGCCTGTGGGGACAGCACCAGGCTCGCCTGGCGCAGGAGGGTGCGCAGCAATGAGCACGATGATCATGGCGGCCTGCTGGCCGCTGGCAATGTCCCCCGCGCAGAAGGCGGTGCTGATTTCCCTGGCCGACCAAGCCAACGATGACGGCGTGTGCTGGCCCGGCGTGGCGACGATTGCGCGGCGCACCTGTCTGTCCGAGCGCGCCGTGCAGGACGCCATCGCGTGGCTGCAGACCGTGGGCGTGGTGTTCCGTGAATACCGCATCAACTCCAGCACCAGCTACACCATCTCGCCGGCCAACTTCAACCCCGCTGCAGCGCCAGTGAAGCGCAAGCGCGGCACGGGTGCAGATGGCGCACCGGGTGCAAATGGCGCACACCCCGCAAATGGCGCACCGGGTGCAGACGGCGCACCACCCCCTGCAGATGGCGCACCAGGGGGTGCAAATGGCGCACCTCAACCCCCGCAGATGGCGCACCCCAGGGGTGCAGATGGCGCACCCAAATCATCATTGAACCGTAATAGGAACCGTAAAGGAACCGCCAAAGAATCATTCCCGCCGGCTGCGCCGTCGGTCCGCAAAAGGGAGGGCGGTCTATCCGATGCTGAGGACACCGCACTGCAGGAGTCCTGCCGCGCCACCTGGGCGGCCTACAGCCAGGCCTACGTGCAGCGCTACGGCGTGAAGCCCGTCCGCAATGCCCAGGTGAACGCCAACGTGAAGGCGCTGGTGAAGCGACTGGGCTACGAGGAGGCGCCACTGGTGGCGGCCTGGTACGTGGAATGCGTCAGCGAGGCCTACGTGCTGAAGGACTCGCATGGCGTTGGCGCGCTGCTGGCCAAGGCCGAGAGCTACCGCACGCAGTGGGCACGTGGCCAGGCGATGACCGGCACGGCGGCCCAGGCGGCCGACAAGACGAGCGCCAACTTCGACGCCATCGAGGAGGCCAAGCGGCTGCTGCGCCAGCGTGGCGGCCGGGGCAACGGGGAGGGCGGCAATGCGTGACGACCTCGACGCCGACTGGCTGCTGGAGGAACTGGGAGCCACGATGGAGCTGAGCGGCCAGCAGGTCCGGCCCGCTGCGCTCCTGCTGTTGGCTGAAGACCTGGCCCACATCGAGAAACCGGTGCTGCGTCTGGCCCTGGCCCGCATCCGCGCCGAGCACCGCGGCCCGATCCTGACTGGCACCGTGCTGCAGTACGTGGACCACGCCATGGGCCGCATGCTGCCCGCCGAAGCCTACGGCCTGGCGCTGACCAGCGCCGACCAGCAGGCCACCGTGGTGTGGACCGACGAGATTGCCCAGGCCTGGGCCGTGGCCGCGCCCCTGCTGGATGCCGGCGACAAGTTCGGCGCGCGGCAGGCGTTCATCGAAGCCTATGGCCGGATCACGGGCGAGGCCCGCGCGCTGCGCCGCCGGCCCGTGGTGCAGGTCAGCCTGGGGCACGATCCCGAAGCCCGCACCCGGGCCGTGCAGGAGGCCATCGCCGCAGGCCGGTTGCCCGGCGGGCTTGAAGGCCTGACGGATGACCTGCGCGAGCAGCTGCAGCTGCCGGCCCCGCGCGCTGCCCTGGCGCTGCCGGCACCGGAATCCGCGCCCAGCGGCCCGAAGCGCGAGGTGCTGGCCCAGCTTGCCACCCTGCGCGAAGCCTTCGCGCTCAAGGCCGCCCGCTTCACGCCAGTCCAGATCCAGGCCCGCGCCGACCGCATGCGTCTGGGCCAAGCCAAGCGCCGCACTGCCGCCGCCGTGGCGCTGCACCAGCAGGGGGACCAGCCATGAGCGCCATCCATTCCTCCGTGAGCCGCGACTACCTGACGCTGCCCTACACCTACACGCTCGCACAGGAGCTGTCGGCCAGCGAACGGCAGCCGCTGCACCAGCGCAAGCGCGAGCCCCTGGCTGCGGCGGTAATGGCCGCCGTGCATGCCGTCGGCTACGCCACTCCCTCCGTGCAGCACTGGCGCGACCTTGCCGACGCCGCGAACCTGTCCGAAACGCTGCTCGGCATGGGCGTCTTCACCGAGCCCGAGGCCCAGAGCCTGTTTGCCGATGCGGTGGCGGCCGTCGTGGACCTGGGCCGCAAGCACGGCCACGGCCAGGAGATGCGGCTCAACGCTGTGCAGCTGGGCCACCTGGTCGAGTTCGGCGAGGCCTACGGCCAGGTGCTGGAGGTGATCCCGGCCCGCACCTTCATCCGCGCGCACCGCGCCACCGAACGCCGCCTGCGCGAGCTGCTGGTCAACAGCCAAGGCAGCGACACCCATGAATTCATCGTCGTCTGAACACCAATGGCAGCAACAACCAATCAATCTCAGCGGGGCAGCCGTGGCGCACCTCGTCAAGCTGGCTCAACAACCCGGGTGGTGGGAGTACGTCAAGGCCAGGGCCAGGGAGCTGGAAAGGGACGAGTCCCGGCTGTTCGTGGACATCGAGCAGCAGGTGGTGCAGCAGTTGCAGGCGCTCGCCTGGCGCCCGCCGCCCCGCGCGTGACGGTACCGGCTGGCCACCAGGGCCCGATCACGGTGCTGGGCATGGACCCCGGCAAGCACACGGGCCTCGCCTGGATCGTGGACGGCCAGCTGCAGGCCCTTGATGAGATCGAGCCGGCACAGATCGCCCTGGTGCTGCAGGAGCGCCGGCCCACGCTGGTCATCTTCGAAGACAGCCGCGCCGCGCGCCGCACCTGGACGGCCAAGGGCAGCGATGGCGCCCGCAAGAAGATCGCCCGCAACGTCGGCGAGATCGACGCCTGGTGCAAGCTCATCGTTGGCCTGTGTGCGGCGCTGGGCATCCCTTGCCACGGCATGCCGCCCAGCGCGAAGGCCGGCGGCGCCCATGGATCCAAGATCGACGCCGCCACCTTCAGCCGCCTGACCGGCTGGGCCGGCCGCAGCAATCAGCACCAGCGTGACGCAGCAATGATTGCGTGGTCCTTCCGGAGGGCCCGGCCATGAAGCGCATCTACATCGCCGGCCCGATGTCCGGCCTGCCCGAGTTCAACTACCCGGCCTTCAACCGTGCGGCGGCACACCTGCGCAGCCTGGGCCACCACGTCGAGAACCCAGCCGAGAACCCCGCGCCACCATGCGGCAGCTGGGCCGGCTACATGCGCTTGGCGCTGCCGCAGCTGTGCACCTGCGATGCCGTGCATCGGCTGCCGGGCTGGAAGCAGTCGCGCGGTGCCCGGTTGGAGAGCTTTGTGGCGCGCGTGTTGGGCCTGGAGGTGAAGGACTTCGATGCCAGCGCAGGGGAGGGCGGTGCCCATGCTTGATATCCGCCCCGACCTCCCGCGCCGTGGTCAGCGCGGCCCCGTGCGCGCCATGCCCCAGCACCCGCTCCTGTGGCGTGGCGCCGCAATGCGCGAGCGCATCGAAGGCCCAGATGCCCTGGGCCGCTACCGCTTCTCCGTCTGGGCCGAAAACCGCTGCTGCCGCCTGGAGCAGTACGGCCCCACGCGTGTGTGCGTGATGGGTGACCACGGCTTCCTGGTGCAGGTGGACGTGGAGGGCGACATCCGATGATCCAGAACCGGAGCACATGGCCCAGCCGCGGCTTCGGCCGTCGGCCCGTCGTCGCACCAGCGCAAGACCGAGAGGAGCGCCTGGCGCAGCGCGCGGCCCGAGCCATGGACAGTGCCCGCGCAACGGCCGGCATGGCGTGCACCAGCATCGTTGTGATGGGCGGGGCCAGCACGGGCTTGGTCGTGCCCAAGGCCGAGATCCTTGAGTGCGAGGCCTACCGCCGCGCCGTGGCCGCGCTGCCCTGCATCTGGTGCGGCATCTGCGGGTTCTCTCAGCACGCGCACCTGAACCTGGGCAAGGGCTTCGCGCTCAAGACAGATGACCGCACCGGTTTTCCCCTCTGCTGCGCGCGCCCAGGCATCGAAGGCTGCCACATCGCATACGACCAATACCGCCTCATGGAAGGCGGCCGCGAACAGCACCGCGCCTACGGCCTCGAATGGGGTCGCATCACCCGCCACACGATTCTTGAATCCGGCCAATGGCCGCAACGCCTGCCCCTCTGGAGTGAAAACGCATGAACCAAGCCACCACCAGCACCATCCACAAGACAGCCGGCGGCAATCCGGACACTGGCGCGGTCGAGGCCGTGCCCACGCTGACGCAGGTGTACGAGGCGATCCGCCAGCTCCATGAGGCCGGGGAAGAGCCCACGCGCGACCGCATCCACAAGATGACGGGCCTGAACCTCACCACCGTGGACGACCGAATCAAGGTGCTGCGCGGCGAGGGGATGATTGCGGCCGTGAAGCAATGCTACCGCCCGGTTCACCAGCACGGGCCAGCGCGGGATGTGGTCATCGTGCATCTCAACGATGGCCGGACCCTTGTCGAGATTGGGGAGCATGTGCTGCACTTGGTCCGGCCAGAGGCGGCGCGGTTGGGGCAGGGGCTTGCCGGCGTGGCTCTGGAGCACACTGCGCTGGGGAGAATGCAGGAACTGCAGGACAAGCTTATGGATGAGGTTTCCAAGCGCATGGCTCTGGAGCGCAAGGTGAGGGCACTGGAAGCAAATCGGAAGATTGACGAAAGGCAGGGTGATTTGCTTGCAGCGCTGGATGAGCCTCGGACCGTATAGAGCCGAATGGGAGCGACGTCATGAATGATGGCCCCTCCCTAAGTAAAAAAGCGCCTGAAGCAGGGAGCAAGTCTGCTGGCGCTTGATTTCGGGTGTACTAGTGCATACGATGCACTGTGGTCGATAGCAATGGTAAGAAATATTCATGCGAATATATTACGCTATTTCTTTCTCAAGATCGGCCGGTATAACTGAAAGCTTCAGTCCAAGTATTTTAATTAAATGCGCGACTGTATGGAAGCTAGGGTTGCCATCGCTGCGCAGGGCCTTATAGAGGCCTTCTCTACTAACGCCAACTTCTCTAGAGGCGTGGCTCATTTTTCGCTGTGCCTTCAGAACGTCTCCAATCGCACTCAGAAGTAGTGCGTTATCGTCGTCCTCAAGAAATTCCTGAAGGTATGCCGCGCACTCCTCTGGAGAATTGAGGAACTCCGAAGCGTCAAACTTACGAAGCTCGCTCCCTTTCTCTGCTTGGGATTGCATTTTTACTCCTTGAGATCAAGCCGGACAACGGGCCGAGGCCCGCTATCCTTATTGAATCGTTTTTGCATATTCAATTGCAGTATCTATATCAGACTGTTGCTGATCCTTTGTTCCTGCACCGAGTATTATTACTACTGTATTTCCGCTGGATTTGCAATAAATGCGATATCCCGGACCGAAATGGATGCGTAGTTCAGTAACTCCGCCTCCTACTGGGGATGCGTCCCCCCAGTTTCCGCGCTCTAACCTCTTCAATCGAGCAATAATTTTTGCCCGTCCGAGGGGGTCTTTTAGCTTGCGGATGTATTCGTCAAAATTTTGGGTTGTTTTTAATTCAAGGTTCGTGTCCATAAGTTGATAAGTCGAAAATTAGGTATTTGATGTAAACGATGTGTGACATCTGTCTCTCCTGTGGTTGGTAAGGCGTGGTGTGAACCACGGTTGACACTATAGCCCGGAGTCACGATCTTTGCAAGGGTCCTGGCCTGAGATCGCCCCGGCTAGGGTTCGACGGCCCTAGGCCATGCCGGAACACTTCCGGCCATGGCCCAACGTTCTGCCGGCAAGTCCGAGCCTCCAAAGAAACCAGTCCCCAAGAAGCCTGCAGCCGTGAAGAAGGTCGCAGGCTCTGCTGCGCCCGCGAAGCGCCCTCCAGCCAAGCGTCCGTCACGAAAGGCGTCCAAAGGCGACATTGGCACCATCCCGCAGGCCCTGACGGCAAGGGAGTCCAGGTTCGTGGACGAGTACCTGGTGGACTTGAACGCCACCCAGGCGGCCATCCGGGCCGGATACAGCGCCAAGACGGCGCGATCCATCGCATGCGAGAACCTGACAAAACCTCACATCGGTGCTGCCATCGCGGAGGCCAGAAAGCAGCAGCAGGAGCGCACACACGTCACCGCTGACCGAGTGTTGGCCGAGGCCTGGAACATCTTGACTGCCGACCCCCGGGAGCTGGTTGAGATCAAGACGGGCTGCTGCAGGCACTGCTACGGCGAAGGACACCGCTTCCAGCGCACGGTTGGAGAGATGAACCTGGACCGCGAAGTGTGGCTGGACAAAGGCAAGCCCCCTGAAGAATTCGATGAGCAGGGTGGCATCGGCTTCAATCCCCTGCTGTTACCCAGCGCAGAGTGCCCGCAATGCGGAGGTGATGGACAGTCCCGCCTGGTGGTCAAGGACACGCGCAAGCTCAGTCCCCAGGCACGCGCGCTGTATGCCGGCGCCAAGGAGGGCAAGTACGGCATCGAGGTCCTGACGCACGACAAGATCAACATCCTGGAGAAGCTGTTCAAGTACACCGGCCTGTACGAGGTGGACAACAGGCAGAAGGCCGAGGCGTTGGCCAGCATGCTTCCGCGAGTCCAGGTGGAGTTCGTGACGCCCCCCAAGCGGGAGGACGACGATGCAGCGTAACCCTGTGGAACAGGCCACCTCGCAGCTGCGCCTGCCTGAGGTGCTGGCTGGCCTGTTCCGCCCGAGCCGCTACAAGGTCATGCATGGCGGGCGCGGCGGCGGCAAGTCCTGGTCCGTTGCCGGCGTGCTGCTGACAATGGCGGCCGAGCGCCCCATGCGCGTGCTGTGCGCGCGCGAAATCCAAAAGTCGATCAAGCAGTCCGTGCACCAGCTGCTGAAGGACCAGATCGAGCGCCTGCAGCTGGGCGCCTTCTTCGAGGTGCTGGAGACGGAGATTCGGGGCCTCAATGGCTCCCTATTCCTGTTCGCAGGCCTGCAGAGCCACACCGTGGACTCCATCAAATCGTTCGAGGGCTGCGACGTGGTCTGGGTGGAAGAGGCCCACAGTGTCTCCAAGAAGTCCTGGGATGTGCTGATCCCCACCATCCGCAAGGAGGGCAGCGAGATCTGGCTGACTCTCAATCCGGAAATGGAGACGGATGAGACCTATTGGCGCTTCATCGCCCACCCCAGCTCGGACACTTGGTGCGTGCAGATCAACTGGCGCGACAACCCCTGGTTCCCGCGCGTGCTGGAGGAAGAGCGTCAGAAGGCCAAGCGCTCCATGGCGCGCGATGACTACGAGCAGATCTGGGAAGGTAAGGCCCGGCGTGTCGCGGCCGGCGCCATCTACCGGCACGAGATGGAGCTGGTCTATCTGGACGAGCGCGTGCGCGATGTGCCCTACGACCCGCTGCTGCCTGTGCACACCGTCTGGGATTTGGGCTGGAACGACGCCATGACCATCGGTATGGTTCAGCGCGGGCCCCAGGACGTGCGGCTGATCGACTACATCGAGGACAGCCACCGAACCCTGGACTGGTACGTGGCGCAGTTGGAAAAGCGGCCCTACCGCTGGGGAACGGACTTCCTGCCGCATGACGGGCGCACGCGTAACTACCAGACGGGCAAGAGCACCCAGGAGAAGCTGGTGGAGTTGGGTCGCAAGAAGGTCGTCGTGCAGACAGCCACCAGCGTGGAAGAGGGCATCAAGGCCGCGCGTATGGAGTTTGCCAAGTGCTACTTCGACAGGCGCAAGACCGCGCGGCTGCTGGAGTGTCTGAAGCGGTACCAGAGGCAGATCCACACGCAGACCAATGAGCCCATGGGGCCGCTTCACGACGAGTTCAGTCACGGCGCGGACATGTTCCGCTACCTGGCCCAGGCCATTCCGAGGATGCGCAACGACACGCGCGGCCACCAACCTGACGAGGAAGAGGATGCGCCTGACTGGCGCTGAAGACCATGATCTATTCATCCCCCCCAAGTAATGCTGACCTGGGCGCGGCGCTGACGCCCCAGGAATACGCGCGGATCATTGATGACATCCTTGAGCAACCCACTTGGCGGGCCCAGGCGGACACGGAGGCGGACTATGTGGACGGCAACCAGCTGGACAGTGAGCTGCTGGCGCGCATGCGGCGCTTCGGCATTCCGCCGGCTAAGGAGAACATCATCGGCACGGCCATCCGTGCCGTGTGCGGCTACGAGGCCAAGACGCGCACGGACTGGCGCGTCACGCCCGATGGTGATCCTGGTGGTCAAGATGTGGCCGATGCGCTGAATTTCCGCCTGAACCAGGCCGAGCGCCACAGCCGCGCGGACCGAGCCATCAGTGAAGCCTTCCTGCCTCAGATCAGCGTGGGGCTGGGCTGGGTCGAAGTCGCGCGCGCCAGCGATCCATTCGCGTACCCCTACCGCTGTCGCTACATCCACCGTAATGAGATGTGGTGGGACATCCGCGCGAAGGAACCGGACCTGTCCGATGCGCACTGGCTGCTGCGCGAGCGCTTTGTGCGAAAGGAGCGGGTCGCGGCGACATTTCCCAAGCACAAGGAAGTGATCATGCGCGCGGACGTGTTGTCCGGGCCAGGTGGCTTCGGCGGCTTCCTGGGCGAGGGAGGAACCTCAACGGGGCTGCATGCTGGGCTCGATGTCGCACGAGCCTGGACGCCGCGCGAACATGCCTGGTACCGATCTGAGACCGATGAACTGAGCCTGTGCGAGGTCTGGTACCGGCGCTGGGTCTCCGGCTTGGTGCTGCGCTTGCGTGGCGGCCGCGTGGTTGAGTTCGATGAATCCAACCAGCAGCACCGCTTGGCCGTCGCCTCGGGCGCGGGCACCTTGTCGCGGGAGTCCATCGCACGCCTGCGCCGCTCCTATTGGATCGGGCCTGTCTGCATCCACGACGGCCCTACGCCATACCCGCACCAGCACTTCCCATACGTGCCGTTCTGGGGCTACCGCGAAGACCAGACAGGCATGCCGTTCGGCCTGGTGCGCGACATGACTTTTGCCCAGGATAACCTCAACAGCACCATCGCCAAGCTGCGCTGGGGAATGGCTTCGGTGCGGGTAGAGCGCACCAAAGGCGCCACCGAGATGAGCAGCGCGCAGCTGCGGCAGCAACTGGCCCGGCCTGACGCGGACATCGTGCTGGACGATGAGCACATGGAGAAGAAGGGCGCGCGCTTTCAGGTCTTCCGGGATTTCCAGCTCAACGCTCAGCATTTCCAGTTGATGGAGGACAGCCGGCGCGCGTTGGGCCGCGTTAGCCCCGTCACCCCGGCGATGCAGGGGCAGACCGGGACGGCTCGCAGCGGCCTGCAGGAAACCACGCAGGTGGAGCAGTCCCAGATCGGTATCGCGGACATGATGGACAACACCAAGGATGCGCGCGGCATGGTGGGCGAGTTGCTGATGGCCCTGATCATCGAGGATCTGGGCGAAGAGGAACAGGTCATCGTCATTGAGGGGGATGTGCTCACCCCACCGCGCACAGTGGTGTTGAACAAGGCCGAAGTGGACCAAGCCACGGGCCTGCAGTACCGCTCCAATGACGTGCTCAGGACGCGGCTGAAGGTGGCCCTGGAGGATGTGCCGAGCACCAGCAGCTTCCGGGCCCAGCAGCTCAGTTCTCTGTCCGAGGCGGTGAAGTCCCTGCCGGAGCATATCCAGGTGGTCGCGCTTCCATTCTTGATCGACCTGATGGATCTGCCCCGCAAGAAGCAGGTGGTGGAGGCCATCCGCGCGGCGACTGGCCAGCAGACGCCGGAGCAGATCGAGCAGCGGGTGCAGCAGGAGGTCCAGGCTGCGCTGCTGAAGGCCGGCCACGAGCTGAAGGCGCGCGAGCTGGAGATGAAGGAGCGCCTGACGGACGCCCAGATCAAGAAGGTGATGGCCGATGCCGT
>JAIRVR010000018.1 GCA_031253795.1 Burkholderiaceae bacterium
AGGCGTGCAGCGCTGCCACGCAGCCTCTGCCGCCACAGGCCGAATTCCGGCCCTGATGCACGGACTTTCACCGAAACGCCAGGCCTTGCGCCCAGCGTCTCTTTCGCGGGAAAGCATGCAGCGGTTTTTCCGTTGTCGCCCATTCCCCTTCTCGGCCCTTGCGCACTTCTAGCGTGCCATTCGGGCCCTGTCTCTGTCCCGCTTTTTCAGCGGCGCAACGGGTTGTCACCCCACTGCGCCAGCGCATCGGGCTTCACGATTCGGCTTCGCGTGTAGGCCGCCATGGCTATGTCCATGGCGCGGCTGCACTGTGTTTCAGCTCCAACAACAACAAGGGAGAGCAACCAGTGGCCAAACAAATCCGCATCGAGCATGTATTCAAAGTCTTCGGCGACCAGCCGCAGGCGGCGCTCGACCTGGTGCAGCAAGGACTGTCCAAGCAGGACATCCTGGAGCGCACCGGCCAGTCCATCGGCGTCTTTGACGCCCATTTCACCATCGAGGCCGGCGAGGTCTTTGTCATCATGGGCCTGTCGGGCTCGGGCAAATCCACGCTGGTACGCCTGCTCAACCGACTGATCGAGCCCACTGCCGGCCAGATCGTGGTGGACGGCGAAGACATCAACAAGCTCAACGACCGCAAGCTGCGCGCACTGCGCCGCAAGGACATTTCCATGGTGTTCCAGTCGTTTGCGCTGATGCCGCACATGACCGTGCTGGACAACACGGCCTTCGGCCTGGAGCTGGCCGGCGTGGACAAGGCTACGCGCCAGAAGGCGGCCCAGGAAGCCCTGGAGCAAGTGGGCCTGGGCGCCTGGGGCGCCAGCTACCCGGATGCCCTGTCCGGCGGCATGCAGCAGCGCGTGGGTCTGGCCCGCGCCCTGGCTTCCGACCCCTCCATCTTGCTGATGGACGAGGCCTTTTCGGCCCTGGACCCCATCATCCGCACCGAGATGCAATCCGAAATCCTGCGCCTGCAGGAGATCAAGCGCCGCACCGTGGTCTTTATCTCCCACGACCTGGACGAGGCCATGCGCATCGGCGACCGCATTGCCATCATGAAGGATGGCCAGGTGGTACAGGTGGGCACGCCCGACGAGATTCTGCGCAGCCCGGCCAACGACTATGTGCGCAGCTTTGTGCGCGGTGTGGATGCGGCCTCCGTCTTCAAGGCGGCCGACATTGCCCGCCAGGCCATGACCATCGTCTCCGAGCACAACGACCGCGGTTGCCGTGCGGCGCAGCGCCTGCTCGAGGACTCCGACCGCGACTACGCCTATGTGGTCAACAGCCGCAAGCGCTATATGGGCGTGGTGTCCTCGCAATCGCTGCGCGACGCCCTGCGCGGCCACCAGGGCATGCTGGGCCTGCGCCACGCCTTCATCCCCAATGCCGTGCCCCTGGCCAGCCACACACCGGTGGCCGAGCTGTTCGGGCCGGTAGCTGCCGTGCCCTTCCCCCTGCCCGTGGTGGACGAGGCCGGCCAGTTCCTGGGCGTGGTCAGCCGCACCACCATGCTGAAGTTCCTGGACCGCGACACGCCGCCCGTGCCGCCTCCCCAGGCCGAGGTGCCCCCCATCCAGCTCAACCCTCAGTTCCCCGCCCATGCCGTGGAACCCGTCGTCGCCCAGCAAGAAGCCATCACCCCTGATGCGCCCGCTGCGCCTGCCCGCAACCAACCCTGAATACCGCATGAGTGAACTGAACACATCTACCCCTGTACTGGACGATCCCTGGGCAGCCTCCTCGGCGCCTGAAGCCCCCTCCACCACGGCGCCCGCCGAGGCGGCAGCCAATATGGACGATCCCTGGGCTGCCAGCAGCCAGGCCGGCGATGCACCGGCCGCTGCCGATGCCTCCGACCCCTGGGGCGGCAGCGCCGCCTCCGCCACCGATGCCGTGGGTGGCGATACCAGCTGGCTGGACGCAGCCCCCGCACCAGCGGCCACCGATGACGGCGGCCTGGCCGGCCTGTGGCACCAGATCCGCACCGAAGGTCTGCCCGTGCAGGACTCCATCAACCAGGGCCTGAACTGGGTGGTGGAACATTTCCGCCCCTTCTTTCAGGCGGTGCGCACGCCTATCGATGCCACGCTGAGTGGCGTGACCGATGCCCTGCTGGCCGTCCCCATGCTGCTGCTCGTGGCACTGATCGCTTTGCTGGCCTGGCAGTTCACCAGCCGCAAGCTGGCCATAGGTTCGGCCCTGGCGCTGCTGATCGTGGCCGCCCTGGGCATCTGGTCCGAGGCCATGGTCACTCTGGCCCTGGTACTGACCTCGCTGCTGTTTTGCGTGCTCATCGGCCTACCAGTGGGCATCTTGCTGGCCAGCAGCGACTGTGCCCAACGCTGGTCGCGCCCGCTGCTGGACGCCATGCAGACCACGCCGGCCTTTGTCTACCTGGTGCCGGTCGTGATGCTGTTCGGCATTGGCAACGTGCCCGGTGTGATCGTGACCATTGTGTTCGCGCTGCCGCCGCTGATTCGCCTCACCGACCTGGGCATACGCCAGGTACGCCCCGACCTGATCGAGGCCAGCCGGGCCTACGGCGCCTCGCCCTGGCAGCTGCTGTGGAAGGTGCAACTGCCCCTGGCCATGCCCTCCATCATGACCGGTATCAACCAGGCCCTGATGCTGTCGCTGTCCATGGTGGTGATCGCCTCCATGATTGCCGTCGGCGGTCTGGGCCAGATGGTGCTGCGCGGCATTGGCCGCCTGGACATGGGCCTGGCCACCGTGGGCGGCCTGGGCATTGTGCTGATGGCCATTGTGCTGGACCGCATCACCCAGGGCATGGGCCAGCGCGAGCGCGGCGGCCAACCCTGGTGGCACACCGGCCCGGCCGGCATAGTCACCCGCCTGCTGCGCCCCGCGCCTGCCACTGAGCAAGTGCCGCAGCCTCCTCAGTCGTCGGCCTCCTGACCGATGCTCGCCGCACGACCACGGCGCCGTGCGCAACCTCCACACACCGCTGACAGGAAAGGAATCTCCCAGATGACCCACTACACCGCAGCCCCCCCCCCCATCACCCAGCGCCACACGCCAGCCGCCTATTGGCAGCGTGCCTGCGCTGTCGCTGCCGGCCTGGCCATGGCAGGCAGCATGGCCCTGGCCGCCGATAGCGGCCAACTGCCCGGCAAGGGCGTGAGCGTGCAACCGCTCAAGAGCTCGATTGCCGAGGAAAGCTTTCAGACCCTGCTGGTGATGAAGGCCTTGCAGCAACTGGGCTATGAGGTGCAGCCCATGAAGGAAGTGGAATACCCCACGGCCCACATCGCCCTGGCCAATGGCGATGCCACCTTCATGGCCAACCACTGGAACCCGCTGCATGCCGACTACTACAAGAACGCCGGCGGCGATGCCAAGCTCTACCGCCAGGGTGTGTACTCGGCCAATGCGGCACAGGGCTATTTGATCGACAAGAAAACGGCCGATGCCCACAAGATCACCAATATCGCCCAGCTGCAAAAGCCCGAGATCGCCAAGCTGTTCGACACCGACGGTGACGGCAAGGCCGACCTGACCGGCTGCACACCCGGCTGGGGCTGCGAGGCCATGATCGAGCACCAGCTCACCGCCTACAAGCTGCGTGATACCGTCACCCACAAGCAGGGCACTTACTCGGCGCTGATGGCCGA
>JAIRVR010000048.1 GCA_031253795.1 Burkholderiaceae bacterium
ACGTCGGCGACCTCGAAGGCGAAGTGCTGTATCCAGCCCGGCGACTCCATGTCCTTCATCTGGCCCGGGTCCCTGGGGCACTCGAAGAAGGCGATGGAGCTGCCGTCCTCCATCTCGAAGAAGATGTGGATGTGCGGGCTGTATTGGCCCGTGGAGGGCACATGGTCCTCGCCCATGGCGTGGGTGAAGCGCAGGCCCAGCACCTCGGTGTAGAACTTCACGGTGTCAGCTGCGTCCTTGCAGCGGTAGGCTGCGTGATGAAGCTTTTTGCACAGCATGGATGTCTCCTGTCAGTCGGTGGAAAGAGGGTCGGGCGCGGGGGCGGCGGTTCCGTGCAGCGGCTCCTGCCAGCCGCTCCACCGGGGCTGGAAGAAGGGCGCCGGGATCAGCAACTTCGATTCCTGGCTTTGCAGCAGCGGCAACATCCGCGCCACATAGGCCTGCCAGCGCGGCTCGGCCAGCAGGCGCGCGCGGCGCTCGGCGCGTTCGTTCAGGTCCGCATAGGCCCACAGGTGCACGATCTGGTTGAGCGGCCCCGTGTCGGTGGTGTAGTAGCCGACCATGCGGCCCAGGATGCGCTGCTGCAGCTGAAGGCCTTCGGCCTGGTAGAGCGCCAGGTAGTCGCGCCACTTGCCGGGGTGGGCGGTGTAGGTGCGTTGT
The DNA here is from genome assembly GCA_031253795.1 of Burkholderiaceae bacterium. Classification (GTDB taxonomy): domain Bacteria; phylum Pseudomonadota; class Gammaproteobacteria; order Burkholderiales; family Burkholderiaceae_C; genus Comamonas. The sequence continues at coordinate 661 of JAIRVR010000048.1, forward strand.
TCGACGAGCATGGCCTGCCTTCAGCCCAGGCTGTGGCCGCCGTCGATCACGATGCGCGTGCCCGTGGCCGTGCGCAGGTGCGTGGCGCAGGCGAGGATGGCCCGGGCCACGTCGTCGGGTTCGACCACGCGGCCCAGCGGCGTTTGCGCGGCTTTTTTCTCCAGTTCATCTCGGCTGCGGCCACCCACGAAGTCCGTATCCACGGCGGCGGGCGAGACGCACAGAAAGCGCACGGGACCGAAGGCGCGCGCCATGGACAGCGTCAGCGTGTCCAGCGCGGCTTTGGCGGCGCAATAGGCCATGTTGCTGCCCAGGCCCGTGAAGGCCGAGACCGAAGAGACGCTGACCACGGCCGCGTCATGCGAAGCGCGCAGCAGTGGCAGCAGGGCCCGCGTCACGGCATAGGTGCCGCCCACGTTGGCGCAGAGAATGCGGTTGAACAGCGCGGGCTCCAGCGCATCGATCTGCGCGTGCGCTATGCGTTCAGTGAAGCCTGCGCAATTGACCAGCAGGTCCACCCGGCCCAGGTGCTGCTGCAGCCATTGGGCCGCGGCGCTGTGGCTGGCGCTGTCCTCCAGCGACAGCTGCAGCGTGTGGTGGCGGCCCGGCAGTTCCTCGCACAGCGCCTGGGCGCGCTCGCGGCCCTGGTGGTAGCCGATCACGACGGTGGCGCCCTCGCGGGCCAGGGCGCGCGCGGTGGCGGCGCCTATGCCGCTGCTGGCGCCGGTGACGACGGCGATCCTGTCTTGCAGGGGCGGTTGGGAGAGTTGCATCATTCGGAGTCCGTGGTGCCTGGCCTGGCCGGGCTGTGGTTGATCGGCCATTCCGATTGTTTTCAAATCGCCCGGCGACGCCACACAGTTGTCCGATAAACGAACATGACCCATTCCTCCGATGCCGGCTCCCTCAAGCGGGGCGTGGCCTTTCTCAAGCTGCTGGCGACCGGGGGCGTGCGCGGTTGCCCGCTCAGCGAACTGGCAGAAAAGTCCGGCGTGCCTCATCCGTCGGCGCACCGCATCCTCAAGCAGCTGATCGCGGAGCGGCTGGTGGTGCATGACGCCGAAACGCACCGCTACCGGCTGGGTCCGCTGGCCTTCGAACTGGGGCTGGCGGGATCGATGCTGCACGACATCCGCGACCTGTGCGAACCGGCCATGGCGGCGCTGGCACGTGAAACCGAGGACACGGCCTATCTGGTGGTGCGCAGCGGATTCGAGGCCGTATGCCTGCACCGGATCGAAGGCGACTTCCCCATCCGTACGCTGGTGCTGCAGGTGGGCAGCCGCCGCCCGCTGGGCGTGGGAGCGGGCGGGCTGGCCGTGCTGGCCGCCATCGCGCCCGAGGAGCGCCAGGCCATCATCGAGCGCGTGGCTCCGGCCTTGCCGGCCTTTGGCAAACTCACCGAGGCCGGCCTGCGCCAGGCCTGCGAGGACACGGCCCGTGCAGGCGTGGCCGTGATCCAGAACCGTGTGAGCCTGGGCGTCACGGCCGTGGGTGCGCATTTTGGCGACAGCATGGGCCAGGCCATGGGGGCGGTCAGCGTGGCCGCCTTGACCCAGCGCATGACGGCGGCGCGCGTGCGCCGCATTGCCCAGCAGGTGCGTGCCGCAGCGGCCGATATCGAACTGCGCATCCGCATGCGCAAGCCGGAGTCGCCCAGGCGTTGAGTCGATCCGGGCGCAAAAAACAAGGGCCGGCTGGTTCGCACCCGCCGGCCCGCAAGGCTGTCGCGCCGAAGCGCGACGGTATTACTTGAGCAGGCCTTCGGCCTTCATGGCGGCCTGCACGGCCGGACGGGCCAGGACGCGTTCGCGGTAGGCCAGGATATTGGTCAGCTCGGAGATGTCCACACCCACGAACTGGGCCCAGCCCGTCACGGTGAACAGGTAGGCATCGGCCACGGTGAACTGTTCGCCCATCAGGTAGTCGCGGCCGTTGAGCTCGCCATCGACCCACTTGAGGCGATCGAGCACGCGCTGGCGCACCACGGGCTTGTAGTCGTCGGGTGTGGCGGGGTTGAACAGCGGGCCAAAACCCTTGTGCAGCTCGGTGCCGATGAAGTTCAGCCACTCCTGCAGGTGGTAGCGCGCCATGGTGCCGTTGGCCGGGGCCAGCTTTTTCTCGGGCACGAGATCGGCCAGGTACTGGACGATGGCCGGGCCTTCATGCAGGCTGTCGCCGTCGTCGAGCACCAGGAAGGGCACATAGCCCAGCGGGTTGACGTCGTAGAAGTCGGTACCGTCCTGCAGCTTGTGCGTCTTGGTGCTGGCCAGAACGGGCTCGTACTCCAGGCCTGCCTCGTGCAGGACGATGTGCGGAGACAGGGAGCAGGCGCCGGGGCTGTAGTAGAGCTTCATGTTGGATCGCTTCCGATCGGGAGAAAAAACAAGCGCCCATGCTAAACCCTGTGGCGCCCCTGTGCATGACGGAACCGCGACGGCGGCAAGGGTTCAGCCACAGTCCCGCCTGGGCAACAGGTCGTACATCCGCGCGCGGGCTTCGCTGCCTTCCAGTCCCGTGATGGGACCGAACTGGTGCGGGACGAAACGGCCATGGCCTACGGCCGAGGTTCAGGCGGCCAGCCGCCCTGCAGCCCAGAGCACCTGTTCCAGCACGGCCTGGAGGCCCTGACGGTCCTGGGGGCGCTGCAGGCCGTCGGCTTCATCGAAGGCCTGGCCGGCCTGCCCCACGGCGTGGCTGACGGGGGCCAGCCAGCACTGCAGATTCAGCAGCAGGGGCGCCAGATGGGACTGGGCGCGCAGACCGCCCAGGCCGCCGGGCGAAGCGCTGGCCATGCCCACCACCTTGCCGCGGAAGGGCAGGGTGCCGTCGGACCAGACCGGATCGCCGGCCACGGGGCTGGAGGCCCAGTCGATGGCGTTCTTGAGCAGGGCGGGATAGCTGCCGTTGTACTCGGGCGAGCAGATCAGCCAGGCCGGATGGGCGTGCAGGGCTGCCTTGAAGCGGAGCACGTCGGGCGGCGTGCCACCGGCTTCGAGGTCGGCGTTGTACATGGGGATGTCGTAGTCCGACAGCTCCAGCAACGTGGGCTGGGCACCGAGTTCGCGGGCCATGGCGGCGGCGGCTCGGGCCAGGCGCCGGTTGTGCGATTGCTGGCGGGTACTTCCCGCGAAGATGAGGATCTGCATGGCAGCGATTGCATCACAGGCCGGCCACAGGTTTCTTGCAAGCGCGATGCCATCGCGCCCCGTCCGTGCAGCATCCTGCCGCCCCGCCTGTTTCACGTGGAACATGGCCATGGCACCCTGCGGACTGGCAGGGTGCTCGACCCCTTGGTTCGCATTGTTGCGGCAAAGGTGGGAAAATCGCGGGTTCCCCGCTGGGTCCCTCTTGCCAGGCAAGAGCCGCCCGCCATGAGCGCCGGAGCGTGAGTGCTTCGTGTCGGGGGCTTGGGCCGGGCAGGCCCCCGGAGTCGATAAGCATGTTGTACCCACAGGAATTTGATGTGATCGTGGTCGGTGGCGGCCACGCCGGCACCGAGGCCGCGCTGGCCGCTGCGCGCATGGGCAGCAAGACCTTGCTGCTGACCCACAACATCGAGACCCTGGGTCAGATGAGCTGCAATCCCAGCATCGGCGGCATAGGCAAGGGCCATCTGGTCAAGGAAGTGGATGCGCTGGGCGGTGCCATGGCGCTGGCCACCGACAAGGGCGGCATACAGTTCCGCATCCTCAACAGTTCCAAGGGCCCGGCCGTGCGCGCCACGCGCGCCCAGGCGGACCGCATTCTGTACAAGGCCGCCATCCGCGACATGCTGGAAAACCAGCCCAATCTGTGGCTGTTCCAGCAGGCGGTGGACGATCTGATGGTGGAGGGCGACCGTGTGGTCGGCGCCGTCACCCAGGTCGGCATACGCTTTCGCAGCCGCGCCGTGGTGCTGACCGCCGGCACCTTCCTGGATGGCAAGATCCACGTGGGGCTGAACAATTACTCGGCGGGCCGCGCGGGCGACCCGCCGGCCGTCAGCCTGTCGGCACGGCTCAAGGAGCTGCAACTGCCCCAGGGCCGCCTGAAGACCGGCACGCCGCCGCGCATCGACGGACGCAGCATCGATTTCTCGCAGTGCGAGGAGCAGCCTGGCGACGGTATGCCCGGTGGCATCAACGAAGGCCAGCTGCCGGTGTTCAGCTTCATGGGCCATGCCTCCATGCACCCGCGCCAGATGCCTTGCTGGATCACGCACACCAATGCGCGCACGCACGACATCATCCGCAGCGGCTTTGACCGCAGCCCCATGTTCACGGGCAAGATCGAGGGCGTGGGCCCGCGCTACTGCCCCAGCGTCGAGGACAAGATCAACCGCTTCGCCGACAAGGAAAGCCACCAGATCTTCCTGGAACCCGAAGGCCTGACCACGCACGAGTTCTATCCCAACGGCATTTCCACCAGCCTGCCCTTCGACATCCAGTACGAACTGGTGCGCAGCATGAAGGGACTGGAGAATGCCCACATCCTGCGCCCTGGCTACGCCATCGAATACGACTACTTCGATCCGCGCTCGCTCAAGAGCAGTTTCGAGACCCGGCAGATCCAGGGCCTGTTCTTCGCCGGCCAGATCAATGGCACGACCGGCTATGAGGAGGCCGCGGCCCAGGGTCTGTTCGCCGGCATCAATGCCGCCCTGCAATGCAGGGGCGAGGCAGCCTGGCTGCCGCGCCGCGATGAGGCCTATCTGGGCGTGCTGGTGGATGACCTGATCACCAAGGGCGTGACCGAACCCTACCGCATGTTCACCAGCCGCGCCGAGTTCCGTCTGCAGCTGCGCGAGGACAACGCCGACATGCGGCTGACCGAGGCCGGCCGCCGCATGGGCCTGGTCGATGACGCACGCTGGGACAGCTTCAGCCGCAAGCGCGATGCTGTTTCACGTGAAACAGAGCGCCTGAAGTCCACCTGGGTCAATCCGCGCATCGTCTCGGCCGAAGAGTCCGAGCGCGTGCTGGGCAAGTCCATGGAGCGCGAATACAACCTGTTCGACCTGCTGCGCCGCCCCGACGTGGGCTATGGTCATCTGATGGGCATGAACGAGGGCCGTTACGCATCGGCCGATGTGCAGCCCGAGGTGCTGGGCGATCTGAGCAGCTCGGTGATCGAGCAGGTGGAGATCGCTGCCAAGTATTCGGGCTATATCGACCGTCAGAAGGACGAGGTGCAGCGTGCCGCGCATTTCGAGAATCTGCGCCTGCCTGAAGAGCTGGACTATATGCAGGTGGCCGCCCTGTCCTTTGAAGTGCGCCAGAAACTGCAAAAGCACCGACCCGAAACCCTGGGTCAGGCATCGCGCATTTCGGGCGTGACGCCGGCAGCCATTTCCCTGCTCATGGTCCACCTCAAGAAGGGTGGCTTCAAGGGCTTCGCCCAGGGCGAGGAGGCCGCGGCATGAGCCAGGATCTGCGTCCCCAGCTGGAGGCGGGCATCCATGCACTGTCCCTGGACCTGGCGCCTGCCCAGGTCGATGCGCTGATGGAGTTCATGGGCCTGCTGGGCAAGTGGAACAAGGTCTACAACCTCACGGCCGTCCGCGATCCACAGGAAATGCTGACCCACCACCTGCTCGACAGCCTGGCTGCCGTGCCTGCGCTGCGCCGCCACCTGGATGGCCTGCCCGCGCGCGAAGGCCGCATGGCCATGCTCGATGTGGGCTCGGGCGGTGGCCTGCCCGGCGTGGTCTTTGCCATCTGCTGCCCCGACGTCGATGTGAACTGCGTCGACACCGTGGGCAAGAAGGCCGCCTTCATCCAGCAGGTGGCTGTCACCTTGCGCCTGCCCAACCTGCGCGGCATCCACAGCCGCGTGGAGCAGCTGGCCACGCACTATCCGCTGATCAGCTGCCGTGCCTTCGCTTCCCTGGTGGACTTCACGACCTGGTCGCGCCAGGCGCTGGAGGAGGGCGGTGTGTGGCTGGCGATGAAGGGCAAGCATCCCGACGAGGAAATCGCCGCCCTGGCGGGCGACGTGCAGGTGTTTCACGTGGAACCTCTGCAGGTGCCGGGTCTGCAGGCCGAGCGCTGCATCGTCTGGTTGAAGCCACACGCTACCTGAGCGAGGCCTGTGCCCTGCGGGCAGTGCTGCACGGGCAGTGCCGCACGGGCGGCGCACAGCGCCATGGGTCGGAGGTTTTTTGCGGGTTTTACGGGCCGGGCAACCGGCACCACCATGCGCAGGACGTGGTGCTCGCATAAACTTCCAGCTTTCATTGCCCAGGGGTCAGCATGTTCGGCATCTCCGATTTCACCGCATTCGTCGTTGCCATTCTTCTGTTTCTGCTGATTCCGGGTCCGGGCAACCTGGCGCTGATCACCTCCACGGGCAAGGGGGGCATACGCGCCGGCATGGCCGCCTGCATGGGGGTGCTGGCCGCCGATCAGGTGCTGATCTGGATGGCCGTGGCCGGCGTGGCCACATTGCTGGCCGCCAACCCTGCGGCCTTTCATGCCGTGCAGTGGCTGGGCGCCGCCTATCTGGGCTGGCTGGGCCTGAAAATGCTCACTGCCAAACCGGGCTCCAAGCCCGTGCTCAACATCGAGCCGCGCCACTATTTCCGCCAGGCCGGCCTGATCACCCTGATGAACCCCAAGTCCATCGTGTTCTACATGGCCTTTTTTCCACTGTTCGTGGATCCTGTCCAGCACCAGGGCCTGATGACCTTCGGCGTGATGGCCGCCACGGTGGCCGCTCTGACCTTTCTTTACTGCCTGATCGTGGTGCTGCTGACTGCGCATCTGGCCGAGCGCATGCGCGCCAATCCTGCGGTTTCCCGGGTTCTCGAAAAGACCGCGGGCGTGTTTCTGATCGGTTTTGGCCTCAAGCTGGCCATCGCCAAATAAGCGTGTAAATACCATGGCCAAAATCTTCTGTGTTGCCAATCAAAAGGGTGGGGTGGGCAAGACCACCACCACCGTCAACCTCGCTGCCGGCCTGGCCAAGATCGGCCAGCGCGTGCTGCTGATCGACCTGGACCCCCAGGGCAATGCCACCATGGGCTCGGGCGTGGACAAGCGCGCGCTGGAGCTGTCCGTGTACGACGTGCTGCTGGAGAATGCCAGCGTCAAGGAGGCTGCCGTGGCCTCCGAGGCCGTGGGCTACCACGTGCTGGGTGCCAACCGCGAACTCAGCGGCGCCGAGATCGAGCTGGTCACCCTGGAGCGCCGCAACGAGCGCCTCAAGGGCGCGCTCAAGGCCGTGGATGCCGATTACGACTTCGTCCTGGTCGACTGCCCGCCCTCGCTGTCCATGCTCACGCTCAATGGCCTGTGTGCGGCCCATGGCGTGGTGGTGCCCATGCAGTGCGAGTACTTCGCGCTCGAAGGCCTGACCGATCTGGTCAACACCATCAAGCAGGTGCATGCCAACATGAACCCCGACCTGCAGATCATCGGCCTGCTGCGCGTGATGTTCGATCCGCGCACCACGCTCCAGCAGCAGGTCAGCGACCAGCTCAAGGACCATTTCGGCGACAAGGTGTTCGACACCGTCATCCCCCGCAATGTGCGCCTGGCCGAAGCCCCCAGCTATGGCGTGCCGGGCGTGGTCTTCGACCCTGCAGCCAAGGGCAGCAAGGCCTTCATCGAATTCGCACGCGAGATGGTGCGCCGCATCAAGAAGATGTGAGTGCCATGCAGGACCAAGCTGTGACGCACGCGCCGGTCGGAACCGCGCCCTTGCGGGACTGGAGCGCCGAGGACGTGTGGCTGCTGCCGGGCTGGCAGAACTCCGATGACCAGCACTGGCAAAGCCGCTGGGAGCTGCTCCACGGCTACCACCGGCTGGAGCAGAACGACTGGCAGCGCCCGCTGCGCGGCGACTGGAGTGCCAGGCTGCAGGAAACCGTGCTGGATGCGCCCCGTCCCGTGGTGTTGGTGGCGCACAGTCTGGGCTGCATTCTCGTGGCCTGGTGGGCCGCGCATTCGCCGCTGGCCGCCACCAAGGTGCGCGGTGCGTTGCTGGTGGCGCCCGGCGACACCGAGCAGCCGCAGTTGCGCGAGCTGCTGCCGGGCTGGTCGCCCGTGATGATGCAGCGCCTGCCGTTTGCCTCCATCGTGGTGGGCAGCAGCAACGACATTCACTGCAGCGCCCCGCGCGTGCAGGACATGGCCAGGGCCTGGGAGGCGCGCTTCGTGGACGCGGGCCCGCTGGGCCATATCAACACCGCCAGCGGCCTGGGCGACTGGGACAGCGGCCATGCGCTGCTGGACTCCCTCTGAAAAGGACATGACACCATGGTGACCAAGAAACCCAAGGGACTGGGACGCGGGCTGGAAGCCCTGCTCGGCCCCAAGGTCGACGACAGGGCGGCAGCGGCCGCGGCGACCGAGGAGCCGGGCCTGCCCCATGTGCTGCAGCTCGAGGCCATGGTGCCCGGCCAGTACCAGCCGCGCACGCGCATGGACGAGGGCGCGCTCTACGAGCTGGCCGAGAGCATCAAGGCCCAGGGCATCATGCAGCCCATCCTGGTGCGCCGCCTGGCCCAGGGCGAAAACGCCGGCAAATACGAAATCATCGCCGGTGAACGCCGCTTCCGTGCGGCCCGCATCGCTGGCCTGGCCGAGGTGCCGGTGCTGGTGCGCGAAGTGCCCGACGAGGCCGCGGCCGCGATGGCGCTGATCGAGAACATCCCGCGCGAGGATCTCAATCCGCTGGAAGAGGCCCAGGGCCTGTCGCGCCTGGTCAGGGAGTTCGGCCTCACGCACGAGCAGGCTGCACAGGCCGTGGGCCGCTCGCGCAGCGCCGCCACCAATATGCTGCGCCTGCTCAACCTCGCCGAGCCCGTGCAGACCATGCTCATGGCCGGCGACATCGACATGGGCCATGCGCGCGCGCTGCTGGCACTGGACCGCGCGGCCCAGATCACGGCCGGCAACCAGATCGCGGCCAAGAAGCTGTCCGTGCGCGAGGCCGAGGCCCTGGTCAAGAAGATCGGCGCCGACTTCAGCCTGGTGCGCCAGAAGTCCAAGAAGGACGGCAAGTCCCGCGATATCAAGCGCGTGGAGGAAGAGCTGTCCGACCTGCTGATGGCCGACGTGGAAGTGCGCATCAAGAAAAGCGTGCGCCGCGGCGGCAAGCTGCAGGAGGTGGGTGAACTCGCCATTCAGTTCGGCTCGCTGGATGCGCTCAATGGCCTGATCGAGCGGCTGCGGGGTGACGCCTAATACGTTGACATGCAGCAAAGGTCAGCAACATCTTGTAACTACCCATGATCTGTCGCCTGCAAGCACGGGAGCCGCTTTTGGGGCAAGGGGAATCCCGGTATATTTGCGCGCGTGTGCAGGGTAATTGCGTGTAATCGATGGCTCGGAATGCAACTGGGCCGGGATTCCCATAGCCCGGAGACGCCATTTCACTTCGACCAGACAAAGAGGATTACATCGTGAAGAAGTATCTTGCCCTGACCGCCATCGCTGCCGTGGCGCTGACCGGCTGTGTGACCACCGATATGCGCATGGGCTCCCCGGAGGCCAAGACCATGGCCACCGGCGCGGCCGGCGGTGCCAATGCCGAGAACGCCAACACCGAACTCGAGCGCTGCGACTCCTCGCTGGGCACCATCTCTCTGGTCGAAAACCAGATGGCGGGCTGGTACACCATCCTGACCCAGCAATACCGCCTGCCGCCCACCTCCCAGCTGCTGCGCCTGATGATCCAGCAGTCCAACTGCTTCATCGTCGTGGAACGCAGTGCGGCCGGCATGGGCGCCATGGAGCGTGAACGCGCGCTGATGAACTCCGGCGAAATGCGCGGCGGCAGCAACATGGGCAAGGGCCAGATGGTCGCTTCCGACTATGGCCTGTCCCCCGAAGTGATCTTCAACCAAAGCGATGCCGGCGGCATGGGCGGCGCCATCGGCGGCCGTGCAGGCGGCATCTTCGGTGCCCTGGCGGCCGCGACCAAGACGCGCGAAGCCTCGGTCATGCTGGCCCTGGTGGACAACCGCTCGGGCGTGCAGGTTTCGGCCTCCGAAGGCTCGGCCGCCAAGACCGACTGGGGCGGCATGGGTGCGCTGTTCGGCGGAGCGGCCGGTGCCTCGCTGGGCGGCTATACCCGCACGGCCGAGGGCAAGGTGATCGCAGCGGCCTTCATGGACGCGTACAACCAGATGGTGCGCTCGCTGCGCAACTACAAGGCCCAGACCGTCAAGGGCCAGGGCCTGGGCGGCGGTGGCCGCCTGGGCGTGGATGGTGGCGCAGCCCCGTCCCAGACCTCGGCGCCCAATGCCGCTGGTGCGCTGATGCCTCTGAAGGCCGCCCAGCAAAAGCTCAACAGCCTGGGCTACACCGCCGGCACGCCCGATGGCGCCATGGGCAAGAACACCACCAATGCGCTGCGCGAATTCCAGCGCGACCAGAACCTGCCCATCACCGGCCGCCTGGACCGCGCCACCTCGCAGGCACTGCAGCAGCAGTGACATGAGGCACCCCCTGGGTCGCTGCATGCCTTCCCCGCATTGCACGGCGCCTGCTTCCTGGGCCATGGGAGGCTTTTAGCGAAATGCGGCACCTTCCCTGGCCCGCCCCGGCCTTGCTGGCCTGGGCGGGGGCCTGGCTGATCTATGCCGGGCTGCAATCGCGCATCGGGCCGCTGGCCGCCTGGCTGGCGGCCTGTTTTTTGGGCGTGCTTGCCAGCCTGCTTGCGCAGCGCTGGTGGCGGCGCCTGACCGTGGCCGCGGGCTTTCCGCTGTCCTGCCTGATGCTCTGGGGGCCGGGCGGCCTGGCCGCCATCAGTCCCTGGCTGTGGCTGGGGGCACTGGCCTTGCTGACCCTGGTCTATCCGCTCAATGCCTGGCGCGACGCGCCGCTGTTTCCCACACCGGCTGACGCGCTCCAGGGCCTGGCCGAAGCAGCCCCTCTGCCGCAGGACGCCGCCGTGCTGGACGCGGGCTGTGGCCTGGGTGACGGCCTGCGTGCGCTGCGCGGCCAGTATCCGCAGGCGCGCCTGCATGGCATGGAGTGGAGCTGGCCGCTGCGCTGGCTCTGCGCGGCGCGCTGTCCCTGGGCGCGCGTGCGGCGTGCCGACATCTGGCTGGCCGACTGGAGCGGTTACCGGATGGTCTACCTGTTCCAGCGCCCCGAGAGCATGGGCCGCGCCGCCGTCAAGGCGGCCACGGAACTGCCCGATGGTGCCTGGCTGGCCAGCCTGGATTTCGCCCTCCCCGGCGTGGAGCCGACCTGGCAGCGCCAGGGGCCTGGGCGGCACAGCCTGTGGCTGTACCGCATGCCGCTGGGCGGTTCCGGCGAGGCCGTGGTCCATGTGCCCGAGCCCGAGGAGACGCACTACGAGAAGGCGTTGCGCGAGATGCAGGAGCGGCACGGCTGAACCGGCGCCCGCGGCGCGGCTACTTCGGCCGGCTGGCCTTGCTCACATAGAGCGACAGTGCCGCGATGTCCGCCTCGCTGAGCGTGGCCTTGAACGAGGGCATGGCGCCGATGCCGTCGCGCAGGGCGCGTGCCACGCGCGCGGCATCGGGCTGCAGTTCGTCGAGCACCGGGCCGATGGCGCCTTCGGCACCCGCGTCCTTGAGCGTGTGGCACAGCGCGCAGGCCGGCGTGGCCGTGGCGAACAGCTTCTTGCCCAGGGCCATCTGGGCGGCCTCATCGGCGAAGGTGGGGGTGGACAGCGCCAGTGCGCCGCCCAGCACGGTGGTGGAGATCAGGTGTTTCATCGTGAACAGGCAAGGGAAACAGGGGCCCGCCACGGTCTGGCGCCGTGTGCGGGAGTGTGCGGGGAGGCGGGCGGCGGTCAGGCCACGGTGATGGTCACGGCGTGGTCGGCCCAGCTGGTGTTGTTGTAGCCGCTCTGGTTTTCACCGCGCGTTTCGGGCTGGGCGTTGCCGCGCGCGTCCGTGGCGCGGCTGGCCAGCACATGGGTGCCTTCGGGCAGATGGACCTGCAGCACGAACTGGCGCCATGCGTATCGGCCCAGGTCGGGGCCCACCAGGCGCGCAGCCTGCCAGCGCTTGCCGCCATCCAGCGACACTTCCACGCCCTTGACCGCTTCCATGCCGCCGAAGGCCACGCCATGGATCTGGACCAGGCCCGCGGATGGGCCATCGCCCCCGGGCAGCGGGCTGTTGATCCAGGACTTGACGCCCATCTCCTGCACCGAGGGCTGGCTGGGGTCGCCCTTGCTGCCCGGCGGCGAGATGCGGTAGCCGTGGGACATGATGTGGGCCTCGCTCTCGCGCGGCGTGAAGGCCAGCCGCTTGACGTACTTGATGTTGTTCACGCCCGTGTAGCCCGGCACGATCAGGCGCAGCGGGCCGCCGTGTGCCAGGGGGATGGGCTCGCCATTCATCTCCCAGGCCAGCAGGGCGTCCTGCATGGCCGACAGCGGCACCGATCGCTCGACGATGACGCTCAGGGGATCCAGTCCCGGGGGCAGCACTTCGCCGCCCGTGCCGGTCATGTAGAGGCCGCCATCGGATACCCCGCCCAGGGCCCTGGCCACCTCGCGCACGGGCACGCCGCTCCAGACCACGCAGCCGGCCGCCCCCACGGTCCAGGGCGTGCCGCTGGGCTTGCTGGGGAAAAAGGCCCGGCCATTGCCCGAACACTGCAGCACCATGGCCACGGTCTCCAGCCCCAGCGACTTGAGTTCGCGCACGCTCAGCGAGCGCGGCTGGCGCACGCCCTCGACCTGCAGCAGCCAGGCGTCGCGGTCGGCGACGATGGAAGCCGGTGGGGTGGGCAGGTTGTTGCGCACGTACAGCCGGTCGCTGGGCGTGATCACGCTGGTGCCGAAAGCCGCGCGCCGCGTCTCGATGGTGGTGCTGCTGTGGACGATGAGGGCGTCGGCCTTTTTCCACTCCGCATAGCCGGGAAGCGGCCTGGCGGCGGTGGCGGATGGTGCTGCGGGCGTTGCCTGGGCCATGGCGCCCTGGTGGATGCCGGCCAGGCCGGCGGCGGCGAGCGCGCCGGCCCCGCCGGTCAGCAGGCGGCGCCTGGGCAGGGACGTGGGCTGTGGTTGCATGGATGTCTCCTCTGGGTGGTGGTCAGGGGCCGGGACTGCCCAGGGCCTGGCTGGCCACGGCCAGGGCCTGTTTCTTCTGGGCCACGAGCACCAGCGGCCGGCCGTCGCGCGAGCGCACGACCTTCCAGTGCATGCTGGCCCACCAGCCCTGGCCGTCGGCCAGGTGCTGGGGCTGTTCGAAGGCCAGCACGGTGACGATGCCGCCCTTTTCGAAGAAGGTGGTCAGGTGGTAGGCGCGCGTGCCGTCGATGTCGCAGGGCCGCATCAGCTGGGTGTAGCCGGGCAGCCTCTCGCCCGCGGGCAGACCCATGCGGCGCGCCACATCGGCCTCCGGCATGAAGCTGCCGCGCAGCGTGCGCTCGTAGTACTCGTGTTCGATGGCGGCGCGCACCAGCTCGGGCGGACGCATGGCGAAGACGGCCGTGGCCGCCGAGCTGCCCACCAGCAGCGCGGCCACCAGGCGGCGCACGCCGCTGCGCGCGTGCCAGGGGGTGTGGCGCAGCAGGTGGGCTGGTGGATCGCCGGGCGGGCCGGGGTGGAAGGCCAGGGCCATCTCGGCCCGCGCGCGCAGGTCGAAGGCCGTTTCATCGGTCGTTTCCGGTGAGGTCATTTCCTGCCTTGGTAGGAGCTGGGGCGCAGCGGGATCACGCTGGCAGCCGCCGCCGGCCGGGGCGGCGCACAGGCGGCGCCCAGGGCGCCCTTGAGGGCCTCGCGGGCGCGGGCCAGGCGCGACAGCACCGTGCCTGGCGCGATGTCCAGGGCCTCGGCCATCCGGGCCGTGGGCATGTCGTCGAAGTAGTACAGCACCAGCACTTCGCGGTGGATGGGCGCGATGCGCGCCAGTGCCCTGACCACGTCGAGGCGGTCGTCGAGCGCCGAGGGCGGGGCGGCGGCATGGTCTGGCGGCTGGTCCTCATCGCTGACCAAATGGGCTGCGGGTGCCAGGTGGCGAAACGCATGGCGGCGCATGATCTGGAACAGCCAGGCGCGCGCCATCGCAGTGTCGCGCAGCTGGTGTCTGAAACGCCAGGCACTGGTGAAGCAGTCCTGCACCACGTCCTCGGCCAGGGCACGCGAGCCCGTCAGCGCCCAGGCGCTGCGCAGCAGGAATCGGTAGTGCTCGCGCACCCACTGGTTGTAGCGCGACTCGGCGGTGGAGATCATGCGGCATAAGAGCACGCCGGCCCGCCGCATATTCCATGGCCTGCCCAGCGGCAAACCCTATATCGGAGCCACTATCGCGAAGACGCCGGCAAGCCTCTGGATGCCATGGCGGGGCCGGATACAGCGCCCTGGGCGGGTCTCGGGGCGGCCGCCACGGCCTGCTGGCCGAAGAACCGGGCTGGCGGCATGCCCACGGTGCGGTGCACCATGGCGCTGAAGGCGCTGGGGCTGTAGCCGAGCTCGGCCGCGATCTGCTGTATGGGCAGGCTGCGCGCGGCCAGGCTGACGGCATGGGCCAGCACCACCTGGTGGCGCCAGCTGGTGAAGCTGCAGCCCAGCTCCTGCTGGAACAGCCGGGCCACGGTGCGCGGGCTGGCGCCGGTGTCGGCTGCCCAATCGGCCAGGCTGTCATGCTGGGTGGGGTCGGCCACCACGGCCTCGCACAGCATGCGCAGCCGCTTGTCCTGGGGCATGTCCACGCCCAGATTCACCTCGCTCGCCTGGCGCAGTTCCTCCAGCAGCAGGGCGCTCAGATGGTGTTCGCGCGCCAGCATGGCCGCGCCGGGTGCGGGCTGCTCGTCGCTGAGCTTGGGCAGGGCCGTGATCAGCTCGCGCATCAGGGGCGAGACTTCGAGCACGCGGCAGCGTGCCCAGTCCTGCGGGTCGCAGCTGGCATCCAGCTGGCCCGGCAGCAGTGGGCCGCAGCTGGCGCCGTCCTGCAGCACATAGATGGAGATCAGGTCCGCTTCCTCCACCATGGCCACGGCATGGACATGGCCGGGCGGAATCCAGACCGCCTTGGACGGCGGCGCAATCAGCGTGCCCTGCGGGGCCGACAGGTGGAGCACGCCATTGAGCGAGACGGCGATCTGTGCCCAGCTGTGGCTGTGCGGTATCACCCGCGTGCGCGCCGACAGCCGGTGCTGCTTGGCGCGCACGGGGCGCTCGCGCGTGGGCACGTACAGGTGGGGGAACAAGGCCTCGACCGGCTCCATGGGCCGTGGCTTGCGGGCCGGGCGCAGCGCCCCGGCCGGGCAGGTGCCGGCCGGGGCCAGGGGGTGGGGCACAGGTTTTGGCATGTTCGCAATAGAAGTTGGCAGACTATCGCATACCAGACGAGACCCTGCTGCCTAAGATGCGGCCATGACCCGCTCTTCCTCCTCCGTGCCCGATCCGCTGCGCAGCGATGCGCGCACCATCGGCCTGATCGGCCTGGCCCATGGCTCCTCGCATTTCTTCCACCTGCTGCTGCCGCCGCTGTTTCCGTGGCTGATCGCCGAATTCGGCTACAGCTATGCCGAGCTCAGCGTGCTGGTATCGCTGTTCTTTGTCGTCTCGGGCGTGGGCCAGGCCCTGGCCGGCTTTGCCGTGGACCGCTTCGGCGCGCGCCCCATCCTGTTCGCGGCCCTGGGCAGCTTCACCGTGGCCGGCCTGATCGCCAGCATGGCCCAGGGCTATGCCATGCTGCTGCTGGCCGCCTTCTTCGCGGGCCTGGGCAATGCGCCCTTCCATCCGGTGGACTTCACCATCCTCAACAAGCGCGTCTCGGCCCAGCGCATAGGCCATGCCTTCTCCGTGCACGGGCTGTCGGGCAACATCGGCTGGGCGCTGGCGCCGCTGTTCATGGCCGGCATCACCACGGCCACGGGTTCCTGGCGCCTGGCCTGCCTGTGCGGTGCGGTCATGGCCGCCATCATCCTGACCATCATGGTGCTCAACCGCGAGGCCCTGGACGACCGTGCGGCCGATGTCCAGGCCCCGGCAGCACGCGCGGCCGCCGTGGCCGTGTCCCAGGAGCACCCCATGGCCTTCCTGAAACTGCCCTCGGTCTGGCTGTGCTTTTCCTTCTTCTTCTGGAGCACCTGCGCGCTCAGCTCCATCCAGAGCTTCGCCAGCCCGGCCATGCAGTCCATGTACGGCCTGCCGCTGAGCGTGACGGCCCTCATCGTCACCGGCTACATGCTGTGCGGCGCGGCCGGCATGGTGGCGGGCGGCTTTCTCGTGGGCCGCGTGCAGCGGCTGGAGAAGGTGATCTCCATCTGCATGCTGGGCTCGGGTCTGGCCCTGTTCCTGGTGGGCACGGGCTGGCTGCCGGCCATGGTGGCCGTGGGCGTGGCCTCGATCGCGGGCCTGGGCACCGGCCTGGCCGGCCCCTCGCGCGACATGCTGATCAAGCGCGCCGCCCCCCCGGGCGCCACGGGCCGCGTATACGGCACCGTGTATTCGGGCCTGGACCTGGGCTTTTGCCTGGCCGCCCCCGTGTTCGGCTACATGCTGGACCACGGCATGAGCCATGGCGTGTTCTACGGCGCGGCCATCGCCCTGATGCTCAGCGTGGTCTCGGCCGTGGTGGTGGGTGACGGCGTGAGCAAGAAGAGCGCCATGGCACTGAGCGCGGGCTGATCGCCAGCGCCTCGATGGCACGAAAAGCCCCGCAGGTCCAGGCCTGGCGGGGCTGTTTTTTTATGGGCTGCGGGCATGGCATTTGCATGCGTCGTGCGCGGCGCCTGCTATCGTGCAGGCACAACTTTTCACCACAGGAGACCCATCCGATGCCTTCCGCCTTCTCCCCGTTGTCCCGCATGTTCCGCAGCGCGCCCCTGGCGCTGGCCCTTGCCATGGCAGGCCTTGCCGGCGGCGCCCATGCCGCGCCCCAGGCCGATATCCATGCGCTGGCGCAAAAGCACCAGCAGCCCCTGCTGGATACGCTGCGCGACCTGGTGCACATCGAGTCGGGCAGCAAGGACATCGAGGGCGTGGAGCAGATCGCCAACTACGTGGCCGGCAAGCTGCGCGAGCAGGGCGGCAAGGTCGAAATCCTGCAGCCCACCGATGTCTACCGGCTCGGCGATACGCCCGAGAAGATCGGCCCCATGGTGCATGCCGAGTTCAAGGGCAAGGGCACCAGCCGCGTCATGCTCATTGCCCACATGGACACGGTCTATCTGCGCGGCATGCTCAAGGACCAGCCTTTCCGCATCGAGGGCGAGCGCGCCTACGGCCTGGGCATTGCCGACGACAAGCAGGGCGTGGCCCTGATCCTGCACACCGTGGCCATGCTGCGCCAGCTGGGCTTCGACAACTACGGCACGCTGACGGTGCTGATGAACAGCGACGAGGAAATCAGCTCGCCCGGCGCGCGCAGCACCATCACGCGCATGGGCGCCGAGCAGGACGCGGTGTTCTCCTTCGAAGGAGGGGGCGCCGACGGCGGCGTGCGCCTGGCCACCAGCGGCATCGGCGCGGCCTATCTGACGGTCGAGGGCAAGGCCTCGCACGCGGGCGCCAAGCCCGAGGACGGCGTCAACGCGCTGTACGAGCTGTCCCACCAGCTGCTGCAGATGAAGGACCTGTCCAAGCCCGACACCGGCCTCAAGCTCAACTGGACCGTGGCCAAGGCCGGTACCAACCGCAATGTCATTCCCGCCGAGGCCACGGCCCAGGCCGATGCACGCGCCCTGCGCGTGGCCGACTTCACGGCGCTGGAACAGGCCATGCACGCCAAGGTGGGCCACAAGCTGCTGGACGCCAGCAAGGTGCAGCTCAAGTTCGAGGTGCGCCGCCCGCCGCTGGAGGCCAGCGAGGCCTCGCGCAAGCTGGCGAAACAGGCGCAGACCATCTACAGCGAGGAACTGGGCCTGAAGATGAGCGTGATGGAGAAGGCCACGGGCGGCGGCACCGACGCAGCCTTCGCGGCCCTCAAGGCCAAGGGTGCCGTGATCGAGGGCTTCGGCCTGAGCGGCTACGGTGCGCACTCCAATGATGCGGAGTACGTGCAGCTGAACACCATCGTGCCGCGCCTGTACCTGGCCACGCGCATGATCATGGATATCTCCAAGTAGGCTGCACGGCCCTGGCGGATCCGTGGCCCCTTCGGGGGCCGCGAGCATCCGGACCACAAAAAAAAGGGCATGCCTTGCGGCATGCCCTGAACGCGCATCGTGGAGCGCTCTTTGTCTCTTACTGGGAGCTGATGTTCTTGTCCTTGGCGATCTTGCTCCAGCGCGCGTAGTCGGCATTCAGGCGTGCCTTCATGGCCGCACCGTCCTGGTAGGTGGCGATGGCGCCGGCGGCCAGCATCCTCTTTTGCAGCTCGGGCTCGGCCAGGATGAGCTTGAGCTCCTGGTTCAGGCGCTGGACCACGGCCGGCGGCGTATTCAGCGGAGCGATCAGGCCGCCCCAGGTGTCGGCGTCGAAGCCCGGGAAGCCTTGCTCGGCCACGGATTTCACATTGGGCAGCAGTTGCTTGGCCTTTTGCGAGCTGACGGCGATGGCGCGCAGCTTGCCCGCCTGGATGTGGGGCAGGGCCGCGACCACGTCGGCGAACATCACGGCGATCTGGCCGCCGATCAGGTCGGTCACGGCCGGTGCGCTGCCGCGGTAGGGCACGTGCTGCATGTCGAAGCCGCCCAGGTCCTTGAGCTGCTCCATGGACAGGTGGCCGAAGCTGCCCGTTCCCGAGCTGGTGTAGTTCAGCGCCGGCTTGGACTTCTTGGCGTGCTCGATCAGCTGCTGCAGGTTGGTGACCTCGGGCAGTTCGCGCGGGTTGATGACGATGGCCATGGGCAGGTCATAGACCGTGGCCACGGGCAGGAAGTCCTTGCGCACGTCATACAGGTTGTTGTTGAACAGCATGGGCGCCAGCAGGGCCGGCATGCCGAACATGGACAGCGAATAGCCGTCGGCGGGCGACTTGATGAAGGCCGCCGTGCCCACCGAGCCCGAGGCGCCGGGGCGGTTGTCGATGACGATGGTCTGGCCCAGGCGTTCGGTCAGGCGCTGGGCGACGATGCGCGCCGCCGTGTCCGTGGGGCCGCCGGGCGGGAAGGCCACGGTCATCTTGATCAGCTTGTCGGGCCACTGGGACTGGGCCTGGACGGAAGGTGCGAGCGTGGCGACGGCAGCGGCGCAGCCGGCGGCCAGGATCTGGCGGCGCGAGGCCTGGAAGGGGGTCGAAGTCATATGTCTCCTCAAAGGAAAGGGGTGGAAATGAGAGCCGTGGGGTGGCCTTGGCAGGAACGTCTTCGCGCTCTCAGATGATGTGTCGGGCACGCAGCGCGGCGATGGCCTGGCTGTCCAGGCCCAGGCGCTGCTGCAGCACCTCGTCGGTGTGCTCGCCCTGGTGCGGCGGCGGGCGGCGCACGGGCAGGCGCTGGCCGTCCAGCGCGTAGGGCGGGGCCAGCACGGCCTGGGTGCCGGCCTCGCTGTCCTCGAAGCGGTACAGCAGTCCGGCATCGGCCGTGCGCTGCGAGTTCAGGGCCTCGAACAGGCCCAGCACCTCGCCGCAGGGAATCTGTGCGGCCGTCAGGCGCTCGAGCAGCTCGGCACGCGTAAAGCGCAGCAGCTCGGCCTGGACCAGGGGCATGAGGGTTTCGCGGTGGGCCGAGCGCGCGGTGTTGGTGGCGAAGCGCTCATCGGCCGCCCACTCGGGCTTGCCGACGACCTCGGCGCAAAAGCGCTGGAACTGGCCGTTGTTGCCCACGGTGATGACCAGGGGGCCGTCGGCCGCCTCGAAGACGCCATAGGGCACGATGGACGGATGGGCATTGCCGAACTTGGGCGGGTCGCCGGCCTTGAGCAGGGCCTCCATGCCGTAGTAGCTGGTGATCATCAGGCCGCAGTCGTACAGGGCCATCTGCACATGGCGTCCGCTGCCGCTGCGCTCGCGCTCGTAGAGCGCGGCGATGATGGCCTGGGCCGAATACATGCCCGTGAACATGTCCACGGCGGCCACGCCGAACTTCAGCGGCCCCTGGCCGCGCTCGCCGTTCATGGCCATGATGCCGGATTCGCCCTGGACAACGAGGTCGTAGCCCGGCCGTGTGGCCTCGGGTCCGCTGCGCGAATAGCCCGAGATCGAGCAATAGACCAGGCGCGGGTTGGAGGCCGACAACTGCTCGTAGCCCAGGCCCAGCTTTTCGGCGCCGCCGACCTTGAAGTTCTGGATCACCACGTCGCTGTCGGCAGCCAGCTCGCGCGCGATGCGCAGGCCTTCCTCGCTTTGCAGGTCCAGCGTGATGGAGCGCTTGTTGCGGTTGGCGCTGTTGAAATAGGAGGTGTTGCGCTGGCCCACGCGCACGCCCCAGTCGCGCGTGTCGTCTCCGCGTCCCGGATGCTCGACCTTGACGACATCGGCGCCCAGGTCGGCCAGCGCCATGGCGCACATGGGCCCGGCCAGCACGCGCGACAGATCCAGAACGCGCACGCCGTCCAGCGGCAGGGAAGAGGGGAGAGCACTCATGCGAAACCTTGTCGAACCTAAGAATCCTGGGCGGGCGCCGCGCCGCTGGCGCAGGGCGTGGCACGCGGGCGTCCCGCCAAGCGTGCATTCTTCATCCGTTTAGGGACTTTGACAATCGTGCTAAAAAATGGACATTGTGTGTACTGAGGTTTGACAATGGACCTGGGCGGACTGTCCCTGCTGGTGGACATCATCGAGGCCGGCAACCTGAGCCGGGCCGCGGCGCGGCTGGGCATGAGCCGGGCCAACGTCAGCCACCGGCTCAACCAGTTCGAGCGCCAGATCGGCCAGCAGCTGCTGCGCCGTACCACGCGCCAGGTCGAACCCACCGAGCTGGGCCTGAAGCTGTACGCCCACGGACGTGCCATACGCCAGGAGGTGATGGCCGCGTCCGAGTCGGTGGACAGCCTGGGCCAGAGCCTGCAGGGCACGGTGCGCCTGAGCGTGCCCAGCGGCTACGGCCAGCTGCAGATGTCGGGCTGGCTGACCGCGTTCATGCGCATGCACCCGGGCATCACGCTGGAGGTGATTTTCGACAACGACATCGCCGACCTCATGCAGGGTGCCGTGGATTTTTCGGTGCGCGTGATGACCGAGCCGCCCGAAAGCCTGGTGGCCTGCCACCTCGGCGACGTGCTCTACGAGGCCTGCGCCACGCCCGGCTTTCTGGCCGAACATGGTTGCCCCGATTCGCTGCTGGCGCTCAAGCGCGTGCCCTTGATCACCTCGGCCCTCACGGGCCAGAAACTGCGCACGGCGGGCATGGATGGCGCGCGGCCCACCGAGCTGCGCATCCGGCCACGCCTGATGTCGCCCAATTTCCACTTCCTGCGCGATGCCGTGCTCCAGGGCCTGGGGGTGGCCGTGGTGCCGCGCTACATGGTGGCGGCCGAACTGGCCAGCGGTGCGCTGCAGCGCCTGCCGCTGCCGCCCGGCAGCCTGGATTTCCTGGCCACGCGCCAGTACCTGCTGTACATGCCGTCGCGCTACCAGACGCGGGCCATCACGACCCTGATCGACTTCCTGCGCGAGAAGGCCGCGGCCGAAGGCCTCAGAGGCTGAAGATCTTGCCGGGGTTGAGGATGTTCTTCGGGTCCAGCGCCTGCTTGATGGCACGCATCATCTGCACGGCGCCATCGCCGGCTTCCTCGCGCAGAAAGCCCATCTTGTGGATGCCCACGCCGTGCTCGCCCGTGCAGGTGCCGCCCAGGGCGATGGAGCGCGCCACCAGCTGGTGGTTGAGCGCTTCGGCGCGCTCGCGCTCATCGTCGTTGTCGGGATCGATCAGGTAGCCGAAGTGGAAGTTGCCGTCGCCCACGTGGCCGACGAGGAAGTAGGGAATGCCGCTGTCGTCGGCTTCGCGCACCGAGTCCAGCAGCGCATCGGCCAGGCGGCTGATGGGCACGCAGGCATCGGTGGTGATGCAGCGGCAGCCCGGGCGGCTGGAGACGGCCGCGAAATAGGCGTTGTGGCGGGCCGTGAACAGGCGGGTGCGGTCCTCGGGCCGCTCGGCCCATTCGAAGGCATTGCCACCGAACTCGCCCGCGATGTCCTGGACCATCTCGGCCTGCTCCTTCACGCCCGTGGGCGAGCCGTGGAACTCCATCAGCAGCATGGGCTCCTCGCGCAGGCTGAGCTTGCTGTAGGCATTGACCATGCGCACGGCGTTGACGTCCACCAGCTCCACGCGCGCGATGGGCACGCCCATCTGGATGGTCTGGATCACCGTGCGCACGGCGGCCTCGATGCTGGGGAAGGAGCAGATGGCGGCGCTGACGGCCTCGGGCAGCGGATACAGGCGCACCGTGATCTCGGTGACCACACCCAGCGTCCCCTCGCTGCCCACGATCAGGCGCGTCAGGTCATAGCCCGCGCTGCTTTTCTTGGCGCGCGTGCCCGTGCGGATGGCTTCGCCGCTGGCCGTGACGAGTTCGAGTGCCAGCACGTTCTCGCGCATGGTGCCGTAGCGCACGGCATTCGTGCCGCTGGCGCGCGTGGCCGTCATGCCGCCGATGGAGGCATCGGCACCGGGATCGATGGGGAAGAAAAAGCCCGTGTCCTTGATGGCATCGTTGAGCTGCTTGCGCGTGATGCCGGGCTGCACCGTGACCGTCAGGTCCTCGGTGTCCACCGACAGCACGCGATTCATGCGGCTCACGTCGATGCTGATGCCGCCTTCGACCGCCAGCAGATGTCCTTCGAGCGAGGAGCCGGCGCCATAGGGGATGACGGGCACGGCGTACTGGTCGGCGAGCCGGACGGCGTCCTGCACGTCCTGGGTGCTTTCGGCAAAGACCACGGCCGCGGGCGGAGGCGCCTGGATGGCACCCTCGTCGCGGCCGTGTTGCTCGCGCACCGCCAGTGCCGTCGAGCACTGGATGCCGAAGCGCCGGGCCAGGGCCTCGATGAAGGCGGCGGGAACGGGGCGCTGCACGAATTCAGGCTGCAGGCGGACGGGGGCGACAGGGGCGTTCATCGGTGTTCTCCAGGGGGAACTGGAAAGAATACCACCGGCCCCGCCCGCCTTCAGTGCGTGGTTGCCGCGATGCGGGCAGCCACGCCAGCGCGGGATCAGCGGGCCTGCACGGCCTTGCTGAACTCTTCGCGCGACAGCGAACCGTTCTTGTCGGCGTCGATCTGTGCGAAGTTGCTGCTCACGGCCGGCAGGGCTTCGGCTTCCTTCTTGCTCAGCTTGCCGTCCTTGTTGGTATCGGCGCGGTCGAAGGCTGCCTGGACATCGTTGGCGCCAGCCGCGGCAGGTGCCGGAGCCGCCTGCACACCGGCGGCGGAGCCTCCGCCAAAGGTGGCCTGGGGCGCCTGGGGTGTCTGGGATGGGGCCTGCGCCATGGCTGCGGCGCCGCCCAGCGACAGGGCCGCGAACAACATCACGCTGCGCAGTTCAAAACCGGAGATTTTGCGAAGTTGGTAGGTCATGCCGTCGGATTCCTTTCGGATGTGGAACATGGATGCATTCCACCTGCTGGCGGCCATCGAGGCCAGCACTTTTGCCGCCTGTTGCCTGCCACAACATTTGCGTGCCGGCTGTAACGCACAATCGGGTGATGGGACGCCAGCGACCCCGTTGCGTCCCCCATATGGCCAAGGAGACCGCCCATGGGCAACCGTTTGACACAGATCGCCACGCGCACCGGAGACGACGGCACCACGGGCCTGGGCGACAACACGCGCGTGTCCAAGAACAGCGGCAGGCCGCACGCCATGGGCGATGTGGACGAGCTCAATTCCCACCTGGGCCTGCTGCTGTGCGAGGCCGTTCCCGGCGATGTGCGCGAGCTGCTGATCGATGTGCAGCACCAGCTGTTCAACCTGGGCGGCGAGCTGTCCATCCCGGGCTATGAGCTGTTGCAGGACAACGCGCTGTTGCAGCTGGACCAGGCCCTGGCCCGCTACAACGCCCAGCTGCCCCGGCTGCAGGAATTCATCCTGCCCGCGGGCACGCGGGCCGCGGCCCAGGCCCATGTCTGCCGCACTGTGGCGCGGCGCGCCGAGCGCTCGGTGGTGGCGCTGGAGCAGGGCGAGGCCATGCGGCCCGCGCCGCGCCAGTACCTGAATCGGCTGTCGGATCTGCTCTTCGTGCTGGCGCGTGTGCTCAACCGCATGGACGGCGGCGACGACGTGTACTGGAAGAGCGAGCGGCTGGCCCGCGGCGGTTGAAATGCAACACTCCCTGAGCTGCTGCGTGCCTTCCCCATGTGCACGGCGCCCTCGCTCGCTGCGCGGGAGGGGGGGCGTACGGGCAGCCGGCGACAGCCTCGCTGCGGGGCGGTGTGGCCTGCCCAGGCCCTTGCTCGCTGCCTCCGGTTGCAAGGCGCAGCGGTTGCATGGGCTGTGGGTGAAGCGCAGCGCAATGGATCACTGAAGCGGAGAGGACGCATGCGCCTGCGCCACATCGAGGTCTTCAATGCCGTGATGCAGACCGGCAGCGTCAGCGCGGCCGCGCGCCTGATCAACGTCACCCAGCCAGCCGTCAGCCGCACGCTGCAGCACGCCGAGCTGCAGCTGGGCTTTGCGCTGTTCCAGCGTGCGCGTGGCCGGCTCACGCCCACCAACGAGGCGCTGGCGCTGTTTCCCCACATCGAGAGGCTGTTCGAGCAGCTTGACGAGGTACAGCGCCTGGCCGCCAACCTGCGCCACGGCCAGGCCGCCGACCGCCTGAACGTGCTCACGGTGTTCGCACTCAGCCGCGAGGTGTTGCCGCGCGCCGTGGCGGGCTTTCGGCAGCGCCACCCCGAGGTGCAGGTCCATGTCCAGGCCCTGCACACCCCCCAGGTGGTGTCGGCCCTGTTGCTGCAGGAGGCCGATGTGGGCTTCGTCATCAGCTCCGCGGGCCAGCCCGCGCTGGAGCATGAACTGCTGGCCGAGGTGGACATGTTCTGCGTCCTGCCCAAGGGCCTGCTGCCGCCTTCGCGCGTGCGCCAGGAAGGCATGGAGCTCCAGGACCTGGCAGGCCTGCCCGTGGTCGCGCTCGACGCGCGCGATCCGCTGGGCATGCGCCTGGGCCAGGCCTGCCGCGAGCATGGCGTGGGCCTGTCGCCCGTGGTCACCGTGCAGACCTACCACGCGGCCCTGTCCATGGCCGAATACGGCCTGGGCGCGGCCATCATGGACGGCTGCACGGCCCTGGCTGCCGACCGGCGCAAGGTCCATGTCGTGCCCCTGCTGCCGCGCATCACCGTGGGCGTGAACGCGCTCAGCCTGCCGCAGCGGCCGGGCTCGGTGCTGGCGCGCGCCATGACGCAGCAGATGCGCAAGGCGCTGGTGGAGCTGCTGGGCGCCTGACCGGGCTCAGGCCGCCGCCATCTGCGCCACCAGCCGCTGTGCCGAACCGAAGGCCAGGGTCAGGCCCAGGGCGCCATGGCCGGTCTGCAGCCACAGATTGCGAGGCCCGCCGCGCGCGCGGCCTGTCAGGGGCAGGCCCGTGGGCGTGGCCGGGCGCATGCCTGTCCAGGGGTGGAGGGCACCATCCACCGGCAGCTGGGCAAAGACCTCCTGGGTGGAGCGGCGCAGGCTGGCGATGCGCCGAGGGTCCAGGTGTGTGTCGCGGCCCGTGATCTCCACCATGCCGGCCACGCGCAGGCGATTGCCGAGGCGCGCGAAGACCACCTTGCGCGCGGTGTCCGTGACGCTGACGCATGGTGCGGCCCGGGGCGTGCCCGCCGCGTCGATGGTGATGCTGTAGCCCTTGAGCGGATAGACGGGAATGCGCAGGCCCAGCGGGCGCACATGGCTGGCGCTTTCCCAGCCACTGGCCAGCACATAGTGGTCGGCATGCAGCGGGCCCTGCGGCGTGCGCAGGCCTGCGATGGCGTCGCCCTGTCGGTCGAAACCCTGCAGCGCCGCGCCAAAGCGCAGATCGGCGCCGCGCGCGGCCAGCAGCCGGGCCAGCTGTTCGCACAGCAGCCGGCAGTCGGCCGCGCTTTCGCTGGGCGTGTGCACGGCACCCGCGATGCGTCCGGCATAGCCGGCCAGGGCCGGTTCCAGGCGCACGGCCTGGGCGGCATCCACCACCTGCTGCGGTGCGCCGCCCAGGCCGGCCTGCAGGGCTACCTGCCGGGCTGCTCCCTCCAGACCCCGGGCCGTGCCGTAGAGCACCAGCTTGCCCGGCGTGTGCAGCGCGCAGTCCAGGGCTTCGGCGGCCTGCATGGCCTCGAAGGCCTGGCGGCTTTCGGCGGCCAGTTCCAGCAGAGCCTGGGTGGCCGCACGGCTGGCGCGCGCATTGCAGGCGCCCAGAAAGCGCAGGCCCCAGGCCCACTGGGCAGGATCGGCGCGCAGGCGCAGGGCCAGGGGCGAATCCTTTTGCAGCAGCAGGTGGGGCAGCATCTTCCAGATGCCGGGTTCGGCCAGCGGCTGCACATAGGAGTAGCTCAGCTGGGCGCCGTTGCCGCCGCTGGCGCCGTCCGCCGGCCCGCAGGCGCGCTCCAGCACCGTGACGCGGTGGCCGGCCTGCTGCAGCGCATAGGCCGTCGCCAGGCCGACGATGCCGGCGCCCACGACGCAGACATGCATTGATTTCGATGGTGTCTCCATGCTGCCGAACTGTAGGCCCCTGGCCGGCTGCACGGCCATGGCATTTGGCACAGAGGCCATGCATGCAGGTTATGGCTGATGGAGCCCTGGCGCGCTGCCCATAAACGGCGGGCATGGGTCGGCCCGATATTGTCATTCCGCAAGCGCCACCACCCTTCCTACACTGGCCGCACATCCACCAACGACAGGAGACAAGCATGCAAGCTCACCCCCTCGCCCTGTGCGCGGCCCTGGCCCTGGGCTGTATCGGCGCGGCCCAGGCCGATACGCTGGCCAAGGTCCGCGACAGCGGCCGCATCACCCTGGCCTACCGCGAATCCTCCGTGCCCTTCAGCTACCTGGACAACGGCAAGCCCATCGGCATGACCGTGGAGATTTCCCAGGCCGTGGCCGAGGCGGTGAAGAAGGCCGTGAACCGGCCCGACCTCAAGGTCCAGTGGCAGGCCGTGACTTCGCAGAACCGCATGCCGCTGCTGGCCAACGGAACCATCGATCTCGAATGCGGATCGACCACCAACAACACGGTGCGCGGCAAGGAGGTGGCCTTCGCCATCAACCATTTCTACACGGGCACGCGGCTGCTGGTGAAAAAGGGCTCGGGCATCCGCAACTATGCCGATCTCAAGGGCAAGACCGTGGCCATCACCACGGGCACGACCAATCTGCAGGTACTGCGCAAGGCCAACGCCGAAAAGGACTGGGGCATGAACATCGTCATGTCCAAGGACCATGCGGACGGCTTTCTGCTGGTCGAGAACGACCGCGCAGCGGCCTTCGGCATGGACGACATCCTGCTCTACGGCCTGATCCCCACGGCCAAGAATCCCCAGGACTTCGAGGTCGTGGCCGATGCGCTGCAGGTCGAGCCCTACGCCTGCATGCTGCGCAAGGACGACCCCCAGTTCAAGCAGCTGGTCGACGGCGTCATCGGCGACATGATGAAGTCCGGTGCCTTTGCCCGGCTCTACGACAAATGGTTCATGCAGCCGATTGCGCCGCGCAACGTGGCCCTGGGCCTGGCCATGAACGAGCAGCTGCAGAAAAACCTGCAGGAACTCAGCGACAAGCCGGCGTTCTGAAACACCCCCTGTTCCCTTTGCACGGAGCCCTTCTCTCGGTTCGCGGGAAGGGCGTGAGGGCAAGCCGGCGACACCCTCGCGCCGGTGCAGGCCCTTGCCGGTGTCCCGTGCTTTGGGCGCGCCGGGGTCATGCGCAATGCCCTGAATGATCGAGATAGTGAAATGACTGAAATGGAATGGCACACACCGTGGCAGCCCCCGCTGGCCGTGGGCATTCTCGGCGGCATGGGGCCGGCCGCGGGCGCGGACTTCGTGCGCCTGTTCGTGCAGGCCTGCACGGTCCACCTTCAGCGCCAGGGCCAGCCCGTGCACGACCAGGCCTATCCCGAGCATTGGCTGGTGCAACTGCCGATGCCCGACCGCACGCAGGCCCTGCGCCAGGACCCCCAGGCCGCCACGGGGCCGGCCCAGCACCTGCTGCAGGGCGTGGGCCGCATGGCGGCCCTGGGCGTGCGCAGCGTGGCCCTGGCCTGCAACACGGCCCATGCATGGCATGGGCAGCTGCAGGCGCTGTTTCCGCAGCTGCATGTGCTGCACATCGCGCGCCAGACCGCTGAGCATCTGCGGGCCGGCGCAGCGCACCGGGCCATCGTGCTGGCCACGCAGGGCACCTATGACAGCGGGCTCTACGACGAGGCGCTGACCGGGGTGGGCATCGTGCCCCTGTTGCCCGATGGCGACGGCCGCGCGAGGCTTATGCAGGGCATCTACGACGGCGTCAAGCAGGGCGACATGGACCTGGCAGCACGCTGCTTCGGCGAGGTGCTGGCGCCGCTGCTGCAGCGCCATGGCGACGTGCCCGTCATCATGGGCTGCACCGAGATTCCGCTGGCGCTGCCTCAGTCGCCGCTGGCGCGCGGCGCCGAGCTGATCGATCCGGCCTGGATACTCGCCCAGGCCCTGGCCGGCGATGCCTATGGCCTGGCCGGTGTCTGCGTGCACTAGGGTCTGTTCACATTCATGCGGGGCCGCGAAGCTGCATGCCAGCCCACGCAACCGGCGCGGCCCAGGCAGGGGCAGCCGCGCAAGGACCTGGGCCGGCCGCACCGCCCCGCAGCGAAGGCTGTCGCCGGCTGCCCGTACGCCCCCCTCCCGCGCAGCGAGAGAGGGCGCCGTGCACACGGGGGAAGGCGCGCAGCGCCTCAGGGGGGCTTTATTTCAGTAAGTCTCGAGGTGCAGCCGGCCCTCGCGCTTGAGCCTGGCGCCGACCTGCTCCCAGTCCATGCCCGATTGCTGCGCCACATCGCGCAGTGCCAGGACCACGCCTTCCTCCATGCTCTTGAGTCCGCAGACGAAGAAGTGGGCGTTGTCGTCGCGCAGCAGGGCGGCCAGGTCGGCGGCGCGCTCGCGCAGCAGGTCCTGCACATAGCGCCGCGGCTGGCCCGGCACGCGCGAGAAGGCCAGGTTGTTGTCGATGAAATCGCGGGGCAGACTTTGCAGCGGGCCGAAGTAGGGCAGTTCCTGGGGCGTGCGTGCGCCGAAGAACAGCATCAGCCGGCCGCCTTCGAACCTGCCGCTCTTGCGCAGGCGCCGCCGCCATTCGGTCATGGCGCGCATGGGAGCGCTGCCCGTGCCCGTGCAGATCATGACGATGTGCGACTGCGGGTGATTGGGCATCAGAAAGGAGTGGCCGAAGGGGCCTATCACCTGGACCGGGTCGCCCACGCGCGTGTCGCACAGGTAGTTGCTGGCCACGCCGCGCACGGCGCGGCCCTGGTGGTCCTGCGTGACGCGTTTGACCGTCAATGCCAGGTTGTTGTAGCCGGGCCGCTCGCCATTGCGCGCGCTGGCCACGGAGTACTGGCGCGCCACGTGCGGGCGGCCCTGGGCATCGGTTCCTGGCGGGATGATGGCGATGGACTGGCCTTCGAGCACGGGAAAGGGCTGGCCGCCGAAGTCCAGCACGATGTGGTGGGTCTCGCTGTCGAAACCGGCCTCGGTGCAGTTGAGGTTGCCGACCACGGTGGCCGTGGCGGGGCTCCTGGGGCCATGCAGGTTGGTATAGGGATGGGCTGCCGACCAGGGCGGCACGGTAGCGCCCCAGCTGGCGCTGCGAAAGACCTCGCCGTCCGCCGCGGTCTGCGCGCTGTCCGCGCCGCGCGTGGCTGCCGCCGCGATCACGGCCTGGGCCTGGCTCAGGTCCTCGCCTTCGGCCCTGTCGGCCGGCGACTCGGCCCGGGCCAGGGCGGAGGCGGGCAGCTCGTCGGGAAGGCTGTCCCAGACCAGCTGCTCGGCGATGGGGTAGGCGCGCGCCAGCGGCACCTTGCGCCAGTTGTCGATGGCGCCCGTGGGGCAGGGCGAGATGCAGTCCATGCAGCCATTGCATTGCTCGGCCCGCACCACGTAGTTGCGGTCGTCGTGCGTGATGGCGCCCACGGGGCAGGTGGCCTCGCAGGTGTTGCAGCGTATGCAGATCTCGGGGTCGATCAGGTGCTGGCTCAGGATGCCTTGCTCTACGAGGGCGACGGTCATGGGGGCTCCCTGCGGCTGGCCGCGGTCAGTTGAAGCGCACGTATTCGAAATCCACGGGCTGGCGGTTGATGCCCATGACGGGTGGCGCGATCCAGCCCGCGAACTTGCCGGGCTCCACGCAGCGGCCCATCAGCGAGGCTACGAAGGCGCGGTCCTCGGGCGTGGCCAGCCATTCCCTGTGGCGCAGTGCCCATTCCTGCTCGCTGAGCACGCGGCCATCGGGGCTCATGCGCACGCCGGCCAGGGCGCCGATCTGGCGGTTGAAGGCCTTGTGGGGCACGGTCAGCCGAAAGTCGATGCCGGCCTTTTCCATGACCTTGTTCCAGCGGCCCACGCCGGCGTTGGAGTCCTTGATGTAGTCGTCGCGCAGCACCTCGTTGAGCGCGTTGAGCAGGGGCACTTCCTTTTCCAGCAGCTTGCCGTCCACTACCTCCAGCACCTTGTAGTGCTGGTCGTGCAGGCGGTGGTCATCGGTGCGCTTGCCCTCCTCGTAGCGGCCCTTGAGACCGCTGCTGTAGAAGGTGGCCGCGTTGCTGGACTGATCGGCGCCGAACAGGTCGATGGTCACGCTGTAGTGGAAGTTCAGGTAGCGCTGGATGGTGGGCAGGTCGATGACGCCGGCCGCGCGCAGGCGGCCCACATCGTCGGTGCGCAGCTCGTTCATGACCTGGCAGGTGCGCTGCAGCACACGCGACACGCCGGACTCGCCCACGAACATGTGGTGGGCTTCCTCGGTCAGCATGAACTTGGTGGTGCGTGCCAGCGGATCGAAGGCGCTTTCGGACAGGGCGGCCAGCTGGAACTTGCCGTCGCGGTCCGTGAAGTAGGTGAACATGAAGAAGGCCAGCCAGTCGGGCGTCTTCTCGTTGAAGGCGCCCAGGATGCGTGGGTTGTTCTCGTCACCCGACTGACGCTCCAGCAGGGCCTCGGCTTCCTCGCGGCCGTCGCGGCCGAAATGCCGGTGCAGCAGGTAGACCATGGCCCAGAGGTGGCGGCCTTCCTCCACGTTGACCTGGAACAGGTTGCGCAGGTCGTACATGGAGGGCGCGGTCAGGCCCAGATGGCGTTGCTGTTCCACCGAGGCCGGTTCGGTATCGCCCTGGGTGACGATGATGCGGCGCAGGTTGGCGCGGTGCTCGCCGGGCACGTCCTGCCAGGCCTTTTCACCGGTATGGTCTCCGAAGTGGATCGTGCGGTCGGCCTCGGCCGGGTTCAGGAAGATGCCCCAGCGGTAGTCGCGCATCTTCACATGGCCGAACTGGGCCCAGCCCTGCGGGTCCACGCTGATGGCCGTGCGCAGGTAGACGTCATAGTCGGTCGAACCCTCGGGGCCCACGTCGTCCCACCAGTTCAGGAAGTTGGGCTGCCAGCTCTCCAGTGCGCGCTGCAGGGTGCGGTCCTCGCCGAGGTTGACGTTGTTGGGAATCTTCTCGCTGTAGTTGATGGCGCTCATGGTCTGTCTCCTCTGTGTCCTGGGGCGGGGGTTACACGCGGTTGAAGTCGAAGCCGGCCTTCTGGCCCGTGCCGTAGAGCTTGAGAGCGCCCTTGTCGCCCACGGCATTGGGGCGGTTGAAGATCCAGTTCTGCCAGGCCGACAGGCGGCCGAAGATGCGCGTGGCCATGTTCTCGCGGCTGGCGAAGCGCAGATTGGCTTCCAGTCCGGTGAGCGCATCGGGCGACATGGCGGCGCGCTCTTCCAGGGCGATGCGGATTTCGTCTTCCCAGTCGATGTCGTCCGGTGCCGCCGTGACCAGGCCCAGGCGCAGGGCCTCGTCACCGTCCAGGGCCCGGCCCACGGCGGCGCGAGCGGCCTCCAGCGCCGGGCCTTCCTCGTAGAAGCGCCGCTGCAGGCGTGACTGGTCGTTGACCAGGGGCAGCAGGCCGAAGCTGAATTCATCCAGCTGGATGCGGGGTGCGCGCCCGGTGTCGTCGGGCAGGACCAGCATGTAGGCGCGGTCGGCCGCGAAGGCCAGCTCGGCCAGCATGCCGGCAAAGCAGGATCCGGGCTCGATCAGCGCGAACAGGGTGCGCGAGGACACGTCCAGGCGGCCGAAGGTGCGGCGCAGCAGGCCCAGGGTCTCGCGCGCCAGCCAGTGGTCCTGATGGGCCAGCAGGGCGGCATCGGCGGCCAGCACGGCGGCGGCGTCGCCCTCGGTCTTGAGCAGCCAGGTGCCCACGTCCAGCTCGTTGGTGCGCAGGTGCAGGATGGCGTCGTCCAGCTCGCGGCCCATGGCCAGCGGCCACCAGGTATCGCCGGCCTGTTCGATGGCCTCGATGGTGGTGGGCTGGGCGCCCGGGCCGCCCTCGGGGGCCTTCACGGTCAGCGTGGCGCAGCGGCGTGCGCGGTCGATCTGAATGCTCACATGGCGGTAATGCAGGGTGTCGTCCGTGGCTTCGCGCTGCAGGCGCGTGAGCGTGATGCCGCGTGCGTGGCCGGGCCGCGTGCTGCCTTCGGCCAGGCGCTGTGCGCGTTCGGCCACCACCGCGTCGAACTGGGCGGGCTTGGCGATGGCATCCACCAGGCGCCAGTCCACGGCGCGCTGGCCGCGCACGCCTTCCACGCTGGTGCAGAAGATGTCGGCCAGGTCGTGGCGCACATGGCGCTTGTCGGTCACGCGCGTCAGGCCGCCCGTGCCCGGCAGCACGCCCAGCAGGGGGACCTCGGGCAGGGACACGGCCGAGGAGCGGTCGTCGATGAGCACGATGTCGTCGCAGGCCAGGGCCAGCTCGTAGCCGCCGCCCGCGCAGGCGCCGTTGACGGCGGCCAGGAATTTCAGGCCCGAGTGGCGCGAGCTGTCCTCGATGCCGTTGCGCGTCTCGTTGGTGAACTTGCAGAAGTTCACCTTCCAGGCATGGCTGGAGACGCCGAGCATGAAGATGTTGGCGCCCGAGCAGAAGATGCGGTCGCGCCCGCTGGTGACGATGACGCTGCGCACCTGCGGATGCTCGAAACGCAGGCGGTTGAGCGCGTCATGCAGCTCGATGTCCACCCCCAGGTCGTAGCTGTTGAGCTTGAGCTTGTAGCCGGGGCGGATGCCGCCGTCCTCGGCGATGTTCAGCTGCAGGCGCGCGGTGGCGCCGTCCACGGTGAAGGACCAGTGGCGGTATCGGGCGGGCTCGGTGCGGTAATCGACAGTGGGGTGGGAGGGGTGCATGGACGGCCTCTTGGATGAAAAATAGTGCAGTCGCAGATGCGGTGCAGGCACAATTATGCAGATTCATGCCGAAATTGCACGCGGCAACACGCACGATAGTGCCTGTTTTTGAAAAAACCAGGGTAAACACCGAAGAGAAGGCCAAAAAAAATCCAGGCCTGCGGCCTGGATGGGGGCGAAGGCGCCTGGCGTTCAGCGCGCGGGGGCGAACAGCGCCTTGAGCTGGCCAAAGCTCTGGGCCAGGGTCTGGCCGCTGGTGTCCACCACGTGGTCGGCCTTGGCATAGAAGCCGGCGCGGCCTTCGAGGATGCTGCGCAAGTCGTCCATGGCCTCGGGGTTGGCGGCCATGGGGCGGGTATCGCCCTGGGCGATGACGCGGCCCATGTGTTCCTCGGGCTGGGCCTTGAGCCAGACCGTGGTGCAGTGCGACAGGAGCTCGTTGAAGGTGGCAGGGTCGGAGACGATGCCGCCCGGCGTGGCGATGACCACGTCGCTGTAGATCTGCACGGCCTCCTCGAGCGCACGGCGCTCGTAGCGGCGGTAGGCATTGGCACCGTACAGGTCGTGGATGGCGCGCACGCTGCAGCCGGCCACGCGCTCTATTTCCTGGTTCAGTTCCAGGAAGGGCACGCCCAGGTGCTCGGCCAGCATGCGGCCCAGGGTGGATTTGCCGGCGCCGCGCAGCCCGATGAGGGCGATGCGCGTCTGGCGCTGGCGGTCGCTGGGTGCCGTGCCCAGCAGCTCACCGGCCGCCAGGCGCACGCGGCGCAGGTCTTCCTCGCCGCGGCCTTCGAGCAGCTCGCGGATCAGCAGCCATTCGGCGCTGCGCGTGGTCACGTCGCCCAGCAGCTCGGCCATCGAGCATTGTAAGGCTTCTGCAATATGGTGCAGCACCAGGACCGAGACATTGCCCGTGCCGTACTCCAGATTGGCCAGGTGGCGCTCCGACACCTCGGCGGCCGCGGCCAGCCCGCGCCGGGTCAGTCCGCGCCGTGCGCGCAGGCTGCGCACGCGTTCGCCCAGGGACTGCAGCACCAGGTTCCTCGGAGCTTCCGGCTGGGCATCCTCCGCCTCGCCAGGCGGGGCGGCCATCTCGAACGGGTCCATAAAGTTTCCTTGAAGAGGGCGTGAATGATAAACAGTCGGGGTTAACACCAGTCATGCAATATATTGCTTGACGTTGGATTGTGTTCTATCTATCTTTGCCATGCACGCACAATATTGCATGTTGCGCACGATAAAGACAAGCGCGGCCGCCCGACCGGTGGTCCAAGGAGACACACGATGGAACACGGTGCCCGCACCTCGACGAAGCAGGATTTCCACGATCTGGTGGCCGCCGTGGCGTGCCGCATCCGGGGCCGGGCCCTGGATGGCGCGCTGCAGGATTGGCTGAACCAGCACTATGGTGCACATACCGCCCATTACGCCGCACTGCGCCAGGCCTGCGCAACGGGGGTGGATCAAGCCTGGCTGTGCGAGCGCGAGAACGGTGGCATCCGCTGGGGTCGGGTGTTCGAGGCCAGCGAGGCCCTGGGCGGCTGCTCGGTCGACGTGGTGCAGATGCAGGACCTGGCCGGTCCCCACCACCGCCATCCGCTGGGCGAGATCGACCTGGTGCTGCCGCTGGACGACGATGCACGCTTCGATGGCCACGGTGCCGGCTGGTGCGTCTACGGGCCTGACTCCAGCCATCACCCCACGGTGACGGGTGGCGCTGCCCAGGTGCTTTACCTCCTGCCCCAGGGGCAGATCGAATTCACACGCCGCGCCCGCGCCTGAGGCCTTCCATGACCGAATTGCTGTTGAACCATGTGGCCGGCCGCTGGCAGGCCGGCACGGGCCAGGGTGCCACGCTGCGTGATCCTGTCAAGGGCCAGTCCCTGGTGCGCGTCGATGCCACGGGCCTGGACCTGGCCGAGGCCTTTGCCTTTTCCCGCGATACCGGTGGTGCGGGCCTGCGTGCGCTGCGCTACGGCCAGCGCGCCCGGATGCTGGCCTGCGTCGCCGAACTGCTGCAATCGCGGCGCGACGCCTACTACGACATCTCCATGGCCAATGCCGGCACGGTCCGCGCCGATACGGCCGTGGATGTGGACGGTGCCATCTACACCCTGGGCCAATATGCCAAATGGGGCGCAGCCCTGGGCGATGCCCGCTGCCTGGCCGACGGCGACACCGTGTCCCTGGCCCGGGACGCGGCCTTCCAGTCGCGGCATGTGCAGGTGCCCACGCGCGGCCTGGCCCTGTTCATCAACGCCTTCAATTTTCCGGCCTGGGGCCTGTGGGAAAAGGCGGCGCCGGCCCTGCTGTCGGGCGTTCCCGTCATCGTCAAGCCCGCCACGGCCACGGCCTGGCTGACCCAGGCCATGGTGCGCGACGTGGTCGAGGCGGGCCTGCTGCCACCGGGCGCCCTGTCCGTGGTCTGCGGTGCGTCGACGGGCCTGCTCGACCAGCTCCTGCCCATGGACGTGCTGTCGTTCACGGGCTCGGCCGAAACGGCGGCCCTGATCCGTGGACATGCGGCCGTGTCCCGCCATTCGGTGCGCTGCAATATCGAGGCCGACAGCCTCAACAGCGCCCTGCTCATGCCGGGCCAGGGGCCGGACAGCGCGGGCTTCGGCCTGCTGGTGCGCGAGGTAGTGCGCGAGATGACGGTCAAGTCCGGACAGAAATGCACGGCCATCCGCCGCGTGCTGGTGCCCGAGGCCCTGTATGGCGAGGTGGCCCAGGCCGTGTCCGCCCAGCTGGCCGGCGCGGTGGTGGGCAACCCGCGCAACGCAGCCGTGACCATGGGCTCCCTGGTCAGCCGCGCCCAGCATGACGCGGTGCAGACCGGCATCGCCGCCCTGGGCGAACAGGCCGAACTGCTGTACGACGGCCGGGGCCAGGCCCTGGTCGATGCCGATCCCGCGGTGGCGGCCTGCGTGCGGCCCGTGCTGCTGGGCACGCGCCATGCGCAGGGCTCGGACCTGGCGCAGCGCGTGCACGACACCGAGGTCTTCGGCCCGGTCGCTACCCTGGTGCCCTACCGCGACCTGGACCATGGCCTGGCCCTGGCCCACCGCGGACAGGGGGCACTGGTGGCCTCGCTGTACGGCGAGCATGCACAGGAGATGGCGGATGCGGCGCTGGAGCTGGCGGCCAGCCATGGCCGCGTCCACGTGGTCAGCCCCGAGGTGGCCAGGACCCATACGGGCCACGGCAATGTCATGCCCCAGTCCCTGCACGGCGGGCCGGGCCGCGCGGGCGGCGGCGCCGAGCTCGGCGGCCTGCGGGCGCTGGACTTCTACCACCGGCGCGCCGCCGTCCAGGCCGCGGCGGCCGTGGCCTCGGCCCTGCCCGCGGGCTGAACCCGCCCCCCGGCTCCGCAAGAACGCGCCAGGAGACCCACGATGACCGACCTCACCCAGTCCTTCAATTTCGCCGCGCATCTGTTCGCGCTCAACCGCCACCGGCCCGACAGGGTGGCCTATATCGACGACCATGGCGCGCTCTGCTATGGCCAGCTGGAGCAGCAGTCGCGGCGCCTGGCCCGGGGCCTGCTGGCCGCGGGCCTGCACCGCGAAGAGCGCGTGATGCTGCTCATGCACGACCGCCACGAATGGGCCGTGGCCTTTCTCGGCGCCCTGTACGCGGGCCTGGTGCCCGTGGCCGTGAACACCTTGCTCACGGCCGAGGACTATGCCTACATGCTGGAGCACAGCCGCGCCCAGGCCGTGATCAGCTGCGATGCGCTGCTGCCCGTGCTGGCGCAGGCCATGGCCCAGGCCGGAGCACGCCACGAGGTCCGCCATGTCTGGTCCGCGGGCGAGGGCGGCCCTGGCGCGGATGGCCTGGCGGCCGTCGCGCTGTCCGGCTGGATCGCGGCCCATGCGCCGCTGGATGCGCCGGCCGCCACGCGCGGCGATGACCCGGGGTTCTGGCTGTATTCCTCGGGGTCCACGGGCAAGCCCAAGGGCGCGGTCCACACCCATGCCAACCCCTACTGGACGGCCGAGCTCTATGGCGGCCCGGTGCTGGGCCTGGGAGAGGACGACATCTGCTTTTCGGCCGCCAAGCTGTACTTTGCCTACGGACTGGGCAATGGCCTGAGCTTTCCGCTGAGCGTGGGTGCCACCGTGGTGCTGATGGCCGAGCGGCCCACGCCCGAGGCCGTGTTCGCGCGCTGGGTCCAGCACCGGCCCACGGTGTTCTTCGGCGCGCCCACGGGATTCGCGGGCATGCTGGCCTCGCCGCGGCTGCCGGCGCGCGAGCAGGTGAGCCTGCGCATGTGTTCCTCTGCCGGCGAGGCCCTGCCCGCCGAGATCGCCCAGCGTTTCAAGGCCCACTTCGGCGCCGACATCGTGGACGGCATCGGTTCGACCGAGATGCTGCACATCTTTCTGTCCAACCGCCCTGGCGACATACGCTACGGCACCACGGGCAGGCCGGTGGACGGTTACCGCGTGGAGCTGCGCGGCGAGGACGGCAGGCCCGTGGCCGATGGAGAGGTCGGCGACCTGTTCATCCAGGGCCCCAGCGCCGCCCTCATGTACTGGGGCAATCGCGACAAGACGCGCGACACCTTCCAGGGCGGATGGATCAAGAGCGGCGACAAGTATGTGCGCGACGCCGAGGGCTACTACACCTATGCGGGCCGCAGCGACGACATGCTCAAGGTCAGCGGCATCTATGTCTCGCCCTTCGAGGTCGAGGCCACGCTGATGCAGCACCCGTCCGTGCTCGAGGCCGCCGTGATCGGCAAGACCGATGCCGACGGCCTGGTCAAGACCAAGTCCTTCGTGGTGCTCAAGGACGGCTGCAGCGCCACCGAAGCCGAGCTCAAGGCCTTCGTCAAGGAACGGCTGGCCGCCTACAAGTACCCGCGCTTCATCGAGTTCGTGCAGGAGCTTCCCAAGACGGCGACCGGAAAGATCCAGCGTTTCCGTCTGCGTGAACGCGAGGCGAACGTGGGCTGAACGGCCCATTCGGACCCCTGGAAAAGCAAGACCCATCCACCACAAGGAGACAAGCATGAACACCGGTTTCTCACCCTGGGCCGTCCTGGCCCTGGCGGCCTCGATGAGCGGCGGCGCATTCGCGCAGGACAAGATCAAGGTCGGCTTCATGCTGCCCTACAGCGGCACCTATACCGCGCTGGGTGTGGCCATAGAAAATGGCTTTCGCATGTATGTGAACGAGCAGGGCGGCAAGCTGGCGGGACGCGAGATCGAGTTCTTCAAGGTCGATGACGAGTCCGACCCCGCCAAGGCCACGGACAACGTCAACCGCCTGATCAAGCGCGACAAGGTCGATGTGCTGGTGGGCACGGTGCACTCCGGCGTGGCCATGGCCATGGCGCGCGCGGCCAAGGAAAGCGGCACCGTGCTCATCGTGCCCAACGCGGGTGCCGATGCCGTCACCGGCGCCATGTGCGCGCCCAACATCTTCCGCTCCTCCTTCTCCAACTGGCAGTCCTCCTATCCCATGGGCGTGGTCGCGGCCCGGCAGGAGGGCAAGAAGACCGCCATGACCATCACCTGGAAATATGCGGCCGGCGAGGAAATGACCAACGCCTTCAAGGAAGGCTTCGAAAAGGAGGGTGGCAAGGTCAGCAAGCAGCTGACCCTGCCCTTCCCCAACGTCGAATTCCAGGCCCTGCTGACCGAGATCGCGGCCGCCAGGCCGGAGGCGGTCTTCGCCTTCTTCGCGGGGGCGGGGGCCGTCAAGTTCGTCAAGGACTATTACGCGGCCGGCCTGCACAAGAGCATTCCGCTGTACGGCCCCGGCTTTCTGACCGATGGCACGCTCGACGCCCAGGGCGAGGCGGCCCAGGGCCTGCTGACCACGCTGCACTATGCCGACGAGCTGGGCACGGAGCGCGACCGGCGCTTTCGCGCCGCCTATGCCCAGGCCTTCAAGCTGCAGCCCGATGTCTATGCCGTCCAGGGCTATGACGCGGCCCAGATGCTGGCCGTGGGCCTGAAGGCCACGGGCGGCGACATCGGCAAGAAGGCCGTCTTTCAGCAGGCGCTGGAGAAGGCCACCATCGCCAGCCCGCGTGGCGACTTCACCATCGGCAAGTCCCACAACCCCGTGCAGGACATCTATCTGCGCAAGGTCGAGGGCAAGGAGAACCGGCGCGTGGGCGTGGCCCTCAAGGGCCTGGGCGACGCGGGCCGCGGCTGCCGCATGTAGGCCCCATTTCCCCCAACGAGCGCAAAGAGGCCCGCCTTGGACTTCGCGACCTTTCTGGTGCAGTGCCTGAACTCGGTTCAGTACGGGCTGCTGCTGTTCCTGCTGGCCTCGGGGCTGACGCTGATCTTCGGCATCATGGGCGTGATCAACCTCGCCCACGGCAGCTTCTACATGATCGGCGCCTACATGGCGTTCGCCCTGGCTCCGCTGCTGGGCCAGCACTTCATCACCATGCTGCTGGCCGGCGTGGTGCTGTCCGTGGTGCTGGGCTATGTGCTGGAGTGGGCCTTCTTCAGCTACCTCTACCAGCGCGACCATCTGCAGCAGGTGCTGATGACCTTCGGCCTCATCCTGGTTTTCGAGGAGCTGCGTTCCCTGCTGGTCGGCAACGACGTGCATGGCGTGCCCCTGCCCGGCTGGCTGTCGGGCAGCTTTTCGCTGGGCGGGCTGATGAGCTACCCCTGGTACCGGCTGTTCGCATCGGCCGCCTGCCTGGTGGTGGCCCTGGCCCTGTATTGGGTGGTCCACCGCACGCGCCTGGGCATGATGGTGCGAGCCGGTGCCAGCAACCGCGACATGGTGCGTGGCCTGGGCATCGACGTGAAGCGGCTGTACCGCATCGTCTTCGCCATGGGCGTGGCGCTGGCGGCCCTGGCCGGCATGATTGCCGCGCCCATGAGCTCGGTCTATCCGGGCATGGGCAGCAGCGTGCTCATCATCTGCTTCGTGGTCGTGGTCATCGGTGGCATCGGGTCGATCACGGGGGCGCTGCTGGCCTCGCTGCTGGTGGGTTTCGTGGACACCTTCGGCAAGCTGTTCTTCCAGGAACTCAGCGGCATGAGCGTCTATGTGCTCATGGCCGTCGTCCTGGTCTGGCGGCCCGAGGGCCTGATGGGTCGAAGGAGCTGAGCATGGCCATGCACGTCGTTTCCGCACTGGCCGCATCCGCGCGCACGGCCGGTGCTCCCCTGGCCGGCCGGCCCGCCTGGCACGGCCTGCTGCTGCCCCTGGCCTGCGCCCTGCTGCTGGCACTGGCCGCGCCCTGGTGGTCGGCCTATCTGTCGGATCTGGTGGTCAAGACCATGATCCTGGCCCTGTTCACGCTCAGCCTGCAATTGCTGGTGGGGGGCACGGGCCTGGTCAGCCTGGGCCATGCGGCCTTCTTCGGCATAGGCGCCTATGCGGCGGCGCTCGGCGCCTCGCCGCAATCCAGCTCCCTGCCGGCCATGCTGGGCTGGGCCGTCCTGGCCTCGGGGGCCTATGCCCTGGTGGTGGGGGCCCTGAGCCTGCGCACGCGCGGCATCTACTTCATCATGGTCACGCTGGCCTTTGCGCAGATGGCCTTCTTCGTCATCCACGACAGCGCCATCGGCGGGGGCAGCGACGGCATCTACCTGATGCAGCGGCCTTCCTGGGGGTGGCTGGACATGGAGGACCGGCTGACGCGCTACTACGTGGTGCTGGCCTGCCTGGCCCTGGCCTACGGCTTTCTGGCCCTGCTGCGTGCCTCGCGCTTCGGCGCGGCGCTGGCCGGCATACGTGTCAACGAGCAGCGCATGCGCGCGGCAGGCTTTTCCACCTATGGCTACAAGCTCGCGGCCTTCGTGATCGCGGGCGTGCTGGCCGGTGTGGCCGGTTTCCTGGTGGCCGCGCGCGATGCCGTGGTCAACCCCGAGATGCTGTCCTGGCACCACTCGGGCGAGGTGCTGCTGATGCTCATCCTGGGCGGCACGGCCTCGCTGCGTGGCGCCGTGCTGGGCGCCGTGGCCTTCGTGGCGCTCAAGGAGGTGCTGGGCACGCACGCCATCATGGGCCCGCTGGCCGATCACTGGCAGCTCAGCCTGGGCCTGTCCATCATCGTCCTGGTGGCCCTGCTGCCCCGGGGACTGATGGGCCTGGGAGCCCAGCTGCGCGGCTTGCGCGGCCTGCGCCGCAAGGAGATCCACCATGGCTGAGGCGCTGCACCCCGGACCCTGGATGTCGGTGCGCGGGCTGACGCGCCGTTTCGGCGGCCTGACAGC
Source organism: Burkholderiaceae bacterium (assembly GCA_031253795.1). GTDB lineage: Bacteria > Pseudomonadota > Gammaproteobacteria > Burkholderiales > Burkholderiaceae_C > Comamonas. The sequence continues at coordinate 42,005 of JAIRVR010000048.1, forward strand.
CGTGCAGCAGGTGGACATGGACCTGCACGAGGGCGAGGTTCATGCCGTCATCGGCACCAATGGCGCGGGCAAGTCCACCCTGGTCCACATGCTGTCGGGCGAGCTGGCGGCCAGTGCCGGCAGCATCCACCTGCAGGGCCGCGATGTGACGCGCATGCCCCAGGCGCAGCGCGCGCGCTCGGGCGTGGGGCGCAGCTACCAGCGCACCACCATCTTTCCCGAGTTCTCGGTGCTGGAAAACTGCCGCCTGGCCGCCCAGGCCCAGGCCGCGCCACGTCCCTGGGCGCTGTGGCAGCCGGCCAGCCGCTGCGAGGCCAGCCTGCAGCGCGCGGGCGCGGCCCTGGCGCGGGCCGGCCTGACGGCCCATGCGGACACCCTGGCCGGCACGCTCAGCCATGGGGCCAAGCGCCAGCTCGAAGTCGCCATGTGCCTGGCCACCCAGCCGCGCGTACTGCTGCTGGACGAACCGCTGGCCGGCATGGGGGCCGAGGAGACGGAGCGCATGCTGGCCCTGCTGCAGCAGCTCAAGCGCGGCCATGCCCTGCTCCTGGTCGAGCACGACATGGATGCCGTGTTCCGCGTGGCCGACCGCATCACCGTCATGGTCAACGGCAGCGTGGTGGCCACGGGCACGCCCGCGCAGATCCGCGTCGATCCCGTGGTGCGCAGTGCCTATCTGGGGGAGGAAAACCATGCGTGAGGCCATGTTCGCCATCGAGGACCTGCACACCTATTACGGCGACAGCCACATCCTGCAGGGCGTGAGCCTGGATTTGTGCACGGGCCAGGCCGTGGGCCTGCTGGGGCGCAACGGCATGGGCAAGACCACGCTGATCCGCACCCTGATGGGCTATGTGCCGGCGCGCGCGGGACGCCTGCGCGCCGATGGCCGCGATTGCACGGCCGCGCCGCCCGAGCGAATGGCACGCCTGGGGATAGGCTACGTGCCTGAAGGGCGGGGCATCTTCCCCAACCTCAGCGTGCGCGAGAACCTGGTGATGAGCGCGCGGCCGGGCGCGCAGGGCGAAAGGCACTGGACCCTGGAGCGCGTGCTCCACACCTTTCCCCGGCTCGGCGAGCGCCTGTCCCACGGCGGCGACCAGCTGTCGGGCGGCGAGCAGCAAATGCTGTCCATAGGCCGTGCGCTGATGACGCATCCGCGCCTGCTCATCCTGGACGAGGCCACCGAGGGCCTGGCACCCCTGGTGGTGGCCGAGATCTGGCGCGTGATCGCCGACATCCGCGCCACGGGCATCTCCACCCTGATCGTGGACCGCGACTACCGCAAGGTCCTGGCCCATACCGACCGTGCCGTGGTCATGGAAAAGGGCCGGCTGGCGCTGCAGGCCGATTCGCGCGAGCTGCTGGCCCAGCCGGAGCGGCTGTCGGCGCTGCTGGGCGTTTGATTTCCACGACAGGGGCAATCAATGTCCGAGTGCCTATGAAACGGGTGCAGCCGGGCAATCCCAAGGGAAGCTGCCTGCCAGCCTGCCGCGAGGGTGTCGCCCCCCTCCCGCGCAGCGAGAGAGCGGGCGCCGTGCAACGGGAAGGCGCGAAGCGACTCAGGGGGTGGAAGCGCGCGGCTGTGCGGCCAGCTTCGCATTCTGCGCATGCGTGGGCGGCAGCAGCGCCATGGTCAGGCTGCAGGTGCAGGTCAGGCGGCCTTCCTCATCGTGCAGTTCGATGGCCCAGACATGGGTGGTCTGGCCCAGGTGCACGGGGCGGGCCGTGCCCGTGACCCAGCCCTGGCGCGCGGCGCGCACATGGTTGGCCGATACGTTGAGGCCGACGCTGCGCCAGCCTTCGGGAATGGAGCAGGCCGCGGCCACCGAGCCCAGGGTCTCGGCCAGGACCACGTTCACGCCGCCGTGCAGGATGCCGTAGGGCTGGCAGGTGCGCTGGTCCACATGGACACGGCCGCGGATGAAGTCGTCACCGAATTCGGTGAACTCTATGCCCAGGTGGGAGACGGCGGTGTTGGCGCTCAGCGTGGTCAGGTCGTCAAGGGTGAAGCTGCGCTTCCAGATCGGCATGGCTGGTCCTGTATTTCTGCGGTTCCATGCATGCTAAGCCAAAGTGCACGACCGTGCTAATGGGGCTGTAGCGCAGGGGACTGCGGGCTGCACAGCTGGGCCACGAACTGCTCGCGCAACCAGTGGGTCGGCGCGTCGCGATGCACGCAGACGCGGTGGTGGCGCAGCGCCCAGGGTTCGTCCAGCGCGGCCACCACGGCGTCGTTGCCGGGCGCCACGGCCGAGTGCGGCAGGATGGCCAGACCCGCGCCCGAGGCCACCAGGGCCGCCATGGCGCCATAGCCCGTGACCTGTACGCGCACGTCAAGGCGCGCGCCCAGCAGGGCGGCCTGGCTGGCCAGATAGGTGTGCAGGGCCGTGCCCGTCTGCAGGCTGATCAGCGGATGGGCCAGGCAGTCCGCAAAGCGCAGTGCCGCGCGGCCGGCCAGGGCATGGGCGCGCGGCAGCAGCACCACGAAACGGTCCTCGCGGTAGGGGTGGAAGCGCAGCTGCGGGTGGTCCGAGTCCACGGCCACGATGCCCACGTCGGCGCGCCCCTCGGCCACGGCCGCGATGATGTCCGTGCCCAGGCGTTCCTGCAGGTGGATGCGGGCGTCGGGGTGGCGGGCCAGAAAGGCTGCCAGGTCCTGGGGCAGGAAGGAGTGCAGCACGTTGCTGTTGGCCAGTACGCTCAGGTGGCCGGTCAGGCCCTGGGCATAGGGGGCGAGGTCGGCCTGCATCTGGGCCAGGCCGGCCAGGCAGCGCTGCACATGCTCCAGCATGCGTTCGCCGGCCGCCGTGGGCACGACACCCCGTGCATGGCGCGTGAACAGGGCCGTGCCCAGCGTGTTCTCCAGGCCCTTGATGCGCAGGCTGGCCGAGGAGGGCGCCAGATGGCAGCGCGCGGCGCCGCGCGAGACATTGCCTTCCTGGGCCACGGCCAGGAAGACGCGCAGATCGGTCAGTTCGTAGTGCATGGTGCATTCGGTGGGTACGAAGGCTTCAGTGTGTTTCCTCTGGGGTGTTTCGCAAAGCATTCGGAAGATGCAAAAGCGGGCTTTGCGACATCCCGCTTGTGGCGGCTGGCCCCGGCTTTCGATACTGGGCGCAGGACAACCGAAGGAGACAAGCGATGAAACCGCGACAACCGCTGCGCCGCCGGCTGCTGTGCGGCCTGATGGGATCGGCCCTGGGCATGCCTGCCCTGGTGCGTGCCGCCCCGGCCTACCCCCAGCGCCCCGTGACCCTGGTCTCGCCCTTTCCGGCAGGCGGCGCCACCGATCTGGTGGCGCGCGTGCTCGGCCAGAAGCTGGCCCGGGCCCTCGGCCAGCCCTTTGTGGTGGACAACCGCGCGGGCGCCACGGGCCTGATCGGCGAGACCGCCGTGCTGCGCGCCAGGCCCGATGGCCACACCCTGCTCATCGCCAGCAACAGCAGCCATGTGATCGCGCCCCTGCTGCAGGCCCGCAGACCCTTCCACCCCAGCCAGGATTTCGCACCCATCACCCAGCTGGGCCGCTATCCGCTGGCGCTGACCGTGGCCGCAGATTCGCCGCTGCGCACCCTGGCCGACCTGCTGGAGCAGGCGCGCAAGGCACCCGGAGTGCTCAACGTGGGCAGCGTGGGCCAGGGCAGCGTCACCCACCTGGCCGGCGAGCAGTTCGCGCTGCAGGCAGGCATACGCCTGACGCATGTGCCCTACAAGGGAACGGCGGCCCTGACCACGGCCCTGCTGGGCGGCGAGATCCAGCTGCGCTTCGACAGCGTGGGGTCGACCCGGCCGCTGGTGGAAGGGGGGCGTGTCCGCGTGCTCGCCGTCACGGGGCCGCAGCGTTCACCCCTGCTGCCCCAGGTGCCCACGCTGGGCGAGGCCGGCGTGCCCGGCGTCGACGCCCAGGTCTGGGTCGGCGCGCTGGCGCCGCGCGATACGCCACAGGCCATTGTCGAGCTGCTGGGCGCGCGCATGCGGGGCCTGCTGCAGACCGATGCCGATGTGGCCCGCGTGCTGGCCGACAACGGCATGCAGGCCCTGGGTCCGCAGGGCGCGGACTTCTCAAGGGCCATCGACCAGGAATCCGCGCAGTGGAGCGACCTGCTGCGCCGCATCGGGTTGTCGGCCACATGAGCGAGACCATGGATTTTCCCTTGCTGCAGCCCGGCCTGGGCGGCGCCTTCGTGCGCGACGGCTTTGGCGCCGCGCCCCCGTTCACGGCCACGGGCCAGGCCCTCCAGGGCCTGCGCCTGGGCGTCAAGGATGTGTTCCAGGTGGAAGGCCTGCGCATGGGCGCCGGTGTGCCGGCCTGGGCGTCGGAGCAGCGGCCGGCTTGCGAGAGCGCGCCCGCCGTGCGCCAGTGCCTGCAGGCCGGCGCCCGCTGGGTGGGCAAGACCGTGACCGACGAGCTGGCCTTCAGCCTGGCCGGCATCAACCACCACTACGGCATGCCCGTCAACGCGGCCGCGCCAGGCCGGCTGCCCGGCGGCTCTTCCTCGGGCTCGGCGGCGGCCGTGGCCGCGGGCGATGTGGACATCGCCCTGGGCACGGACTGCGGTGGCTCCTGCCGGCTGCCGGCCAGCTATTGCGGAGTCTGGGGCCTGCGCCCCACCCAGGGCCGGCTGGCTGGCGGCGGCTTCACGCTGGCGCCCAGCTTCGACACCGTGGGCTGGTTTGCGCGCGAAGGGGCCGACATGGCCCGTGTATTCGAAGTGCTGGCGGGCGAGGCCGTGCCGGCCATCGACAGCCTGCCGCCGCTGCTGGTGGCGGAGGACACGCTGCGGGCCTGCGATGCCGGGCTGCGCACGGCCCTGGTGCAGGACCTGGAGCGCCTGCAATGGCCGCGGCGCTGGCTGGCGGCCGGTGAACTGCCGCTGGCCCACTGGGCCCAGGCCCACCGCCTGCTGCAGGGCGCCGAGATATGGGAGGCCCACGGGGAATGGGTGGACGGGCATGCCGGCGCCCTGGGGCCGGATGTGCAGGCCCGTTTCGACGGGGCGCGGCAGGCGGCGCAGGCCGATCTGCGGCCCTGGCAGGTGGTGCGCGGCGCGGCCACGCGCCTGCTGGCACAACTGCTGGAGGAGGGCGCGCTGCTCTTGCTGCCCACGGTGCCGGGTCCGGCGCCCTGGCGCGGGGAGGATGCGCAGGCGCTGGAGCTGCAGCGTGGCCGCGCGCAGCAGCTGCTGTGCCTGGCGGGGCTGGCCGGCCTGCCCCAGGTCAGCTTTCCCTGGCGGCGCCTGGACGGCGCGCCCGCGGGCCTGTCCCTGATCGGACCGCGCGGCCAGGATGCGCGCGTGCTGGCCGCGGCGCTGTGGTGCGCGCCGCGGCTGGCAGCGGCCTGAGGGATCAGGCTCGCATGTCGCCGGTCTCGACGAAGCGCTGGTGCCAGCTCAGTGCCTCGGACAGGATGTGGGGCGTATGCAGCGCGCCCTGGCGCTGTGCGCGGTCGAAATAATCCTGCAGCTGGGGGCGGAAGTCGGGGTGGGCGCAGCGGTCGATGATGACCTGGGCGCGCTTGCGCGGCGACAGGCCGCGCAGGTCGGCCAGGCCTTGCTCGGTGACGATGATCTGGGTGTCGTGCTCGGTGTGGTCCACATGGGAGCACATCGGCACGATGCAGCTGATCTTGCCTGCCTTGGCCACCGACGGCGTGACGAAGAAGGACAGGTAGCCGTTGCGCGCGAAGTCGCCCGAGCCGCCGATGCCGTTCATCATGCCCGTGCCCATGACATGGGTGGAGTTGATGTTGCCGTAGATGTCGGCCTCGATCATGGAGTTCATGGCGATCACGCCCAGGCGGCGCACCAGCTCGGGGTGGTTGCTGATCTCCTGGGGGCGCAGGATGATGCG
>JAIRVR010000052.1 GCA_031253795.1 Burkholderiaceae bacterium
ATCATCCTGAACCTGCCGCTGATCGGCGTCTGGATCAAGCTGCTGACCGTGCCCTACCGCTGGCTGTTCCCGTCCATCGTGCTGTTCTGCGCGATCGGCGTGTACGGTACCAACAACAACACCTGGGACGTGTGGATGGTGGGTATCTTCGGCTTCGTGGGCTATGTGTTCCACAAGCTGGGCACCGAACCTGCACCCTTGCTGCTGGGCTTCATCCTCGGCCCGATGATGGAAGAAAACCTGCGCCGTGCGCTGCTGCTGTCGCGTGGCGACTGGAGCGTGTTCGTGACCCGTCCGATCTCGGCCGGCCTGCTGCTCGCCGCCGTGGTCCTGCTGGTGGTGGTGCTGATGCCCGCCGTGAAGAACAAGCGCGAAGAGGCGTTCGTCGAGGACTGATCGCCGAGCGACTGCAATTCTTGTTGCTTGAACGGCCCTTCGGGGCCGTTTTTTTTCGTCCGTACCGGGCAAAAGGCGACTGGCAGGCCGAGCCGGCACAATAGCGCGCAGTTTTTCGAGGTTGCGATGTCCCTGTCCCTTTTGCCCGCCCAGCACGCGCATCGCGTGCTGCTGCACAACGAAATCCACGCACGCCCCGCCGAGGAGATGCAGGCGCCGCTGGCCATCACCCACATCGTGATGCTGGCCGATGCCGCCCAGCGCGAGGCCAGTCGCGCCCATGTGGCCCGGCTGCTGCGCGACCACCACCGGCCCCTGCCCGATGCCTCGACCACGCATGTGCTCATGGACATGGGGGCCTTCCACTTGCGCTGGGAACTGCACACGGAATTCGTCTGCTGGACCTTCAGCAAACCCCTGGCCGAAGACTCCATCCAGGGTGCGCGCGAGCCCGGCACGGCCCTGGAGTCGGTGCCGCGCGAGTGGCTGTCGGCCCTGCCGGGCCAGTGCCTCAGCGCCCTGCACCTGTGGGCGCTGGAGGAGGGGGGCGATGCCGGTGAGGCGCTGGTGCGCCACCTGCTGCAGGAAGACAGCCTGGTCGCGGCGCGCGTGGCGGCCGATGCCGGCCGCGTCTACACGGACTTCGCCATCCATGCCGATGGCTTCTCGCGCATGCTGCTGCTGGCTGGCCAGGCCTTGTCGCCCCGGCGCCTGGGACGCCTGGTCCAGCGCCTGCTGGAGATAGAAACCTATCGCATGGCGGCGCTGCTGGGTCTGCCGGCCGCGCGCCAGGCGGCAGCCGTGCTGGCCGCCGCCGAAAGCGAGCTGGCGGCCCTGGCCCAGTCCATCCGCCTGGCCGACCGCGACGCCGAGCCGGCCCTGCTGGACCGGCTGACGCGGCTGGCGGGCCAGGTCGAAAGCGAGTACGCGGCCACGCATTCGCGCTTTTCGGCCAGTTCGGCCTATTTCGAGCTGGTGGACAAGCGCATACAGGACATACAGGAGTCTCGGCTCGATGGCTTCCAGAGCATCCGCGAATTCATGGACCGGCGGCTGACGCCTGCGCGCAGCACCTGCGCCTGGGCGGCCCGGCGCCAGAATGCCCTGTCCGAGCGCGTCTCGCGGGTCAGCAGCCTGTTACGCACGCGCGTGGAGATCGAGCAGCAGCAAAGCAGCCAGGAGCTGCTGGGCACCATGAACCATCGCCAGGACATGCAGCTCAAGCTGCAGTCCACGGTGGAGGGACTGTCCGTGGCCGCCATTACCTATTACTTCACGGGCCTCATCAGCTACCTGGCCAAGGGCGCCAAGACCCTGGGCTGGCCGTGGTCGCCCGAGAGCACGGCCGCCGTCGCCATTCCCGTGGTCGCGCTGGGCGTGTGGTGGTCGCTGCGCAGGCTGCACCATCGCCTGTTCCGCAACGCGCAAGGGGGTAGCGCCCACTGAGCCTGCCCAGCCCTGTGCACGGCGGTCCCGTTTTCGCGGGTTTGCCGCGAAAGGCCCGTGGCCTCGCGCACAATGTGCGCTTGCCGTCCAGTGCGAACGGCGAGATTTTGTTTGAACGAGGAGCGAGACATGGATCTGGGAATTGCGGGCAAGTGGGCCCTGGTATGCGGTGCCAGCAAGGGGCTGGGCTTTGGCTGCGCCAGCGCCCTGGCACAGGAGGGCGTGAACCTGGTGATCAATGCGCGCAATCCCGAGGCCCTGCAGCAGGCCGCGGAAAGCCTTGCCGCCCAGGCCCCGCAGGTCCAGGTGCTGGCCGTGGCCGCCGACATCACTACCGCCCATGGCCGCGCCGCCGTGCTGTCGGCTGCCGGCGGCCCCGGCGTGGACTTCGACATCGTGGTCACCAATGCCGGCGGACCCCCGCCCGGCGACTTCCGTGACTGGGACCGCGAAGCCTGGATCAAGGCGGTGGATGCCAACATGCTGACGCCCATCGAACTGATCAAGGCCACGGTGGATGGCATGGCGGCACGCGGCTTCGGGCGCATCGTCAACATCACCTCGAGTGCCGTGAAGGCGCCCATCGACATCCTGGGGCTGTCCAATGGCGCGCGCAGCGGCCTGACCGGCTTTGTCGCGGGCCTGGCGCGCAGCGGCATCGCGGCCAAGGGCGTCACCATCAACAACCTGCTGCCGGGCAAGTTCGATACCGACCGCCTGCGCACCACGTTCTCGGCCGCGGCCAACAGGACCGGCAAAAGCCTGGACGATGTCCGAGGCCTGCAGCAGGCCCAGGTGCCCGCTCGGCGCTTCGGCACGCCTGATGAATTCGGCGCCATCTGCGCTTTCCTGTGCAGCGTGCATGCAGGCTACATGACGGGCCAGAACATCCTGCCCGACGGCGGGCTGTACGCAGGCACTTTCTGATGGGTCTGCGCACTGCCGCCCAATACAGTGCCTGCGCCGCAACGGCGCAGGCGGGGCGGCATGCGCATGGACGGTGCCGCATGCGCGGCGCGGAGCGGCGGCGGTGAAGGCTGTCTCCCTGCGCCGCCCTGCATGGCCCCTTTCTGACGGGTCCATGCCTCATGCATTGCAGGGAGTGGGTGAATGACGCAGGGGACACAGCCCATGGCGGCGGCGGGGCCATCGGGCCTGCGCCACACGGCGGGTCTGGTGCTGACGCTGCTGCTGCTGACGCTGGCCGGCGCCATGGTGTGGCTGCTGGGCAGCATGCGCACGACGGCGCAGGAAGAGGCATCGCTGCGGCTGGTGCGCTTTGTCCTGAGCGCCGAGGCGGCCGTCAGCCGCAGCCTCGAATCCTTTGATACCCTGGCTCTGGGCGTGGACGAACTGCTGGGTGCGCGCAATCCTGCCATGGCCCTGCAGCCCCAGCTGCAGGAAATGCTGCGCACCATGGTGCGCCAGAACAGCCTGGTGCAGGCGGCCTCGGTGCTGGATGCCGAAGGACGGGAGCTGGCCTCGTCCGAGAATGGCCCCGCCCTGGTGCTGCCTCCCGCCTGGTGGGCCCAGTTGCGGGCGCAAAGTCCTTCATCCCTGTCCATGAGCCCGCCGCTGGCGGCACCTGCGGCCCAGGCCGGCGAGCGCATGCTCTACCTGGTGCGGCCCCTGCGCCAGCTGGGCCAGGGCGGCTACGTGCTCATGCAGCTGCCGGCCGCCGGCATGGGCCTGGTCCTGGCCCAGGGGGGGGGGCTGGACGGCCTTGAAATCACGCTGGAGGACAGCGCGGGCGCATTGCTGGTGTCCATGCCGCAGTTCGGCGAGGGCTCTCCCGTCCGCCTGTCGCCGCTGTCGGCCCAGTTGGGCCAGCGCGGCGTGGTGCAGGCGCCTTCGCGCCTGAGCCGCGTGCCCGCCCTGGTGGCGGCCCATCCTCTGCCCAAGGGCAATCTCTGGGTCACGGCCAGCCTGCCTGTGTCCGTCGTGCTGGCCGAGTGGCGCATTGCGGCCTGGAGCCTGGGACTGGCGGCCCTGGTCTTCGGTGTGCTGCTGTCGGCCCTGCTGTGGGCCGGGCGCAGCTACATGGACCGACTGCATTCGGCCAGGCGCCAGGCCCAGCGTTCCGAGCAGTGGCTGGACCAGGCGCTGGACAGCATGGTCAGCGGCTTCCTGCTGCTCGATTCCGAGCAGCGCGTACTGCGCTGGAACCACTGCTACGCCGAAATGTTCCCGTGGCATGCACCGCTGCTGGAGCCCGGCCGGCCGCTGCGCGACCTGCTGGAGGCCTGTCCCAGCAGCTGCGGCCTGGCCATGAGCCGGGACCAGCTGGAGGAGGCCAAGGATCTGCATGGCCAGTTGCTGGAGCTGTCGGGCAAGCCGGTGGAGCAGCAGCTGCCCAGTGGCCGCTTCGTGCAGATGACGGCACGCCCGGCCGCCGAGGGCGGTACCGTCATCACCTACAACGACGTCACCGACATCCGGCTGGCCACGGCCGAAATCGAAAGCCTGGCCTTCTACGATCCGCTGACCAGCCTGCCCAACCGACGTCTGCTGCTGGACCGCCTGGCCCAGGCCACGGTGCTGGCGGCGCGCGAAGGCTGGACCGGAGCCTTGCTGTTCCTGGACCTGGACCAGTTCAAGATGCTCAACGACACGCTGGGCCATGAGGTGGGCGACCAATTGCTGCAGCAGGTCGCCCAGCGCCTGCGCAGCGCCGTGCGTTCATCGGACACGGTGGCACGCCTGGGCGGTGATGAATTCGTGGTCATGCTCTGCGAGCTGTCGCATGAAAGCTCCGAGGCGGCCACCCTGGCCCAGCGCATCGGCGAAAAAATCCTCACACGCCTGAACCAGCCCTATGTGCTGGGCGCCCATCTGCACCGCAGCGCCTGCAGCATAGGTGCCACGCTGTTCGGCCGGTTGCCCCAGTCAGCCGCGGAGCTGCTCAAGCAGGCCGACATCGCCATGTACCAGATCAAGGCGCGCAATGGCAGCGGCCTGTGCTTCTTCGATCCGCAGATGCAGGTGGAAATCCATCAGCGCGTGCGCATGGAAGGCGATCTGCGCCAGGCCCTGGTGCAGTCCCAGTTCGAGCTGCACTACCAGCCCCAGTTCACGCTGGCCGGCGAGGTCATTGGCGCCGAGGCCCTGCTGCGCTGGCGCCATCCCGACCGTGGCCTGGTGCCGCCCGGCATGTTCATCGCGGTGGCCGAGGAAAGCGAGATCATCGTGCCGCTGGGCCTGTGGGTGATACGCACGGCCTGCGAACAGCTGGCGGCCTGGCAAAAGGATGGACGGCTGCGCCATTTGCAGGTGGCCGTGAACGTCAGCGCGCGCCAGTTCCGCCACCAGGACTTCGCGGTCCAGGTCATCGAACTGGTGGCGGCCGCCGGCATTCCGCCCCATCTGCTCAAGCTGGAGCTGACCGAGTCCCTGGTGATCGAGAACGTGCAGGACTCCATCGCCAAGATGAAGCAGCTGCGCAGCCATGGCGTGTGCTTTTCCATGGACGACTTCGGCACCGGCCATTCCTCGCTGACCTACCTGACCCAGCTGCCGCTGAACCAGCTCAAGATCGACCAGTCCTTCGTGCGGCATCTGGGCATGCGCCACACCGACGACGTGATCGTGCAGACCATCATCGGCATGGCGCGCAACCTGCACCTGGATGTGATCGCGGAAGGCGTGGAAACCCTGGAGCAGCGTGCCCTGCTGTCCCACTACGGCTGCGAGTATTTCCAGGGCTATCTGTTCAGCCCGCCCGTGCCCATACGTACCTTCGAGCAGCTGCTGGCCAAGGTGCCCGTGCGCATCCCCGTGGCCGAGGCTAGCTCCGGCGCGACGACACCATGATGCCGCCGACGATGAGCGCGAAGGCCAGGCCGTGGTACGGGCGCGGTGTCTGGCCCAGCAGTGGAATGGACAGCAGGGCGGTAAACAGCGGGATCAGGTTGCCGAAAAAGCCCGCGACGGCGGGGCTGCTGCGCTGCACGCCCAGCCCCCAGAAACGATAGGCCAGAATGGCCGGGCCGATGGCGATGAAGAGCAGGGCCGCCGCCAGAGGCCAGCCGGGCGCCAGGTGGAAATCCCCCAGGGCGGCCTCGGCCCCCGTGAACAGGGCGGACCACAGCAGGCCGAACACCATTTGCACCAGCAGGAAGGCTGCCCAGTTGGAACGCAGGTCCTGCGGCACCGTGGTCCTGGACAGCTGCCAGGTGTAGAAGGCCCAGAGAATGGTGGCCAGCACCATGAACAGGTCGCCGGGAACCAGGCGCAGGGCCAGCAACTGATGGGCGTCGCCGCGCGACAGCACGACGGCCACGCCCAGCATGGACAGCAGCGCGCCCAGCAACTGGCGGCGGCTGACGGCCATGCCCCAGAAAATGCGGCCTATGGCCAGCATCCACATGGGCATGCTCGAGCCCACCAGTGTCACGTTCAACGGTGTCGACGTCTTGAGCGCAAGGTACAGCAGGGCGTTGTAGCAGCCTATGCCCAGAAGTCCCAGCAAGGCGAACTGGCGCCAGTGCTGCCAGGCGCTGCCGCGCGGCGATAGCGCGCCGGCGGCCAGGGGCAGCAGCAGGACGAAGGCAATGGCCCAGCGCAGCAGGTTCAGCGCGAATGGTGAAACCAGTTCGTGCACCATGCGGCCCACGATGGCATTGCCGGCCCACAGCAGGGGGGGCAGGGTGAGGATGGCGGCCGTGGCCGGCGTCAGAGGAAGGCTCATAGGCCCGCCACTATAGGCCGACGCGCAGCAACGCGGTGCAGCACCCCGCGAGGGCTGGCAAAACATGGCACGATGGCCGCCTTGTCGCCTTTTCAGGAGAGCATTCACATGGGTATCGCAGTACAGATCCGTCATCCGGGTGGCCCCGAGGTCCTGGAGCTGGTGCAGGTGGACGTGGGCCAGCCGGGCCCGGGAGAAGTGCGCATACGCCACCATGCCGTGGGCCTGAACTTCATCGACGTCTACCAGCGCACGGGCCTGTACACCCTGCCCATGCCGCTGCAGCTGGGCATGGAGGCCGCGGGCGTTGTGGAGGCCGTGGGCGAGGGCGTGACGCATCTGCGCGCGGGCGATCGCGTGGCCTATGCCAGCAATCCGCCGGGCAGCTACAGCGAGCAGCGTGTCATGCCTGCCATGTGCGTCTGCCGCCTGCCGGATGCCATTTCCTTCGACACCGGTGCCGCCATGATGCTCAAGGGCCTGACGGCCCAGTACCTGCTGCGCAAGTGCCTGCCCGTGGAAGGCCTGGCGGCCGGCGATGCCGTGCTGTTCCATGCGGCCGCCGGCGGCGTGGGCCTGATCGCCTGCCAGTGGGCGCGCGCCCTGGGTCTGCAGCTGATCGCCACGGCGGGCTCGGACGAGAAATGCGCGCTGGCCCTTGCCAACGGCGCGGCCCATGCCATCAACTACCGGCGCGAGAATTTTGCCGAGCGCGTGCAGGACATCACGGCGGGCCAGGGCGTCAAGGTGGTCTACGACAGCGTGGGCAAGGACACCTGGGACGGGTCGCTGGCCTGCCTGCGCCGCTTCGGCCTGATGGTCAGCTTCGGCAATGCCTCGGGGCCCGTGCCGGCCTTCGCGCCCGCCGTGCTGGCCGGCAAGTCGCTCTACGTGACCCGCCAGACCCTGTTTTCCCACATCACCAGCCGCGAGGCCACGCAGGCCATGGCCGACGAGCTGTTCTCGGTCGTGGCCAGCGGCAAGGTGCAAATTCACATAGACCAGCGCCATGCGCTCGCCGATGTGCAGCAGGCCCACCGTGACCTGGAGGCCCGCAAGACCACGGGCTCGACCATTTTGCTGCCATGAAGGTCCAGGCCCATCCCGAGCTGGAGCGCTGGCTGCAGCGCCTGCGTGCCGATGCGAGTCAGCCGCCGCAGCAGCCGCGCCGCGCGCTGCGTGTCGATGGCCGGGCCATCGGCTCGCTGGCGGATGACCTGGCCGCCCAACTGGCCGCCCAGTTGGCCGGGCCGGCCCTGGCAACGCGCCCCCTGACCCTGGAACTGGTACAGGGCGAGTGGCATCTGGCGGGGCAGGGCGATGCCACGGTCCGCCTCAATGCCCTGGCCGAGGTGTTGAGGGCCACGGGCCATTGCGGCCCCTGGCGCAATGAGCAACTGGCCGTGACCGACGGCGAGGGCCGGCGCGTCGCCACCATCGAGCGCGGTGCCGTGCGCCCCCTGGGCATTGCCAGCCAGGCCGTTCACCTGGTGGGAGAGTCGCCCGATGGCCGCATCTGGGTACAGCAGCGGGCCCACGACAAACCCACCAACCCCGGCATGTGGGACACCCTGATGGGGGGCATGGTGGCCGCACGCGACAGCCTGGACCTGGCCCTGGAGCGTGAGACCTGGGAAGAGGCCGGCCTGCGTGTGGCCGATCTGCAGGACCTGCGCCATGGCGGCCATGTGCTGTTCGAGCGGCCCAGCCACGAGGCCGAAGGCCGTGGATTCATGCGCGAGCGCATCGACTGGTTCTGCGCCACCGTGCCGGCCCCGCTGCAGCCCGACAACCAGGATGGCGAGGTCCAGGGCTTCGCCTTGATGGACCGGGAGCAGTTGCTGCAATGGCTGCCCCAGGGGCGGTTCACGCCCGAGGCCTCCATGGTGCTCGTGGCCTGGCTGGGCTGGCTGGACGACTGAACCCCGCTTGTCCCGGGCGCTGCGCCTGCAACCGGCGTGCCCCGGGCCAGGGATTCAGGCAGCCGCTTCCCTTTTCCCCGCAGCGGGGGAAACAGGGGCCGAACGTATCTCAGCGCGCGGGCTTGTCCAGTGCCGATTCCTTGAGCCGGCTGGGCGCCAGGGCTCCTGCCGATTCGAGGATGGGATAGGCCACCGAACACAGCAGCGAGTTGATGCGCTTGAGGTCGCTGATGAGGTCGATGTGCAGGGAGCTGGTCTCTATGCTGGGCACGGTGTTGTCGGACAGCCGTGCCAGGTGGGTGGCCGAATAGGCCAGTTCCAGGTCGCGAAAGCGTGCCTTTTCCTCCAGCAGCTTCTGGGCTTCGCGCGCATTGCCGTTGAGAAAGACGCTCATGGCCAGGCGCAGGTTGTCGAGCAGATGATGCAGCAGTTCGCGGATTTCCTGCATGCCGGCCACCGAGAACTGGCGACCCTTCTTGATCTTCTTGTCCTCGATGTCGAGCAGCACGCGTTCGATGATGTCGCCGATCTGCTCCATGTTGATGGTGAAGCTGATGATTTCGGTCCAGCGCTGGCCTTCTCGTTCATCCAGCTCGGCGCGCGAAATCTTGGTCATGTAGTACTTGATGGCCGAATACAGGTCGTCCACCGTGCCTTCGAGCTCGCGCAGCTCCTGGGACAGCTTGAGGTCATCGGTCTCCAGCACGCGCTGCAATCCGATCAGCATGGACTCGACCATGTCGGCCTGGTGCAGGGCCTCGCGCGCTGCGCAGGAAATGGCCAGCGAGGGCGTGCTCAGCGCCGAGGGATCCAGGTGGCGCGGGCGCAGCAGGCTGGTGGCGCTGGCTTCGGGTTTGGGCAGCAGGGCGGTGACCCAGCGTGCCACGGCATTGGTCAGGCCGATGAAGCACAGGCTGTTGAAGAGGTTGAAGGCCAGGTGGAACAGCACGATGTTCTGTCCCTTGCCGTCGATCAGCGGCTGCACATAGGCGATCCACAGCCCCAGCATGGGCGCGACGATGGCCACGCCCATGATCTTGAACAGCATATTGCCCATGGTGACCTGGCGTACCTCCACCGAGGACTTGGCCGTGGTGAGCACGGCCACCAGGCCGCTGCCGATATTGGCGCCCAGCACCAGGCCCAGGGCCACGTCCATGGGAATGGCGCCCGAACTGGCCATGGCGGCGATCAGCAGCACGATGGCCAGGCTGGAATAGGCCATCACGGCCAGCAGAGCGCCCAGCAGCAGCTCCATGAAGATGTCGCTGCTCACCGAGGCCAGCAGGGTGCGCACGGCCGGTGCTTCCAGCAGGGGTTCGGTGGCCTCGACCACCAGGCGCAGGGCCAGCAGCATCACGCCCAGGCCGATGAGCACCCGGCCTATGCGCCCGGCCGTCGTGTCCTGGCGGCTGATGAACAGCACCACGCCCACGAAGATGAACAGCGGCGACAGCCAGGACAGGTCGGCCGAGAACAGAACGGCCATCAGCGCCGTGCCCACGTCGGCCCCGCGCATCACGGCCAGGGCGGCCGGCAGGGTGATCAGCCCCTGGCCCACGAAGGCCGAGGTCATCAGCGATGTGGCCGTGCTCGATTGCACCAGGGCCGTCACGCCCAGGCCCGACAGGGCGGCCGAGAACCGGTTGCCCATGCTGTGTGCAAGAACGTTGCGCAGGTTCGCACCGAAAACGCGCAGGACGCCGGTGCGCACCATGTGCGTGCCCCAGACCAGCAGGGCAATGGCGGCCAAAAGATTAAGTAAGTGCTTCATGTGCTGCGAGCGAAGAAGCGTTCGAATATAACCCCGGCCCCGGCTTTCGCGCAGGGTGGGCGCGGGCATGGGCGCACAAATGGGTGCGGAATAAAGAAAATTGTAGAAAAAAAACGAAGCGAAAAGAAATTCCAATGATGCAAAGCGCACATGGAAAACCCGAGTCCTGCGATGAAAAAAGCCCCTCGCTGGAGGGGCTTGTGCTGCGGGTGTATCCGATCAGCCGCCAGACCTGGCACGGCGCGCGCGCAGCAGCTCGTCGAGGATGAGGCAGGCCGCGCCCAAGCTGATGGCGATGTCGGCCGCGTTGAAGGCCGGGAAGTGCGAGCGGCCCCAGTAAAAGTCGAGGAAGTCCACCACGTAGCCGTGCTGCAGGCGGTCGACCACGTTGCCGATGGCACCGCCCAGGATGCTGGCCAGCGAAAAGCAGAACAGCTTCTGGCCGGGGTGCTTGCGCAGCTGCCAGACGATGAGCACCGTGGCCGCCACGCCGATGGCCACGAACAGCCAGCGCTGCCAGCCCCCGGCGCCGGCCAGGAAGGAGAAGGCCGCGCCCGTGTTGTGCGCCCGCACGATATTGAAAAAGCCCGTGACCGGCGTCCAGTCGCCCAACTGGTAGGCGCCCAGGATCCATTGCTTGGTGAGCTGGTCGATGGCGATGATGGCCAGCGACCAGGCCAGCCAGGGCCAGATGCGGCTGTTGCGGGATTCGGGAACCGCGGCGAAGGTAGGGGTCATGGCAGGCCTGTGGTGAAGAAAGGACCGGTGGTCCGCATGCCCCCTTGCGGCAGGGGCGGCGGCCGGCCGGTCAGGGACGCGTCACGCGCTCTTGCGCTGCTCGCCAGATCCGTGCAGGTTGCTGTCGCAACGGCCGCACAGGCCGGGATGCTCGGGGTTGCTGCCCACATCGGCCCGGTAATGCCAGCAGCGCTCGCATTTGGCGTGGCCACTGGGTGTGACCTGGACCTGAAGGGCCTCGCCGGCCAGGGCCTGGGCGGCCGAGGTGATGAAGACGAACTTCAGGTCTTCACCCAGGCTTTGCAGCAGTTCCAGGTCCTCGGGCTGGGCCATCACGCGGATTTCGGCCTGCAGCGACGAGCCCAGCTTGCCTTCGGTGCGCACGGCCTCGATGTCCTTGTTGACCACGTCGCGGATCTCGCGCAGGCGGGCCCACTTGGCCAGCAGGGCCGCATCGCCGGCCGGCAGGTCGGTGTAGGTCTCGAGGAAGATGGATTCGCTGGAGCCGAAGACCTTCCAGGCCTCTTCGGCCGTGAAGGACAGGAAGGGCGCCATCCAGCGCAGCATGGCGTGCGTGATCTGGTGCAGTGCGGTCTGGGCGCTGCGGCGGGCCAGGCTCTTGGGGGCGCTGGTGTACAGGCGGTCCTTGAGCACGTCCAGGTAGAAGCCACCCAGGTCTTCGGAGCAGAACAGCTGCAGCTTGGCCACCACGGGGTGGAATTCGTAGACCTTGTAATGCGCCAGCACTTCGGCCTGGAACTGGGCCGCGCGTGCCAGTGCCCAGCGGTCGATCTCCAGCAACTGGTCCACGGGCACGGCGTCCGTGGCCGCGTCGAAATCGCTGACATTGGCCAGCAGGAAGCGCAGCGTGTTGCGGATACGGCGATAGGCATCGACCACGCGGGCCAGGATCTTGTCGTCGATGCCCAGGTCGCCCGAGTAGTCGGTCGAAGCCACCCACAGGCGGATGATTTCGGCGCCCATCTTGCTGCTCACGTCCTGCGGCGCAACGGTGTTGCCCAGCGACTTGGACATTTTCTTGCCCTGGCCGTCCACCGTGAAGCCGTGGGTCAGCAGGCCGCGGTAGGGCGCGCGGCCGAAGATGGCCGAGGCCAGCAGCAGCGAGGAATGGAACCAGCCGCGGTGCTGGTCATGGCCTTCCAGGTAGAGGTCGGCCTCGGGGCCCTGGTCGTGGTGCATGGTCGGGTGCGTGCCGCGCATCACATGCCAGAAGGTGGAGCCCGAATCGAACCAGACCTCGAGAATATCGGTGCTCTTGGTGTAGTGCGCGGCTTCCTCGGCGCCCAGGATGTCTTCGGCCGTCACCCGGCTCCAGGCCTCGATGCCGCCCTGCTCGACCATGGCGGCGGCCTGGTCGATGATTTCCATGGTGCGCGGGTGCAGCTCGCCGCTGTCCTTGTGCAGGAAGAAGGGCAGGGGCACACCCCAGCTGCGCTGGCGCGAGATGCACCAGTCGGGCCGTCCGGCGATCATGTCGCGCAGGCGCGACTTGCCGTTCTCGGGGTAGAACTGGGTCTGCTCGATGGCTTCCAGCGCGATCTGGCGCAGGGTCTTGGCGGGTTTGTCGCCGGGCCGGGTGAACACGCCTTCGCCTTCATCCATGCGGATGAACCACTGGGCCGCCGCGCGGTAGATCACGGGGGTCTTGTGGCGCCAGCAGTGGGGGTAGCTGTGGGTGATGGTCGTGGTGTCCATCAGGCGGCCCGCCAGCTTCAGCGCGTCGATGATGACCGGCACGGCCTTCCAGATGTGCTGGCCGCCGAACAGCGGCAGCTCGGGCGCATAGACGCCGTTGCCCTGCACGGGGTTCAGGATGTCCTCGTAGGGCATGCCGTTGCCGATGCACGAGTTGAAGTCGTCCAGGCCGTAGGCAGGTGCCGAATGAACGATACCCGTGCCATCGTCCGCCGTGGCGTAGTCGGCCAGGTATACGGGCGAGACGCGGTCATAGCCCTTGTCCACGGCGCTCAGCGGGTGCTTGAACGGCATGTGGTCGAGCTTTTCACCCTTGGCGCTGGCCAGGACACGGCCTTGCAGCTTCCAGCGCGCCAGGCATTTCTCGACCAGGGCCGATGCCACGATCAGCAGGCCTCGCTCGGTCTCGACCAGGCTGTATTCCAGC
The DNA here is from genome assembly GCA_031253795.1 of Burkholderiaceae bacterium. Lineage (GTDB taxonomy): Bacteria > Pseudomonadota > Gammaproteobacteria > Burkholderiales > Burkholderiaceae_C > Comamonas. The sequence goes on from JAIRVR010000052.1 coordinate 13,107, forward strand.
TCGGGATTGACGTTCAGCGCCTGGTTGGCGGGGATGGTCCAGGCCGTGGTGGTCCAGATCACGATGAAGGCGGGCTGGTCCAGCGACGGCAGGCCGAAGGCGGCGGCCAGCCTGTCGGGGTCGGCCGCAGGGAACATCACGTCCAGGGTCTGGCTTTGCTTGTCGGCGTATTCGATCTCGAACTCGGCCAGCGAGGAGCCGCAGTCAAAGCACCAGTACACGGGCTTGAGGCCGCGGTAGACGAAGCCACGTTCCATGACGCGCTTGAGGGCGCGCAGTTCGCCGGCCTCGTTGGCGTAATTCATGGTCTTGTAGGGGTGGTCCCAGTCGCCCAGCACGCCCAGGCGCTTGAAATCCACCATCTGCTGGGCGATCTGCTCGGTGGCAAAGGCACGGCTCCTGGCCTGCATTTCATCGCGCGGCAGGTTGCGGCCATGCAGCTTTTCGATGGCATTCTCGATGGGCAGGCCGTGGCAGTCCCAGCCCGGAACGTACATGGCGTCGAAGCCTTCCAGCTGGCGGCTCTTGACGATCATGTCCTTGAGCGCCTTGTTCACCGCGTGGCCGATGTGGATCTTGCCGTTCGCATAGGGCGGGCCATCGTGCAGGATGAACTTGGGCGCGCCATGGCGCGCGTCGCGCAGCTTCTTGTAGATGCCCTTGTCTTCCCATTCCTGGACCCAGCCCGGCTCGCGCTTGGGCAGGTCGCCGCGCATGGGAAAGGGGGTGTCGGGCATGTTCAGCGTCGCGCGATAGCCGGCGCCGGCGTTGGGAGTGACTTTCGAATCAGACATGGAAAACCTTGAAAGCAGGGCAGGGCCCGGACAGCCGGGCCCGGGCGCGAGAAGAGAGCGGGGGCGCCTGGTGCGCACCCGCGCCCAGGCCGGAGGCGGCGAGCGTCAAATTCGGTCGCGCGTTGTCTGGCGACGGGTCTCGGTATAGGTGGGCGCGTGGATGCTGGCGAAGAACGCGCGCGCGTCATCGCAGTCCTTGGCGATGCCGGCGGTCAGGGCGTCGAGACTGTCGTACTTCAGCTCGTCGTGCAGTTTGTGCAGAAGTTCCACGCGGATGATTTTACCGTAGGCCTCTTCCCCTGCCGCGCCTGCGGGCCAATCGAGGCAGTGGGTCTCCAGCAGCACCCGCCCGCCGTTGACATCGTTCGGGTCCAGCGAGGGCCGCACACCCAGGTTGGCCACGCCGCGCAGCGGCTGCGTGTGCAGGCCATGGACCAGCACCGCGAAAATGCCGCTGGCTGCGGGTTTCCAGTGGTTGAAGCGCAGGTTCAGCGTGCGAAAGCCGTCGCCGGCGCCGGGGCGGCTTTCGGCCAGGCTGCGGCCGAGCTTGCGGCCATGGACCACGTGGCCCGAAATGGTGTAGGGGTGGCCCAGCAGCCGCGCGGCATCGTGCATTCGCCCTTCGGCCAGGGCTGCGCGCACGTGGGTGCTCGACACCCGCAGTCCGTGCACCTCGTAGCTGTTCATGCGGGCCACATCGAAGCCCTGGTGCTGGCCCGCCGCATCCAGCATGGCGTAGTCGCCGGCGCGCTGGGCACCGAAGCGGAAGTCATCACCCACCAGCACATAGCGGGCGCCCAGTCCCCGGACCAGGACTTCGTCGATGAAGCCCTGGGGCGACTGGCTGGCCAGGGCATGGTTGAAGGGCAGCACCACGGTCTGGTCCACGCCGCAGCGCGCCAGCTCCGACAGCTTGTCGCGCAGCGTGCCTATGCGTGCAGGCGCGATTTCGGGCCGGCCCAGGGCCTGGGCGAAGTAGTCGCGGGGATGGGGCTCGAAGGTCAGTACGCAGGTGGGCACGCCGCGCTGCGCCGCCTCGGCCGACAACAGAGCCAGCATGGCCTGATGGCCACGGTGCACGCCGTCGAAATTGCCAATGGTGAGGGCGCATGCCGGCTCTCGCCCTGGATGATTGAAGCCTCGGAAAATCTTCATGGGACGCTTTGTTTTCAGTAGCGGCTGGCACGCGCTGGCCCAGCGCAGGCTGTCAATCCGACATGGAATCAGAGTATATTGCCTCAGTCAGGGCCGCTTGACAGGCCCTGTGCGCAGGCTGCATTCCCGTTCACCATGGTGTCAGAGGAGGCGTGTCGTGAAGGTCTTGAAGCTGTCGGCCCAAGGGCTGCCCCAATCCTGGATCTCTCTGGAGCAGGCGGCGCTGCATTACGCAGCCGATGACGTGCGCTGGGAGTCGGGCGGGGAGATCGCCTGTTTCCGCGGCGGCCACAATGCCGTCACGGGCTGCCAGTCGGTGATCCACATCAACAGCATCATTGGCACGCGCGGCGCCTCGTCCATCAATCCCCACAGCCTGCAGCCGGGCCTGACCAACGGCAAGCTGTTCGCACGCGACCGCTGCATCTGTGCCTATTGCGGCCGTCTGTTCCATGAAAACGATTTGACGCGCGAGCACATCGTGCCCATATCGGCGGGAGGCGGTCATCACTGGATGAACCTGGTCACGGCCTGCCGTTCCTGCAACCACAGAAAGGGCGCCCGCACGCCCGAGCAGGCGCGCATGCCCCTGCTGTATGCGCCCTATGTGCCCAGCCTCTGGGAAGACTTCATCCTGCGCAACCGGCGCATTCTGGCCGATCAGATGGAATTCCTGCTGCTGCACGTGCCCCGCAGCTCCCGCTGGGCCCGGGGCGAGGCCGCAGGCCCCGAGCGAACGGCGGCCTGGGCCTAGACCGGAGCCTTTCAGTCGGTGGATGCAGGCTTGGTGGCGGTGATCACGAAGCCCTGGACGTCTTGGCCGCCTTCCTGGCGGAGCACCAGCTCCTGGGTGGATACCTGCAGGCCGACCTGGCGGCACAGCGTCTCCATGTGGCTGCGCTTGTGGGTATAGCGGTTGCTGGACTGCAGGGCAAAGTCCGGGCCGTCCTCGGCACCTGCTTCGCAGGAGAAAATGAACTCGCCGCCGGGCTTGAGGATGCGTGCCGCATTGGGCACGACGGACTGCGGATCGCCGATGTAGATCAGCACGTCAAGGCAGGTGATGACGTCGTATTCCTGGTCGGGCGTGTTGTTCAGCGCGTCCATCAGGTTGACGTTGTGGAAACGGTCGTACACGCCATGCCGGGCGGCCTGCTCGATCATCTTGAGCGAGCTGTCCACACCGATCAGATAGCCCTTCATGGCGCCCAGGTACATGCCCAGGAGGCCGGTGCCGCAACCCAGGTCCAGCAGGTTCACATCCTTTTCGGGGTGGCGCTCGATCAGCTGTTCCGCCACGATCCGGGGCAACTGGTAGCCGAGACCGCCGACCAGATGCGCATCGAAGCGCTCGGCCATGTCGTCGAACATGGCGCGGTGCATTTCGACGGGCAGGTGCTGGGGTGTCTTGGACTCGGCCATGGCGAGGTAGTAGGCCACGGTCTGGTCCTGGGGGTGCTTTTCCTTCAGCGCCTGCAGGTCCCCGAGGGCGGCCGCGTGCTCGCCACGAGCGATCAGGCTCTTGGCGCGGCCCAGTTGATAGACCGCCTGTTCAGGGTGCTCCGAGACCAGGGCATCCCAGAGCTGGGAGGCCTCGGCATGTTCGCCCAGTTCGCTCAGGTCGGCGGCCAGATGCTGGCGCAGCATGGGGTCGCCGGCATGCTGTTCCAGGCCCCGGCGTAGATGCCGGACGGCCATTTCCAACCGCTTGGCGCGGTGGGCGATGTCGATCACGCCTGCCAGCACCTGGGGGTTGCTGGGCTCGATGCGGGCCACCTTCTCGGCCAGTTCCACGGCCTGGTCGAACTGGTCGCGGCGCGCACGGTACAGCGCGGTCTCCAGCAGGCCGGGCCCCCACATGGGAGCCAGCTCCAGGCAGCGTGCGAAAGCCTCATCGGCCTTGGCATGGTTGCCCGCCTTTTCAGCCATCAGGCCGGCCAGCATGAAGACGCGCGCGTCGTTCGGCATCTGGCGGTGGGCCTTGTTCAGGGTCAGGGCAGCCTTCTTCAGGTCGCCCTTCACGATCTGCTGGCGGGCCGTTTCCAGGTGCTTGCGGTTGATGTCTGCGGGAATGGAAATAGCGCTCATGGACAAGACGGTTGGTATGTGCATGCGGTGCGCATGCTGTACGGCCAAGGGGGCCACAAGGCCCCAGGGGCAAAAAAGCGCGCTGTGGCAGTGGCGAACTTTTGATTATCGTGGATTCTGGGGCCCCGGGTGTTTCACGCCGCTACCGGAGCAGCCTGTGCCGGACTGGCCTGTGGATTCTCGGGCAGCAGGGGCAGGGTCAGCACGAAACAGGTGCCCCCCTGCTCCGAGGGCGTGGCCTGCACATCGCCGCCATGCAGGCGCGCAATGCGCCGGGCCACCCACAGACCCAGGCCGAAGCCCCGCGTCTGGTCCATGCGCTGGCCGCGCTCGAAACGCTCGAAGATGCGCTGCGCCGCCTCGGGGGTCAGGCCTGGACCGTCGTCGCTGACGGTCAGTTGCAGCAGTTGCGGGTCCTGCAGCCGGGCGCAGATGCGGATTTCGCCGGCCTGGGCGTATTTCACGGCGTTGTCCACCAGATTGGACAAGGCCATGCGCACGAGCATGGGATCGCATTCCCACTGGGACGGTGCGTCCCTGGCCGACAGCCGCAGATGATGGCGTGGCGACCAGTGCACCAGCTGGGCCGCGTCCTCCAGCAACTGGGAGATGGGCACCTGGGCGCGGTGCAGGCGCAGGGCCGGCGCATCCAGGCGGTCGCTGACCAGGCAGTTGTCCACCAGGGCCGTCAGGCGGCGGCAGGCACGCCGGATCTGCGCGGCGCGTTCAAGCTGGTCGTCGATATCGGCCGTGGGAAAGGTCTGCTGTTCGGTGGCCGCGCTGTCGACCACGGCCAGCGGTGTGCGGAATTCGTGGTTGACCATGTTGAAGAACTGGCGCTGCTCCAGCCGCAGCGTGCGTTCGCCGTGCAGGGCGGCCTGCAGGGCGTTCTGGGCGCGCAGCAGCTCGGCCGTGCGCTGGCGCACGCGCTCTTCCAGCGCATGCTCGGACCTGGCCAGCGATTCCACCAGCTGGGCCTGGCGCGCCATGGACTCCCGGAATTTCTGGATGAGGCCAGCACCCACGGCGACCGTGATGACGATGTTGACCAGCAGGGTGTTGAGCTGCCAGAAGACGCTGGTTTCCAGTGTGGGCAGGCTGGCCAGGCCGACATAGGCGGCCGTGACATAAAGCCCCATCAGCCCGTACATGGTGCTGGGCACGACCATGAGCACGTTCACCAGGCTGATGCGCTCGCGCAGCAGATTGCTCCAGGCCACGATGGCGAACAGGGCGCTGATGGCCCAGGGAGCGCTGACGCCGATCCAGGCCCAATCCTGGTAGGTGCCCAGCGCCAGACTGGGCAGGCACAGCAGGGGCAGGCAGCCCAGGGCCAGCAAGGCCTTGTCGATGCGCTGCCAGCGGGTGCGGCGCGTGAGCAGCTCGCGCATCTGCCAGGCCAGTGCGGCGGGCAGCATCAGCGTGCCCAGGCTGACTGCTAGGTCCGCCCAGGGAGCCAGGTGGGCAGGCAGCCAGACCTGCAGGTAGCCGCGGTCGGCTGCACCATGCACCAGGACGGCCACGGCCGCTACGGCCATGGCCGTCAGGTTGCGCATGCGCAAGGCCAGGGCGGCGCCGATGATCAGCAGGGCGAGCATGAGGTTGATGCCCTGGTGCACGCCGGAGGCCCATTCCACGCGGGACACCTGGGTCATCAGGCCCGTGCTGCGCCACAGCGTGGCGTCGAGCTGCATGGGGCTGGTGGTTTGCACGCGCAGGATGAAGGGCTGGTCGTCGGTCAGCGCAAACACCAGCTGGCGGATGTGCACCCGCGGGCCTGCACGCGCGGCATCGCCGCTGTCGCGCGCACGCCAGGCACCGTCCTGGGGCTGGTACAGCGTGACGTGATCCAGGTAGCTGGGCAGGATTTCCAGCCACAGCGGATCGTGCCGGGGCGGCGTGCGGTCTGCTGCGATGGTGGGGGCCTGTACCTTGAGCCAGTACACGTCGCGGGTGTAGCCCTTGTTCAGCGGCACGTCGAGCTGCATGAAGGCGGACATCGGCATGCTGGCCACCTGGTCGATGCTCCACTGGCCCTGGGGATCTACCAGCACCTGCATGGGCAGATCCGTACCCAGCTGCAGCCGTTTGGCGGGCAGGTGCAGCAGGGCCGGGCTCAGGATGAAGCAAACCACCAGGCCCAGCGAAAAGACCAGCCAGGCTGGCAGGGCCAGACGGCTCAGGAGGCGCAAGCTGCCGTGGGTGGTCATGGGGGAGGACTGGTGGCTTCGGCGCGTGCTGTGGGCACGCCCGGTTCGTCGGGGATGTCCCGATTCAGGGTCATGGTGAAACAGGTGCCGCCCTGGGTCGAGGGCGTCACCTGCACGTTGCCGCCGTGCATCTGGGCGATGCGGCGGGCGACCCACAGGCCCAGGCCGAAGCCGCGGGTCTGGTCCGAGCGTTCGCCGCGCTCGTGCAGGTCGAAGATGCGCAGCGCCAGCTCGGGCGACATGCCGGGGCCCTGGTCACTGACCGACAGGTGGAGATGGCTTTGTCCGTCGCCCCAGGCGCGGATGGCGATCTCGCCCGCCTTGGCGTATTTGACGGCATTGTCCACGAGGTTGGACAGGGCGATGCGCACCAGGGTGGGGTCGCATTCCCACTGGGTGGGCGCCGCCCGGCTGTCCAGGGCCAGGTGATGGCGGCGTGACCAATGCACCAGTTGCGCGGCATCTTCGATAAGGTCCATCAGGGGCACGCAGGCCCGCTGCAGGCTGAAGGCCGGCGCATCCAGGCGGTCGCTGACCAGGCAGTTGTCCACCAGGGCCGTCAGGCGGCGGCAGGCTCGTCGGATCTGGGCCGCCCGCTCGATCTGGTCGTCGATGTCGGCCGTGGGGAAAGTCAGCTGCTCGGTGGCGGCGCTGTCGACCACGGCCAGCGGCGTGCGGAATTCGTGGTTGACCATGTTGAAGAACTGGCGCTGTTCCAGCCGCAGCGTGCGTTCGCCGTGCAGGGCGGCCTGCAGGGCGTTCTGGGCGCGCAGCAGCTCGTCGGTGCGCTGGCGCACGCGCTCTTCCAGCACATGCTCGGATCTGGCCAGCGACTCCACCAGTTGGGCCTGGCGGATCATGGAGTTCTGGAATTTCTCGACCAGGCTGGCGCCCACGGCAATGATGATCAGGATGTACAGCAGCAGAGATTCCAGCTGCCAGATGAGCCCGGCTTCGAAGTCCGAAGGCACCAGGCCCGTATAGGCCGCCGCCACATGCACGCCCATGAGGGTGTGCAGCGTGTAGGGCACGACCACCAGCAGGTTGACGATGGTCGGCCCCTGGCGCACCAGGTTGCTCCAGGCCACCATGGAGCTCAGGGCGCTGACCATCCAGGGCACGCTGACGGCCAGCCAGGCCCACTGCTGGTAGCGGCCCAGCGCCAGGCTGGACAGGGCCAGCAGCGGCGCGACGGTCAGTGCCAGCATCAGGCGGTCGGTGCGGCGCCAGTGCGTACCCTGGGTCAGGGTTTCGCGGGCCTGCCAGGCGAAGGCCGCCGGCAGCAGGAAGACGCCGATGCTCACCCACAGGTCGGCATGCAGCGTCCAGCCGGAAGGCAGCCACAGTTGGGCATAGCCGCGCACATTGGCGTTGTGCACCAGCACCACGAAGGCCAGCAGCGTCATGGCCTTGAGGCTGCGCATGCGCAATGCCAGGGCCGTTCCGCCCAGCAGCAGCGTCAGCACCAGGTTCACGCCCTGGTGCATGCCCGAGGCCCACTCCACGCTGGCCAGCCAGGCCATGAGCGAGGTGCTGTGCCAGACCGTGCCATACATCTGCATGGCGCTGCTGGTCTCGATGCGCAGCACAAAGGGCTGGCCCGCATGCAGGGGAAAGACCAACTGGCGCACATGAACGCGCTGGACCATGGGCACCCGGTCGCCGCTGTCGCTGGCCTCCCACAGCCCGTCCACCTGCTGGTACAGCGTCACCCGGTCCAGATAGGGGGGCGTGATCTCCAGCCACAACGGATCGGTGATCGCCAGGGCGCTGCTGGGCAGGCTGGCCGGGGCGGCCACCTTCAGCCAGTAGACCTGGGGGGCATAGCCACGATTCAGGGGCTCGTGCAAGGTTTCGAACGCATCATCGGGCAGGGCGGCGACGTCATGCACGCTCAGGCGATGGAGGTCATCGACCAGCACCTGCATGGGAAGGTCGGGGCCCAGGCGCAGGCCCTTGTCGGGCGGTGCCATGGTGGCCGGGCTGAGGACGAAAAAAGCCAGCACACCCAGCGATACCGCGATCCATGCAATAAATGTAAATTTTTGTTGATATTTCGAAAGTGTGAGCATTCGAGAGTGTTTGTGCATGGCAGCGGCTGCTGCACCCACTGAAAATCCGCGCACCTATAGGCAAACATCATGCAGCAGACGCTAGAGCCATCGATCGAGTTCACCATCGCCGTCGTGGAAGATGATGAAGACATTCGTATCAATGTGTGTCGATTTCTAACAAAATCCGGACTGCGTTCGTGGGGCACGGACTCGGCGGAAGACTTCTATGTGCGCCTGCTGCGCGAGAAGGCCGATCTGGTCGTGGTGGACCTGGGGCTGCCCGGCGAGGATGGGCTGAGCCTGGTCAAGCGGCTGACCGAGCAACAGATTCCCGTGGTGGTGCTGACGGCGCGCGGCGACCTCGACAGCCGGATTGCCGGCCTCAATGCAGGTGCCCTGCAGTATTTCGTCAAGCCCACCGACATGAACGAACTGGTGGCCGGCATCCGTTCGCAGCTGCGCCGCAACAGCAGCCAGTCCGGGACCAGCCCGGGGCCCTTCCTGACCTGGCGGCTCGACGCGCTGTCCGCCTGCCTGGTCGCTCCCAACCACCAGATCATCGCGCTGACCAGCCGCGAGCTGGAATTGCTCAGCTGCCTGATGTCCACGCCCGGCACCATGGTCACCAAGCAGGCCCTGATCGAGACCATGGGCTATGCCGACGTCGACGACGGCTTTCACCGCATTGAATCGCAGCTGACGCGGCTGCGCCGCAAGACCCTGGACATCTCGGGAATGTCCCTGCCCGTGCGGGCCGTGTTCGGCCGCGGGCTGGTGTTCGTCCCCTAGCGGGCTTTCTCCTCATGCACACCGCTGCCTTGATGGCAGCGGGGGCTGCGCTCGCCCTTTTGACGGGCAGGGCACAAAGAAATGGCGCACTCCAAGCGCCTGGTGTGGGTGTTTTCAACAGTGCAAAGCACGTAAAAAAGAGAGGTACTTATGGTCAAGCAGGAGTTCTGCGGGCGGCGGAAGGTCCGCCCCTGGTCGTGGATGCGGGCCAGCCGGCTGGCCCTGGTCAGTGCGCTGCTGTGCGGCGGCATGGCGCAGGCCGCTTTCGTGAACGGCAACTTTGAAGCGGGCGATCTGTCGGGCTGGACATCCCAGGCCTGGACCAACAACGGGACGCAGGCCAACCCCCAGCGTCTGAGCGAGCTCAAGCTGCAGCCGCCCCAGGGCAAGCAGCCACTCAATGAAATCGTCAGCGGCGCCGAAAACAGCCTGCAGGACGCCTTGTGGAAGACAGGCGATCCCCTGACGGATCTGGGCCTGCCGCTGCGGGGCAACAACTCTGCGCGCATCAACCTGCTGGCCAACGCCTCGCCGCGCATCATTCCGCGCAGTGGGGGCGTGCCTTCGGGCTGGTCCCAGCAGACGCATACGGCCAGCTCGATCGCGCAGGAAGTGGAACTCGGACCTCTGGACGTGGACCAGGACGGCAAGATCCACATCCGCTTCATCGCCGCACCGGTGCTGGACGATTCGAGCACCCACGGGCCTGTGGACCGGCCCTATTTCGCCATCTCCCTGGTCAAGACCTACGACGCGCGCACCGGCACCGACCTGAGCGCCAACCCCCAGGAGCTGTTCTTCAAGTACCACTACGCGGGCCAGCCCGGCGCTCCCTGGAAGTGGTTCACGGATGCGGGCGGGGTCAAGCAAAGCTATACCGACCCCCAGGCCTATGACGTGGCTCCCGGCAATGCCATCTTGCGCGTGGGCGACAAGGTCAGGCTGCAGGCCGTGGCCTCCGCCTGCAGCGCCGGCGGCCATTCGGGCCACCTGTACGTGGACAATTTCGATACGGTGCTGCCCAAGGGACTGTGGATCACGGCCTCGGCGCCGCAAAGCGTGAGCAATGCCAACGGCACGCAGATCACCTACACCTATACCTACACCAACACGGGCACCACGGCCGTGGACGACGTGAAGGTCAATGCCGCCATGCCGCAGGACAGCGCTGGGGCCTCCACCACCTTCGCCTCGATCACACCCAACAGCGGTGGCTCCTGCACGGCCCCGGCCGTGGGTTCGACCAGCCCCGCGGCCTGCGACTTCGGCACGCTGCAGCCGGGCCAGTCGGGTACCTTCACCATGGTCGTGACCATTCCCAACAACACGGCCGCGCCCCAGGTCAACAACGGTGACTACAACATTGGCGGCCACCTGGTCGCCAACCTGCTGGGGGCCATGGTGCAGACCCAGCTGCTGGGCGTGGCGGCGACCAGCGACATGGTTCCCGACGCCTCGGGCCTGCCCCCCACGGGCGGTCTCCAGGTGCCATACAGCGGCAGCTTTTCCTGCAAGAACACAGGCGCCGTCGACGCGACCCAGGCCACCTGTGACGCCACCGGCCTGCCACCGGGCCTGGCGGTAGGCCAGTGCACGATAGACGGCAATGCCTGGCTGCAGCCCGGTACCGTGCCTGCGGGCAAGGAAGTGGTGTGCCAGGTCTCGGGAACGCCGACCGGCACGCCCGGCAGCTCCACCGTCACGGTGGGCACCAGCGCCGACAACGACCTCAACCCCGCCAACAACGGCACCGTGACCCAGATCGCCCTGTCTGCGGCACCCGACATGGCTGTGGACCTGGGGGGCCTGCCGACCTCGGCCGCGGCCAACCAGCCCTACAGCGGCAGCTTCAGCTGCCGCAACCAGGGCTCGGCCGACGCCACGGGCGGCACGCTGTGCGCGGTCACCGGCCTGCCGTCGGGTGTGACGCAGGGCGCCTGCACCATCCAGCCCGGCAACGCGGCATGGGTGGCCGGCAATGCCGTGGCCCAGGGAGCCACGGTCACCTGCCAGGTCAGCGGCACGCCGACCGCGACCGGTGCGACGGCCATCGTCGGAACGACAGGTGCCACCGGCGACCTGAATCCTGCCAACAACACGGCCAGCTTCAACCTGACCACGGGAACGGGTGCGCCCGACATGGCCGTGGACCTGGGCAGCCTGCCCGTCACCTTCTCGGCCAACACGCCGTACAGCGGCAGCATCAGCTGCAGGAACCAGGGCACGGCGGCTGCACTGTCGGGCACGTCCTGCACGGTGACCGGTCTGCCCCCCGGTGTCACCGTGGGTGCCTGCAGCCTCACGCCGGGTGGCGGTGCATGGACAGCCGGAGCCCCCGTGCCCGCTGGTGCCAGCGTGTCCTGCTCCGTCGGCGGAACCCCGACGACCAGCGGTGCGCTGTCTCTGGTCGGCACGACGGGTGCGGATGGTGATCCGAACTGGGCCAACAACCGCGCCACCCGCAATGCATCGGCGGCGACGCAGGCCGTTCCCACCCTGTCCGAATGGGGCATGGTCCTGCTGTCGGCCCTGCTGGGCCTGATGGGCTGGCGCCTGGCGCGCCGCCGCGGTACGGCACTGTAAAGCGCGAGATTGCCGCCGGCAAAAAAGGCGCCCTTCGGGGCGCCTTTTTTTCTCGCCATGGCCCGGTTTCAGGCTTTGCAGGCCGAGAACTATGGTCGAATAAGGGTTTATACTTATCACTGTGTCCCCATGATCGTCCGTGATCGCCCTGCCGGCTTCAGGCTGTTTCTGATTCTGCGGGGCTCGGTGCTCCAGCGCATCCAGGTCACGCTGCTCGTGAACACGGTGTTCGCCGCTCTCATCACCCTGGTGCACGGCAACCTCTTCGACGTGAAGATCACGGTGACGCCGATTCCGTTCACGCTGATTGGCCTGCCCCTGGCCATCTTCCTGGGATTTCGCAACAACACGGCCTATGACCGCTACTGGGAAGGGCGCAAGCTCTGGGGGGACATCGTGATCTGTGCGCGCACGCTGGCGCGCCAGTGCCAGAGCCTGATCGCGGGCGAGCATGCGCCCGATCCACGGCAGCGCGACAGCGATGTGCGCGTGCGCATGGTGCACCGGGCCATTGCCTTCGCCCACCAGTTGCGGGCCCAGCTGCGCGGCCTGGAGGCCGATGCGGCCGCCCGGCGCTGGCTCGTCGAGGCCGAAGCGCATCGGCTGGCCCAGCTGCCACTGGAGCAGCGCTGCGAGGCACTGATGATGGACATGGGCCGCGATCTGGGCCAGTGTGTGCGCCGTGGCGAGATGGAGGCCTGCCTGGCGGCATCCATGGACCAGACGCTGACGCGCATGACGGCGGCTGCCGCCTCCTGCGAGCGCATACGCCATACGCCCATGCCCTTTTCCTACGCCCTGCTGCTGCACCGCACGGCCTACATGTACTGCTTTCTGCTGCCCTTCGGCCTGGTCGATACCACGGGCTTCATGACGCCCTTCGTCGTGGCCATCGTGGCCTATACCTTTTACGGACTCGACGCGCTGGGCGACGAGCTCGAAGAGCCCTTCGGCCTGGAAAGCAACGACCTGCCACTGGACACCATTTGCCGCTCCATCGAAATCGGCCTGGGCCGTTCGCTGGGCGCCACCGAAGTGCCACCCCCTCTCCAGCCCGTGGACTACCGGCTGACCTGAGCAGGCACGGCGCGGCTGGGGTGTAATGGCGTGCGAAACACCTCCGGCCTGGTGGTGCGCCGCACCGGCGTGCCCATGCCCGGGGCTGCGGGGCTTCTCCCATGACATACCAGCGCCGGCAATACCTGCTCGCCGCCCTTTCCGGGCTGGCGTCATCGTGGGCAGGGCCCACGTTATCGAACGAGGTGGCCGTACCGGCCGCAGGCCCGGGCGGCGACGCCGAGATCGCGCTGTGGCCCGAAGGCCATTTGCAGCGCCTGGGCGGCGGTCCCCAGGGCCCCGAGCAGGTCAGCCCCAAGGGCTCGGTGACCCAGGTATCGCGGCCGCGCCTGCAGGTCTACCGGCCCGGCCGGCCCGACGGCAGCGCCGTACTTGTGATCGCGGGCGGTGGCTATGCCCATATCGAGCGGGGCAAGGAAAGCACGCCGGCCTGCCTGTGGCTGCAGGCCCGGGGCGTGACGGCTTTCGAGCTGGTCTACCGCCTGCCCGGCGAGCACTGGCCGGCCACGGCCCCCTTGCAGGATGGCCAGCGTGCCATGCGCCTCATCCGTTCGCTGGCGGGGCGCTTCGGCCTGGATGCGGCCCGCATCGGCGTGCTGGGCTTTTCTGCCGGTGGCCATCTGGCCGGCATGACGGCGGCCACGCCCACGGTGGAACGCTATGCGGCACTGGACGCCGTCGACCAGCTGTCGTCGCGGCCGGACTTCGCGGGCATGATCTACCCCGTGGTCAGCTTCATGCCCCCCTGGGACCACACGCACGCACGCCGCGAAATCGTGGGCCAGCACCCCACGGCCGAGCAGAGCGCAGCCTATTCGGTGGACCAGCAGGTCACCGGCCGCACGCCTCCCGTCTTCCTGGCCCAGGCCCAGGATGATCCCATCGCCCCGGTGGACAACAGCCTGCTGATGTTCGCTGCCCTGCGCAAGGCCGGTGTGGCGGCCGAAATGCACATCTTTCCCGAAGGCCGCCATGGCTGGGGCATGGGCCGCGAAGGCACGCGTGTCCATGCCTGGCCTCAGCTGTTTGCCGACTGGGCGGTCTTCAACCGCTTCTTCGGACCCGGCACCTGAGCCGGTCGGCCCCCCGGCGGACGGCCATGAAAAAGCCCCGCGGGCCGCGGGGCTGGGTCGAGGGAGGCTGGAGTGAACTTCAGGCGAACACGCCGGCCGTTTCCTGCATGCGCGAGGACACGATGCCCAGGTGGTGCAGGGTGTCGCCGCCCGTCATCTCCATCTGGGTCAGCCGCTTGAAGTAGTGGCTGCCTGCGTACTCGTCGGTCACGCCGATGCCGCCATGCAACTGCACGGACTGCTGGCCCACCAGGCGCAGCGATTGGCCCAACTGGACCTTGGCGCGCGAGACGGCCACATGGCGCTCGGCCTCGGGGGCTCCCATCTTGAGACTGGCGTAATAGCTCATGGAGCGCGACAGCTCCAGTTGCATCTTCATGTCGGCCACACGGTGGCGCAGGGCCTGGAAGCTGGCGATGACCACGCCGAACTGCTTGCGCTGGTTCATGTAGTCGGTGGTCAGGTGCAGGGTCTGCTCCATGGCGCCCACGCCTTCGGCGCAGAGCGCGGCATTGGCCACGTCCTGGGCCAGGGTCAGGGCCGCGAGGCCCTCGGCGCTGACCAGGGTGGCGGGTGAGGCCTGGCATCGCAGCTCGGCCGCGCGGCTGCCGTCCTGGGTGCGGTAACCCTGGGTGCTGGCGCCGCTGGCGCCTCGCTCCACGAGGAAAAGGGCCAGTTTGCCGTCGAGCTGGGCCGGCACCAGGAAGGCATCGGCGGCGTCGCCCGCGGGCACCAGACTCTTGGTGGCATCGACCGTGTAACCGCTGCCGCTGCGAGTCGCCGTGGCGGCACAGGCATCGAGACGGTAGCGCGCCTGGCGCTCCTGATGGGCCATCACGACCAGGGCTTCGCCGCTGGCCACGCGAGCCAGCCATTGGCCAGCCAAGCCGGCTTCGGCATATTGACCCAGAACGGCCGAGGCCACAAAGGCCTGGGACAGCGGCTCCATCACCAGGCCGCGGCCCAACTCCTCCATCACCACCATCACGTCGGTGGCACCCAGGCCTAGCCCGCCATGGGCCTCGGGCACGGTCAGGGCGGTCAGGCCCAGTTCGGCCAGTTCGCCCCAGACCTCGCGCGAAAAGCCTCCGGCCTCCACGATGGCACGGCGGCGCTCGAATCCATAGGCCTTGTCCACCCAGCGACGCACGGCGTCACGCAGTTGCTGCTGGTCATCCGAAAAATCAAAATCCATTTGTCTCACTCCTGATGCCGAATGGGGGAGGCGCCTTGGCTCCTCCCACATTCAGCGAAGCTCTTGCTTAAGCCCCCTCCCGGAGGGGGCACGGGGAGCTGTACTGACGCGCACAGCGCGACTGTTTTCGGCTTCAGCCGAGAACAGTCTGAGCGACGATGTTGCGCTGGACCTCGTTGGAGCCTCCGTAGATCGTGGTCTTGCGCATATTGAAGTAGGTGGAGGCCAGCGGTGCGTTGTCCACCACGCCACCAGGAAAGTCGCCCTGCCAGCCGGCTTCCATGGCTTCTTCGATGAAGGGCAGGCTGAAGGGGCCGGCGGCCAGCATCATCAGTTCGGAATAGCGCTGCTGGATCTCGCTGCCGCGGATCTTGAGCAGGCCGGCGATGTCCAGCGGGTTCTTGCCCGATTTTTCTGCCGACAGCACCCGCAGCACCAGCATTTCCAGCGCCACCACATCGATCTCGAGCCTGGCGATCTCGTCGCGAAAACGAGCGTCTTCCCGCACGCCTTCGGTCTTGGCGATGCGCTTGAGCCGTTCCAGTTCGCGTTTGGCACGGTTCACGTCGGCGATGTTGGTGCGTTCGTGGCTGAGCAGGTGCTTGGCATAGGTCCAGCCCTTGTTCTCCTCGCCGATGAGGTTCTCGGCCGGAACCTCGACGTTGTCGAAGAAGACCTCGTTGACCTCGCACTCGCCGTCCAGCAACTTGATGGGGCGCACGGTCACGCCGGGGCTCTTCATGTCGATGAGAAGGAAGCTGATCCCGGTCTGGGGCTTGCCTTCGTTGCTGGTGCGCACCAGGCAGAAGATCCATTCGCCGTACTGGCCCAGCGTGGTCCAGGTTTTCTGGCCGTTGACGATGTACTTGTCTCCCACGCGCTCAGCGCGGGTCTTGAGGCTGGCCAGGTCCGAGCCCGAGCCGGGCTCGGAATAGCCCTGGCTCCACCAGACCTCGCCGCTTGCGATGCCGGGCAGAAAGCGCTGGTGCTGCTCGGGCGTGCCATAGGCCATGATGACGGGTGCCACCATCACGGGGCCGAAGGGAATGATGCGTGGCGCGCAGGCCAGGGCGCATTCCTCCTCGAACAGGTGCTTTTGCACGGCGGTCCAGCCGGGGCCGCCGAACTGCCTGGGCCAGCCGTAGCCCAGCCAGCCCTTCTTGCCAAGGATCTTGGCCCAGTTCTGCAGGTCGTCGCGCGTCAGGCGCAGCGAATGGCGCACCTTGTGCGCAATGTCCTGGGGCAGGTGGGTCCGCACCCAGGCGCGGACTTCTTCGCGAAAGGACTGTTCTTCAGGGGTAAATGCCAGGTCCATGGACGTTGTCTCCTTCAATCCCGGCTTTTGTAGCACGCACGTTCTTTTTTGTGCTGTCCGGGGTGTGACAACTCATGGCATACCCTGAATCAGGAAGCGGGGTCGGCCGCTCCAGGCTCCTCCAGGCCCAGCTGTGCATAGACATGGGCCAGGCGGCCTTCCAGCCGCTGCACGTGGGCCTCGAGGTCGGCAACGCGCTGAGCCAGTGCGTCGCCGCGTGCGCCGCCGGCCATGGGTGCGGCAGCCATGGCATTCACATCCACGGGGCCGCACAGCAGATGGGCCCAGCGCTGTTCGCGCGCACCTGGCGCGCGCGGCAGCAGCACGACCAGGGGGCCGCCCTTTTCCTCGCTGCGTTCGCGCAGCTCGTCCAGAAAGGCCTCGACCGAAGAGATGTCGGCAAAGCGATGCCAGCGCTCGGAATTGATGCGCAGCTCTCCCGCCGTCTGCGGACCGCGCAGCATCAGCAGGGACAGCAGCACGGCGCTCTGGTCGGGCACACCCATGCCGCGCGGGAAGTTGTGCTCCCATCGCGTGGCGCGCGCGCTGCTGATCTGTACCGACAGGGTACGCAGGCGCAGGCTGTCCAGGGCCTCCTGGGCCTGGGCCTCGCCGACGTCCATGACGGGGTCGCGGCTGCTTTTCTGGTTGCAGCCCGTGACCAGGGCATTGAGGGTGAGTGGGTAGCTGTCGGGAACGGTGCGTGCCTTTTCCATCAGCGTGGCCAGCACGCGGGCCTCGACGGCGGTCAGGGGAGTGGAGCGGGGATCGAAGGGCATGGCAAGGGCAGGGGGCAGGATGACAAGGCCCGCCAAGGCCCTGGGCCATGGCGGGGCTGGCACAGGCACGGCGGCCTGCGGTGCGACAATCGCCGCCCATGAAAAATATCGTGATCCTGATCTCGGGCGGCGGCTCGAACATGGCTGCCATTGTGCGTGCTTCCCAGCAGCAGGACTGGCAGCGGCGCTATGGCGCCCGTGTCGCGGCCGTGGTCAGCAACAAGGCCGGGGCCGCGGGCCTGGACTTTGCACGCGAGCAGGCCATTGCCACCGAGGTGCTGGACCACCGTTCCTTCGACAGCCGCGAGTCCTTCGATGCCGCACTGGCCCAGGTGATCGACCGCCACGACCCGGCCCTGGTCGTGCTCGCGGGTTTCATGCGCATCCTCACGCCAGGCTTCGTGACCCGCTACGAGGGGCGCCTGGTCAACATCCATCCCTCGCTGCTGCCGGCCTTCACCGGTCTGCACACCCACCAGCGCGCCATCGATGCAGGCTGCCGTTTCGCGGGGTGCACGGTACATGGCGTCACGGCCGAGCTGGACGTGGGCCCCATCATCGAGCAGGCCGTGGTGCCCGTCCTGCCGGACGACACGGCAGAAAGCCTGGCGGCGCGCGTGCTCGTGCAGGAGCACATCATTTATCCGCGCGCCGTGGCGCGGCTGGTGCAGGGCTGAATCCGCAGGCGCCTAGCGAAACGCCACCGAAGCGGCAATGGCCTCGACGGCCGTGAGCAGGGCCGCATCGCCGTCAGCCGGCAGCATGGCCACCAGGCGAATGTAGCGTTCGCCGGGCCACAGCGACAGGTATTGCACGAACTGGCGACCCTGGGGCGTGCGGCCCCTGAGCACGGTGGCCTGGGTGCCCGCGAAGCCGGCGCTGCCGCTGGATTCGATGCGGGCCTGCTCCAGACCGTGCGTCTGCGCAAGCAGGGCACGTGCCAGCGCCCCCGCCTCCTGGGACGCGCCAGGCGGGGACAGGCTGGACGCCACCACGATCAGGGGCTGGCGGCCTTCGGCATCCCTGTCGCGGTCGCCGGCCGTCATGGCCAGGCCGGCACCGCCCATGGTGTCGATGACGCGAAACGGAGCGACCGCCCGGGCCGTGAAGGGCAGGGCGTCCAGAACCTGCTGTGGCGAGGGCGGCGGTCCCAGTTGCACCGATGCCAGGGCGGCCAGTACCTCGGCCTGGGACAGGCCCGACGCCGCCGGTGCCTGTACCGTGGCCAGCACCACCTTGTCGCCATGGAACAGGGCCATCCATTTGCGAAAGCCCTGCCCCTGGGCCTGCTGCGTGCCGATCAGCACCGGCACTTCACCGGAGGCCGTGGCGATGGTGGTGCGCCGCTCGACCCGTATGCCTTTGGCCGCGAAGGCGTCCTGCCCGGCCTTTTCATTGGCGAACAGCGGCGCCAGCTGGCCATGGGCTTCGCCCGGCATCTCGGCCAGCAGAATGCTCGCCTGGCTGGCGGGGGCGACGAAGCCGGCGAACTGTGTCGCCGGCTCGAAGCCCGCAGGCGGACTCATGCGCACCGTGGTGCCGGGCACCTGCACGGGCGTGCCGGCCAGGGCCATGAAAGCGGTGGAGCAGGCCAGGGCGATGAGGCCGGCGCGCAAGTGTCGGTACATGGTGTGTTCCTCCCTGGCGGCGGGTTACAGGCCTTCGCTGTGAAAACCCTGCTGCTCGTCCTCGGGGCAGCGCGCGAAGCGGGGCTGGCGCATGCCGTCCACCACGACGGTTTCGTTGAACATGGCGGCCGGGCGCACCCACAGGCCGCGCTGGCCATAAAGGGCGCGGTAAAGCGTCATGGCCTCGCGGGTCTCGCTGTGGCGCACGGTGGCCAGCACCTCGTAGCGTCCGCCCTTGTAGTGGCGGTACAGGCCCGGTGGCGTGGGGGTCAGTGCAGGCAGGTCATCGTCGTTCATGGCCCGCATGGTAGCCGCTGGGCGGAGCTTGCGACCCGTACCGCCCTCGGAATAGCGGGCAGTGGGACAATCGCGGCCATGCATCCCAAACAGCTTCTCGACGCCTGCGCCGAACTGGTCAAGCGCAGCCTGACCTTCGAACACCCGGCCGACGCCGTGGTGTCGCGCTTTTTCCGCGAAAACCGCAACCTGGGTCCGCGCGAGCGCGGCGCCCTGGCTGAAACCACCTATACCGTGCTGCGCAAGAAGCTGCTGTTCGAAAGCCTGGCGCGCTCGGGCAGCGGTTCGCGCGAGCGCCGTCTGGCCATTCTGGGCCTGGCCCAGAGCCAGGAGACCATGGCCCGTTCCGAGCAGGCGCTCAAGGAGGCGCGCAGCTTTGTGCGCGCCGCGCTGTCGCCCCAGGAACTCCAATGGCTGGATGCCTGCGAGGCCGTTCGTCCCGAGGAACTGATGGAGCCCCACCGCCACAACCTGCCCGAGTGGCTGGTGGCGCCGCTTCAGCAGCAGCTGGGCGAGGATTTCTGGTCCTTTGCGGAAAGCCTGCAGCAGCCGGCGCCCCTGGACCTGCGCGTCAATGCCCTCAACGCCAAGCGGGCCGAGGTGCAAAAGGAGCTCGAAAAGGCCGGCATCGCGGCCCAGACCACACCGTATTCGCCCTGGGGCCTGCGCGTGCAGGGCAAGCCGGCACTGACGCGCCTGGACGCCTTCACGCGCGGTGCCATCGAGGTGCAGGACGAGGGGTCGCAACTGCTGGCCCTGCTGCTGGACGCCAAGCGCGGTGAAATGGTGGTGGACTTCTGTGCGGGCGCGGGCGGCAAGACCCTGGCCATCGGCGCGTGCATGCGCAGCACGGGCCGCCTGTATGCCTTCGACGTTTCGGGCCACCGGCTGGAGGCGCTCAAGCCGCGCATGGCGCGCTCGAGCCTGTCCAACGTGCACCCGGCCGCCATCGCCCATGAGCGCGACGAGCGCGTCAAGCGCCTGGCCGGCAAGATCGACCGCGTGCTGGTCGATGCCCCCTGCTCGGGCCTGGGCACGCTGCGCCGCAATCCCGACCTCAAGTGGCGCCAGTCACCCCAGGCCGTGGAGGAACTGACCCGCAAGCAGGCCTCCATCCTGGAAAGCGCGGCACGCCTGGTCAAGCCCGGTGGCCGGCTGGTCTACGCCACCTGCTCCATCCTGCCCCAGGAAAACGAGGCCATTGCCGAGGCCTTCGGCGCCGCGCACAAGGACTTCGTGCCCGTGGATGCCGGCGAACTGCTGGCCCAGCTCAAGGTGGAGCAGGGGGCCGCGCTGTGCAGCGGTGGCGATACCGGCTCGCATTACCTGCGCCTGTGGCCGCAGCGCCATGAGACCGATGGATTCTTCGCAGCTGTCTGGACCCGCAAGTCCTGATACCGGTGGCAATAAGCTGTAAACCGTAGGAGATTTTCGAGGGTCTTTGTAGGCGGGCGCCTAAAATTGAGGCATTGGCGCCGGCCGGCGCCGCCTATGCCAAGGGCTTTCGGTTATGTCGCTGGATTTCGGGTCGGTTTGGAGTGTGGTCGTGGACTGGTTGGCCCATGGCCTGTGGCAGCTGTCATGGTGGCAGCTGCTGCTGTACGCCCTGGTGACCACGCACATCACCATTGCGGCCGTCACCATCTTCCTGCACCGCTGCCAGGCCCACCGATCGCTGGACCTGGGGCCCATCCCCTCGCATTTCTTCCGTTTCTGGCTGTGGCTGGGCACGGGCATGGTCACCCGGCAATGGGTGGCCATACACCGCAAGCACCATGCCAAGTGCGAAACCGCGGAGGATCCACACAGTCCCCAGACCCGGGGTCTGGACACCGTGATGCGGCGCGGAGCCGAACTGTACCGCACGGAAGCCCAAAACGCCGACACGCTCCGGAAGTTCGGCCATGGCACGCCCGACGACTGGGTGGAGCGCCATGTGTACAGCCGCCACTCGGCCTGGGGCCCCACGCTGATGCTGTTCATCAACCTGGCCCTGTTCGGTGCCGTCGGCCTGAGCATCTGGGCCGTGCAAATGGTCTGGATTCCGTTCTGGGCTGCCGGCGTGGTCAACGGCCTGGGTCATTTCTGGGGCTATCGCAACTTCGAGGCCCAGGATGCCAGCACCAACCTCGTGCCCTGGGGGCTGATCATTGGCGGCGAAGAGCTGCACAACAACCACCACACCTACCCGACCTCGGCCAAGTTCTCGGTCAAGCGCTACGAGTTCGACGTGGGCTGGGCCTACATCCGCGCCATGCAGAAGCTGGGCTGGGCCAAGGTCAAGAAGACGCCGCCCCGCCTGGTCATGGGCGCGCTCAAATCCGTGGCCGACGAGAAGACGCTGGAGGCGGTGATCGCCAATCGCTACGAAGTCATGGCCCGTTATGCGCGCGGCGTGCGCGCTGCCGTGCAGCTGGAGCTGGATGCGCTGCAGCAGCGCAAGGCCCGGCAGGCCGATGTCTCGCTGCTGAAGACGGCGCGGCGCTGGCTGCACCGGGATGCCGACAAGGTGCCCGAACAGGCCCAGGGCCAGCTGGCACGGGCGCGTGCAGCCCATCCGGTGCTGGACCAGATGCTGGTCATGCGCGAGGAGCTGCGCCAGCTGTGGCTCAACACCTCGCTGTCACGCGAGCAGCTCATCGCCCATTTGCAGGCCTGGTGCCACCGCGCCGAAGCCAGCGGCATTGCCGCGCTGCGCGAGTTCTCGGTCAAGCTGCGCGCCGCCCACGCCTGAGGCCGCGCCACCAGGCTGCGGGCGTCCACTCCCGGGGCTGCGACACCTGCTGCAGGGTGTCGCGGCCCTTTTGCATGGGGGCAGCCCGCACTTCCAGGCAGGCCCCGGATGGGGCCGTGACGCGCAGCTGCAGGGCGCCGGCTGCACGCCAGCCCTGGCCCGTGTGCAGGTCGATGCAGGCCGTACACAGGCCGTCGCTGCCGGCCTGCAGATCCGTGAACAGTTGCAGCCGGCCCTGGCGGCAGAACAGTTCCGTGCCTTCGGCCAGCGGCAGGTGCAAGTCCATGCCCGGTGACAGGCGGTGGAGGGTGAGGGGGCTGCTAGGGGTGTGCATGGTGGTCTGTTGCAAGGGGAAATCAGGCTTCCAAGCTTAGGAAATCGTCCCTGGCGTGCACAGGCACAGTGCGGCGGCCATGGCAGCGCAGCAGTGCGATTGACAGGGCATCTGTTACTGTTGTTTATGAAGGAATCTGTATCTGTTCCGTAACAGGGGAAGCGGGCAAGATGGCGCACCGGACCCCGCTGGCATTGCCCACCCCATGACCCTGGCTTCTCCCAACGCCTCTTCCCCTTCCCTGTATCGCCGACTGGCATCGGACTACAGCCTGGCCATGGAGCAGGGCACGCTCAAGGCCGGCGAGCGCATGCCGTCGGTGCGCGAGCTGATGCGCCGCCATGGTGTCAGCCTGTCCACGGCGCTGCAGATGCTCAGGCATCTGGAAGACCTGGGGCAGCTCGAGGCGCGGCCGCGCGTGGGGTATTTCGTGCGCGATGCCCGTCCCGCAGGCCTGGCTCCTGCCAGCGAACCCGATCTGAGCCAGCCCGTGCAACCCCTGCCTCGCCAGCGCTTTGCCGGCATCAACGAGCATATTTCGCTGCTGCTGGAACGGGGGCGCCAGGCCGATGTGCGCATCGACCTGGGTGGTGCGACACCGCCGCCCGAGCTCTTTGACCGCGCCTATCTGAACCAGGCGGTGGCGCGGCTGCTGCGCGAGCAGCCCGACCTGCTGGTGCTGGGGCGTTCCATGGCGGGCAGCCACCCTGATTTCCAGCGTGCCATGGCCCAGCGCGCACTGGCCGCCGGCATGCATGTGGCGCCGGCCGACGTGCTGGCCACCACGGGCAATTCCGAGGCCGTGGGCCTGGCGCTGGCGGCCGTGGCCTCGCCGGGCGATGTGGTGGCGGTGGAGTCCCCCACCTACTATGGACTGCTGCAGGTGGTCGAATCCCTGCAGATGACGGCACTGGAAATTCCCTGCAGCCCGCGCACCGGCCTGTCCATCGAGGCCCTGGAGCTGGCCTTGCAGACCCAGCCGCGTCTCAAGGCCGTGGTCGTCGTGCCCGAGCTGCAGATGCCGCTGGGCACGCGCATTCCCGATGCCAACAAGGCCCGGCTGGTTGCGTTGTGCACGGCCCACGGCGTGGCGCTGATCGAGGACGACTCCTATGGGCTGTTCGTGGAAAGCAGCCTGCCCGTGCGACCGCTCAAGGCCTGGGACCGCACGCCCGGCCATGTGATTTACTGCGAGGCCTTCAACAAAAGCATGGCGCCGGGCCTGCGCCAGGGCTGGATGAACGCGGGCCAGTGGCATGGCCGCGTGCAAATGCTCAAATTCGCACGCAGCCGGGGCACGCAGACCCTGGGCCAGTTGCTGGCTGCGGCCTGTGTGGGCTCGCCCGCCCATTTGCGCAATCTGCAGCGCCTGAAGCAGCAGCTGCGGCGCCAGCGCGAGGCCATGGCACGGCTGGTGGCCCGCTTTTTCCCGGTGGGCACGCGGCTGAGCCTGCCGCCCGGAGGACTCAGCCTGTGGCTGGAGTTTCCCGTGGGCATGTCCACCTCCGAGCTGTTCACCCAGGCACTGTCCCATGGCATACGCACGGCACCCGGCAGCATGTTCTCCAACTCTGGGCGCTACGAGCATTGCCTGCGCCTGTCCTGCACCCTGGTCGTGGACGAGGATGTGGAGCAGGCCTGCCGCGACCTGGGGGCCATGGCCTGTGCCCAACTGGGCCAGCCCCCGCGAGGCTGAATCCACCGTGCACGGAGCCTGGGGATGGGTGCAATAGACCTTGTAGGTGTGCTCAGGCCATGAAAAAACCGCCGGGCTTGCGCCGGGCGGTTTTCGGGGATCCGTGCAGGAACCAGGGCTGAATTACTTCAGCTTGATTTCCTTGTACTCGACGTGCTTGCGAGCCTTGGGATCGAATTTGACGATGAGCATCTTCTCGGGCATCGTCTTCTTGTTCTTGGTGGTGGTGTAGAAGTGGCCGGTACCCGCAGTGGATTCCAGCTTGATCTTTTCGCGTCCGCCTTTAGCAGCCATGGTGTTTCTCCTTGAGGGAATTAGGCTTGGCCACGGGCACGCAGGTCTGCGAGCACGGAGTCGATACCGTTCTTGTCGATCAGGCGCAGGGCAGCGCTGGAAACGCGCAGGCGCACCCAACGGTTTTCGCTCTCCACCCAGAAGCGGCGGTATTGCAGGTTGGGCAGGAAACGACGCTTGGTCTTGTTGTTGGCGTGGGAAACGTTGTTTCCCACCATGGGCTTCTTGCCCGTTACTTCACATACGCGTGCCATGAGGACACT
>JAIRVR010000005.1 GCA_031253795.1 Burkholderiaceae bacterium
CTTGATGACCATGGTCTTGCCATGGAACTTGCGGATGTAGGGCAGGGCCTGGGCGAGGATTTCGGCCTTGTCGCGGGGGGCAATCGAGAGGATATCGTTCATGGTGCTAGCCCGGGGGCATGGAAGTAGTCAACAACAAGGCGGGCATTGTGCCGCAACTGCGGCCCAGTGTTGCAGGGCCGTGTGACGCTGGCGCATCTGCCCGCCGGCCCGACCGCCATCACCCGTTCTGCATCCAGCCTGGCAGCTTGAAACGCACGATGGCCAGATACGCCCCCACATAACCCAGCACGAAGAGCAGGCAAAAGCCTATCAGCACCGGCGTATTGCTCCAGAACAGCAAGGCCGGCATCACCGTCAGCAGGGTAAAAGCCCACAGATACGGCGAGGTTCGATTGTTGCGCCGCAGCATGCGCCGCGCAAGATCGTCGTCGAACACACCGCGCACAATGCGCCGGTAGATCAGTTGGTGAAAGTGCAAGGCATCGGCCACGCCGGGCGACATGCCGCGCATGATCTTGCGGTAGATGGAAAAAACGGTTTCCCAGACGGGATAGATCAGCAGCAGCATGGGAAACCATGGCGAGACCACGGCATTGCGCTGCACCAGGGCGATGCTGGCCATGGCGATAGCCAGCCCCCAGACATAGGCGCCGCCGTCGCCAGCGAACATCAGGCCGCGCGGATAGTTCCAGGCCAGAAAGCCGACGGTGGCAGCAGCCATGGTCACCAGCATGGCCGCCAGGGCCCGGTCGCCCACCTGCAGTGCCACGTGGGCCAGGGCCAGGCAGATGATGGTAGCCACCATGCCGGCCAGTCCGTTGTAGCCGTCGATGATGTTGAAGGCATGGGGCAGCCCTGTCAGCGCCAGAATGGCCAGACCCATGCCAAGCCAGGGCATGGCGCCACCCAGCGACTGCTCCAGCCAGGGCCAGCCCAGCCGCGGTACGGACAGGCCGCAAAACCCCACCAGGAGCAGGGCGCTGAGCAGGGTCAGTACGAGCCGGTATCGGACGCTCAGTCGCTGGGACACATCCTCGATCACGCCCCCCACCACGGCCGGCAGCATGGCCGCCATGTACAAAATGGCCCAGGGCTGCATGCGCAGCGATCCCGGGTCCCCGCCGCGCGTGGACATCCAGGTTCCCACGCTCCAGGAAACGACCAGGCTGAGGAACATGGGCACGCCCCCGAGACGCGGCACCTCGCCGACGTGGAAGCGCTGAGGCTTGTCATCGCCGTAGGCGCACACCGAATAACGCCGTGCCCAGCGCAGCACGAGGGCACAGCCCGCGCAGGACACCATGAAAGCCAGAACGGACAACCAGATCACGACGGCTCCCCGCGCAATGCCGGCACCGCCAGCGGCAAGGCCTTGGCCTTCCAGTACACAGGGCGGCTCCACAGCCGCAGCAGGCTGGCCACATGCCAGGCACCGTGGCGCAGGCTGCGCCGGCTCGCACGCTGGCCTGCATGCACGATCGAGACATCGGCGCGCCGCAGGGCCCCGCCCAGCACCCGCAAACGCAGGCACAGCTCCACATCCTCGCAATACATATAGAAACCTTCATCAAACCCGCCCAGGCGCTGCCAGGTCTCCTGGCGCAGCACCCAGCAGGCTGCATTGACCCATTCCACACGCTGTTCACGGCGCCCCCACAGCTTGCGCCGCAACAGGTTCCAGAACGAGGGCAGTTCCCGTTCGAAATCCTGCAGGGCGCCATGGCCATCGCGCTGGCTGGGATAGGCCAGCGCCAGACCCGGCAACGCCGCCTGGGCCAACAGGGCGGGCAATACGCCATCCCGGGCATCCCACGACACATCGGGATTGATCACGCAGGCAAACGGCTCGCTGGATGCGGCCAGCGCCCGGTTGTGGTTGCGGCCGAAGCCCTGCGGCCGCGCATTGCGCCGCACCTCCAGCACGAACGGCCAGCCGCCGGCCGGTGCGAGGGGGTCAGGCTCGGGGATGTTCTGCGTCAGAACCACACGGGCCACCAGGCCTGCGGGCTCGCAGGCCAGGCACTCCAGCAGCGTCTGGATATGGCTGCCGTGTCCGTGGCTGACCACCGACACGACCAAGGAGGAATCCATCTAAGCTGCCCTTCAATTTTCCAGTTTTCTGCGGGAATGGGCAGACCGCCCCAAGACCGGCCCCGAGTATTCAGCCAAACACCGCCGCGCTGCCGTCGGTGCACACGCCGTGGTGAAAAAAAATGAAACAACGACGAGAAATGTCATTACCTTGCCATGCCATGGCGGCATTCCCGTGGCCGGGATTATGATGCGCGACAATTCGCCGCCCGGGTTTCCAGGAATTTTCGTCGTGCTTTGTGCGCAAAGAGACAAAGCCGAAAGCATCCAGGCCGGCCTTGATGATTGACGCCCCCCGGCAGGGGCGGCGCAGGCTCCCATCCTATGACCACACCGATTCCCGACCCCCATGTCTATCTGCGAACCGTCGACCTGAATGAGCGCACCTCGCTGTCCGTGCTCGCCGGCCATGTCCGGCCCGGTTCGCAGGTTCTGGACCTGGGCTGCGGCAGCGGCGCCCTGGGGGCCTTTCTGGCCGAGCACAAGCAGTGCATCTGCGACGGCGTTACGCTGAGCCAGGAAGAAAAACGCCACGCCGCCCCGTTCTACCGCGAGGTCCATGTGGCGGACCTCGAGGACTGCGACCTGGACCAGCTGTTCGGCGAGGCGCGCTACGACTACATCGTCTGCGCCGACGTGCTGGAGCACCTGCGACAGCCCGAGCGCATTCTCGCGGCCTGCCGCGAACGGCTCACACCCCAGGGCCGGCTGCTGATTTCCGTGCCCAACGCAGGTTACAGCGGCCTGGTCGCCGAACTCCTGCATGGCGAGTTCCGCTACCGCGAGGAGGGCCTGCTGGACCGCACCCATCTGCGCTTTTTCACACGGCGCTCGCTGTCGCGCTTTCTTGCCGAGCAGAGCTGGCAGGTGGATGACATCGACACCATAGAACGCGCCCTGCCGGAGTCGGAATTCCACGTCGCCTACGACACCCTGCCCCCGGCGGTGGCCCGCCATCTGCTGACCACGCCCGATGCGCTGGCCTACCAGTTCATCGCCATTGCCGGCCCCTCGGCCCATGCACAGCCGGCCGAGCCCCCGCTCAGCTACCCGCAGGGCCAGGCCTTGTTCACGGCCCAGCTGTATCTGGCCCGCAATGGCCATTACGACGAGCACGACAAGCTTTCGATCACGGGAGCCATTGGCAAGGCCCGCCAGACCCTGCGCTTTGCCCTGCCCTCCGAGGGTACGCCGCTGAGCCACCTGCGGCTGGACCCGGCCGACCGGCCCGGTTTCCTGCACCTGCACCGGCTGGCCTTGGTCGATGCACACGGCCATGCCGTCTGGCAATGGCAGCCCGAGGACTCCGACCGCGCCCTGCTGGGCCAGCGCCCCCACCAGCAGATCGCCTGGAACGCCCCCTATCCCGCGGGGGCTTTCGCCCTGGTGTTGCTGCTGACCGGAGACGACCCCTGGTTCGAGCTGCCGGTCCCGCCCCAGACCCTGGCCGCGCATCCCGGCGCCTCCCTCGAAATCGAGATGGGCTGGCCCATGTCGGCCGACTATCTGGCTTTGTCCGACCTGGTCCTTCCCCTGCAAAGGCAACTGGAACAGGAACGCAATGCGGCGGCCGCCACCCAGACGCAATTGCAGGGCGCCAACACGCAGCTGGCCGAGCAGCTTGCCCAGGCCATAGAACAGCGCGACAGCACCATCGACAAGCTCCAGCACCGCGCCGCGCTGCTGGAGGAAAGCCACCAGACCCAAAGCCGTGAACGCGCCGTATGGCAGCAGGAGGCCACGCGCGTGCAGCGCGACTTCGCGCAGCTCGCCCAGCACCTGCAACAGATCGAAAACTCCACCGTGTTCCGAGCCACCCGCCCCATCGTCCACGCCAAGATGCGCCTCGACCGTCTGCTGGGCCGCACGCCGGCCCCGGCTGCCGTCCATGTTCCCGTGCCCCAGCCCCAGCCCCAGCCCGACCAGCCCGTCGACGTCATCGTGCCCGTCTACCGGGGCCTGGGCGACACGCGTGATTGCATAGAGTCGGTGCTGGCCAGCCAGTGCCGTACGCCGTGGCGCCTGGTCGTCATCAACGACGCCAGCCCCGAGCCCGAGGTCACGGCATGGCTGCGCGAGCGCGCCGCGCAGGAGCCGCGCATCACGCTGTTGGAGAACCCGGAAAATCTCGGCTTTGTCGGCACGGTCAACCGCGGCATGGCGCTGAGCACGGCCCATGACGTGCTCCTGCTCAACAGCGACACCGTGGTCGCCAACGACTGGCTGGACCGCATCCGGCAGGCAGCCTATGGCGATGCACGCGTCGCCTCGGTCACACCCTTCTCCAACAACGCCACCATCTGCAGCTATCCGCGCTTTTGCGAGGGCAACGACCTGCCCCCCGGCATGGACACCGCCGCCATCGATGCCCTGTGTGCGCGCACCAACCCCGGTCAGGTCGTGGATGTGCCGACCGGCGTGGGTTTTTGCATGTACATACGCCGCGACTGCCTGGACGCCGTCGGCCTGTTCGACACCGAGCACTTCGGCAAGGGCTATGGCGAGGAAAACGACTTCTGTCAGCGCGCCGCGGCCGCCGGCTGGCGCAATCTGCATCTGCTGGACACCTTTGTGCTGCACACCGGCGGCGTGAGCTTTGGCGAAAGCAAGAGCCCGCGTGAACGCGCCGCCATGGAAACGCTGCGCAAGCTGCATCCGCGCTACGAAGCCGATGTCATGGCCTTCGTGCAGGCCGACCCCGCCCGCACGGCGCGCCTGGCCCTGGACGTGGCCCGCCTGCAGGCCGAAGCCGCCCGGCAGCCCGTGGTGCTGTCCGTGCTGCACGACCGTGCCGGCGGCACGGTGCGCCATGTGCGCGAACTGGCGGCCCATCTGCAGGGCAAGGCGGTGTTCCTCACGCTGTCGCCCGCGCCCGCCGGCACCGTCGTGCTGCGCCGCGCCGAGGAGGCCGAGGGCTTCGAACTGGCCTTCCGCGTGGCCGACCAGATGGAGGAGCTGCTGCAGGCCCTGCGCCAGCTGGGCGTGGCCCATGTGCACTACCAGCACCTGCTGGGCCATGACCAGACCGTCCTCGACCTGCCAGCCCGGCTGGGCGTGGACTATGACGTCACGGCCCATGACTTCTATGCCTACTGCAAGAACATTTCGCTGACGGGTTCGGACAACCGCTACATCCCCCAGCCACGCGCCGGCGAATGCGGCTGCTGCGAGGCCATGGACACCGCCCCCTATGCCGGCAACGTGGCCCAATGGCGCCACCGCAACGTGCTGCTGCTGAACAATGCACGCCATGTGCTGGCACCCAGCCAGGACACGGCAGGACGCATCGCCGGCTTTGCACCGGGAGCCCGTGTGCAAGCCGTTGCCCACACCGACCTGCCGGAACAGTTGCCCGCGCCGTCGGCACGCGCCCTGGCGGCATCGGCGCCTCTGAAGATCGTGGTGCTGGGCGCCATGAGCGCCATCAAGGGGGCCGATGTGCTGGAGGCTGTGGCCCTGGAGGCGGCCAAGCGCGGCGCCCCCGTGGAATTCCACCTGTTCGGCTATGGCTACCGCAGCCTGCAGACCCAGCCCCGCGCCCATCTCACCGTCCATGGGGCCTACAAGGAAGAGGAGCTGCCCCAGCTGCTGCAATGGCTGCAGCCAGACCTGGCCTGGTTCCCCGCCCAATGGCCGGAGACCTACAGCTATACGCTGAGCGCCTGCCTGGAGGCCGGCCTGCCCGTGGTGGCTCCCGATATCGGCGCCTTCCCTGAACGGCTGGCGGGCCGGGACTGGTCCTGGGTCTCGCCCTGGGATGCCAGCGCCGCCCAATGGCTGGAATTTTTCGTCGACCTGCGCGAGCGCCACTTCCTGCCGGCCCAGCCACCGCAACGCCCCGAAACCGCCAAGGGTGCGCCCGCGCAGTCAGGCCATGCGTTCTATGGCAGCCACTACCTCGAGGCCCTGCAGCCGCAGGGCCCGGCCGTTCTGCAGCCGCTGGATGCCGCCTTCCTGGCCGCCCATCGCTTGCAGCGACAGGACCATGCTGCGCGCTCGGCGGCCCTGACCACGCTGGCGCGCCTGCGCTCGCTACCCGTCCTGCGCGGCGTGGCCCGGCGCATTCCGGCCCACTGGCAGCGGCGCGTCAAAAACTGGCTGCAGGCCTAGGCCGGCTGGCTTGCGTGAGGCCCGGCGGCCCAGCCAGCGCTGGGCCATGAGCATGGCGGGCCGCTCCACCGCGTGCCACGACAGCCAGGCCAGAACCAGGGTCAGGGCCAGGGACAGCAGCAGGCACAGCCCCAGCGACCAGCCCTCGCGCAAGGCCACGGCCGTCAGGGCCTGCTGCACGGGGAAGGCATAGATGTAGACCCCGTAGGACAGGTCCACGCGCCACCGGCGCCGCCCAGCCTCCCGGCCAGCATGGGCCAAGTAAAAGCAGGCCAGCGCCACCAGCCCCCAGACCGCCACCTGCCGGGACATGGTGCTGGAGGTCACCAGGGCGACACCGGCCAGCGCCAAGGCCGCCAGCGCCATCCAGGGGCGGTGAACGACGCCATAGGCTGCCATGGTGCTGCCCAGGAAAAAGGGCACGCCGAAGCCGCAGAAATCCCGCCAGCGGAACATGTCGGCCAGGGGCGTGTGCACGGCCTCCAGGCCCTGATCCCATCCCCGGACACGTGCCAGCTGCCACAGCACCGCAAGCACCACGGCCACCAGCGGATGGACCCAGCGCCTGCCGCGCGCGCACCAGGCCAGGACCACCAGTGCCAGGTACATGGCCAGCTCATAGCGCAGTGTCCACAGCGATCCATTGACCGTATAGGCGAACGGATTGGACTCGAAGACACCGGGCAAGGTCTGTACCGTCGCCTGGGCCGTCATGTTGTTGAAAAGATGGTTCCAGGTCTGGGGCGAACGCCAGTAATCGGCAAAGGGCAGGCTGGTCATGGCCCAGCCGATGACGAAGACCGAGAACACCACGGCCATGACCAGGCCGGGGAAAATGCGCATCAGCCGCTTCGCCCAGAAGGCATGCCAGGCGGGCTCCCTGGACCAGCTGTGCATGACCAGATAGCCGCTCATGAAGAAGAACACGTACACGGCCAGCGAACCCAGGCTGTGCCCGGCAAAGGGCTCGGGCAGGCTCAGACGATAGAGAAACTCGCCATGGGCCACCAATACCGCCAGCGCCGCCGTCAGGCGCAGCATGTCAAAGCGGTTCCCACTCTGTGCAATGCCGCGCATGGCGTTCCTTTCTAAGGTTGGCTTACCACACGCTTGAATCGCAGCACCGGCGATTCGACCAGATGCCACGATGCATAGCCGGCGGCCAGCGCCAGCACCCATGCCAGCACCAGACTGGAAGTGAACGCAAGCTCAGGCCCCAGCGCCTGTACTGCCTGCTGTATGGGACAACCCAGTACGTAAACACCATAAGAAGGATCCCCAAGTCGGCGCAACCCCGAGAAGACCCTAGAACGAAGAGATCCCAAATAGACTAAGAGCGGCGGCAACAGCAGCAGACCCGCCGAGTGCTCCAGCTTCGCACCAAAGAACAGCAGGGCGGCCAGCGGCGCCAATACCAGCAGCAAGGTCCCGCCATTTGCTGCAAACGGCTTGCGGAACAAGGCAATCAGGCCACCATAGGCAAAATACGCAGGGTATTCGAACCAGTGGAACATGGTGCCCGTCACATCGGCATTGCGCTGTGTGAGAAAAAACACCATATAGGCCGCAATCACCGCGCTGGCCAGCATGCGGGAACGCAGCAGCCCCATGCAACCCAATGCGGCCAGCACCGCATAGCACATGAATTCCATGGGAATGGTCCACAGAGGGCCATTCATCAATCCCGGCAATGGATTGGAAGAGAAAACGCCGGGCATGAAGGCATAGTCCTTGACCAGAAGCAAATTGAGCCAATGCTCCAGCGTCTGCGGATGCAGCCAGAACTCCCGCAGCGGCAAGGTCGTGAACGCCGGACCGAACAGCAGCACGCCCGCCATAACGGCGACCAGCATCCCGGGCCACAGGCGCAGCAGGCGCTTGGCGATGAAGGGCAGGACATGCGGCTCCCGCATCCAGCTCAAGGTGACCAGAAAGCCGCTGATGCTGAAAAAGGTCATCACCGCCACGCCGCCCACCATGTCCGAGTGCAGCCATGACGGCGGCCTGGTGCCGGTGATGTGGAAGTGGTGGCTGAAAATGACGGCCGAGGCTGCGGCGATGCGCAGCGCGTCGAAGCCATTGTGGTGCACCGGCTGTGCCGTGGAAGAAGGGGCGGGAACCGGTGCTGCCATCGCTGCAATCAGGTCTTGCCCAGCAGCAGAAAGATCTCGTTGTTGCGCAACCAATCTTCCGGATAGCGGCCCTGCAGGGCCTCGGGAATCGGCAGATCCACCTGGCGGCGCTCCTGGCGCAGCAACGCGAACCCGGCCTGCTGGGCGATGTCCACCAGCTCGTCGGCCGTCAGCCGGTTCAGCGCCTGGTATTCCTTGAAGACAAAGCGCTTGTAGCCGTCCACTCCGAAATCGGCAAAGCCGAAGTCCACTTCGGCGGCGTCCAGCGGGCCTTCATGCGCCTCGATGATGCGCCACAGCTCCTCTTCCGAAGCCATCAGATGGTGCCATGGCACATCGTCATAGCGGCGCAGGTGCGAGCCCCAGGGGGAGTAAAACAGGGGTTCGATCTGCAGGAAGAACACGCCGCCCGGTCGCAGGCAGGCATGCAGGTCGGTCAGGATGGGCAGGACCTTGTCGCGCTGCACATGCTCGAAGGTCGACCAACTCATCAGCCCATCGTAGTGGGCATGCCGCCCTGCCAGGGGTGAATTCGGCACGATGGTTTCGAAGCTCAGCGCGCTGGGAATGCGCGACATGCCCAGTTGCTCGCGGGCAATGCGCGGCAGCTTGGCATATTCCTGGCGGATGTCGATGCCGTGAATGCTTGTCGCGCCATGGCGCAGCACCAGGGCCAGGTCGGTAATGCCGTCGCCGCAGCCGAAATTGAGCAGGCGCGCCCGGGGCAGGTCCAGCGACTGCCCCAGCCAGTGGTGGACCACATCGGCCGCATAGTCGAAATGCGCGCGAAACCATTCATCCGTGATCTGGCCGGCATCCCATGGCGCCAGACCGAAAAGCCGCTCCTGCAAGCGCAGCATCCAACTCATTGCTTCATCCTCTCAAGGCGTGGCAGCGCTCACAGCCGCTGCAGCACGTAGGCGTCCTGGTGGTTCCAGAAATGCACCAGCGAACGGTGGCGCAGCGCATCGCTGCCCCAGGTCTCGGCAATGCGATCAAGCACGAAACGCTCCGACGTGAAGGCCGTTCCGTATTCGTGCGCATCGATGGCGTTCGACTCGCTGGAGGGTGCGAAGAAGAAACCGTCCTCGTCCAGCGTGACATGGTCGAAGTCCGCGGCCTTGATGCCATGGGTGCTGAACACCAGCAGGCCACCCGGCTTGACCGCGTCGCGCAGCACCTGCAGCCAGCGCGTCCAGGTCGTGCGCGGCAGATGGCTGAACAGCGACAGCACAAAGACCAGATCGTATTGCTGCGGCCAGCGTACCTCCTCCGGCACGCTGGCGGACGCAAAGCCCTGCACGCCAAAGGTCTGCTGCGAGAACTCCACGGCATCGACCACGATGTCGGACACGGTGACACGCTCTGCGCCAAGGGCCTTGACCAGGTGGCGCGTGAAGCGCCCATGGCCGCTGGCGAACTCCAGCATGCTGGGCGTGCGCAGCAGGGGCTTGTCCACCGCTTCCAGCAGAAGCATCAGCTCCGACAGGGTGCGCCAGCCATCGGCGAAGTAGTCGCGCAGCGGATTGACGCTGGAGGGATGCCCGCGGAAGAAGCCGAAGATGTCGTCACGCGCCGAGATGCGGCAGTCCAGACCCATGATGTTGGAAAAGGAGCCGATCAGGCCTTGCGACTCGATCAGGTCATGGGCTTGCATCAGGCTCGAATCGAGCGCGCGGGCACGCACCAGCACCTGGGCGGCCGCCTCGCGGTCGCCACGCTCCAGCAGTTGTCGGGCCTCGTGCAGCAGCCGCTGCCCTTCATCGGAAAACGTCGGGGAATGCTCGGATGTCATGGGGATAGTATGTTGTGGGACCGGCGCACATGGCGGCCGGCTAGCTCCAGTGGTGCGGCAGGCGCACCAGGCCCGGCAGGGGCTTGGGGAAGATGAAGCGCAGGTGCAGGAACTGGAACCATTCGTCGTAGACGGCCAGGCCGGTCTCGTCGAACAGGAAGGCGCTGATCACATAGTCGCCGCTGTGCAGGGGCAGATCGGGGAAGGTCAGCACCGTCTGCCAGGTGCCGTCGGGCAACTGGCGCGGTACGGCACCGTCCTCATGCGTGGCCAGCGAGGTGATGCCCACCCCCTTGGACTGCTCGATCATGAAACCGATGTGCGGCCGCTCGTCGCCACGGCCACGCGCCGTGATGGTGACCACCAGGTCCTGGCTTTGCAGCATGCCGGGCTGGTCGCCCACGGGGGCAGCCAGGTCCTTCACATCCACGGAAAGAATGCAGGCGGAACCGCTGTCGACGGCGGCCACGGGACTGGCCTGCGCCTCCCCCCCTACCTCCGCCACGGGCGCGGACACTTCGGCCGCGGCAGGGGCCGCCGCCTCCAGCAGGGCCTGCTGTTCACGCTCCTGGCGCTCGCGCGTGTGCAGGTCATAGGCGGCCAGCACGGGTTCGGTGTCGCCGAACTGGGCCACCTGGCCGCCGCGCAGCCACAGCGCGGCATCGCACAGATGGCGTATGTGGTAGGGGCTGTGCGAACAAAAGAGGATGGTGCAGCCGCTGTTGCGGAACGCCATGATGCGCTCTATGCACTTCTTCTGGAAATGCTGGTCACCCACGGCCAGGGCCTCGTCGATGATCAGCACATCGGGCTGCACGGCGGTCACCAGGGCAAAGGCCAGGCGCACGGTCATGCCCGAGGAATAGGTTTTGACCGGGCGCTCCATCGCTTCGCCCAGCTCGGCGAAGGCGGCGATCTCGGGCTCCAGCTCCCGCATGCGCTCGGGGCTGATGCCGATCAGGCTGCCGCCGAAATACAGGTTGTCGCGGCCGCTGAAATCCGGGTGGAAGCCTGCGCCCAGCTCCAGGATGGCCGTGACCCGGCCCACGCGTTCGATCTGCCCGCGGCTGGGCTGCAAGGTGCCCGCCAGCAGCTTGAGCAGCGAGCTCTTGCCCGCGCCGTTGTCACCGATCACGCCAATGCACTGGCCCCGGTGCAGCTCGAAGGAGACGTCGCGCAGGGCCCAATGGCTGCGGTGCGTGGCAGCCCCCGTCAGCAAGGCCTTGAAGCGCGCGCGCGGCGAGGGGTAGAGCTTGTATTCCTTGCCCAGGTCGCGCACACGCAAGACCAGGTCGCCTTCCAGTTCGACATGTTTGGCGTTCATAGCCAGTCCACCAGTTGATCGCGGCTGCGCCGCACCAGGCCGTTGAGCAGCACGGCCAGCACCAGCAGCCATGCCACCAGGGCCACCCAGACGGAGACACCGGGCCACAGCCCCTGCAGCAGCACGTTCTGGTAGCCCAGCACCAGGGCCGTCATGGGGTTGGCCCAGAGCACCCAGCGCCAGCGTTCGGGAAACAGTGCCAGCGGAAACAGAATGGGCGACAGGTATATGCCCACCGACAGCAAAAAGGTCACCAGCTGGCCCACGTCACGCAACGCGGCCGTCAGGATGGCCAGTGCATAGGCCAGGACGGCGCACAGCAGCAACTGGCCCAGCAGCAGTGGCACAAGGGCCAGCACATGCCAGCCCGGTCCGTGCTGGGGAAGATAGGCCAGGGCCACCAGCAACAGCAGGGGGCCGAAGATCACGCCGCTGGCCAGCACCGCGCGCATGGGAAACAGCACGGGCGGCAGGGGGTTCTTCTGCAGGATGCCGCCGGCCTCGACCAGGCTGTTCATGCCGCGCGCCGTGGCGTCGCAAAACGCCATCCAGGGCAAGGCACCCACGACGAGAAAGGCACCCACCGCATGCGTGGGGGCGTTGTCGCCCAGGCGCATGGAGAACACCACGTCGAACACGAGGTAGTAGGCAGCGACCGTGAGCAGGGGCTGCAGATAGGGCCAGAGCACGCCCGCAGCCGTGCCTGCATGGCGCGCGGCCACCTCGCGCCGGGTCATCACCCAAAGAAGGCCACGGGCCTGCCAGAGCGCCCGGATATCGCCCAATAGAGAGTACATGCGTGTGATATGAACAATGCCGCGTGCGCCTTCAGGCAAACACGCGGCACCTTGAATCAATGCCAAACCTGGCATTCTCGCGCATCAAGCGCCGCTGCGCTCGCCAATCGGAGCAAAGCTTGCAAACGCTTGCAACGGCCAGCCCGTGCGCTGCCAGTGCCTGGGGCACCGGCAGGCTCGGGCATGGCCTCAGGGCTGGGCCTTGTTCGCAGCCGTGAAGGCCTCCAGCGCGGCCTCGTTCAGCTTGGCATCCTGCCGGATCTTGTCGGCCGCGGCGACGCGGGCATTCTGGGTCGCCGATGCCTGGATTTCCTTGACCAGTTCGTCGCGCACCTCGTCAAAAGGCTTCACGCCCGCGGGCCTGCGCTCTTCCAGCTGGATGATGTGGAAACCGAACTGGGACTCGACCACGGCACTGAGTTCGCCGGGCTGCTTCAGCGCGAAGGCCGCCTTCTCAAACTCGGGCACCATGCGGCCCGCACCGAAAAATCCCAGATCGCCGCCACGCGATGCGCTGCCCTTGTCGCTGGATTTTTCCTGGGCCAGGGTGGCGAAATCGGCACCATTCTTGAGGTCGGCCAGGACCTTGTCGGCCTGCGCGCGGGCCTCGGCGTCCTTGCCGCCGATCAGGATGTGGCGAGCACGCACCTGCGCGTCCACCTTGAAGCGCTCGGGCTGGGCCTGGTACTGGCTGCGTGCCAGCTTCTCGGCGGCCTCCGCGCTGGGGCGGCTTTTCTGATCCTGGGCAGCCATCCAGGCCTCTGCCAGCACCTTGTCGCGCGCCACCTGCAGGGCCGCCATCACCTTGGGGTCGCTGGCCATGCCCTGCTGCTGCGCCGTTTGTGCCAAGCTGCGCAGGACAAAGAGGTCCGTCGCCATTCTCTGCACATTCGCAGGGCGGCCGATGATCATGGGCCTCACGTCGGGAGGAATGCGCAGTGCGTCGGCCTGTACATCCAACCCCGTGATGGCCACGCCCTTGCCTTCCACCAGCACGGGCGATGCAGAAGCCTCGGCGGGTCGGGAAGCAGCAGGCTGAGCGGCCTTGGCGGCCTGGTCCGCGGCCTGCACCGCCAGCGCAGACAGCGACAAGGCCAAAGCCAGGGAAATGGAGCTCAAACGTTGGGTGGAAACAGTCATAAGTCCTATAAGTCCGTAAAAAGCAAAAAAGGCGGGAGTTTCCTCCCGCCTTTTCTAGATCACACTGAAGTGTGAAAGTGCCCTATCACTTGTAAGCGTGGGGCCAGGTGATGCCGTAGGTGCCCGAAGTGCCAGGAGCAGCTTGGGGGTTCGACAGCTTGATGAACGCAGCGCCCAGCACGGGGGTGGGAGCCGAGAAGTTCACTTGGCCCCAGCCGTTGGCGTAAGGAGCAGCCACGGACTGGCGAGCAACCGATGCGGCCAGAGCCGAGTTGTCGGTCGAGAAGCCCAGAACGTTCACTTCACCGCACAGCTGGGTCTTGCTGATCGTGCCAGGCGAGAACACGGCGCCGTCTTCTTGGAAACGCTCTTCGCGGTCATAGAAGGTTTGGCCCGAAGCTTCCACGCAGATCTGACCAGCGGCGTTCACCGTGGTGTTGCCCGCGTTAGCCGTGAAGATGTTGCCAGCCACAGCCGTGTTGAACAGACGGTACGAGGTAGCAGCAGACGTGCCACCGCCGAACGCAGCGCCAGGAGCCTTTGCGTCCCAACCGTTGTTGTTGGAGGGAGCAGATGCGGAACCAGCGGCGTAGTTGGCAGCCACGGAGTAACGACGGGTGGGCATGGAGAACACCCAGTCGGTCTTGGCCGTGATGGTCGCGTCGGTAGCGTACTGGTTGATCACCGAGGTACGGGCGATGGCGTCGGTCAGAGCCTTGGCTTGTGCATCGGCAGCAGCTTGGCCAGCAGTCAGACCACCAGCAACGGTGTAAGGCGTGGACAGGTCAGGCACGTCGTAGTGCTGAGCTGCGATCACGTTAGCCACCATCAGCGGGTCGGAGGTCAGCAGGCCGGCGGTACCGGTCTTCTGGGGCGAGAAGACGTTCACAGGAGCGTCACCCGTGGCGACGATGGCAGCCATCGAACCCGAGAAGGTCGTGGTCTGAGCAACGTTCATCACGTACCAAGCGCCCGTCAGGCCGCCCGTGGGGGCGACGATGTCGGTGTTGTCCACACCGGGTGCCCAGTTCAGGGTGGCGTTCAGAGCGGAAGACGTGCAAGGAGCCGTGCCGTCCACGTGCTTGATGGCCTTGTACAGGTCGCTGCCAGTCTTGATGTTGGCCATGGCCAGCACTTCGACGTAGCCTTCGCGGGTCTGAGCAGCCTTGTCGGCGGCCGTCCAGTCCTTCTTGGACAGGCGGTCGGTCACGAACTTGACGGGCTGGTTGGCAGCGATGCGGGGCAGCGTGCAGGTGTTGTCAGACGTCACCAGTTGGGCCAGGCCATTGGCGTCGGCGGTCA
This sequence comes from Burkholderiaceae bacterium, assembly GCA_031253795.1. Taxonomy (GTDB): domain Bacteria; phylum Pseudomonadota; class Gammaproteobacteria; order Burkholderiales; family Burkholderiaceae_C; genus Comamonas. The sequence goes on from JAIRVR010000005.1 coordinate 14,695, forward strand.
CTGCAGCAGTCCAAACGTCGCCGGGCGACATGAAGACTTGGAAGTCCAGCACGTCGTCGGAGTTGGAAGCACCGCGGAAGCGCACCTTGACAGCCTTACCGATGGTGTCGGTGTTGGTCAGGTGGAACACGGACATGTTGCCATTCTGGGCGTTGTAGTAAGGCGCCAGCAGAATGTGACCCGTGCCGCTTTCGTTCACGGCAAACGTAGGAGCTGCAGCAGCAGCACCTGCGAAGCCCATGCCACCAACCATGGCAGCAATGCTCAGGGCCAGAACATTTTTCTTCATAAGAACTATCTCCAGTAAAAAGATAAGGTAGTTGCAACCACCACGATTGATCGCCAGGGAATCGTAGCACAGCCAATCATGCCCCCATACCGCTTTCTGGAGGCGCCGAAGCCTTGTTTTGAAAAAAAACAACACTTCCCTAGCGAGCACCGTGTCAGGGACGGCGCATTATCACAAACATTGGCTGCTTCGCCTATCCCGTCTTCATTTTTCGCGCTATCAGGCAAGTGCCTTGCATGCGAAAAACCGTTGGCAAACCCCGTCGAGGGGCCTGCCTAAACGTTTATTGAACGAACAGCCACCACTGTCCGTCTTCCTTGATCCAGACCTCGCTGATCGAGATCGGGATCTCCGCGCCACGCATCATGGGCGTGTAGGTCACGAAGTTCTTGCGCACCTCACAGCGGGCCTCCTCGCAGGTCACCGAGGCGATCTCTCCCCCCTTGAGCACGGGAATCACGCCGTGGTTGAGGCGGTACTTTTCCTGGTCATTCACCGCGCGGTAGCCGGGCGAGGTGAAGGCATAGGCCTTGGCCACCTCGCCAGCCATGCGGGCCTTCCAGAAATCGTTGGAGCGCTGCGTCACCGCGGCCTCGGGATTCTGGCTGTCCTGCAACGTGGCACAGCCCGCCAGGGCCAGCGCCAGGGCCAGTCCACCGCCCCAGCGAAGCCATTGCGTCCGGGACGCTGCGAAATTCTTGTTCAACTTCTTCATATCTATGGATTTCCCCTAAAGTGGCTTGGAACCGCTTCATCAGCGAATGTTCCGGGAGTTGGACCAATTAGCGTCGTTCCGGCGTGAGCGGTCCCACCTCGACCGAGGCCCGGCCGCCCGGAACATCGTCCGCCGCGGGCGCCGAAGACGGCACCTTCAGCAACGGCGCCAGGGAACGCATCTGCTCACGCAAGGCATCGCTGACATCGCGCACATCGATATCGGTGCGAACCACGCGGGGCGTGATGATGACGATCAGCTCGGTGCGCGCACCGGTATTGTTCGTGGAACCGAACAAATTGCCCACGACCGGCAGATCATAGAGATAGGGGATGCCGGCGCGTCCTGCGCTGGAGTTTTCCTGGATCAGGCCCCCCATGACGATGGACTCGCCCGAGCGCACGGCCACACGGCTCGCGATCTGGCGCTGCAGGAAGGAGCGCTGCTTGGTCACCGTATCTTCGCTGCCCACATCGGTGACGGATTGATTGACCGTCATGGTGACCAGATTGCCGGCATTGACCGACGGCGTGACCTGCAGGTTCACGCCCGTGTCCTTGTACGCGTAATTGTTGATGGGCGTGCCCGAGGTGCCTACCACCGTGGTGCCGGACTGGTAGGGTTGCTGCGTTCCCACGGAAATCGCGGCCTGGTGGTTGTCCAATACCATCAGCGTGGGACTGGCCACGACCTTGACCTGGGTCTTGCCCGCCAGCGCCGTCAGCACGGCCTTGATATTGCCCAGGGAGTTCTTGAGCGTGTAATTGAAGCCCTGGCCCTGCGCCAGACCCGCCAGGGCACCCGTTGCGGTATCCAGCGCCGAAGCCCCGGGGGGCGTAGTCGCATCGCTCAGCAGCCCGCCGTTGCCCGTATAACCCTTGTTGCCCACGTCGCCGCTGAAGGCCCACTGCAGGCCATAGCGCAGGGAATCGTTGAGCGTCACCTCGACGATGCTGGCCTCGATCAGCACCTGGGTCGGCGGCAGGTCCAGCTTCCTGAGCGCCACTTCGATGCGCTCGTACTCCGCTGGCGATCCCCAGACCAGAACGGAATTGTTCAGCTCGTCGGCCATGACCCGGATGCTGCCGAAGCTGGCCACCACCGCACCCTGGCCCGTACCCGACTGGCCTGACGTGCCCGAGGTCTGTCCGAAGCTGTTCGTGCGCAACCCGCCGCTGGAGCCGAAGCCGCTGCTGCTTCCGAAGCCACCGCTGCTGCCGAAGCCGCTGTTGCTGCCGAAGCCGCTGTTGCCAAAACCGCTGTTCCCGAAAGGACTGCTGCTGTTGCCAAAGCCGCCTATGCCCTGTCCCGTGGTCGAGGTGCCCAGGCCGGGTGCCACGCCGCTGTTGGCGGTCGAGCCACCGCCCGTGCCACCGAAAATGCCGGAAAGCACGCTGGCCAGATGCCGGGCGTTGCCGTTTTGCACGCGGTAGATGTTGAGCTGGGGCTGGGCACCGCCCGTGCCTGCCTGGTCCAGCTTGGCGATCCAGCGCCGCGCCTCGTCCAGGTAGCTGGCACGCGGCGTGATCACCAGAATGCTGTTGAGCCGTTCGATGGGAATGATGCGCAAGGCACCGAACAATGGATTGCCGTCGCCCAGGGCCGTGGCTGCCGCAGCCCCGGCCGGTGCGCCGCCCCCCGGCCGTGCACCGGCCGCGCCTGGCGCCGCAATGCCCCCCGCGGCCCCAGCTGCCGCGGCACCGCCACCATTCATCAGCTGCAGGGCGGAGCTCACTTCCTGGATGGACACATACTTGAGAGGGAACACGCCGACCGACATGCCTTCGAGCACGTTCACATCAAAGGTGCGCACCATCTCCAGCCAGCCTTCGGCCTGGGCGCGCGAGCCGGACATCACCAGCACGTTGCGCACCGTGTCCACGCGCAAGATGGCATCCGCCGGCACCATGGGCCGCAAAATCGTGGCCATTTCGTTGGCACCGATGTAGTTCAGCGGAATGACCACGGCGCCGAAGCCAGGCGCCAGTGGAACGGACGATGACACCTGGCGCACCGAGGCTCCCAGGCTCTTGAGCACATCGGCGCGTCCCACATGGTAGGTGCCGCGCGCATCCCGGACGATGGCCAGGCCGTTGGCCTGCAGGGCCGTCTCGAGCAGGTACAGGGCCTGGTCGCCGGGAATGTTCTTTTGCGTGCTCAGCGTGACCGTGCCATTGATGGGCGGATGCAGCACATAGTCCAGCCCCAGGATGTCGCCCAGCACGGTGCGCACCACCTGGGACAGCGGCGCGTCCTCGAAGCTGAGCTTGACGGGGGCGTCCTTGAGGGCCGGGGTCGGCTTGGGGTCTCCCAGCAGCTTGCCCGTACCCGCCAGGATGCGCGGCTCGGTCTTGCCGTCCTTGTCCGGCTCGCCCTTGGCCTCGGGCTCCTCTCCGGGGAACACATAGCTTTCCTGCGAAGGGCCGGTTCCAAAGTGGCTGACGAAGTTGTTCTTGGCGGGCTGGGCACAGGCCAGCAGCATTTGACAGACAGCCAATGCCAATGCAGTGCGGAGGGGACGGTTATGCAATTTCATGGTTTGAGTGACCAGTCTTTCTCATTTCTTGCCAGGTTGACCGGTTCCACCGAAGACGGCCTGCGGCTCCTCGGGCTTGGTCGGTGCATCGGGGCCAGCATCGGGCTCGGGAGCCTGCCCCTGGGCATTGGGCTGGGGGGGCACGCGCAGGGCTGGCGGCACCCGCAGGCCGGGTGGCATGTTAGGGCCTTTGTCCAGGGCGGCCTTCACCAGTTGCAACGTGCGCGTCTGTCCGTTGCTTTCCAGAACCACATTGCGACCCTGCAGGCTCTGCAGCTTCCAGCCTGCGAAATTCTGGTTCAGCAGCAAGCGGCGCTCCTTGCCATCCAGCGTGAAAATGATGCCGCTGACCGGCCCTTCGAAAATCCCGGTGACCGAGGCCTGCTTCCAGATGTCCGGTACCTCTTGTTGCGCTTTTTTCTCGGGTGGCGGCGGGGGTGGAGGAGGCGGCGGCCTGCGCGTGATCGAAAACAGGGGACGCTCCTGCATGGCCAGCATCAGCTGCTCGTCACGCTGGCGCAAATCCTCGGGCGCGCCCGATGCAGGCACCAGTGCACGGATATCGGCCTTGATGGGTTCGGGGGGCTGCCATGCCACGTTCCTAGGCTGAAGGTCCGGCGTCAGCCATGCCCAGCTCAGCGCCCCCACCAGCAGCGCCACAGGTGCCGCCAGGCCGACGGTCCAAAGAATGCGCTGGTTCACGGCTTGCTCCGGAGAATGCTGAAGGTAAATTGGGCGCTGAGCTTGGGCGCGGCCCTGGGGTTGTTGCCCTCCAGGCTGCCCAGCAGGTTCAGTTGCAGATCATCCAGCCACACGGTAGGAGAGACTTCGCGGAAAGACAGCAAGGCCAGCTGTATGGCCGGCCAGTTGCCTTCCGCCGTCATGGACACGGAAATGCGCTCGTACGGTCCTTGCACCTGCCCCTGGTCTTCCGACTCCGACGCAGGCCGCACCTGGCTGCTGACGACGGACAGGCCTGCCTTGTCGAGCAGGGCCCGCAGGCGCTGCTGAATGGCATTGCCGGTCTGCGTGCTGTCCTGCTCGCCAGGGTAGACATGCTGCGCCTTCACCGTGGCGATATCTTCCAGCGCCTTCTGGATATCGTCGGATTGCGCCTGCATACCCACCAATCTGGCATAGCGGGGCTCCATCGTCGCCAGTTGCTCCTGCGCCCAGAGATGCTTGCCATAGACCCAGGAGCCCAGAAGCGCCAGGGGAACGATCACCGCCAGGGCCAGCACGCTCAGCAGCAGCCACTGACGTGGTGTCAGCTTGGGAGAAACCGCGGCGGTCATTGCGCCTCCTTGGCATCGGCATCGGCATTGGCCCCGGCCTCTTCGGAGGGCTGGGGCTCCTCCTTGGGCGCCAAAAGTCCCAGTATCTGGGGATTGATGCTGGCCTCCAGCACAAAGCTTTCCTTGCCCGAACCCGGTACGCGCGTCACGGCCGTGGGCAGCCTGACGTCCTGGAAGCCGGGTGTCTTGGCCAGCAGAGCCACCATATTGGAGGCGTTGTTGGTCAGTCCCTGAACCGTCAGTTTGGTTCCCCGGAACGACACCCGCTGCACGGCGGCATCGTCAGGCAGCGCCTCGGTCAGCACCGCAAGCACCTGCACATGGTTGATCTGCTGCTGCAGACGCTCCTGAAGCCGGCCCAGATCCTGGCCGCCCTCCACCAGGGTTTCTCGTTGGGACATCACCGCCGCCGATGCCCGGGTCTGGGCCGCGAACTGCTGGCTGGCATCGAGCGCCCGCATCCTCAGCTGCAGTGTCGGCGTCACGGCCAGCACCCCACCCAGAACCAGGATCAAGCCCAGGCCGGTGAGTATGGCGTTGCGCCGCCGCGCCTCGCTGCGCAGGCGGGCCCCCTCGCCGAACCCCGGCAGCACCACCGGCGCCCGTTCGCTCGGAGCCCAGACTTCGGGCACGGCGTCGGCCGCCAGCCTTGCCGACTGCAGGCGCAAGGCCTGGTCCACCTGCTGTCGCGAGGTGATGACAACGTCGATGCGTTGGCGCCCCTTGTCCGCCGGACTTTGGGCATAGGACCAGACCGTGTCCTGCGATGCGAACGGCGACATGGTCTGCACATCGAGTTCGATGGCGCTGCGCAGGGCTGCCGGCGCCATGGGCGGCAGCATCAGCACCCGCTGGAGCACCTGCTCGGAATCGAGCAGGACGGCAGTATGGGACGCCTTGTCAAGCGCCTCGCCATCGTCCCCGGCCCATTCGATGCTGTCGCCCTGGGCCCGGGCAGCCACGGGCGCAGAACCGCCCTCCAGCACCTGGACACGGGAACTGGGCAGCACCCGGTGCAGCCACGGCAGTTGCGTGAGCTTGCGCAAGGCATCGCTCAGCTCCGCGGAAAGCCCACGCAGGTCCAGCCCGAACAGCTTGGCATCGGATGTCATCAATCCCATAGGCCACCATTTCCACTCAACAAAATTGCATTCACTTGCGCCGAATCCTTCCTGGTGCGCCCTCCGGGGCACATGCCTCGCCCCGGGCGCGGCCGTCGGCCGCTGGCGGTGCCTTGCTAAACCCGTCCCGCCCAGACCTGGGCCGCCGACAGCAGCGTCCAGGGCAAGGCCCCCTGGCTTCCGCCGCCGATATCCACATCGCGCATCACCATGACCGCCCCCTGCCCATCGAACACGGTGCGGGCAGTCAGCCGATAACGTGTGCTGTTGGTACTGTCCTGCCCTGTACTGCCATCCAGCAGCTGGCGCAGCGCAGGCGCTGCCGCATTGGCATTGACACCGGGCCGGCCGTCGATATCGGCCACCACGAAAGGCTTGAGCCGGGCATAAATGCCGTAGTTCATGCCTGGTATCTGCAGCAGGTCCTCGGGCGACTCCCATGCAAAGCCGCTCGCAGCCGCCTGACGGGCCTCTTGGCGGGCGTCCACCAGGGCCTGTGCAATCCCTTCGCCCGCCCCTCCCCCCAGGCGCGAGATCAAGGTGCTCAACAGAGGCTGGGACGCGGCATTGATATCCACCAGCCCGCTCCACGGGACCACCTCGACCTCTATTATCCGGCCAGCCCATGGAAGCTGCACCACCTGATACTGGGAGAACTCCGCAGGTTTTAGCACCATTTGCTGCAGCAGCTGATAGATGGCGGCCTCGCCCATGGCCCGCCCTTCCGCCATGTTCCGGGTTACACCAATGACCGCCGCCTCCTGGCGCACCATGCGCCCCAGGCTGCTGGCGAAAATCGACAGCGCCGCCACGATCCACAGCACCAGTACCAGGGCCATGCCCCGGGAGTGCCCCACTGCCTTGGTCGCCGGATGCCGCTTCATCGGCGGCTCCCGCCAAATACGGCGCCACCGCCGCCCGTGCTGCGGTTCGTGGTCGGCGGCGTATAGAACGCAATCGCCATCACAGGCCAGCTTCCCGCCGCCGATTGCAGCTGGATCTGCACGGCCGTGGGCAGATCCTTTTCATCGGCCCATTGGGGCTGCCATTGGGCCACATTGACTCTCGCGTTCTGGTAACTCAGCGAAAAGGCCGTGACTGCACGTTCCAGCACATAGGACTGTGCCTGGCTCCAGTCCGGCGCGACCTGCACGCCCTTCCAGGGTGCAAAGCGCAGCACCAGGGCGTCGCCGTCCAGGGCGAGCTGGAAGTGCGTGATCCCGCCCATGCCAAAGCGTGCAGGCATGATGCCAAGCCACTGCATGCCTTTCGGCCCGCCTTCGAAAAAGTATTCGCTCTCGCCCTGCTTGCGCATGCCCGTCTGGCGCTGTGCGGCCGACAGCTGTCCCAGCACCGAGCGCAGAAAGCCGATGGAGACACGCTGGTGGTCCATGCGGTCAAGGCGCACATCCACGCGTTCCTGCGTCTGGGACACCGTGGACATGACCGTCGCCAGGCCCAGGGTCAGCATGGAAAGCAGCACCATGGCCACCAGAAGCTCCACCATCGTGAAGCCCCGCTGCCTGCGTCGCAACACATCCCGCCTCACCGCGCCACCTCGCCCTGCTGCAGCGGACGCTGAGGCCGCAGGGTCTCGAATACCCAGTTGCGCCCTTCGGCGGAGATGGTGATGCGCAATGCAAACAAGGGCACGGCATTGGCCGGCAGATCACCTGCGGAAAACGGTGCCGACACCACCTGCCAGCCAAAGGCACCATCCTGGCCCGAGGCCTGGACCCCGCCGGGGTCCACCATGGGAAAGGCATCCATCAGGGAATCGGCCAGCAGGGCGACACGCTGGGCCTGTTCGAGCTTGGCCACGCCGCGCGCCGAGCCACCCACGGCGCGGTAGATCAGCGCGACGGACAGCGCCATGATGGTCAATGCCACCAGCAGCTCCAACAGCGTCATGCCGCGCACTGCCGCGCGCACTGTCTTGCCCTGGTGCATTACAGGGCCTCTTTGGTGACCAGGCCCGACAGCCAGTCCACACGCAGTCGCACGCCGGCACCGCCTTCGGCCCGTACCAGGGAAATGCTGCCCCCCGTGGCGCCGCCTTCGGGCAGGAAGACGATGCTCTGGCTGCCGTCGGGCGTTTCCAGGCCCGCCGCCGTGACCAGCTGGACCTTGAGGCTGTCGGGCAGGCGGCTTCGGGCCTGGCCCTCGATGCCATATTCGTGGCTTCTGGCGTTGAAGCCGAAGGCCACGGGCACGCCTTGCAGCGCGGCTTGCTGGCGTGCCTTGCGCAACAGGCCCGTGACATCCTGCACGGCCTGGCGATACGCCACGGCATCGCGCAGCTTGCCCAGGGCAGGCGGCACGATGCCGATGATCACCGCCAGGATGGCAAAGACCACCAGCAGCTCGATCAGCGTAAAGCCCTTCGATCGCTTCAAGACGCTTTTCCGTTCACAAGGCCCACCGCCGCGGCAACGCTGCAGGCTTATTTGGTGTTGCGGATATCGGAGGCCTCGCCCTCACCGCCCGGAGTTCCGTCGGAACCCAGCGACAGGATTTCCACGTCGCCATTGGCGGCCGGATAGGTGTAGCGATAGGGGTTGTTCCAGGGGTCGTTGGGCACGCCGCCCTTGAGGTAGGGACCGGCCCAGCCGCCGACCCCGGCCGGCTGCTTGACCAGGGCTTCCAGGCCCTGCTGCGAGGTCGGATAGCGGCCCACGTCCAGCTTGTACAGCTCCAGCGCCTTTTCGATATCGGCGATCTGCACGCCTGCCGTCTTGGTCTTGGCACCGCCCAGCTGGTTCAGCACCTTGGGGCCCACCAGACCGGCCAGCAGCGTCAGAATGGCCAGCACGACCAGCAGTTCGATCAGCGTGAAGCCACGCTTGCGGGCGCGGGAGGACAGTTGCTTTTGCATGCGCATCATCTTCTAAATACCTTTCAGAAATTCAAAATCATCAGACGGCCAGATCGTTGACGGAGAGGATACCGAGCAGGATCGACACGATGATGGAGGCGATCAGGATACCGAGGACCAGGATCAGCGCCGGCTCCAGCATGGTGAGCAGGCGTTTGATTGCATTTTCCACCTCTCGGTTCAATATGTTGGACAGCTCCAGCATCATGTCGCCGAGCCGGCCGGTCTCCTCGCCCACCCGCACCAGATTCAGGGCCAGGGGCTCGAACTCCCCGGACTTCTGTGCGGCATGGGCCATGCGGTGGCCTTCCTTGACCATGGGCCCCATTTTCTCGAGACGTTCGCGGATGGCCGCATTGGAGACGGTATCGCTGGCAATGCGCAACGCCGTCAGCAGGGTGACGCCATTGCCCAGCAAGGTGCCCAGCGACCGGCTGAACAGGGTCAGCTGGTATTTGCGCACCACGCCACCCAGGCCGGGCAGACCCAGCAGCCAGGCCTGCCAGGCCAGACGGCCCCTGGGACTTCTCATCCAGCGCCGCACGACCCAGACCAGCAGGGCCACCACGATGAACACCACCCAGCCATAGCTGCGAAATCCCTTGCCCAGGGCCATGACGAACTGGGTGGGCAGGGGCAGGGCATCGCCCATATCGTTGAACAATTGCTCGAACTGCGGCACGACGAAGCCGAGCATGGCCACCAGGGACAGCACGGCCACGCCCAGCAGGATGGCCGGATAAATCGTGGCCGAAACCACGCTGTCGCGCAGCGAGCGCTGGCGCGCCATGTGCTCGACCAGGCGGTTGAGCACGGCCGACATCTGGCCGCTGGCCTCGCCCGAACGCACCATGTTGATATAGAAATCGCCAAACAACTCATGGTGCTTGGCCAGGGCCTGGCTCAGCGGCATGCCGGCCTTCACGCTTTCGAGCACGGACTGCAACATGGCCCGCATCTCGATCTTGTGGCTCATTTCGACCAGCACCTTGAGCGCATTGTCCAGCGACAGGCCGGCACGCATCATGATGGCCAGCTCCGTGGTCATGGCCTGGATGTCGTCCGTCTTGATGCGGCCCTTCTTCAAGGCCCGCACCACCACGGTGGCGCCGCCCAGGCCCGAGGACTCCTCGACCTTGATGGGCGACAGCCGGCTTTTGCGCAGATGCACCACGACCTCGGCCACGGCGGCGGCCGAATACGTGCCCTTGACCACCTGGCCCTTGCCGTCCACGGCCTCCCAGCTGTAATCAGGCATCGCTTTGGTCCTGGGTAACGCGCAGCACTTCGTCCAGCGTGGTCGCGCCCGAGGCCACCTTGCGCAGGCCGTCCTCATACAGGCTCAGCATGCCGCTTCTGGCCGCCAGCGCATGCAGGGCATTGGCGTCCTGGCCCTCGATGATGGCGCGGCGCAGCGGCTCGTCGATGACCATCAGTTCGTGGATGCCGGTACGGCCCTTGTAGCCCGTGCCACGGCAATGCTCGCAGCCCACAGCGCGGTAAATCGGGGCACCTTCGCGCAGGAAGCGCTTGAGGCCACTGCCCTCGATGGCGGAGGCCGGCAAGGCGTCGGGCTGCTTGCACTGCGAGCACAGCGTGCGCACCAGGCGCTGGGCCAGCACGCCGTTGACCGACGAGGTGATCAGGTAGCTCTCCACCCCCATGTCGCGCATGCGGGTGACGGCGCCAGCCGCCGTGTTGGTGTGCAGCGTGGACAGCACCAGGTGACCCGTCAGTGCCGACTGGACGGCGATCTGCGCGGTTTCGCCGTCACGCATTTCCCCGATCATGATGATGTCCGGATCCTGGCGCAGGATGGAGCGCAGTGCATTGGCGAAGGTCAGGTCGATCTGTGGATGGACCTGGATCTGGTTGATCCCGTCGAGCTGGTACTCCACGGGGTCCTCGACCGTGATGATCTTGTTGGAGACCGAGTCGATCTTGGACAGGGCCGCATACAGCGTGGTGGTCTTGCCCGAACCCGTGGGACCGGTCACGAGCACGATGCCGTGGGGCCTGGCCAGCAGTTCGTTGAAGCGCTCCAGCGTATCCACCTCGAAGCCCATGGTCTCCAGGCGCAGGCGCACGCTGGCACGGTCCAGCACACGCATGACGATGCTTTCGCCGTGGACCGTGGGCGCCGTGGACACGCGCAGGTCCAGTTCGCGCCCCTTGGCCCGGGTCTTGATACGGCCGTCCTGCGGCAGGCGCCGCTCGGCGATGTCCAGATGGGCCAGCAGCTTGACGCGCGAACCCACGGCGGCACTCAGGCGCGTGGGCACGAGTTCGGCCGCGTGGATCACGCCGTCCATGCGGTAGCGCACCTGCAGGCCCGACTCAAAGGGCTCCAGGTGGATGTCGGAAGCGTGCAGCTCGATGGCCCGCGAAATGATGCCCGTGACCAGGCGGATGACGGGTGCCTCGCTGGCCAGGTCCTTGAGGTGCTCGACGAAGTCGCCGCCCGTGGCGTCCGACTCCCAATCCCCGCCCTCCTCGGCCGCCTGCTCCTGGCCGGCTTCCTGCAAGGCCTTGCGGATGTCGGCCTCCAGCGCCAGCAAGGGCCGGATCTGCAGGCCCGTGGCCAGGCGCAGCGCCTTGTTCACAAAGGCATCCTGGGGCACGGCCATGGCCACCTCGAGCACGCCTTCCTGCAGCGACACGGGGCAGACGCATTGCGCCTCCAGGAAACCGGGCAGCAGGCCCGGCACCTCGGGCAGCAGGTCTGGAAACTCCTCGGCGCGCAGCCAGCGCAGCTTCAGTTGTTCGGACAGCACCTGGGCCACGTCCGTTTCCGCCACCACGCCCAACTGGACCAGCACCTGCCCCAGATAGCCGCCCAATTCCTGCTGCGCCTGCAGGGCATTTTGCAGATCGCGCTCGTTGAGCTTTCCCGCGGAAAGCAAGCGCTCACCCAAACGCGAACCCGCCGGGGTTTCTACGCTGGCAAGCGGTTCCATGACGTGATTGGTGGAAGACATTGCCGCGGATTATCCACTGTCGCCGCGAACCCGGAAAAAGCCGCGGCTTCGCGGTGATGCCCGGGCTCAGGCCGCACGCGTGGCTGCGGCCTGCTGCAAAGGGCCCGGCTCCTCGCCCCAGCGCCGCTGCGCCATCACGAGAAGGCCTTCGAAAATCAGGTTGTCCACCAGCTCGAAGGGCCGTGTCATGCTGGGCACCATCTTCCAGCCCGCGCCGCCAGCCATGATGCAGGCCGGCTCCATGCTGCAGTGCATGTAAAGATGCTGGTACATGCGCTCCACCGCCCCGGCTATGGCATAGGTGCCGCCGCTGGTCAGCGCATCGCTGGTGTTGGTGGGGAACGGCGTGACCACGCCCGTGGGCACATGCAGGCCGGCCGTCCCGCTTTCCAGCGCCCGCAGCATGATGCCGTGGCCCGGCAGGATGAGGCCGCCCATGAAATGGCCATGCTGGTCCAGCGCATCCACGGTGACGGCCGTGCCCACCATGACCACCAGCAGCGGCCTTGCGGTCCCGCGCTGCAGCATGTGGTTGCGCGCGCCGATCATGGCCACCCAGCGGTCGGCACCCAGGCGCGTCGGAAAATCGTAGCCATTGGTGACACCGGCTTCGGCCGCACTGGGCACGGCCCACTGGGGCTCGAACTTCCAGCCCAGCATCAGGTCGATCTGGTCGTGCACGCGCCTGCGCGCCGTCTCGCCGGCCACCACGCAGCCCAGCATGCGCGTGGGCGTGGGCAGGTCGCTCCACGGGCCTTCGGCCAGATGCTCGATGTGCTCCAGGAATTCGGCACCGTGCGCCAGCAGGGCTGCGCCAGGCCGGTGCGCGTCGTACATCGCCCATTTCAAGCGGGTGTTGCCGATGTCTATGGCCAGGAAAGTCATGGCCGCGATTATCGGAGTTTTCCAGAAGTTGGCGTCAGCCATTGGCGACAGCTGCCATGGCACGAATGCTGATATCGCGGGCAAATGTCAAAAATCCAGCCGCCGCCGGGCACGGCAGCGCATGCCGGCATGCTTAGGCGTTACATTGGGCCTTCCGTTTTCTCTACCCACCACAGGAGTCATCCATGGGACTGTTCAGTTTCATCAAGGAAGCAGGCGAGAAGCTGTTCGGCGGCAGCGCCGCCCAGGCGGCCGAGCCCGCGCAAGACCTGAATGCCAAGGCCGCCAAGGCCATAGAGACCTATATCGGCACGCAGAACCTGGGCGTCAGCGACGTCAAGGTGCAATTCGACGGATCCCAGGGCAAGGTCACGGTGCAGGGCACGGCCCCGACCCAGGCCGCCAAGGAAAAGGTCACGCTGTGCTGCGGCAACGTCGCCAGCGTGCAGTCCGTGGACAACCTGATGACGGTGAGCAGCCCCGAACCGGAAGCCCAGTACCACGACGTGGTGCGCGGCGACACGCTGTCGGCCATCGCCAAGAAGTTCTATGGCGATGCCAACAAATACCCCGTGATCTTCGAGGCCAACAAGCCCATGCTGACCCATCCGGACAAGATCTATCCGGGCCAGAAACTGCGCATCCCGGCGCTGTAACTGCCAGGCCCTGCCGGCTCGACCGCCCTCGGGCGGTTTTTTTGCGGCCGTCAGTACCTGCCGCTGAGCAGCGCGCCATGGCCCGGCACGGCCGTGGACAGGCCCAGGCGCTTGAGCATCATGTACGTCGTCGCCACCGAAGAGGACAGCACGGGCAGGCCCACCCGGTCCTCGATGGGCTGCACCGAAGCCAGCGAAGGCATTTGCACGCAGGCCGAGGCGATGACGGCATCGGCACGGGAAGTGTCCAGGCGCCGCGTGATCTCGATGGGCGCGCGCGCGTCCTGGGCGCCGACCTCCAGGTTGTCGGCGATTTCCAGCGAGATGCTGTCCACCACTTCGATGCCTTCGTTCTCGATGTAGTCGATCACCAGGCGCGTCAACGGCTTCATATAGGGTGCCAGCAGCGCCACCTTCTTCGCGCCGATGGCATGCAGGCCGTCGACCAGGGCGCCGGCGCTGGTGACCACGGGCGCGGGGCCGCCGTTGTCCACGGTACGCTGGTGCAGGCGCTTTTCGGAGACACGGTGGTAGCCCAGCCCCATGCTCATGATGGCCACCAGGCAGGCATAGCCCAGCACATCGACCCGGGCATCCGACAGCTCCAGCGCGCAGCGGTCGCTGTCTGCGTCCATGGCAGCCAGCTCCTCGCGCGTCACATGCTTCATGCGCATGCGGCTGGAGTGGAAGCTGAAGCGCTCGGGTGCCAGGGCCTCGCGCGCGCGCAAGATGGCGGGGATCTCGGTCTCCATCGTGGTGTTGGAGCTGGGCACGATCTGCCCGATGCGGAAATGGGTTTTGTTGGTCATATCAGTTCTTCATAGCCGGACATCGCACCGGCCCCCTCGGAGAGACCAGTCCAGGGGCCCCGGCGGATTGCGCGGAAGGCCCGAAATACCCCAGGGGGCCCTCGCATCAATCCACCGTGATGTGGTTGGCCTTGATGACCTTGCCCCAGTGTTCGGTTTCGCGCTGGACCAGGGCCGCCAGGGCCTGAGGGCCCAGGTAGCGCGGCTCCACCCCTTGCAGGGCGGCGCGCTTTTGCACGTCAGGCGACTCCAGCGCGGTCTTGAGCGCAGCCGACAGCCGATCCAACGCCTCGGGTGGTGTTCCGGCCGGAGCGAACAGGCCCACCCAGGCCTCCAGCTCGAAGCCCGGCAGGCCCGCCTCGGCCGTGGTCGGCACATCGGGCAGCATGGGATGGCGCTGGCGGCTGGTCACGGCCAGGGCCTTGAGCTTGCCGGTCTGCACATGGCCCAGCACCGAAGGCGGCGTGGTGATGAACATCTGCACCTGGCCACCCAGCACATCCTGGATGGCAGGGCCGGAACCCTTGTAGGGCACATGGGTGATCTGGGTCTGCGTGACCTGGGCGAACACGGCCGTGCCCACATGCGACAGCGAGCCATTGCCCTGGGATGCGTAGTTGACCTTGCCGGGATTTTTGCGCAGGTAGGCGATGAACTCCTGCAGATTGTTCGCGGGCACCGAAGGATGGACGGCGATCACATTGGTGGCAGCCACGATCAGCCCCACGGGCGCCAGCTCGGACTGCGCCCAGGGCAGCTTGGGAAACAGGGCCGGATTGCCGACATGGTAGGCCGAGTAGGACGCCAGCAAGGTATAGCCATCCTTGGGCGCGCGCGCCACCATCTGGTAGGCGATGTTGCCGCTGGCCCCGCCACGGTTATCGACCACCACCGACTGCCCCAGCAGGCGCGACAGGGGGTCGGAAGCCAGGCGTGCCGCCGTGTCCACCACGCCGCCGGGCGGGTTGGGAACGACCACGGTGATGGACTTGGCGGGAAAGGGCTGTGCCCAGGCCGGGGCGCCACCCAGGCAGGTGACCGCCGCCAGGCCTGCGGCCTGCAGCGCAATGCGTCGCTTCATGCTTGTCTCCTCGTTGTGTTCTATGGCCAGCATTCTTGCGGGCCGGCGCGGCACTGAACAGCCGTATCTGGTTGAGCTATCCTTCGCGGCTCATGGAGGATGCGCGTGATCAATCTGCACCGTTTCGATCTGATGACCCTGCGCCTGTACATGGTCGTGGTCGACGCAGGCAGTCTGACGGCCGGCTCGCGGTCCCTGGGCCTGTCACTGGCGGCTGCCAGCAAGCGCGTGGCCGAACTGGAACAGCATTGCGGCGTGACCCTGCTGGTGCGCAGCAAGCGCGGCGTCACTCCCACACCGGCCGGGCAAAGCATGTACCACCATGCGGTGGACGTGGTGGCCCGGCTGCAGCACCTGGCCCTGGCCATGGACGACTTTCGCAGCGGCGCCACAGGCCAGCTGCGCCTGTGGGCCAACAACTCGGCCTTTGCAGGCTTTCTGCCCCGGCTGCTGGCCGACTACACCGCAGCCCACCCCGGCGTATCGGTGGACCTGGAGGACGCGCTGAGCGAGGAGTCCGTGCGTGCGGTGCTCAGCGGCGTGGCCGAGCTGGCCATCATCGGCGAGAACACGCCCCTCGAAGGACTGAGCACCCAGGTCTGCGACGTGGACGAGCTGGTGCTCATCATGCCGCCCGGCCATGCCCTCGACACGGAGTCTGCGGCCCCCGTGCCCCTGGCCACGGTCCTGGACCATGACTTTGTCAGCCTGGCCCGCTCCACTTCGCTGATGCGGCGCATCGCAGCCGAGGCAGAGGCCATCAACCGGCCTGTGCGCATACGCATCCAGGTGCGCAGCTTCGATGCCATGTGCCACATGGTCTCGGTGGGGCTGGGCCTGGCCATACTGCCGCGCGCCGCCACGACCCCCCATCTGGCCGCGCGGGCACTGCGTCTGCGCCCCCTGGGGGCGCTCAACACCCAGCGCCGGCTGCTGCTGGCCATGCGTTCGCAGGCCATGCTGTCAGGACCCGCACAGGCCCTGGTCGACATGGTGGCGACCCGGGCAGCCTCCCTGGGTTTCACCGCCGCCGGCCGCTGAGGTCCGGAGCCTGGCGCAGGATCGCAGGCCACGGGCGCTCACTGGCGCCAGGGCAGGCCGCGCAGGCGCCAACCACCGACATGTCCGCGCTGGCCGCTGCCGTCCACATCGCCTTCGAAGCCCTCAAGGATGTTATAGGCCTCGATGCCCAGTTCGGCCGCCCGCCGGGCTGCCGCAACGGAGCGCACACCGCTGCGGCACAGCAGTGCCACCTTGCCGCCTTGGGGCACGGCCGCGCGCAGCTGGCTATCGAAATCGGGGTTCATGGCCATGGAAGGCCACTGCTTCCAGGCCACGGCCGCGGCGCCGGGCACGCGGCCCACCCATTCGCGCTCGGCGTCGGTGCGCACATCCACGAGCACGGCTTCGCCGGCCTGCAGCCATTGCCAGGCCAGCTCGGCGGGAATATCGCCCGCATAGCCCTGGGCAGGCTGCACGGACAGGGGGATGTGGGCGGGAAAGGAAGTCGCTGCGGTCATGAATGGCTCCGGGATCGGTACGGGAGCAAGAATAACCGCGTGGCCAGGCCCTATTCCCAGGGCGGTAACAGCCGATCGCGCAAAACCTGGCGCCGCTCCTGCCAGTCCGGCAGCACGCCGGCCACCGTGGCCCAAAAGCGCGGGCTGTGGTCCATATGGCGCAGGTGGGACAGCTCATGCACGACCACGTAGTCAATGACTTCGGGTGCATGCTGCATGAGGCGCCAGTTCAGCCGTATGGCACCCACGCTGTTGGCGCTGCCCCAGCGCGTGCGTGCGCTGGTCAGGCGAAGACTGGTCCATTGCACGCCCAGCAGGGGCGCATGGCGCTGCAGGCTGGCCGTGAACCAGGCCCTGGCCTCGCGCAGCATCCAGGCCTGCACGCAGGCCCGCACCTCGGCCGGTGCAGCACCCGGAGCCAGCGGCAGGTGCAGCGACTGGCTGCCATCGGATGCCTGTTCGCGGTGCGCCTGGCGCGTGCGCAGGGGAAGGGCCTCGCCCCCTGTCAGGCACAGGCGCAGAGGCCGCCCCAGATAATCGAGTTCACCGCCATGGGCCCAGCAGATGCGCGCCGCCTGCTGGTCTGCATGGCGCTGGCCGGCCTCCTGCAGCTTGCGCAGTATCCACGCCGCCTTGGCTTGCAGAGCCTGGCCGATGGCGGCCATGTCCACCCAGGGCGGTGCACTGACCACCAGCCCCTGTGCCCCTACGGTGAAGCCTATGCTGCGCCGGCGCGAGCGCTGCAGGCGGTAGTGCAGCAAGCGGCCCTGAAGCAGGGCCTGCTGGTTGGCCTCTGGATGGGCAGGCAGATCCGTGGGCTGCGGCAGGGATGGAGCGGTCTGTTCCCGGGCCGGCGCGGGCACAGGCGCGCGCGCGGGCCGGCGAGGCTGCAGCCGGCCGTCGGCACCCTGCACGGCGGGCGGCACCAGCCACTGCCACAGGTGCGCCGGCACATCGCCCGCCATGGCTCAGCCCCGATAGGCCTCGGGGTCGAGGCGCCGCATTTCGGACTCTATCCAGTTCTCGACCTCGACCATGAGTTCGTCGTACTTGCGGCCTTGCGTGGAGATGGGCTGGCCGATGGAGACATCGACCACGCCGGGCTTCTTGATGAAGGCCTTGCGCGGCCAGCACTTGGCCGAAGTCACGGCAATGGGCACGACAGGCACACCGGCCATGATGGCCAGGCGTGTGGCACCCGACTTGTATTCACCTTTCTGGCCCCGGTCAATGCGTGTGCCCTCGGGGAACATGATGACCCAGGTGCCCTGGGCCAGCAGGCGCTTGCCCTGCTCCACCACCTTGTGGAAGGCGCGCGAGCCATGGGCGCGGTCGATGTGGATCATGTCCAGGCTGCCGATGGACCAGCCGAAGAAGGGCACCTTGAGCAGTTCCTTCTTGAACACATAGGCCAGCGGCCTCGGCATGATTGCCGGCATCAGAAAGGTCTCGTAGGTGGACTGGTGCTTGACCAGCAGCACCACGCCCTGCGAGGGGTCGGTGGGCAGGTGGTCCATGCCCTGCACGCGGTAGCGCACGCCCATCAGGACGCGGGCGCTGTCCACCGACAGCTTGAGCCAGGCACGCGCCACGCTGTAGACGCGGCGCGGCGAGCCGCCGAGCCAGCGCGTGAGCAGCACGGCCAGGGTGTAGGGGATCACGGTAATGCCCATCCAGAGCATGTGGAGGGTGGAGCGGATCAGGGACATGGCGGCAGAAGTGGGCAGCTTGGGGCAGGCGAAGCGGACCATGACCATGCCATGGCAGCCTCGTGCGCCCTCGATTCAGGAATCAGGAAGATAGCATTGCGGGCGCTCAGCCGGCAGCCCGCGAGGCCGGCGCCTGCGTTTCGGAGGACAGAAGCGCCGCCAGCGCGGCAAGGCTGGCAAAGCGCTGCGTGCCCGCGGGCATGCCTGCGGGCAGCTCGCCCTCCACCGGCACTCCGGCGCTGGCCCCGGTGCAGATCAGGGACAGGCGCGCGCCCATGGCGGCGCCGGCCTGCAGATGGGCAACGCACGACCCGATGACCCACAGTTGCGCACCCTCGACGCCAAAGCGCTCGGCAATCTGCTCGAACAGCGCCGTGCCGGGCTTGCGGCAGCCGCATTCCTCGTCGGGCGCATGGGGGCAGTAGAAGACGGCGTCGACCCGCCCCCCCGCAGCCGCCATCTCGCGGTGCATCTTCGTGTGGATGGCGTTGAGCTCGGTCACGTCGAACAGCCCGCGCCCCAGGCCCGGCTGGTTGGTGGCAACCACCACATGCCAGCCCGCACGGTTGAGCAGCGCCACGGCCTCCAGCGCTCCCGGCAGGGCCTTCCAGGCATCGGCCGAGGCGATGAAGCCCTCCTCTCCCATCGGGTTGAGGGTGCCGTCACGGTCCAGGATCGCAATTTTCATGGTCGGGTCCCAGGGTGGAAGACGCAGGGCCCGGGCGGCAGATGCCGCCACGGGATCAGGAGGCCAGGCGCGAGAGGTCGGCGACCCGGTTCATGGCTTCGTGCAAGGTGGCCAGCAGGCCCAGGCGGTTGGCCTTGAGGGCCGGGTCCTCGGCGTTGACCATCACATGCTCGAAGAAGGCATCGACGGGGGCGCGCAGCGCGGCCAGGGTCTGCAGGCTGGCAGTGTAGTCGCCGGCCGTGAACTGCTGCTGGGCCTTGGGCGCCACGGATTGCAGGGCCGCGTACAAGTCCTTTTCGGCGGCTTCGGCCAGCACGGCCGCGTTGACCTGGGCCTGCACGGCCTGGTCGGCCTTCTTGAGGATGTTGCCGACGCGCTTGTTGGCAGCGGCCAGGGCCGGGGCCTCGGACAGCTGGCCAAAGGCGCGCACGGCTTCCAGGCGCTTTTGCACGTCGGACAGGCGTTGCGGGCGCAGGGCCAGCACGGAATCCACTTCCTGGGCCGAGAAGCCCTGCTCGCGCAGGCTGCCGGCCAGACGGTCGTAGATGAAGTCCAGCAACTGGGGCGTGGCATCCTCGATCTTGTCGCCAAAGGCCGGCAGCACGCTGACCAGCAGGGTTTCGAGGTCCAGGGCCAGGTCTTTTTCGACCAGCATGCGGACCACACCCAGCGCATGGCGGCGCAGCGCGAAGGGATCGCGATCGCCGGTGGGCAGATTGCCGATGCCGAACATGCCGACCAGGGTTTCCAGCTTGTCGGCCAGGGCCACGACCACGCCAACCTGGCCGCGCGGCAGCTCATCACCCGCGAAACGCGGCTTGTAGTGGTCCTCGATGGCATCGGCCACAGCCAGGTCCAGGCCGTCGTTGAGGGCGTAGTAGCGGCCCATGGTGCCTTGCAGCTCGGGGAACTCGCCCACCATGTCGGTGATGAGGTCCGTCTTGGCCAGTTGCGCGGCCAGGTCGGCCTGCCGGGCCAGGTCCGTGTCGCCCAATTGGCGGGCAATGCTCTTGGCGATGGCACGCACGCGCTCCACGCGCTCGCCCTGGGTGCCCAGCTTGTTGTGGTAGACCACCTTGCCCAGCGCATCCACGCGCGAGGCCAGGGTCTTCTTGCGGTCCTGGTCGAAGAAGAACTTGGCGTCGGCCAGGCGCGGGCGCACCACGCGCTCGTTGCCGCCCGTGACGGCGCTGGCATCCTGAGGGCTGATGTTGCTGACCACCAGGAACTGGTGGGTCAGCTTGCCGGCGGTGTCCAGCAGCGGAAAGTATTTCTGGTTGGCCTTCATGGTCAGGATCAGGCATTCCTGCGGCACGTCCAGGAATTCCTTCTCGAACTCGCAGACCAGCACATTGGGACGCTCGACCAGGGCCGTGACTTCGTCGAGCAGGGCCCCGTCCTCGATGGGACGCACGCCACCGCCCACGCGCTCGGCCGCGGCCTGCAGCTGGCGCGCGATCTCGGCGCGGCGCTCGGTGAAGCTGGCGATCACCGCACCCTCCTCGCGCAGCTGATCGGCGTAGGAATTGGCATCTCGGATGACCACGGGGTCGACGGCGGCCTCGAAGCGGTGGCCATGCGTGGCCGAGCCCGCCGTCAGGCCCAGGGTCTTGACGCCGATCAGGACCTCGGTGCCGTGCAGCACGACCAGGCCATGGGCCGGGCGCACGAAGTTGACGCTGCTCCAGCCGTCAGCCAGCTGGTAGCGCATGACCTTGGGGATGGGCAGCTTGGCGATGGCCTCATCCAGCGCCTTTTGCACGCCATCGGCCAGCAGCACGCCGCGCACGGTGGATGCATAGAACAGGGCCTCGGCCTTGCCTTCACCCTGGCGCGTCAGGCCGGCCACGGCCTCCTCGCCGGCGCCCAGGGACGCCAGCTTCTTGATCAGGGCCGGCGTGGGCTGGCCGCCAGCGTCCAGGCCCACGGACACGGGCATGAGTTTTTGCGAGACAGCCTTGTCCTCGGCCTGGGGCAGGACTTCGGTGATGTGGGCAGCCAGGCGGCGTGGCGAGGCATAGGCGGTCAGGCGCGCTTCGCTGGAGGCCAGCAGGCCCTGGGCCTTGAGCTGCTCGAACAGCACGCCGGCAAAGGCGTCGCCCAGCTTTTGCAGCGCCTTGGGCGGCAGCTCTTCGACAAACAGTTCAACAAGAAGATTCGATGCGTTCATGGTCTGGTGTTCTCTCGGTGCAGCCTCAGGCGGCCTTCTTGCCCTGTTGTTCCGCGGCCTTGGCCAGTTCGGCCAGCACTTCCTCGGCATGGGCGCGCGGCGCCATGGGGAAGCCCAGGCGCGCACGGCTGTCCAGGTAGGCCTTGGCCACGGCACGGGCCAGATTGCGGATGCGGCCGATGTAGGCAGCGCGCTCGGTCACGCTGATGGCGCCGCGCGCATCGAGCAGGTTGAAGGTATGGGCAGCCTTGAGCACTTGCTCGTAGGCCGGCAGGGCCAGCTGCTCGCCCATCAGGTGGTTGGCCTGCTTTTCATAGGCGCCGAAGGCCGTGAACAGGAAGTCCGCGTCCGAATGCTCGAAGTTGTAGGTGGACTGCTCGACCTCGTTCTGGTGGTAGACGTCGCCATAGCTCAGGCCGTCGGTCCAGGTCAGGTTGTAGACGTTGTCCACGCCCTGCAGGTACATGGCCAGGCGTTCCAGGCCGTAGGTGATCTCGCCCGTGGCGGGTTTGCAGTCGATGCCGCCCACCTGCTGGAAATAGGTGAACTGGGTCACCTCCATGCCGTTAAGCCAGACTTCCCAGCCCAGGCCCCAGGCACCCAGCGTGGGGTTTTCCCAGTCGTCCTCGACGAAGCGGATGTCGTTTTTCCTGAGATCGAAGCCCAGCGCCTCGAGCGAGCCCAGGTACAGCTCCAGGATGTTGTCGGGCGCGGGCTTGAGCACCACCTGGTACTGGTAGTAGTGCTGCAGGCGGTTGGGGTTGTCTCCATAGCGGCCATCCTTGGGACGGCGGCTGGGCTGGA
Organism: Burkholderiaceae bacterium; assembly: GCA_031253795.1. GTDB lineage: Bacteria > Pseudomonadota > Gammaproteobacteria > Burkholderiales > Burkholderiaceae_C > Comamonas. The sequence continues at coordinate 36,826 of JAIRVR010000005.1, forward strand.
CATAGGCGGCCTTCCACGGCTCGGGGCCCAGGGCGCGCAGGAAGGTGGCGGTGTGCGATGTACCCGCACCCACTTCCATGTCATAGGGCTGGAGCAGCGCGCAGCCCTGGTCGGCCCAGTAGGACTGCAGCTTGAGGATGATTTGTTGGAAAGTGAGCATGAGGTGTTTCAGGCTTCGCACGCAGGCCAAGGCTGCGCCGGTGAATTTAAGAGGCGGCTCGCGCCGCGCAAACGGCGATTTTAAGTCGCCGCCCGGCCGCGCGCCGTCGTGCCGGCCTGCGGCCCCACGCAGGGCTTGCCACCAGCCCGCAGCCATCAAAAAGAGAAGCGCACAACCCAGGCCCCCGCTGGACGCCCCTGCGGGCGGCATCCAACCCTCATTTCTTGACAATTGAGCGGCCCCGCCAGTACCGCCCCACCCCACAGCCGCCATGGGGGCGCCCTAGAATGGGCCATTGCGTTTTTTCGTGGACCACCACCGCCCCGGAGCCTGCCATGAACCTGATGAACATCATCACCAAGCAACTGATCGAGATCATCGAATGGACCGATGACTCGCGCGACACGCTGTCCTACCGCTGGCCCGACGACGACAAGGAAATCAAGAACGGCGCCCAGCTCATCGTGCGCGAGTCGCAGCAGGTCCAGTTCGTCTCCGCCGGCCAGTACGCCGACCTGTTCGGCCCCGGCAAGCACACGCTGGCCACCCAGAACATCCCCGTCCTGTCCACCATCCAGGGCTGGAAGTACGGCTTCAACTCGCCGTTCAAGTGCGATGTCTACTTCATCAACACGCGGCTGTTCACGGGCAACAAGTGGGGCACGTCCAACCCCGTGATGGTGCGCGACAAGGACTTTGGCGCCGTGCGCCTGCGCGCCTTCGGCACCTACGACTTCCGCATTGTCGAGCCTGCCAAATTCCTCAAGGAAGTGGCCGGGACCGACCAGAATTTCCGCATCGACGAATTCGCGGACACCATGCGCTCGCGCATCATCAGCGTCTTCACCGAATCGCTGGCCAGGGCCCAGGTGCCCGTGCTGGACGTGGCCCAGCGCTATGGCGAGCTGGGCGATGCACTGCTGCCCCTGATCAACCCGGCCATGACGGACAAGTACGGCCTGGAGATCACCAGCTTCGTGCTGGAGAACGTGTCCGTGCCGCCGGAGGTGGAGCAGGCCATCGACAAGCGCTCCAGCATGACGGCCATCGGCAACCTCAACGACTACGTCAAGTACCAGATGGGCCAGGCCATGGCCAATGGCGGCGAAGGCGCGGCCGCGGCAGCCATGCCCGCCACCATGGCCATGGGCTTCGGCATGGCCCAGGAAATGATGAAGAGCATGCAGGGCGGAGCGCCGGCCGGCCACGACAGCGCCACCGATCCCTTCTCGCCGGCAGCCGCCCAGGCAGCCCAGGCACCGGCCACGCCGGCCGCCGCCGGCCTGCAGGTGCTGACTCCGGCCCAGGCAGCCCAGGTGCTGGGCGTCAGCGAGGCCGACGTGCTGTCCGAGATCCAGGCGGGCCACCTCAAGGCGCGCCAGATCGGCAGCCAGTGGCGCATCGCCCAGAGCGCCCTCGACGAGTTCCTCAGGGGATGAGGCTGTCCACTCCTTTTGCCGCTTGAACCATTGCGGCGCCAGGCACCCCCTGGCGCCGTACGTTTTCCAGGACCGATGCCGTGAGCGCGCCCTCTCCCCGTCCCTCTGCCTCTGCCTCTGCCGGCTCCTGGGAAGCCGCAGCCGCCGCTCCGGCCATGGTGCGCAAGCACCCCTGCCCCGAATGCGGCGCCAACCTCGAATGGAATGCCCAGGCCCAGGCGCTCAAATGCCCCTACTGCGGCACGGTCGTACCCTGGAGCGAGGAAACGCGCGAGGAACTGGGCCGCGCCGTGGTCGAGCAGGACCTGGCCCAGGCCCTGAGCAACCCCCAGGCCGGCCGGGGCTGGGGCACCGAGGACCGCTACGAGGTGCAGTGCCAGAACTGCCGTGCCATCTCGGTCTTCGTGAACCGCACCGTGGCCCAGCGCTGCGACTTCTGCGGATCGCCGGCCATCGTGGCCCATGAGGAACGCAGCGACGCCATCACCCCGCAAAGCATCCTGCCCTTCAAGATCAGCGACGGCCAGATCCGCGACCGCATACGCCAGTGGTATGGCAGCCGCTGGTTTGCGCCCAATCGTCTCAAGTCGGCCGCGCTGACCGACACCCTGCACGGGGTCTACCTCCCCTACTGGACCTTCGACGCCCATGCCAGCGCCGACTGGTGGGCCGAGGCCGGCTTCTACTACGACACCACCGAGACCTATCGGGACAGCAACGGCAACACACAGACGCGCCAGGTGCGCCATGTGCGCTGGGAGCCGGCCTCGGGCAGCCTGGTCCATTTCTTCGACGACGAGCTGGTACCCGGCACCGTGGGCGTGCACGCCCACCTGCTGCGCCAGGTCGAGCCCTTTCCCACCACCACGGACCTGCAGCCCTATACGCCCGAATTCGTGCGCGGCTGGACCGTGGAGCGCTACCAGGTCGACCTGGGCAAGGCGGCCCAGCTCAACATCGAGGACATGGACGAGCAGCTGCGCGCCATGTGCGCCCGCCAGGTGCCCGGCGACACCTATCGCAACCTGCAGATGCAGCGTGACTACCAGGGCCGTACGTTCAAGCATGTGCTCGTGCCGGTCTGGCTGGTGGGCTATACCTATGGCAGCCGGACCTTCCAGATCGTGGCCAACGGCTACACGGGCCAGATCGCGGGCGAGCGCCCTTACAGCGCCCTCAAGATCACGCTGGCCGTGCTGGCCACCATCGCGCTGCTGGCGCTGCTGTGGGTGCTGTTCGGGCAGTAGGCGCCGCGGGCGCTGCCTGCTCGCGGAGTCATCACCATGCGCTCCATACTTCCTCGGCCAGGCCGAAGGCCGTGCTGGCACCCGAGCCGCCCGTGACCGCCACCACGCGCGTGGCTTCGTCGGGGGCATGCACCAGGCAGGGCACGTCGGGGGCACTGGGGTAGACGCCCACCCAGCGCTCCACGACCTGCGCATCCTGCATATGCAGGGCCTCGGACAAGTGGCGCAGCATCAGGCGGTCCACGGCATCGCTGGCGAACGGAGAGACGGCCGCGCCATAGTGGTGAGAATCACCCACCACCAGGCTGCCATCGGCGCTTTGCACGGCGATCAGGTGGATGCCATGGGACAGGCTCTCGCCCTCTTCCCGCTCCAGCTCGGCGCGCAATGCCGCGGCCTCGGGCAGGGCGCTGTAGCCTTCGTAGCGGACCATGCTCAGGTCGCCCATGACCGAGCCCTGGAGCTTCAGGCCCGGCTGCGGCCGCACACGCAGCATCTGCAGCTGGCATTGCTGCAGCCGGTGTGGCGTCCACAGGTCCGCGAACAGGCCGCCGGGATCGGCGTTGTGGCATACCACGACACGCTCGCCGTGGTAGAGGGCACGCGAAGTGCGCACCTGCGGGGCCTGCACCTCGAGCACGGCTTCGCCGAAGCGCAAATCCACGCCCAGCGCACGGTCCAGCCACTGCGCCAGTCGGGGAATGGCCGTGCGCGACTCCACGCGCAACTCGTGGGGGCTGTAGAGCACGGCGGCCAGGCCCTCGGTGCGCAGCGCCGCATGGCGCCCGGCCGCCTCGGCCGGCGTGAGCAGCTCGCAGCGCTGGCCCATTTCCGTGCCCAGAAAGGCATGGACCACGGCCTCGGCCGCGCTGCGCCGCGCCGTCAGCCACAGGCCCCGGTGCAGCACCTCGATGCCCGCCTGGGGCGCGATCTCGGCCCAGACATCGCGTGAGCGCATGGCCCGGCGCCAATGGGCGCCGGCCTGCTGTCCCGTGACGGTGACGAAGCCGAAGTTGCGGATGGAGGCGGAGATGCAGGCCGCGTCGCGCTCGATGACGAGCACGCTGCGGCCACGGCGCGCAGCCGCATAGGCGTGGGCCAGGCCGACAATGCCGGCCCCCACCACGATCAGGTCGTAGTTCTTCATGGTCTGAACGGAAAAGGAAAAGGTTTCAGCGCTGGCGCCAGCGCTGCGTGCGCCGCTGCACCCGGGCATCGAGCAGGGCGATCAGCAAACGCCCCGTGGCCGCCGTGGCGAAGATCAGCGTGGCCATGGCGGCGGCCGGCGCGGTATCGCCCGCATCGTCCATGGCCAGCACGGCCACCGAGGCCAGCGTGGTGTCGGGCGAATACAGGAACACGACAGCCGACACCGTGGTCATGGCATTGACGAAGAAGTAGCCCGCCACCTGCATGAGCACGGGCAGGCACACGGGCAGGTGCACGCGCCACAGCAAGGTCCAGAAGGGCACGCCCAGGGAATCGGCCACGCGCTCGTACTCGGCATCGAGCTGCTGCAGCGCCGTGAGCAGGGTGATGTGGGCCACGGAAAAGAAATGGGCCACCGTGCACAGCACGAGGATGGACAGGCTGCCGTAGAGGAAGTGCAGGGGGTTGCCCTGGGCATTGAAGAACAGGATATAGCCCAGGCCCAGGGCCAGCCCCGGCACGGCCATGGGCAGGGTGGCCACGCCATGCAGCCACTGGCGCGTGCGCGCCCAGCCCGAGGGCTTTGCCACCAGGTAGGCCGTCACAAAACTCAGTGCCGCGCCCAGCACGGCCGTGGCCAGGGCCATGCGCAGCGAATTGCCATAGCTGGCCCATCCGCCTCCGTCCATCATGTCGAAGCGGTAGTGCCTGAAACCCAGCGCCATGTCATAGGGCCAGTAGCTGACCAGGGAGGCCAGCACGGCCGTGGCCATCACGGACAGCAGGGCCAGGGCCACGAGGGCGCAGTAGGCGAACAGTGCCCGGTCCCGTGGCCCATGGGGCTGGGGCGTCAGGGGCACGGAACGCAGGCCCAGGCTGGCGGCCTGGCGGGCGCGCAAATGCCGTTCGGCTGCGAAGGCCAGGCCCGCGGGCACCAGGAGCAGCATGGCCACCACGGCGCCCATGGACAGGTTCTGCTGGCCTATGACCTGCTTGTAGATGTCGGTGGCCAGCATGGCCGTGTTGCCGCCGATGACCTTGGGCACGCCGAAGTCCGTGACCACGAGCACGAAGACCACGATCCAGGCAATCATCAGCCCGTAGCGGCTGGACGGCAGGGTGACCTGGCAGAAGCTGCGCCAGCGGCCCGCGCCCAGCGTGGCCGCGGCCTCGTACAGACGCGCATCGCCCGACGCCAGCGCGGTGCACAGAATCATCAGCGCATGTGGAAAGGTCCAGAGCACCGAACCGATGACGATGCCCAGCGGACCGTAGGCAGAACCACCGGGCAGCCAGCCCTTGAGCAGGCCCTGGCTGCCGAACAGGTAGATCAGGCTGATGGCCATGAGCAGCGAGGGGGCCAGCAGCGGCACCAGGGCCAGCGCCCGGAACCAGCGCGCCAGCGGCATGCAGCTGCGCATGACGCCATAGGCATAGCCATAGGCCAGCAGCACGCAGGCCGTGGCGCTCGCGGCCGACAGCCACAGGCTGTTGGACAGCGACTGCCCCACGCCCGGTGTGCGCGCATAGGCCATGAACCGGGCCAGGCCGGTGAACTGGCCGCTCTCGTCCCACAGGCTGCGGCCCAGCAGGCCGGCCACGGGCAGGGCGACCGTGGCCAACAGCCAGGCCAGGGTGGCCAGCACCAGGACCGCCAGCCACCAGCGCTCCGCGCTCCAGTGGCGGCCCTGCGGACGCACGGGGCCTGCGGGCGCGCTGCGCCGGGGGGCGGCAGCGGCCTGCCGCTCAAGGGCCGGTCCGGCCGCCGCATCGAGAGGGTGCGCGCTCATGCGGCCTGCCTCGCCAGCTCCGGCGCCGCCAGCGGCTGCAGCGCGGCGGCGGGCAGCTCCATCAGCACCTCGCCCTGCAGCCAATCGGGCAGGCGTGCATCGTGGCGCAGCGGCCACTGGGCATCGACCTGGCACTGCAGCGTGGGACTGAACAGCCGCACCAGCGCCACGGGGCCGAGGAAGGAGGTCTCGACCACCCGCGCCCGCAGCAGATTGGGCAGTGCGGCGGGCTGGGCCGGATGCAGGACCACGCTTTCGGGCCGCACGCCCACCACCAGCGAATCGCCCCGCGCAAAGCCGGCCAGCGCGCAATGCAGGCGGGCCTCGCCGATGCGCACCTGGTCCTGTCCCTCTGCCGTGGCCGGCAGCAGGTTCATGCGCCCAACAAAGCCCGCGGCGAACCGGCTCACCGGCTGGGCATAGAGCTGCTCGGGCGAACCCTGCTGCTCGATGCGCCCCTGGTGCATGAGCACCACGCGGTCGGCCATGGACAAGGCCTCCTCCTGATCGTGCGTCACCATGATGGAGGCAATGCCCAGCTGGCGCTGCAGCTGGCGGATTTCGCTGCGCAACTCGGTGCGCACCTGGGCATCGAGCGCGGACAGCGGCTCGTCAAGCAGCAGCAGGCGCGGCCGCGGCGCCAGCGCGCGGGCCAGGGCCACACGCTGCTGCTGCCCCCCCGACAACTGGGCAGGATGGCGCTGGGCCTGGCCCGTCAGGCCGACCAGGGACAGCATCTCGGCCACGCGCTCGCGCACCCGGGCCGGCGACTGGCCCTTCAGGCCGAAGGCCACGTTCTGCGCAGCCGTGAGATTGGGAAACAGCGCATAGCTCTGGAACACCACGCCGAAGCCACGCTGCGCCGCAGGCCAGCGCGTGATGTCGTCGCCCTGGAACAGCACCCTCCCCTCGTCGGGCAGGTCGATGCCGCAGACAATGCGCAGCAGCGTCGTCTTGCCGCAGCCCGACGGCCCCAGCAGGCTCACGAACTCGCCCGCCTCCACGCGCAGATCGATGTCCCGCAGCACCTGCTGCTCGCGGTAGCGCTTGGCGATATGGTCAATACACAGCATGTTGTGGCTCCGGCATGGCTTGTCGCTCCGATGCATTGCCTGTGAAACTGGCGCGGCCCCATCTCAGGGACAGCGAGCAAGGGCCGCCCCGCAGCGAGGCTGTCGTCCCCCTCCCTCGCGCAGCGAGTAGAGAGGGGGAAGGCGCGTCAGCGCCTCAGGGGGTGCTACTTCTTCTCCGCCTTGCCCTCATAGCGCCGGCTCCACTCGGCCAGGATGCGGTCGCGGTTGGCGGCGGCCCAGTCGAAGTCGTTCTTCGCCAGACGCTGCTCCAGATCGGCGGGAATGAAGTCGAGCTTCTCCTGCGCCTCGGGCAGGGCCAGCACGGCAAAATTGGCGGCATACAGCCGGTTGGCCTCGGGCGTGGCGGCCCAGTCGGCCAGTGCCCTGGCGGCCTCCGGCTTCTTGCTGGTCTTGAGGATGGCCGTGGCTTCCACGTCCCAGCCCAGGCCTTCCTTCGGAAAGACGATGTCGATGGGCGCGCCGTCCTTCTTGGTCCTGCTGGCGCGGTATTCGAAACTCAGGCCCACGGGAAACTCGCCCGCGCCGGCCTGGCGGCAGGGCTTGGACCCGCTGTGGGTGTAGACCCCGATGTTCTGGTGCAGGCCGTCCATGTAGGCCCAGCCTTTTTCCTCGCCCATCATCTGCAGCCAAGCTGCCACCATCAGGTAGCCCGTGCCGCTGGAAGCCGGATGGGGCATGGTGATCGTGCCCTTGAACTCGGGCCGGACCAGGTCGGCCCAGCCGGTGGGCACGGGCAGTTTGCGCTTGCCGGCTTCCACGGTGTTGAAACAGATGGCCGAGGACCACAGATCCATTCCCACCCAGGTCGGCTGGGCGCGCGGATCGCGCATGGTGGGACGCACCTTGTCCAGGCCCTTGGGCGCATAGGGCTGGAGCATGCCCTGCTTGTCCAGCAGCATCAGCGAGGTGGCGGCCACGCCCCAGACCACGTCGGCCTGGGGATTGGCCTTCTCGGCCAGCAGCCGGGCCGTGATGATGCCCGTGCTGTCGCGCACGAAGCGCAGCTCGATGTCGGGGTGGGCTTTTTCAAACCCGCTCTTGTAGGCCTTGATCTGATCGGCCTCCAGCGCACTGTAGACCAGCAGCTCGGTCTTGGCGGCGTGGGCCAGGCAGGTGGTGGCCAGTGCCGCGGCGGCGAGGACGAGGCGGCGGCTCCAGAAAGCAGTTGTGTGGCGCATGGTCGTTCAGAGGCGTTGGGGTGGACAAGGACGGTGGGGTGAACCGCCGATGACAGCCAATGTAGGAAACGGCCATGAAACGCAGATGTCACATAACGGAAGTTTTCCGAGGACGGTATTCGCGGATTTGGGAGGCACCTGCCCTGCGGCGCCGGACTCAGTTCAGGGGCTGCAGAGCCGCCAGCAGGCGGTCCTGAACCCGTGCACGATGGGCCAGGGTCTCGTCCAGGCGTGCGGCCAGCACGTCGATGTGCTCGCGCATCAGCCGCTCGGCGAGGGCCATGTCGCCTGCAGCCAGCGCCTCGACGATGGCCTCGTGGTCGGCATTGGAGTGCTGTGCCTCGGTCTGCGACTGGTACAGGGCCGACACCAGGGTGGTGCGCGCCGAAAGATCGGCCATCATGGCCGTGAGGAAGCGGTTGCCCAGCTGCTGTGCCAGGCAGACATGGAAGTCGGCCAGCAGCACGCTGCGCTGGCCGGCGTTGTCCTGCTCGGCGATGGCTCGGCGTTCGCGCTCCACATGCTGGCGCAGGGACAGGATGGCCGACTGCAGCGGCCGGCCCGCGTCGCGCAGCATGCCGGGTTCCAGCACGCGGCGTGCGGCATAGGTTTCCTGGGCCTCGGCGAAAGAGGGCTCGACCACGTACCAGCCCAGGCGCGACCGCACCTCGACGAAGCCGCGCGCCTGCAGCTGCATCAGGGCCTCGCGCACCATGGTGCGGCTGACGCCGAAGAAATCGGCCAGCTCCTTTTCGCCCAGTCGCTCGCCGGGGCGCAGCCTGCGCTCGACGATGGAGCGCATCACGCGCTCGGCAATCGCCGCCGGCCCCGTCGCCGCCATACCGCCCTGTGCCGCTGCCGTGGACATGTCGCCCTCAGGCGGCCAGGGGCATGCGGCGCGGGCGCAGGCTGGCCATGACCCAGTACACGCCGCCACCGATGAACACGCCGAAGAACCAGCCATAGGTGTTCCACCACACGGGCAGCAGGCTGGTGAAATTCGGCAGTATGGTGGAGAACACGCTGCCTATGCCCGTGGCCACCAGGGCGTTGATGTTCCAGCCGCCTTCGTAGCGGTACTCGCCGTGCTCGTCATAGAGCGCCGCCACGTTGATGCGCCCCCTGGCCACCAGGTAGTAGTCGACCAGGATGATGCCCAGCAGCGGCCCCATGGTCGCGCCGATGGCGTTGACGAAATGCGCGGCACCGCCTTCCCAGGGCGCAAAGGGGTAGAGCACCAGCGCGATCAGCGCCGCGATGTATCCACCGCGCTTGAAGTCGATGCGCCGGGGAAAGGCATTGGAAATATCGAAGGCCGCCGACACGAAGTTGGCCACCACGTTGATGCCCAGCGTGGCCACGGCAAAGGTCAGCGCCGCCAGCAGCGCCAGCACCCAGCTGTCGAACTTGGCCGAGATCTGCTCGGGGTGGAGCAGCACCTCGCCATAGACCTTGAAGGCCGCCAGCGTGGTGATGCCGGCCACCAGCGAAAAGGCGATCAGGTTCACGGGCAGGCCCCAGAGATTGCCGCGGCGCACGGCCTGCCTGTTGACCGCATAGCGCGAGAAGTCGCAGAAGTTCAGGTATAGCGCAGCGAAATACGTGATCCAGGTCGCGCCCACCGCCATCAGCGCCCAGAAGCTGCCAGGCTCGCCGCTGACACCCGCATCCCGGGTCTTGTCCAGCAGCACCTCCATGGGAATGCCATGCTCGAAGCTGAAGCCGCCGGCCTTGATGCACAGGCCCACGGCCAGCACCAGCATGGCCACCCAGACCGCCGGGCCGGCCCAGTCCTGGAAGCGCCGCACCGTCTCCATTCCCTTCTGGATGATGAGCAGCTGCAGTGCCCAGATGACGACATAGCAGATCAGCTCCAGCCCCGAATGGCCCAGCCAGTGCGTGCCCTGGTGGAATGACAGCATGGACTCGTTGCGCACCAGCAGGGCCACCATGGCGCCCGAGGCTGCGGCCGTCTGCGCCCCGTACCAGAAGCAGGCCACGACGGCGCGCACCAGGGCTGCCAGATTGGCCCCCCAGACGCCGAAGGAGGCGCGCGCCAGCACGGGATAGGGCACGCCGGTCTTCTCGCCCGCATAGCCGATGAGGTTCATCAGGAAAAAGATGACCAGGGAGCTGAGCCCGATGGCGATCAGGAAGTTGACGAAGCTGCCGCACAGCAGGAACAGGCTGGCCGCCAGGTAATAGCCCCAGAGGCTGTGGACGTCCGACGTCCAGACATTGAAGATGCTGAAGGCACCCCAGCGGCGGTCACGGGTGGGGGCCAGATCTTCGTTGTACAGACCGGGCGAAGGGTTTCGGATGTCCATGGCGCATGCCTCTATCGTTGAAGAAGACGGTCGACAGGCCCCGGTCGCCCTGAATGCCGCTGGCACGGGACTGCTTACAAAACTGGCGCACAAAACTGGTATGCAAGCAGTTTAGGCGCGCACCGGCGACCACCCCCCTGTGTTTTCCCGGGGCTTGCGCCCGTGGTGAAATGGCGCCACGTCCCCTGCCCTTTGCCAATGGCCGCCCCCCCCCCCTGTACCCATGTTCGTCACCCAGCTCAAGTCCTTTTTCTGGGTTGCCCGCCTGGGCAGCATCACGCAGGCCGCGCGCCAGCTGCAGCTGAGCCAGCCCACGGTGACCACGCAGATCCGCGCCCTAGAGGAGCATTACGGCGTGGAGCTGTTTCACCGCCAGGGCGGGCGCCTGGCCATCAGCGATGCCGGCCTGCGCCTGCTGCCCGGGGTGGAGACTCTGCTGCTGCAGACGGCCCAGCTGGAATCGGCGCTGCGCCACTCGGGCGATGTGAGCCAGGGCCAGCTGCGCATAGGCGCGACGGCACCCTACTATGTGCTGGACATCGTCAAGCGCTACCAGCAGCGCTTCGCACGCGTGGAAGTGGCCATGGTGGGCGGCAACTCGCGCCAGATGGTCCAGGCCCTGGTCGACTACCAGGTAGACCTGGCCACCTCATCCCATCTGGAAGACGATCCCCGCCTGCTGCGCATGGAGCTGGGCCAGGACCCGCTGGCCCTGGTCGTGCACCGCAGCCACCGCCTCGCCCGCCAGCCCCAGGTCGAAGCGCGCGACCTGGTCGAAGACACGCTGATCCTGCGCGAACGCGGTTCGATGACACGCCAGCTCACCGAGCAGATGCTGGAGGCCCAGGGCCTGTCGCCGCGCCACGTGATGGAGATCGCCAGCCGCGAAGCCATACGCGAGGCCGTGATCCGCGACATGGGCATCAGCGTTTTCGCAAGGCACGAGGCATCGGCCCACCCCGACATCGTGGTCCTGCCCTTCGCAGGCCCCGTGCCACGCCTGCCCGAGTACCTGTACTGCCTGCGCGAGCGCCGCGATGCGCGGCTGATCGCGGGCTTCCTGGCCGAGGCCGTGCCGGGAGGCACGGCCCGGCCTTAGGGCCTGCTCCCACTGATGTGGGGTCACGGAGCTGTCTGCCAGCCCGCCACTGGGCGTTGCCCGCGCTTGCAAGGCAAGGGCCTTGCTGCGCACGTGCGCCTTGCATACGGCCCCGCAGCCGGACAACGCGATCCCCACATCAGTGGGAACAGGCCCTAGACCAGCTGGGCCTGGGCCAGCAGAGGCGCCTTCTGGTCCTTGTCGGACAGCGACAGCTCCACGTCGAGCTGAGGCCATTCAATGCCTATGGCCGGGTCGTTCCAGGCGATGCCGCGCTCGAACTGGGGTGCATAGTAGGAAGTGGCCTTGTAGAGGAAGTCGGCACTGTCGCTGAGCACCACGAAGCCGTGTGCAAAGCCTGGCGGCACCCACAGCTGGCGATGGTTGTCCTCGCTGAGCTCGGCGCCCACCCATTGTCCGAAGCTGGGCGAGCCAGGCCGCACGTCGACGGCCACATCGAACACGGCGCCACGCACCACGCGCACCAGTTTTCCCTGGGCATGGGGTGCCAGCTGGTAGTGCAGACCGCGCAGCACGCCCTTTTTGCTGCGGCTGTGGTTGTCCTGCACGAACTGGTGGTTTGTGCCCGTGGCCTCGTTGAAGGCCTGCTGGCTGAAGCTTTCCAGGAAGAAGCCGCGCGCGTCGCCGAAGACCTTGGGCTCGATCAGTTTCACATCGGCAATCGCCAGGGAAATCATGTTCATGGAAGCACCTTTTCCTTGAGCATTTGCAGCAGGTACTGGCCATAGCCATTCTTGGCCAGGGCCCGACCCAGCTTTTCCAGCTGCGCCGCGTCGATCCAGCCCTGGCGGAAAGCGATTTCCTCGGGACAGGCCACCTTCAGGCCCTGGCGCTGCTGCAGCGTGGCGATGAACTGGCTGGCTTCGAGCAAGCTGTCGTGGGTGCCGGTATCGAGCCAGGCATAGCCCCGCCCCATCAGCTCCACATTGAGCTGCCCGCCCTCCAGGTACAGGCGGTTGAGGTCGGTGATTTCCAGCTCGCCACGCGCCGAAGGCCGGATGGACTTTGCCAACTCCACCACCTGGCTGTCGTAGAAATACAGGCCTGTGACCGCGTAGTTGCTCTTGGGCTGGCTGGGCTTTTCCTCGATGGACAGCACACGGCCCTGGGCATCGAACTCGGCCACGCCATAGCGCTCGGGGTCCTGCACGTGGTAGGCGAACACCGATGCGCCGGCCTCGCGCGCATCAGCGCGCTCCAGCAGCTTGAGGAAGTCGTGGCCGTAGAAAATGTTGTCGCCCAGCACCAGGGCGCTGGGCGCGCCGGCCAGGAAGTCCTCGGCGATCAGAAAGGCCTGTGCCAGGCCGTCGGGACTGGGCTGGACCGCATACTCCAGATTCAGACCCCACTGGGAGCCATCCTCCAGCAGCTGCTGAAAGCGCGGCGTGTCCTGGGGCGTGCTGATGACAAGAATGTCACGTATGCCCGCGAGCATGAGAGCGCTCAGCGGGTAGTAGATCATGGGCTTGTCGTAGACCGGCAGCAATTGCTTGCTGATGGCCAGCGTGGCCGGGTGCAGGCGGGTGCCGGAGCCTCCCGCCAGGATGATGCCTTTGCGTTTCTGGGTCATTTCATGGTTCCTGGACGGCAGGGCCGCATCAGAGGATTTCCCGCAGCATGCGGTCCACGCCGACCTGCCAATCGGGCAGGCGCAGACCGAAGGTTTGCTGCAGCCGCCGCGTATCCAAGCGCGAATTGTGCGGCCGCCGTGCCGGCGTGGGGAAGGCTGTGGTGGGCACGGCATCGATCTGCCGGACTTTCCATTCCCGCTCGGGAGCGAGTTCGCGGGCCCGGGCAATCACGTGGCTGGCATAGGCATGCCAGGTGGTTTCGCCACCCGCGACCAGGTGGTATAGGCCCTGGTCCTGCGGCTGGCGCAGCACCTGGCGTATGGCATGCGCGCTCACATCGGCGATGAGGTCGGCCCCCGTGGGTGCGCCCCACTGGTCGTCGATCACGCTCAGCGTCTCGCGCTCCTGGGCCAGGCGCAACATGGTCTTGGCAAAATTGCCTCCGCGCGCTGCATACACCCAGCTGGTGCGCAGGATCAGATGGCGGCAGCCCGAGGCCTGGATGCACTGCTCACCCTCGAGCTTGGTGCGGCCGTAGACGGACAGCGCAGCCGTGGCCTGCTCCTCGTCGCGCGCCATGCTGCCGCTGCCGTCAAAGACATAGTCGGTGCTGTAGTGCACCAGCAGGGCACCCAGCCGCGCGGCTTCGTCTGCCAGGGCCTGGGGGGCCGCTGCATTCAACTGCCGGGCCAGTTCAGGCTCGCTTTCGGCCTTGTCCACGGCTGTGTGGGCCGCGGCGTTGACGATGACATCGGGCCGCAGTTCACGCACGGTCTGCGCCAGGGCCTCGGGCTGCGCCAGGTCACCGCAAAGACCGTGTTCTCCCAGGCGATCCAGCGCGATCAGCTCACCCAGCGGCGCCAGGCTGCGTTGCAGCTCCCAGCCTACCTGGCCGTTGCGGCCCAGCAGCAGCAGCTTCATGCCGCATCTCCGTCCGCATACTGCCGGCTCACCCATTCACGGTAGGCGCCCGACAGCACGTCGGCAACCCAGTCGGGGTTGTCCAGGTACCACTGCACCGTCTTGCGGATGCCGGTCTCGAAGGTCTCCGCGGGCTTCCAGCCCAGTTCGCGCTCCAGCTTGCGCGCGTCGATGGCATAACGCCGGTCATGGCCCGGGCGGTCCTTGACATAGGTGATCTGGGCGCTGTAGCTGCTGCCGTCGGCCTTGGGGCGCATCTCGTCCAGCAGGGCGCAGACCGTGTTCACGATCTCCACATTCGGCTTTTCATTCCAGCCACCCACGTTGTAGGTCTCGCCCACGGTACCGGCCTCGAGAACGCGGCGGATGGCGCTGCAGTGGTCGCGCACGTACAGCCAGTCGCGCACCTGCATGCCATCGCCATAGATGGGCAGCGGCTTGCCGGCCAGGGCGTTGACGATCATGAGCGGGATCAGCTTCTCGGGAAAGTGCAGGGGCCCGTAGTTGTTGCTGCAGTTGGTGGTCAGCACGGGCAGGCCATAGGTATGGTGCCAGGCGCGCACCAAGTGGTCGCTGGCGGCCTTGCTGGCCGAGTAGGGGCTGTTGGGCTCGTAGTGGTGCTGTTCGGTGAAGGCCGGCGCCTGGGGCGCCAGGCTGCCGTAGACCTCGTCGGTGGACACATGCAGGAAGCGGAAGCCGGCCCTGGCCTCGGGCTCCAGCCCGTTCCAGTAGCCGCGCACGGCTTCGAGCAGGCGGAAGCTGCCGACCACATTGGTCTGGATGAAATCCTCGGGGCCATGGATGGAACGGTCCACATGGCTTTCGGCTGCGAAGTTCACCACGGCGCGCGGCCGGTGCTCGGCCAGCAGGCGCGCCAGGGTGGCGCCATCGCCGATGTCGGCCTGCACGAAGACATGGCGTGCATCGCCGCGCAAGCTGTCCAGACTCTTGAGATTGCCTGCATAGGTGAGCTTGTCGACATTGAGCACGGGCTCATCGCCGGTCGCCAGCCAGTCCAGCACGAAATTGGCGCCGATGAAGCCAGCGCCGCCAGTGACAAGAATCATGGGTTCACCCTTGCAAATCTTCAGTTTCCACATGCGGGCAGCGGGCGCCCACCAGTAAAAAAGCCCGCGGCCAGGCGGGCGTGTTCGGCCATGGCATGCCCGGGAAAGCCTGGGCAGTGCTCAGCGGCCTTCCCAGCGGCGCAGCACCAGGGATGCATTGGTGCCGCCAAAGCCGAAGCTGTTGGACAGTACCGTGGTCAGCTGTGCATCGCGCGTTTGCGTGACCAAGGGCATGTCGCCCAGCGCAGGGTCAGGCGTGTCCACGTTGACCGAACCGGCGATGAAGCCCTTGTTCAGCATGATCAGGCAGTAGATGGCCTCCTGCACGCCCGTGGCGCCCAGCGAGTGGCCGGTCAGCGATTTGGTCGACGAGAACGGTGGCACCTGGTCGCCGAACAGGGTCTTCATGGCACGCACTTCCTGCATGTCGCCCACGGGGGTGGAGGTGCCATGGGTATTGATGTAGTCCACGCCGCCGTCCAGGCCTTCCAGGGCCTGCTGCATGCAGGCGATGGCGCCATCGCCCGAGGGAGCGACCATGTCCTCGCCGTCGCTGGTCGCGCCGAAGCCCACGACTTCGGCCAGGATGCGGGCACCGCGGGCCTGGGCATGCTCCAGGCTTTCGAGCACCACGGCACCGCCGCCGCCCGCGATCACGAAGCCGTCGCGCTGTGCGTCATAGGCGCGCGAGGCCTTCTCGGGCTGGTCGTTGTACTTGCTGGACATGGCGCCCATGCCGTCGAACAGCAGGGCCATGCCCCAGGACAGCTCTTCGCCGCCACCGGCGAACATCACGTCCTGCAGTCCGAAGGCGATCTGCTGGGCGGCCGCACCGATGCAGTGGGCCGAGGTCGAACAGGCCGAGGTGATGGAGTAGTTGATGCCCTTGACCTTGAAATTGGTCGCCAGGCAGGCCGACACCGTGGAGCTCATGCAGCGCGTGACCTGGTAGGGGCCCACGCGGCGTATGCCTTTTTCGCGCAATGTATCGGCGGCCTCGATCTGGTTGGCCGGCGAGCCGCCACCCGAGCCCATGATCAGGCCGGTGCGCGGATGGCTGACCTGCTCGGGCGGCAGGCCGGCCTGGGCGATGGCGTCTTCCAGCGCGATCTGCGCGTAGGCCGCTGCATCGCCCATGAAGCGCAGCTGCTTGCGGTCTATGCGCGCCTCGATGTCGATCTCCGGCACACCGGCCACCTGGCTGCGCATGCCCAGTTCGGTGAACTTCGGCACGGCCTTGATGCCCGTGCGCCCCTCGCGCAGCGAGGTCTCCACGGTGTCCAGGTCGTTGCCGATGCACGAGACGATGCCCGCGCCGGTGATGACTACGCGACGTTTGCTCATGCTGCCGTTCCCTGGCCTTCGGCTTCGCGCAGGAACAGGCCCACGCGCAGGTCATTGGCCACGTAGATTTCCTTGCCATCGGCCAGCAGGCGCGCATCGCCGATGGCCATGTTGAGCTTGCGCTTGATCACGCGCTTGATGTCGATTTCGTAGGTCACAAGCTTGACGTCGGGGCCCACTTCGCCCGTGAACTTCACTTCGCCCGCGCCCAGCGCACGGCCGCGGCCCGGCAGGCGCAACCAGGTCAGGTAAAAGCCGATGAGCTGCCACATGGCATCCAGGCCCAGGCAGCCGGGCATGACGGGATCGCCGCGGAAATGGCACTCGAAAAACCACAGGTCGGGGCGGATGTCGAGCTCGGCCACGATCTTGCCCAGGCCGTGCGCACCGCCGTCGCTGTCGATGTGCGTAATGCGGTCGAACATCAGCATGGGCGGCAGGGGAAGCCGTCCGCTGTCGGCAGAAAACAGCTTGCCCTCGCCCGAAGCGATCAGTTGCTCATACGAAAAAGAATCGGCCATTGTCTAACTTGCTCCGCGGTGGCATGGATGCCACCTGTATCTCTGGATGGTGCGGCCCGCAGCGGGCCATGCAGCCGCGCATTATCGGGGTTAGCCGTTGCATGCCGGCAACAAAACCCCGAGCGCAGGTCAAAACTCTGCCACAAAAGCGGCTTCAACTCAGAACCGCCGGGCTTTCCCCCGCTCACGCCGCCGCAGACCCCAGCCTGTGGCCAGCACTGCCAGACAAGCGATGGTCAGGGGCAGCAGACCGGCCGCATGGACCCAGCGGGCGAACGGCGTCAGCGCCTCGCGCCCCTGCACATCGGCCTCGAGCACGGCGCGTTCGTAGGGCGCCAGCGCATGGGTCACCACGCCACGATGGTCTATGACCACGGTGGCACCGGTGTTTGTGGCGCGCAACATGGGCCGCTCGAATTCGAGCGCCCGCATGCGGCTGATCGCCAGATGCTGGTCGATGGCCACGCTATCGCCGAACCAGCCGATGTTGCTGAAATTGACCAGCACCGTCGGCGCCGTCGCGGCGTCGCCGAAATGCGCGCCGAGCTCCTCGCCAAACAGATCCTCGTAGCAGATGTTGGGCGCCAGACGCTCGCCAGCCCACGCCATGCTGGGCTGGCCCAGGCCGCCGCGGTTGAAATCGCCCAGCGGGATATTCATCATCTGCGTGAACCAGCGGAACATGGGTGGGATGAATTCGCCAAAGGGCACCAGATGGTGCTTGTCGTATTGGTAGTCCCGGACCTGGCCCGGACGCCAGCCCACCACGGAATTGGTGTACCCCTGCTCTTCCGATCCCAGGGGAATGCCCACCAGGGCGGCCTGGGCGCCGTCCTGGCGCACATAGGGCTCGCTCACCAAGGCCAGATAATCCTCGGGCAGTTGCTGGGGCAGCAGGGGAATCGCCGTCTCGGGCGCCACGACCAGGCGGGCCGGGGCCGAGCGCAGCCCGCGTCCATACCAGCCCAGGGCCAGGGGAATGCCGCTGCCAGCCTCGAATTTTTCATCCTGCGGAATATTGCCCTGCAACAAGGCCACGCTCAGTGCGGGACGTTCGGCCGCGGCATCGTTGACGGAGGCATCACGCAACCACCACAGCCCCGCCCAGGCCAGGCACAGGACGGCGGCGGCCGATACGACGCGCACGGCGCGACCCGCAGGCCAGGGCGCCCGCAGCGCAGCCAGCCACCAGGCAAGCCAGGCAGCCACGGCGCCCGTGCCATAGACACCGATCCAGCGCGGCAGCACGGACAACGGCCCCTCGACATGGGCATAGCCGCCACTGCCCCAGGGAAAGCCCGTCCATAGCCAACCGCGCGCCATTTCGGCCAGCGTCCAGACGGCTGCGAAGGCCAGTGCCGCGCCTGCCGGGCCCACAGGCCGCAGGCGGTGCAGTCCGGCAGCGGCCAGCGCGTAGTAGCTGCCCAGGAAGGCCGCCAGGGCCAGCACGGCCAGCACAGCCAAAGGCGCGGGCAGGCCGCCATAGACATGCATGGAAATGAACAGCCACCAGAAGGTCGCCACCAGCCAGGCCGTGGCGAAAACCATGGCCCGCGCCGCGGCCTGGGCCGGTCCGCGCGCTGTCTGCAACATGCCGGCCAGCAGGGACAGGGACAGGATCTGCAGCCACCACAGCGGACGGCCATAGCCTCCGACAAGGCTCAGGATCCCGTCGCCCTGGCCTCGGGCCCAGGGCCATGCCAGGGACAGTGCCTGCGCTGCGCCAGCCAGCGCCAGGCAAGTCCAGGCCACCCACCCCGTGCGAGGCGGGCGGGCGAGGCTGCCGCGCAAGCGGTCGGAACGGGCGAAGAACATGGACCGCAAAGGCAAGTCGGGGTGGGGGCGTCAGCTGCGCAGCAAGCCGTCGGCCGCCGGGTCGCGCACCACCTTGAACCAGCGCACCGCGCCGCCCTTGGTGTGCAGCACGGTGAACTCCAGGCCCGCCAGATGGATCTGCTCGCCGCGCTTGGGCACATGGCCGATCTCATGGGCAATCAGTCCGCCGATGGTGTCGAACTCCTCGTCGGGATCGCTGGCATGCAGGCTCACGCCGAAGGCTTCGCCCACATGCTCCAGGCTGGTGTCGCCGGCCACGCGGTAGCTGTTGTCGGCCAGCGCGAAGATGTCGCCCTCGTCCTCGGGGATGTCGAACTCGTCCTCGATCTCGCCGACGATTTCCTCCAGCACGTCCTCGATGGTCACCAGTCCCGCCACGCGGCCGAACTCGTCGATGACCACGGCCAGGTGGTTGCGGTTGCCACGGAATTCGCGCAGCAGATCGTTGAGCCCCTTGCTCTCGGGCACGAAGGCCGCCGAGCGCAGCAGGGCGCGGATGTGGAGGTCGGGGGAACGCTGCAGCTTGAGCAGGTCCTTGGCCAGCAGGATGCCGATGATGTTCTCGCGCTCGCCCTGGTAGACGGGGAAGCGCGAGTGCGCGGTGGTGATGACCTGGTGCAGGATCTCGTCGAACGGCGCGTCGATGTTGATCAGGTCCATGCGGGGCGCTGCGACCATGACATCGCCGGCCGTCATGTCAGCCATGCGGATCACGCGTTCGAGCATGACGCGGGACTCGGGGCCGATGACCTGCTTGTCTTCGGCGTCGGCCAGGGTTTCAATCAGCTCATCGGCGGACTCGGGAGCCGGGTGGATGAACTCGGCCACCTTTTGCAGGAAGCTTCGCTTGCCTTCCTTCTCGGAAGGGCGCGCAGGATGGGGGTCGGACACTGTCTTGGAGTGCAGGACGTGCGGTAGTGGGACAAGACGCAAGGATAGCGGATTGCGCCGCCAGCGCCTGTTGCGCCGGCCCAAACCCCTGTTATTCGGCCGACTGGTGGCGGCCTTCCTGGACGCCGCGGCGGATTTCCTGCACGTCGGCCAGAAAATCCCAGAACTGCTTGGCCTGCTTCTTGAAGCGGTAGTCCACCTCGCCGATGTGCTCGGTCATCAGCGACGCCATATGGGTGTCGATGCCGGCCGGAGGCAGCTGCAGGTAGGCCTCGGATTCGGAGCCATCGCGCTTGATGGTGGCGCCAGCCTTGCGCGCGATCTTCAGCATGGCCGTGTTCTCCGACAGCGCATGGATGAACATCATGGACACGCCCTTGGTACGGGCGTGGATGACAGCGCGGTTGAACAGGCGCCCGCCATAGCCGCGGCCACGCGCCTGCTTGAGCACGGACACGCCGAACTCGGCGCAGTTCTGGTGCTCGGGATGGGAGGCGAAAGCCAGGTGGGCCACGGCGATCAGTTCCAGGCGCCGGTTGTAGATGCCGAAGATGTCGTCGCGCTCGAAATCCAGCTGCATGGCGTAGCGGCGCACCTGTTCGTCGCTGGCGGCATAGCCGAAGCGCAGGTAGCGGTCGCCCTCGTCGAGCTTGAGCAAATGCGCCACCACGCGCTCGCGATGGGAGGGTCCCAGCGAACGGATGGGCACCATGGCCGAGGCACGGCCATCGGGTCGGTGCGGCTGGCCTGCGCTCGCACGCAACATGTCCCGGCCGGCCTGCCAGGATGCTTTCAACCAGTCTTTGGATGCATTCATGGCTCAAATATAGGTAAAAACCCGAAGTCCAGCAACGGGAATATTGCAATGCAACAAACCTGTAGGGGATTGGCATGCCAACCAATTCCCGGCCACCTCAACAGTCGGCTTTCACCGGCCCGGACTATGCGGGCCGCGGTCCCCCGCGGCAGCCGCCAGGCTACAGCGGAACCGCCGTGGTCACCTTCACACGGTCCATCACGAAACTGGTCTTGCAGTCCTGCACGCTGGGGTGCTTGAGCAAGGTGTCCATGATGAAGCGACTGTAGTGCTGCATGTCGGCCACGACAACCCGCAGCAAATAGTCCATCTCGCCGGTCAGGGACACGCACTCCACGACCTCGGGCCAGGTCTGCACGCTGGCGCGAAAGACGTCCATGGGATTGCGCTTGCTGGTTTCGGTGTATTTTTCCAGCCGCACATTCAGGTAGGCCGTCAGGCCCAGGCCCACGGTTTCGGGCTGGACCAGGGCCACATAGCGGTCGATGACGCCGCCGTCCTCCAGCCGCTTGACACGGCGCAGCACGGCGCTGGGTGACAGGCCGACCTGCTCGCCGATGACGTCGTAGGTTTCACGGCCATTGGCCTGCAGGCGGCGCAAAATCGCGCGGTCCAGTTTGTCGATGGAATGGGTGGCACTCATGGCGGCTTCATCGGCTGCTCAAGCAGCATTTTTTCAGGGTTAACCCGAATTACCCAATGAAATTGCGATAAATCGGAAATATCCGCAATTTTCATGCATTTCATATTTCTCCGCCACGCCGAAACGGTGAAAAGCTGACCCTCCGCGCGCCTACAGTGGCTGCAGCGATTGCCCAGGGCCGTGCCCAGGCACATCGAGCCCCCACCGGCCGGAGACCCCATGAACGCCCCACTGCCTTCCTCCACCGTCGCCCCCTGGGACAACCCCATGGGCACGGACGGATTCGAATTCATCGAATACGCAGCACCCGACCCCGAGGCCATGGGCCGGCTGTTCGAGCGCATGGGCTTCACCGCCGTGGCCCGCCACCGCCGCAAAAACGTGACCCTGTACCGCCAGGGCGGGATCAACTTCATCATCAACGCCGAGCCTGACAGCTTTGCCCAGCGTTTCGCGCGCCTGCACGGCCCGAGCGTCTGTGCCATCGCCTTCCGGGTGCAGGACGCCAAACAGGCCCATGAACGCGCCACCGCGCTGGGCGCCTGGGACTATGCGCAGCAGGCCGCGCCCGGCGAGCTGAGCATTCCCGCCATCAAGGGCATTGGCGACTCCCTGATCTATTTTGTCGACAAATGGCGCGGCAAGAACGGCGCCCGCGATGGAGACCTGGGCAACATCAGCTTCTTCGACGTGGATTTCGAGCCCCTGCCCGGCGCCTGCCTGCACCCGCCGGGCCACGGCCTGACCTACATAGACCACCTCACGCACAACGTCTACCGCGGGCGGCTGGGGGAGCTGGCCGGTTTTTACGAACGCATCTTCAACTTCCGCGAAGTCCGCTACTTCGACATCGAAGGCCAGAGCACGGGCGTCAAGAGCAAGGCCATGACGAGCCCCTGCGGCAAGATCCGCATTCCCATCAACGAGGAGGGCAATGACAAGGCGGGCCAGATCCAGGAGTACCTGGACATGTACCACGGCGAGGGCATACAGCACATCGCGCTGGGATCGACCAACCTCTACGACACGGTGGACGCCCTGCAGATGCATGGCGTCAAGCTGCTGCCCACCAGCGAAACCTATTACGAACTGCTGCCCGCACGCATTCCGGCACTGCAGGAGCCCGTGGCCGAACTGCTGGCGCGCAACATCCTCGTGGATGGCCAGCCTGGCGAGCTGCTGCTGCAGATCTTCAGCGAAAACCAGCTCGGCCCCATCTTCTTCGAGTTCATCCAGCGCAAGGGCAACGATGGCTTTGGCGAGGGCAACTTCAAGGCGCTGTTCGAGACCATGGAACTCGACCAGATGCGCCGGGGCGTGCTCTGAAACGAGGCCACCGGGCGGGCAAGGCGCGGCCAGGGATGGACATGCACACGTCACCACCGCGACTTGGACCGGCAGTCTGTGCAGGCCCTGCGCTTTGGCGCAGCGCACCCTGCCTATACTGCAGGGATCGCCCATTTCCCGCTCCACGCCATGCAGTCCCGCCACGACGCTTCCCGCGCCCTGCCACGCCATGCCGACACGGCATGCGCGCCAGCGGCGGGACAGCCGGACTGCCCGGCGCGGCGCCTCTGCCTGGCGGCGCTGGGAGCCCTGCCCTGGCTGAATGCCACGGCCCAGCCCCAGGGGGCGGCACGCGAGACGACGCCTTCGTCCCTGGCCCTGATCGTGCCCTATGCGGCCGGAGGCCCTCTGGACCGCACGGCCCGGCCGCTGGCCGAGGCCAGCGCTCCACAGCTGGGCCCCATCCACATCCTCAACGTGCCCGGCGACGGTGGTGCCAAGGGCTCGACCATGGTGGCCCAGGCCACGGCGCGCGACCGCGTGCTGCTCATGGGGGCGGCAGCCACCCATGCCGTGCTGCCATGGCTGCAGCCCCAGCTGGGCTACGACCCGCTGCGCGACTTCCAGCCCCTGGTCCTGGTGGCGCGCATGCCCAACGTGCTGGTCATGCGCAGCGACCTGGCGCGCCAGTGGCGCATACGCACGCCCGTGGATCTGCAGCGCTTTCTGGCGCGCAGCCGCCAGCCGCTGCGCTATGCAACCGGCGGCCCCGGTACCAGCGGCCACCTCTCGGGCGAGATGTACCAGATGCTGACGCGCCTGCCCCTGCTGCACCTGCCCTTCGGCGGGGCCCAGCCCGCGCTGTCGGCTCTGCTCGACGGCTCGGCCGACCTGATGTTCGACAGCATCGCCCTGACCCTGCCCCACATCCGTTCGGGCCGGTTGCTGCCGATTGGCGTGACCACGCTGGAACGCGTGCCCCTGCTGCCCGAAGTCCCCAGCCTCAACGACACCGTGCCGGGCTTCAATCTGGCCAACTGGTTCGGGCTGTTCGCCCCGGCCAGCTGGCCGGCCGAAATGGCCCAGCGCCATGCAGCTGCCTTCGCCCTGGCCCTGCAGCACCGGCCCGTGCGCGACGACCTGGCCTCCATGGGCGTGCTGCCCGACCACATTCAGCTGCAGGAATTCGCACGCTTCGTGCGCTCCGAACACAGCAAATACGGCCTGCTGGTGCAGGCCGCCCGCATCCGCCAGCTCTGATCCGTGCCGCCGTCCGGTGCGCGTCCGGGGCGGCAGGAACACGGGAGCACCCGGCGTGCTCCAAAGAACCAGAGCCCAGGAGAGCACCATGACAAGCACCGCCCCGACCCCCACCGCCTCCGCCCCCGGCGTGGCCCCCGTGGTCTATGGCCAGGCCGACCGCCCCCCGCGCGGCGACTACAGCCGCGCCGCCCAGGACTACACCTGCGCACAGGATTACGCGGCCTACACTCCGGCCGACCATGACACCTACCGGCGCCTGTACGAACGCCAGTCTGCCCTGCTGCCGGGCCTGGCCAGCCGGCACTTCATCGACGCCCTGCCCTCGCTGGGCGCCAAGGACCGCATACCGCGCTTCGAGGAAGTCAACGAACGCCTGCGCCGCGCCACGGGATGGGAAATCGTGGGCGTGCCAGGCCTGATCCCCGAGGTCCCCTTCTTCAACCTGCTGGCCCACCGGAAATTCCCGGTCACGGACTGGATACGCAAGCCCGAGGAGTTCGAATACATCGTCGAGCCCGACGTATTCCACGATCTCTTCGGCCACGTGCCCCTGCTGTTCAATCCCGTCATCGCCGACTACATCCAGGCCTACGGCCAGGGCGGACTGAAGGCCGCCGGGCTGGGCGCCTGCGAAATGCTGTCGCGCCTGTACTGGTACACCATAGAGTTCGGCCTGATCCGCGAGCAGGGCGGGCTGCGCGCCTATGGCGCGGGCATACTCAGTTCCTCGGGCGAGCTGCACCATTCGGTGCGCAGCCCCGAACCCCACCGCCTGCCGCTGAGCCTGGAGCGCGCCATGCGCACGCTCTACAAGATCGACACCTACCAGCACACCTACTTCGTCATCGACGACCTGCAGCAGCTGTTCGACCTGACTGCCGCCGACTTCGAGCCGCTGTACCGCCAGCTGAAGGATCAGCCCACGGTGGCCGCCGATGCACTGGAGCCCGGCGACACCCCCATCGCCGTGTAGGCATCGGGTGCGGCCGCGTCCAGCCGCGCATGCAGCTGCAGGCAGTGCTGCCAGACCCGCTCGTCGAACACCAGCTGCACATGGGCCACGTCGTCCAGGCCATGGGCCTCGCGACCCGGCAACGTGGCCAGGGTACCGGGAAAGACGATGTTGTCGCAGGCGCTCCACCAGCAGCTGAATGGCACATCCCCGGGCGGCGGCCCCAGCCGGCGCAGCCAGTCCCCTTGCGGACGCATGTCCCGCGCAGGCAGTCCATGGGCGAAACGCGCCATCCAGGTGCCACCATGCGGCGTGGCCAGGGTCACCACATGGGCTGCGAGCCGCCGGCGCTGCGCGCCGTCCAGGTCGCGCAGCCAGGCCCGCACCACCAGCCCACCCATGCTGTGGGCCACGATCAGGGGGGCGCGGCCCGTGGCCTGGGCCATGCGGCGTACGCAGGCATCGAGGTCGGGCACCATGGCGTCCATCGCCGCGCCATGTGCAGGCTCCAGCGTGACGGCGGTGCAGGCGATGCCCCGGGCCTTGAGCCCACGCAGCCAGGGTGCCCAGACGGCGCGGTTGCAGAAAAATCCATGGACCAGGACCACGCCAACCCGGCCGCGCTCCGGCACACCATCGGCCTCGGCATCCGCACGAAACGGCAGGCGCCAGCCGAAGACCTGCAGTGCCAGTTTCCATTCGGCAGCCCAGGCCGCCGCCAGCACGGACCAGGCGGGCACCAGCGCACCCGTGGCGCGGGCCACACGCCGCATCATCAGCATCTGCAGGCCCAGCTGCAGCCCGGGCCAGGCCAGGCCCAGGGCCGCACCGGCCAGGGCCAGGGCCGGAGACTGCGGCCAGCACAGCAGCAGCCAGCCCAGGGACAGGGACAGGGCCACGGTGGCCAGCACCACGCCCTGCAGGATGCGGGCGTTCACGAGGGGATGGGCTTGCATTCGGACATGGAGGCACCCTAGCACAAAGCCCCTAGGACAACCCCGCGTAGACCGCCACCGGTCCGCCTGCCCAGAATCGGCCGCATCGGAGTCACGTCTCCGCCACCCTCTTTTTTTTCAATCGCCCCGCCCAGGGGCCCTCCCAAGGTAACCGCATGGACGCTGCGCCCTGGCTCAAGAACTATCCCGCCGACGTGCCCCACGAGGTGCATGCCGAGCAATACCGTTCTCTGACGCATTTGCTGGAAGAGGCCTTCACCCAGCACGCCGACCTGCCGTTCTCGGTCTGCATGGACCGCTGGATGAGCTATCGCGAGGTCGATCAGCTGTCTGCGCGCCTGGGCGCCTGGCTGCAGGGGCTGGGCCTGGAGCCCGATGCGCGCGTGGCCATCATGCTTCCCAATGTGCCGCAGTTCGCCGTGAGCATGGCAGCCGTGCTGCGCGCGGGCTACACCTGTGTCAACGTCAACCCCCTTTACACGCCGCGGGAGCTGGAGCACCAGCTCAGGGATTCGGGCGCGACGGCCATCATCATCCTGGAGAATTTCGCCCACACCCTGGCCGACGTCATCGAGCGCAGCGCCATACGCCACGTCTGCGTCACCTCCATGGGCGACCTGCTGGGCGGCCTGTACGGCCACTGGATCACCTTCGCCGTGCGCCACCTGGCCAAGATGGTGCCGGCCTACAGCCTGCCCCTGGGCGAGAGCCGCGAGGTCACCTCCTTCACGCAGGCGCTGGCGCGTGGAGCCCAGCGCACGCTGCGACCCAGCGAAGCCACGCTCGATTCCGTGGCCTTCCTGCAGTACACGGGAGGCACCACGGGACTGTCCAAGGGTGCCGTGCTCACCCACCGCTGCATCGTGGCCGCCACCCTGCAGGCCCAGGCCTGGTTCACGCCGGCCCTGCACGGCAAGGTCAAGGCCCAGGACACCCACATCATCGCGGCCCTGCCGCTGTACCACATCTTCGCGCTCACGGTCAGCCTGTTCGCCATGCGCCTGGGCGCCAGTCTCAGCCTCATCCCCAACCCGCGCGACATACCCAAGTTCGTCAAGGTGCTGCAAAAGCGGCCATTCCACATCCTGCCGGCGGTCAACACCCTGTTCAACGCCCTGCTCAACAACGCGCAGTTCCGCGCCCTGGACTTCTCGCAGCTGCGCGTCTCCCAGGCCGGCGGCATGGCGGCCAGCGAAGGCACGGCGCGCCAATGGCAGCAGGTCACGGGCAGCGTGATGATCGAAGGCTGGGGCATGAGCGAGACCTGTGCCATCGGCACCAACAACCCCGTCATCGCCACGCACTTCAGCGGCACCATCGGCCTGCCCCTGCCTGGCATTTCCATTGCCATCAAGGACGACGAGGGCCGGGACCGGCCGGCCGGAGAGCCCGGGGAGCTGTGCATCAAGGGCCCCAACGTCATGGCCGGCTACTACAACCAGCCCGAGGAAACGGCCAGGGCCTTCACGGCCGACGGCTACATGCGCACCGGCGACATCGGCGTCATGGACGAAGAGGGCTACACCCGCATCATCGACCGCAAAAAGGACATGATGGTGGTCAGCGGCTTCAACGTCTATCCCAACGAACTGGAGAACGTGATCTCCATGTGCCCCGGCGTGCTGGAATGCGCGGCCGTGGGCGTGGCCGACGAACGCCAGGGCGAGGCCATCAAGGTCTACGTGGTGCGCAGCGACCCCACGCTGACCGAAGACCAGGTGATGCGCTACTGCCAGGACCAGCTCACCGGCTACAAGCGCCCGCGCCATGTGGAGTTCCGCGACGAATTGCCCAAGACCAATGTCGGCAAGATACTGCGGCGCGCGCTGCGCGAACCCGGCTGAAGCCCGATCCACCCCCATGCCGGTGTAGCCCAGGCGTCAGCCGGGGCAGCGCCCTGCTGCTACGCTGGCGAGCCTGCACCAAGCCGCGATGACCGCCACCCCATCCTCTCCCGACGCCCAGGACCTGCCGCCCGGCATGGCCGTGCTCGAGCGCGGCTGGCTGTCGGCCAACAGCATCGTCTTCGCGGCGCCCCCCGGCGACGACCTGGGCGCGGCCGTGGTCGACACGGGCTACGTCAGCCATGCTCACCAGACCGTGATGCTGGTGGAGGATGCACTGGCCGGCCAGCCCCTGGCACGCATCCTGAACACCCACTTGCACAGCGACCACTGTGGCGGCAACGCCGCGCTGCAGGCGCGCTGGCCCGCGGTCCAGACCTGGGTCGCCCCAGGCCAGGCCGAGCAGGTGCGCCACTGGGACCCCCAGGCACTGAGCTACACCCCCACGGGGCAGGAATGCCCGCGCTTTGCGTTGACGGGCGTGCTGCAGCCAGGCAGCACGGTGCGCCTGGCGGAACGCGAATGGCACATCCATGCCGCGCCCGGCCACGACCCGCACTCCATCATCCTGTTCGAGCCTCGCAGCCGCGTACTGATCTCGGCCGACGCGCTCTGGGAAAACGGCTTTGGCGTGGTCTTCCCCGAAATCGAAGGCCAGTCCGCCTTCGACGAGGTCGCGGCCACGCTGGACGTGATCGCCGGCCTGGCGCCGCGCGTGGTCATTCCCGGCCACGGCGGCATGTTCACCGCGGTGGACCAGGCCCTGGCCACGGCGCGGCGGCGCCTCGAAGGGTTTGTGCGCTCACCCGAGCGCCATGCGCTGTACGCGGCCAAGGTGCTGCTCAAGTACCGGCTGCTGGACTGGCAAAGGGTGCGCATGCAGGATCTGCGCCAATGGCTGGATGCCACCCCCTACTTCGGCCTGCTGCATGCGCGCTACTTTGGCGACCGGACTTCAGGGCAATGGGGCGATGCCCTGGTCCAGGCCTTGGTGGAATCCGGCGCTGCCGTGCGCGAGGACGGCTGGATCGTCAACGCCTGAAAACGATGCTGGCGCAGTGCAAGCTGGCGCAGCGCCGGCTGCCGCAGCGCCGGCTGCCGCAGCGCCGGCCGTCCTCAGGGCCTGTGCTTTTCGGCACAGCCCACCAGATGGTTGTAGGGATTGGTCATGCACTGGTACATGGCCCGCGAGCGCCCGGTCGAGGCCTGGCAGTCGGCCACCGTGGCATGGGTGCGTGCCTCGCGGAACTTGCCCGCCGTGGCATCGAACTGGGCCTGGGTGATGTAGCCGCCCTTGAGGTTCTTCTGGCCGGTCTCCAGCATGGTGTCGACCTGGCTGCGGATGTTGTCCACGGCCGTGGCGCAGTTCAGCGGCGTCTCCCTGGGGTCCACCTTGCGCAGGCCCTGGGCCAGGCCGTCGGCCATTTCGCGCACCTCCTTGGGCAGCTTTTTCGTGCCGTCGGCATTGCGCTCCTCGCCGAAGCGGCCGGCTCCCGCTCCCGAGCTGCCATTGGGCGCCACCTTGACCTGGGGCGCATCGACCTGGTCCGGCGGCCTCTGCGAGCCATAGTGGGTTCGCCCCTCGGCGTCCACCCATTTGTAGACGGGCTGGGCCGCCGCCAGGCACGCCCAGGCCAGGCCCAGCAGCGCCCAGGCCGGGCGACTCCATGTGCTTGTCATTCCTGCTTCCTCCGCATTATTCGGACCCGCATGGCGCTGGCCCGCTTCTCGGCGGCTAGTGTAGTGGTGCCCGGGCGGCACCCACCCTGCAGGAATGTCAAGTCCGGCTCAGGGCAGGTCGCGGCTGGGGTCGGGCGTGGAAGCGTCGCGCGGGCCAATGCTGCCCAGGCGGGCCTTGAGCGACTGGGGCTGGCCCGTGATCAGGGCTGCGTAGTTGGTGGTGTTGGACAGCACCTTCTTCACATAGTCGCGGGTTTCGGAGAAGGGGATGTTCTCGGCCCAGATCGCGGCATCGAGCACCGGGCCGTTGCGCCAGTTGCGCGGCCGGCCCGGACCGGCGTTGTAGCCGGCCGCGGCCAGGGCCATGGAACCATCGAAATCATCAAGCGCCAGCTTGAGGTAGGCCGTCCCGATGGTGATGTTCACGTCCCGGTCGTTGATCATGGCAGGCGAGAAATCGGTCATGCCGATCTTGCGTGCCGTCCAGCGTGCCGTGGCCGGCATGACCTGCATCAGGCCCGATGCGCCCACGCCGGAGCGCGCATCCATGATGAAGCGGCTTTCCTGGCGGATCAGGCCATAGACATAGGCCGGATCCAGGCCGATGGAGCGCGAGCGCGCCAGCACCGTGTCGTGGAAAGGCATGGGAAAGCGCTGGCTCCAGTCGGCGAAGCTGCGCGTGCGCTCGCTGGTGTTGATGCAGCGGTCCCAGACCTGCTGCTGGCAGGCCAGATCGGCGGCAGCCAGCAGCTCGCGGTCGCTCATGCCGCCGGCCTGGTGCAGGTTGGTGGCGTAATTCCATTCGCGCACGCCTTCACTGCGCAGGCCCGCCTGGATGGCGTACAGGCCCCGGGTCAGCGAGGGATTGGCCCGTGCGCCCGCTTTTTCCTGCGCCGTCAAGGCTGCGGGCGGGGGCGGGGCAGCGACACGCTGGCCGATTTCCTCCAGCGCCAGCTGCTCGTAGAAGCTGCCCGGGCCCGCCATGTCCTCCAGCAGCTGGCGCGCCTCGTTGCGCTCCTGCTCGCTGGGCCGGCCGGCCAGCAGGGAGCGCGCCTTCCAGTAGGTCCAGGTGGGATCGGTGCGCTCGGCGCCCATGGCGTCGATGCTGCGGCGCACCGTCTTCCAGTCGCCGGCGCGCAGGGCGGTGCGCGACTTCCAGCCCAGCAGTTCATCGCTGAGGTCGGCGTCCTTGCGCACCTTGGCGAAATAACCGGCCGCCTCGGGCTGCAGCTTGAGCGCGGCCTGTTTGCCGATCACGGCCCAGGCCCAGTTGTTCTCCTCGGCCGTCAGGCGCGCGGCCCAGCCGCCCTCGAGCTGGGTGGCCGCCGCCGCCGGGTCGGAAGACGCCATGCGGATCAGGGCGAGAAGCGCCAGCTCCTTGGGCACGGCACCGCGCACGCGCGTCTGGCCGGCCAGGTACTTGGCCGGCGAGGCGAAGACCTGGGCCACCTGGGGCACGGCCTCGGGCGCGACGATGGTCACGGCATCGCGCACCGCCTTCTGGCGGTTGGCCTCGGCCGCCTGGCGCGCCTTGCGCCAGACCTCGGCTTCGGTGATCTGCTTGGCCGCGTACAGCTCGCCCGCGGCCAGGGTGCAGCCATCATCGGCATCGCGCTGGGCCCACCACAGGTCACGCACCTGCTGGCCGATCTGGGGTGCCGCCTGACCCTTGATGCTGTCCACCAGCAGCGCATAGCAGCTGACCGAGCGGTCGTCGCGCATGCGGAAAGCCGCATGCATCTGGTCGAACATGCCCCAGTCCCGGCGCTGGCCCAGCAACAGCAGCCAGTCGTTGCGCAGGCGGTCCTCCTGGTAGCTGCCGGCCCAGCGCTTGAGAAAGCCCTGGATCTCATCGGCACTGGCCTCGTCGAGCCGGGCCTTGAGTTCCCAGTAGGCGGCCCAAGGTTCGAGCACGTGACCACGCGCCGACGGCAGCAGCTGGGTCAGCTTGGCCTTGTCGTTCTTGCGGAAGGCCTGCTGCATTTCCAGCAGCACCTCGTCGCCACGGTTTTGCGCCATCGCAGGGGAGACTGCGGTGGTCCAGAGGGAGGCCGCTACAAGCGGTGTCAAAATCTTCAGCCAGTGCATGGAGGAAATTATCTGATGGACAAAGCAGCCCTGCGCCGCAGCTTGATAGACCAGCGCCTGAACCTTCCCGACCGACTGCAGCGCGCCGACGCCCTGCAGCAGGTCATGCGCTTTTGGCTGATACAGCGGCCCGACACCGTGATCGGAGCCTATTGGCCGATCAAGGGGGAATTCGATCCACTGCCCGCCCTTCATCGCTGGAAGGAGGATGGCGAGCTACAGGGTACCCCACAACGGCGGCGCATTGGGCTGCCGGTGATCGACAAGCAGCGAAAAACGCTGAGCTTCCACGCCTGGTATCCGGGCTGCCCCATGGAGGAGGATGCCTATGGGATCCCCAAGCCCAAGGACACCGAAACCCTGACCCCCACCCTGCTGTTCGTGCCCTGCGTGGGCTATGCCGCCGGTGGCTACCGGCTGGGCTATGGCGGCGGCTTCTACGACCGCACCCTGGCCGAACTGCAGCCCAAGCCCTTCACCGTGGGCCTGGGCTACGCCTGCGGCTATGTGGACGAGTTCGACCCCGAACCCCACGACCTGCCGCTGGACGCCATCCTCAACGACCACGGGGTGGTCTGGCCGGTGTAAAGGCGCCCCCCTGAGCGGCTGCGCCGCTTCCCCCTGAGGGGGACGACACCCTCCGGCCCTTGCTGGGTGTCCCTGGGGTGGGGCGCGCCGGTTTTCGGCGCTGTGCCTGTTCAGCCGGCCGATTCGCGCTGCGCCTGCCATTGGGTCCAGCCGCGGGCGCGCAGCTCGCAGGCGGGGCAGGTGCCGCAGCCGTAGCCCCAGTCGTGCAGGGTTTCGCGCGTGCCCTGGTAGCAGGTATGGGTGTCGCGGCGGATCAGGTCGACCAGCAGGTCGCCACCCAGGTCATGGGCCAGCTGCCAGGTCTGGGCCTTGTCTATCCACATGAGCGGCGTGTCGATGCGCAGGCGCCGCTCCAGGCCCAGGTTCAGGGCCAGCTGCATGGCCTTCATGGTGTCGTCACGGCAGTCCGGGTAGCCCGAGTAGTCGGTTTCGCAGACGCCGGTGACGATGACCGACAGACCGCGCCGGTAGGCCAGCGCGCCCGCCAGCGTCAGAAACAGCAGGTTGCGCCCGGGCACGAAGGTATTGGGCAGGCCGTCGGCCTGCATGGCGAAGGCCACATCCTCGGTCAGCGAGGAGCCGCCGATCTGCTGCAGCACATCCAGAGACAGCACATGGTCCTGGCCCAGGCGCGGCGCCCAGGCAGGGAAATCGCGTGCCAGGCGCTCGCGCACCTGCTGGCGCACCTGCATTTCCACGCTGTGGCGCTGGCCGTAGTCAAAGCCCAGGGTTTCCACGCGCTCGTACAGCGACAGGGCCTGGGCCAGGCAGGTGGCGGAATCCTGGCCGCCGGAAAAGAGCACCAGGGCCGCCTGATGGCGCGCTGCGGGCGCCGCTGGCAGAGAGGGATCGGTTTGCATGGCCTGCATTAGAACGCGCTCAGGCAGCGCCCGGCTCCTACATGGGTTTTCCCGCCGCTTGCTAAGCTAGGGATCCATTGCGCAGGAGGCGCCCATGCTCACGCTCTATATCGGCAACAAGAACTACTCGTCCTGGTCCATGCGCCCCTGGGTGCTGATGCGCCAGGCCGGCATTGCCTTCGAGGAGGTCATGCTGCGCTTCGACAGTTTCGACGAACAATCGGCCTTCAAGCAGCGCGCGCGGGCACTGTCGCCCTCGGGCCGCGTACCGGTGCTGATGGACGACGGCCTGGCCATCTGGGACAGCCTGGCCATTTGCGAGTACCTGGCCGAAAAATTCCCCGAAAAGCATTTGTGGCCGCATCTGGCCCTGAACCGCGCCCGGGCCCGCAGCCTGTGC
Source organism: Burkholderiaceae bacterium (assembly GCA_031253795.1). GTDB lineage: Bacteria > Pseudomonadota > Gammaproteobacteria > Burkholderiales > Burkholderiaceae_C > Comamonas. The sequence goes on from JAIRVR010000005.1 coordinate 69,859, forward strand.
GCCGAAATGCACAGCGGCTTCACCGCCCTGCGCTCGCTGTGCCCCATGAACATCGAAGCCCAGCTGCCCGAGGTGGGCGCGCGCCTGTGGGCCGAGCATGCCAGCCTGCGCGATGACGTACAGCACCTGACCGAGCTGTGGCAGCCCCTGCTGTCCACCGCCAGCGGTCCCATGCTGTTCGACCAGTTCAGCATCGTCGATGCCTTCTATGCGCCCGTTTGCATGCGGCTGACCACTTACCAGCTGCCGCTGACACCCGCGGTCGATGCCTACGTGCGCCGCATACGCACCCTGCCGGGCGTACAGGACTGGGTGCAGGCCGCCCTGGCCGAACACGACTTCCGTGCTTTCGAGGAGCCCTATCGCAGCGCACCGGAATCGGCGGCCTGAGCCTCTTTCAGGCCCTACCATCGGGGCATGAGCGAATTCCAGGTGTACATGGTGGGCGGCGCGGTGCGCGACCGTCTTCTGGGCCGTCCCGTGCACGACCACGACTGGGTGGTCGTGGGCGCCACGCCCGAGCAAATGACCGGCCGCGGCTTCGTGGCCGTGGGCCGGGACTTTCCCGTCTTCCTGCACCCCGATACGCATGAGGAGTACGCATTGGCGCGCACCGAACGCAAGAGCGGCCCCGGCTACCGCGGCTTCGTCGTGCAGGCGGCGCCCGATGTCACGCTGGAGCAGGACCTGGCGCGGCGCGACCTGACCATCAACGCCATGGCCGCGCCTGCCCACTGGGACGGCGACAGCGCCGCCATCACCGACCCCTACGGCGGCCAGGCCGACCTCCAGTCCCGGGTGCTGCGCCACGTGACCGATGCCTTCCGCGAGGACCCGGTGCGCATACTGCGCGTGGCGCGCTTTGCCGCGCGCTTTGCCGACTTCAGCGTGGCGCCCGAAACCCTGGATCTGATGCGCGCCATGGTGGCCGACGGCGAAGTGGATGCCCTGGTGCCCGAACGCGTCTGGCAGGAACTCAGCCGCGGGCTGATGGAGCCCAGCCCCTCGCGCATGTTCGAACTGCTGCGCGCCTGCGGTGCCCTGGCCGTGCTGCTGCCCGAGCTGGACCGCCTGTGGGGCGTGCCTCAGCGCGCCGAATACCACCCCGAGGTCGATACGGGCGTGCACGCCATGATGGTGCTGGACATGGCGGCCCGGCTCCAGGCCCCGCTGACCGTGCGCTACGCCTGCCTGGTGCATGACCTGGGCAAGGGCACGACACCCGCCGACGTGCTGCCGCGCCACATAGGACACGAACAGCGCAGCGCCCAGCTGGCCCGCCAGGTGGGAGAACGCCTGCGCGTGCCCACCGATTGCCGCGAACTGGGCGACGTGGTCGCGCGCGAGCATGGCAACATCCACCGCAGCAGCGAGCTGGGCTCGGCTGCCCTGGTGCGACTGCTCGAACGCTGCGATGCGCTGCGCAAACCCGGCCGCTTCGACAACGTTCTGCTGGCCTGCGAGTGCGACGCCCGCGGACGCCTGGGCCTGGAACAGTCGGCCTATCCGCAACGCCAGCGCCTGGGCCAGGCCCTGGCCGCAGCGCTGTCGGTATCCACGGCCGAGGTGGCGGCCCAGGCGGCCGCACAGGGCCGTCAGGGCAAGGCCATCGGCGATGCCGTGCAGGCTGCACGCACCCGGGCCGTGTCCGACTGGCTGGCCCTGCAGCCGGCCGCGCCGGCCGGCCACTGACCACGCCCTAGGAAAGGGGCTGGGGCAGGTCCAGGCACAGACAGACCGGCTGCTCGCCACCGGCCGTCACGAGCCGCACGCCGCCGCCCAGCTTCTCCGCGATGCGCCGCACAAGATACAGGCCCAGGCCCGCGCCGGGTCGGTGCATGGCATTTTGCCCACGCCAATAGCGCTCGAACAGGTGTTGCTGCTCTTCGGCCGTAATGGCGGGCGCGGCGTTGGCGACCTCGATGCGCAAACGCGCGCCCTCTCGCTCGGCGCGCAGGCGCACGGCCTGGCCGAAGGGGGCATGCCGGTCGGCGTTGGCGAGCAGATTGCGCAGGGCGATGCGCAGCAGGCCGATGTCGGTGACGCAATGGCGCGTGGCCGGCCCGAGGATGCAGACAATGCGCTGGGGCGCGAAATCCTGGCGCAGCTCGTCGATCAGGGCATGCAGGTCGCAGAGATCCAGGCGCGGCTCGGCATGGGGCTGGGGTTCGGTCATGCGGTCATCCGCCAGGCAGTCGTCCACCAGGGCCAGCAGGCGCTGCGCGGCCTCGCGGATGTTGCGGCTGCGGGCCAGCGTTTTGTCGGGCGGAGCGGCGAGGTTGCGGCCCAGTTGCTGGGCACTGGTGGTGATGATGGCCAGCGGCGTGCGCAGCTCATGCGAGACCATGGCCACGAAGTCACGCTGCTCCTGGCGCACACGCCGCTCCAGCACCAGGGCCTCGCTGAGCTCGCTTTCCCGGCGCTGGCGCTGGGCCAGCTCGGCCTGCAGCAGCACCTGCTGGCGCTCGCGCGCACGGCGACGGCGCTCATAGCCGCCCACGATCCATGTGCTGAGCAGGATCATGTGGAGCATGGTGCCCAGGGCCGAGGCATGGGCGGACACCAGTTCGGTCAGCGCGTTCAGCGGCATCAGCCCCAGGTTGCGCAGGAAGGCGATGAGCACGCCCACATAAAAGGCGCCGAAGGCCAGCAGGAAAAAGCGCGCCGCACGATGGCCGCGCACCGCCAGCCAGATGGCCAGTCCCGTGAAGGCGAACATGGTGGGAATGGTCAGCATCTGCACAGGCACCATGCCCGCCGCGTAATGGCCCAGCACCACCTGCAGCGAACAGGCCAGGCTGAACAGCCACATCAGCTGGACCAGCATGCGCACGGCACGCGGGCGCAGCATGGCCAGCCGCAGTTGGCCACAGGCCAGTTGCACCGAGATGGCCAGCGCACAGGCGATGCCACTGCCCAGCATGCGGTCGCTCCAGGTGCCCGACAGACCGGTCAGCTGCTGGATCAGGCCCAGCGACAGCGCTTCGTTGAGCACGCACACGCCGATATAGGCCACGAACAGGCCGCCCAGGCGCGCCTGGGTGCGCAGCCAGAAAATCAGATGCACGGCGATGAGCAGCAGGTAGAAGCCGAAGTACAGCCCGAAGATCAGGGCCTCGCGCCGCGTATGGTTGTCGAAGGCCAGCCTCTGCCAGAGGTCAAAGCGTATGTTGATGGCGTTCCTGGCACGCACGCGCACCATCAGTTCGTAGAGACCGCCGTCCGGAACATCGAAGAGAAAGGCGGGGTTGCGGTAGTCCACCGGCCACTGGCTGCGCGGCACGTCCTCGCCGCTGTGGCCCAGCAGCAGCCAGGTGCCGCCCGGCCGGCGGGCATAGACCTGCACATCGTCGAGCAACGCATTGCTGGGCAGCAGCATCCAGTTGCCGGACTGCAGGGCTTCGACGCGCATGCGCAGCCAGATCGCTGCCGAGGTGAAGCCCGCGTTCAGATGGGCCGGCTGGTCCACCCAGTCCGCGGCAGCTGCGGCCTGCCCAGCGTCCAGCGCGGCATCCCTGTCGTCGAGGCGCTGCCAGAAGCCCGCGGTCTGCCACATGGGCTCGGAGGCATCGAGCTGCAGCGCCTGCGCCGCCGGCACCTGACCCCACGCCAGCAACGGGCACAGCAGCCAGGCCAGCACGATCAGGGTTGCGCGGTAGTATTGCATGTCAGATCCATCAGCGGGCGCCAGCGTACACCAGCCAGCGGCCCTCGCCTGCGCCTCCCATGCTTGAATTGATCCTGCTCGAAGACGAGCCCGTGCTGCGCCATGAACTGGGCGAATTCCTCGAAACCCTGGGTTATGCGCCGCAAAGCGTGTCGAGCATCGCGGAATTCGACCGCCACTTCGACGCCCGTCGCCACCGCATCGCCATCATCGACATCGGCCTGCCCGACGGCAGCGGCCTGGACCTGATCCATCGGCTGCGCCAGGCAGGCCAGCCACTGGGCATCATCGTCTTCAGCGCGCACAACACGCGCGCCCACCGCATCGACGGCCTGGAGACCGGCGCCGACCACTACCTGGGCAAGGGCTGTGATCTGGACGAGCTGGAGGCCACCCTGGCCGCCCTGGCGCGGCGCATGGGCCTGCTGCAGCAACAGGCCTGCTGGCAGCTGCAACTGGGCCCCAGCCGCCTGCAGCCGCCGGGCGCTCCCCCTGTGCCGCTGTCACAGCAGGATCTGCTGGTGCTGCACTGCCTGATGCGCAACGCGGGCACCAATGTCAGCCGCCGCCAGATCGTGGTGGCCATGGGCGGCGACTACCTGAGCTACGACCAGCGCCGGCTGGACACCCAGATGCGCCGGCTGCGCCGCAAGGTGGAGGACAGTTGCGGCCAGTCCCTGCCGGTCAAGAAGCTGCGCAACAGCGGCTACTGCTTCTACCAGCCCGCGCAGATCATCGAATAAGAGCCGCTCAGACCACAGAGCGCACCCAGCGCTCGATCTCGCCGGCCGGCAGGGCGCCGGAAATGCGCGCGATTTCCCGGCCTTCGCGGAACACGACCATGGTGGGAATGCTGCGGATGTTGTGGGGCGCGGCAGCCTGGGGATGGGCCTCGGTGTCGAGCTTGGCCAGCTGCACGCCGGGCGCAAGCGCCCGGGCCGCCTGCTCGAAGGCGGGTGCCATCATGCGGCAGGGACCGCACCAGGGCGCCCAGAAATCGACCACCACGGGCACCTGGCTGCGTCCCACATGCCGGCCGAAGCTCTGGGCGTCCAGCACCACGGGCTGGCCCGTGACCAGCGGCTGGTGGCAGCTGCCGCAGTCGGGTGCGCTGCCCAGCTGGTCGGCGGCGACACGGTTGGTGGTGTGGCAATGGGGGCAGACGAAGTGCAGCTTGTCGGACATGGCGGCCTCTGGGCAATATCGTGGGCAATGCCTGCATATACGGGCGGCCGGCCGGGCCTTCAAGTCCGCATCCGCGGCCGCCGAAACCCTAGACCAGCCGCGCGATCAGGGCAGCGACCAGGCTGAGTACCACGGTGCTGGCCAGCGGAAGGAAGATCTCGCGCCCGAAGATGCGAAAGCGCAGGTCCCCGGGCAGCCGCCCCAGGCCTATGCGCTGCAGCCAGGCATGCAGGCCGTTGAACAGCAGCAGGGCCAGAAAGATGACGAGAAGCCAGCGGATCATGGCGCCCAGTGTACGGCGGTGCCAGCGGATGGTGCCGCGTCATGGGCGGGACATATGGACGTCCTACAGTGCTCCGGTTCCACGCCCGCCGGCGGCGGAACCCTCTTTTGTCCTTCATGGCTCAGTGCCGCCCCACCGACGAACTCACCATGCATCGCACATACTGGCTCCCCCTGATCGCAGCCCTGCCTGCCGCCCTGCTCACCGCCTGCGCCATTGCACCGGCCCCCGCCGCCGCGCCGGGCGCCATCGACAACCAGTCCCTGCAGGGCAGCGAATTCCGCGCCCACCAGACCACCTACGGCCTGGTCTACCGCCTGCCGGCCGATGCCACGGCCATCATGGACAGCCAGGTCACGCCCGTGGTGCAGCAGGACCTGCAGCGCCTGAAACTGGTGGCCGAAGCCCAGACCTTCAACCTGCCCCACGTCACCGTGGTCCACATCCACAGCGCCGACCCCGCCACGCCACGCCGCATGCTGGCGGCCCTGCCGGCCCTGCCACCCGTGCTGCAGGACGTGCACCTGAAGAACTTCTACACCACCGAGGCCGCCAAGGGCGCTGGCAAGCCCTGGTGGCTGGACCTGGGCATCGTGAAATCGGGTCCGGCCTATGAGGCCATGATGGACTTCAACACCCGCGCCACAGTCGCCATGGCGCCGTTGCGCGACGGCCCCCTGCCCCGCGTGACAGGCCCGGTCTATGCGCGCATGAACGACTCGGCCAAGGCCATGGTGCAAAGCGTGGGCGTCAGCGGCATCAACCAGCTGCAATCCGGCAAGGAAGTGCGCAGCCACAATCCGCACAACACCCTGGTCTACAGCGAAGCCGCCTTCACGCCCGAGATCGAGCGCGCCATGGGCGAAACCGCGGCCCGGCTCAACCGCATCCTGCCCGGAGGCTTCACCACCACCTTCGAGAACCTGTCCATCGTGGAACTGGGGTTTTCGGGCAATGTCACGCGCGAGATCTACCGCATCAGCCTGCGGGACCAGACCGTCTACGACGTGCGCAACGGCGGCACGGTGCAGCGCTGAGCGCCGCACTGTCTACAGGCGGTGGCTGCGGTCGCCGCGCACAAAACCCAGGGCGGGCCAGGGCTCGACGCCCTTGCACAGCCCGATGACCTTGAAGAGCTCGCCCATCTCGTGCTCCATCATCAGCTTGGCGGCCATGGAGCGCGGCCCCTGGGCCAGGGCGTCGAGCTTGGGGCCCAGGCCGCAGTTGATGAGAAAGTGCGCCTGCGAGGTATAGCCCAGCAGCTCGAAACCCGCATCCTGGGCTGCCACGGCCGTGCCCGTGAAATTCACATGGGCCGTGATGTCCTTGAGCCCCAGTTGGGTCAGCGGGTCCTCGTCCACCTGGTGCAGGCGGTGGCAGACCAGGGTGCCCATGTGGCGCTGGGGGTGGTAGTACTCCGACTCGCCGAATCCGTAGTCGATGAAGAAGGCCGCGCCACACTCCATGTGCTCGCCCAGCGTGCGGATGAAGGCCTCGCCCTGGGCATGGATTTCGGTCAGGTAGTCGTAGTCGCCCTCCACCTCCATGGGCGGGCGCAGGTCCGTGGGCCGGTCGTCCCAGCCGAAACCGCCCGCGGCCTGCAGCACCACACCGCGCTCGTGCCAGGCACCGCCCTTGCGCATCAGCAGTTGCACGGGCATGGCGTCCAGCACTTCATTGCCCACCACCACGCCCCGCATCTGTGCGGGCAGGGCGTCGGCCCAGCGCACCTGTCCCTCGTAACGGACCAGCTTGAGCTTCTGGCGCGCGCGCAGCGTGCCCGACAGATCGACGATGGTGTAGGCATCGAGCGCCACGCCCAACCGATCCAGCTCGTCCAGCACCTGCAGGGCCAGGGCGCCGGTGCCGGCGCCGAACTCCCAGACTTCGCGCGTGCCTGTGCGCACCAGGGCCTCGGCGACCTGGGCCGCCAGCAGCTGGCCGAACACGGGCGAGATCTCGGGCGCGGTCACGAAATCGCTGCCCGAGGAGGCCATCAGACCGAATTTGGCCGTGTCGTTGGCGTAGTAGCCCAGGCCGGGCTCGTACAGCGCCAGCGCCATGAAACGGTCAAAAGGCAACCAGCCGCCCGCTGCGGCAATTTCTTGCGAAATGCGGGTTTCCAGGGCGGTCGTTAAAATTGAGGGTTCTGTCGTCACAATCCGCCCATTGTCCTCGAATGTCCATTCCTGCCCGACCACGCACAGTTTTGGTGACCGGCGCCGCCCGCCGTCTGGGCCGCGACATCGCGCTCGCGCTGGCCAGCGCCGGCTGGAAAGTAGCCGTTCACTACCGCGACTCGCGCGAACAGGCGCTGGAGACGGCGGCCGCCTGTGCGGAACTGGCCGGCGACAGTGCGGCGCTTGACGCGGATTTCTTCAACGAGGATTCCGTGCGCTCCCTGGTGCCGCGCGCCGTGGCGCATTTCGGCCACCTGGACGCCGTGGTGAACAACGCTTCGCTGTTCGAGCACGACGACGCCTCCAGCTTCAGCTACGTGGCGCTCGAAGCCCATTTGCGCAGCAACACCGGAGCGCCCATCCTGCTGGCCCAGGCCCTGCACGCCCATGTGCAGGAGCGCGCAGCCGCCGGCGAGGAACATGCGTCCGGCACCGTCATCAACATGCTGGACCAGAAGCTCTGGAACCAGAACCCCGATTTCCTCAGCTACACGCTGTCCAAGGCCGCCCTGGAGGCCGCGGGCACCATGCTGGCCCTGGCCCTGGCCCCGCGCGTGCGCGTGGTCGGCGTGGCCCCCGGCCTGACCCTGACCAGCCACATGCTGAGCCAGGAGCGCTTCGAGGCCCTGCACGCGCTCAGCCCGCTGGGCCGTTCGTCCAGTGCGGCCGACGTGGCGGCCACCGTCTGCTTTGCGCTGGACAACCAGTCCATCACGGGCACCACGCTGCTGGTCGATGGCGGCCAGCACCTGCAACGCTTCGAACGCGACTTTTCCATGATGTAAGGCGTGCCCCGCGCCTTTCCAACCGGCTTTTCCCATGACATCCGCCAACGGACAACAGATCCTGACGCTCACGGGTTTGCGCTTCGACGCCAACCTGGGCATCCTCGCCCACGAGAAGAAAACCCCCCAGCCCATCCAGGTGGATGCCGAGCTGAGCCTGGGCACGCAGCCGCTGGCTCCGCGCGACGACGACATCCTGCATGTGCTGGACTACCGCAAGGTGCGCCAGATCATCATCGACGAGTGCACGGCCGAGCATGTCAACCTGCTCGAAAGCCTGATCGGCAAGCTGGCCCAGCGCCTGATGCAGCTGCCCGGCGTGCTGGGCGTGCGCGTGAAGATCGCCAAGCTTGAAATCTTTGACGACTGCGAAGTGGCCATTCGCATCGAAACCGGACAATGGTGAACCCCATGAATGCAGTGACCGACAACGCCTGGGTGGCCGAAGAAGCCGCCCCCGAAACCACCAGCGACGCCGCGCCCGGCAGCCGGATCAAGATCGAGCGCGAGCAGATCAAGCTCGAAAAGCGGCTGTGCCGCGAAGTGGGCCGCGCCATCACCGACTTCAACATGATCGAGGAAGGCGACAAGATCATGGTCTGCATGTCGGGCGGCAAGGACAGCTACACCCTGCTGGACGTGCTGCGCAAGCTGCAAAAGCGCGCGCCCGTGAAGTTCGAGCTGGTGGCCGTGAACCTGGACCAGAAGCAGCCCGGTTTTCCCGACCATGTGCTGCCCGAGTATTTCCAGAGCATCGGCGTGGACTACCACATCGAAACCCAGGACACCTACAGCGTGGTCAAGCGCGTCGTGCCCGAGGGCAAGACCACCTGCGGCCTGTGCTCGCGCCTGCGCCGTGCCATCCTGTACAAGGTGGCCGACGAGCTGGGCTGCACCAAGGTGGCCCTGGGCCACCACCGCGACGACATCGTGCAGACGCTGATGCTCAACATGTTCTACGGCGGCCGCATGAAGGG
>JAIRVR010000049.1 GCA_031253795.1 Burkholderiaceae bacterium
CCAAACTCCTGCAAGTGCTGGCGCGAGATGCGGTTCATCTTGTTGATGGTCTCGATCATGTGCACCGGGATACGGATGGTGCGCGCCTGGTCCGCAATGGAGCGGGTGATGGCCTGGCGAATCCACCAGGTGGCATAGGTCGAGAACTTGTAGCCGCGGCGGTATTCGAACTTGTCCACGGCCTTCATCAGGCCGATGTTGCCTTCCTGGATCAGGTCCAGGAACTGCAGACCGCGGTTGGTGTACTTCTTGGCGATGGAGATCACCAGGCGCAGGTTGGCCTCGATCATCTCCTTCTTGGCGTCGCGGCTGGCGCGCTCGCCGTCGTTCATGCGCTTGTTGATGCGCTTGAGCTCGTCCAGGGGCACGACCACGCGCGACTGCAGGTCGATCAGGCCCTGCTGCAGCTCCTGCACGGGCGGCACATTGCGCTCGAGCACATTGCTCCAGGGCTTGCCGGCCGCGACCTGCTGCACCACCCACTGCAGGTTCAGCAGGTTGGGCGGGAACTGCTCGATGAACATTTCCTGGGGCATGCCGCACTTGTCGACGATGATCTTGCGCAGCTCGCGTTCCTTCTTGCGCACGTCATCCACCTGGGCTCGGACCAGATCGCAGAGCTTCTCGATGGTCTTGGCCGTGAAGCGGATGGTCATCAGCTCCTCGGTGATGGACTTTTGCACCTTCAGGTAGGTGGGCGTGCCATAGCCTTCCTTGTCGTACACCTTGTGCATGCGCTCGAACATCTCGCGCATGGCATCGAAGCGGCGCAGGGCCTCGTTCTTGAGTTCCTCGAGCTTCTTGGTCAGGGCCTTGGAGCCACCCTTGCCGTCGTCGTCGTCCTCTTCGTCGTATTCGTCGAAGTCTTCCTCGGCCACGTAGTCGTCGTTCTCGTTGGCGTTGACGAAGCCGTCGACGACCGTGGAGATGACGACCTTGCCTTCACGGATTTCCTCGGCCATGCCCAGGATCTCGGCAATGGTGGCCGGCGAGGCGGAGATGGCCGCCATCATGTCCATCAGGCCGCCTTCGATGCGCTTGGCGATTTCGATTTCGCCTTCGCGCGTCAGCAGTTCCACCGTGCCCATTTCGCGCATGTACATGCGCACGGGGTCGGTGGTGCGGCCGAACTCGGAGTCCACCGTCGACAGGGCGGCCTCGGCCTCTTCCTCGGCCTCTTCCTCGGTGGTGGCCGACTGCCCGGTGTTGTTCAGCAGCAGGGTTTCGGCGTCGGGCGTCTGCTCGTACACCGCCACACCCATGTCGTTGAGCATGGAGATCACGACTTCCAGCGTTTCGGCATCGACCAGCTTGTCGGGCAGGTGGTCGTTGATTTCGCTGTGCGTCAGGTAGCCGCGGGTCTTGCCCAGCTTGATCAGCGCCTTCAGGCGCTGGCGACGGGTGGACATTTCCTCTTCGGTCAGGACGGTTTCGTCCAGGCCGAATTCCTTCATCAAGGCCCGTTCCTTGGCCTTGCTGATCTTCATGCGCAGCGGCTTGACCTTTTCGGTCGGGGTGGAGGATGTCTCGGCCTCGACTTCGATGTCGGTCTCGGCATCCACCTCGCCATCGGCATCCATGTCGCCGTCGATGTCTGACAGGTCGGTGTCGTCCATGTCGTCATCGGATTCCTTGGCCTTGGGCTTGCGGCCCCGCTTGGCAGGCGGCTTGACGGCACCACCAGCGGCGCTGGCGGCCTTGGCGGCAATGGCCTTGCGGGCGGCGGCGGGCTTTTTTTCTGCGGGGGCGGCTGCCTCATCGCCTTCGGCGGCTTTCTTGCGGCCGCGCTTGGGGGTGGCTGCGGCGAGCAGCTCGTCGGCCATGGCTTTGAGTTCGGCTTGTGACTTGGTTACCACGTCGGTATCTTTCTTGGCTTTCGCCGCAGTTTTTGCGGCACTCTTTGGCACTGCGGCGGCCTTGCCGACGCCGGCCTTCGCGGCCTGTGCTGAAGAGATTGTCGAAGTCTTGGGCTTCGCGGAAGCTTCGGGGACCTGCTTGGACTTCACTGACTTTGAAACGGGCATGTACACCTCTCGGTCAAAAGCGGACGCACGCAAAGGGAAACTCAAACAAGCGCCGCCAAAAGCAGGCGCGCAAGCGGGCAGAGCCCGCTAGGAAGCGGATGCAAACCCTGGGCAAGATGTCTGGGCGAACATTTGGTATGCAGTCCTTGCGGTAAGCGTGGGCCTTGCAGTTGCTGCAAATCTCGTGAATCCATCACGGGGCCCGGGCCGGAGGTGCTGCTGTCGCTCTTGCCAATATCCTCTAATTATATCGGCTTACGCCAATTTCAAGAGGAAGCACGCATCTGGTTTTCCAGTACCTGCAGTCGGGCATAGAGATCGCGCAGGCGCTGGGCGGCGCTGGGATCGCGGGCCATGTCGCGTACGGCCTCATTGGTCTGGGCCTTGATGTGGTCGATGAGGATGCGGTTGAGCACGCCGCGCAGCTCGCGGCGCAGCTCGGGCAGCTCGCCCTCGGGCTGGGCATGGGGCCCGCTCATCAGCTTGTCGGCCAGCGGTTCGTGGGGCAGGCCGCGCAGTTGCTCGCGCAGCACGGCGAAAGGGCGGGGACCCGACTCCTGGAACTGGGCTTCCAGCCAGCCGAAGAGTGCGCCATGGCCGCCAGCGCAGCGCGACAGGGCGTCAAAGTCCTCATGGGTGAGCTCTTCCATGAACTCCATATGGGCCATCAGCAACCGGGCTGCCTGGTCGGTGCGCGTGGCCGGGGCCGCGCGCGGTCCCATGGGTGGCGGATTCCAGTCGCCACGTCCATTCTTGTCCCAGGGTTTTTTGTTCCAGGGTTTTTTGCCGCGGCTGCCGTCATTGCGCCAGCCACCCTGTCCACCGGGACCACCGGGGCGTTCGGACCAGGACGGGGCTGCGTACTCCGCGTCCGATGCCCATTCGGGCGCAGCCGCGCCCTGGCCGGAATAACCGCCATGGCCGGCCCCCGCGGCGGATGGGCCGCGCACGGGCGCGCTGCGCGAGGCCTCCTGGCTCCAGAGTTCGGACAGGTCGCGGGCCGGCAGTTGCACCAGGTCGGCGATCTCACCCAGCAACTGGCGCTTGAGGGCGCCGTCGGGCAGGGCCGTCCACAGTGGCCGGGCATTGCTGGCCATGTGGGCACGGCCTTCGGCCTGACCGAGATCGCAGCCTTCGCTCGCGGCCTCGACCAGGAAGCGGCTCAGCGGCAGGGCATCGCCCACATAGCGGGCAAAGGCATCGCTGCCATATTCGCGGATGAAGCTGTCGGGATCGTGCTCGGCCGGCAGAAAGAGAAACTTGACGCTGCGTGTATCGCTGGCATAAGGCAGAGCCGCGTCCAGCGCCTTGCGCGCCGCGCGCCGGCCCGCGGCGTCGCCGTCGAAGCTGAAGACCACGGCGTCGGTAAATCGAAACAGTTTGTGAACATGTTCGGCCGTGCAGGCCGTGCCCAGGGTGGCCACGGCATTGGCAAAGCCCAGCTGGGCCAGAGCCACCACGTCCATATAGCCTTCGGTGACGAGTGCATAGCCCATGTCGCGCAGGGCGCTGCGTGCCTCGAACAGTCCGTAGAGTTCGCGGCCTTTGTGGAATACCGGGGTTTCGGGCGAATTCAGGTACTTGGGCTTTTCATCGCCGAACACGCGTCCGCCAAATCCTATGCATTCGCCCTTGGCGTTGCGGATGGGAAACATCAGGCGGTCGCGGAAGCGGTCGTAGCGCTTGTTGTCGTCCTCGCCCACGATGACCAGGCCCGACTCCTCCAGCTGGGGATCGTCGTAGTGGGGGAAAACGCTGGCCAGCGAGCGCCAGCCTGCGGGCGCATGGCCCAGGCCGAAGCGCCTGGCGGTTTCGCCCGAGACGCCCCGCCGCTTGAGGTATGCAATGGCCTGCGGCGAAGCCTTGAGATGCTTGCGGTAGGCTTCCCCGGCCTTTTCCAGCACATCGGTCAGCGAGGCCTGCCTTTGCTTTTGCGCAGCCTGGCGCTCGCGTTCGGCGGGGCTGATGTCATCCTGGGGTACCTGCAGGCCGACCTGGCCCGCGAGATCCTGTACGGCCTCCACGAAGCCCATGCCGGCATGGTCCATCAGAAAGCCGATGGCATTGCCGTTCTTGCCGCAGCCAAAGCAATGGTAGAACTGCTTGCTGGGGCTGACGGTGAAAGAGGGCGACTTCTCGCTGTGGAAGGGGCACAGGCCCATGAAGTTGGCGCCGCCCTTTTTGAGCTGCACGTAGCGGCCCACGATGTCGACCACGTCGACACGTGCGAGCAGCTCCTGGATGAACGATTGGGGGATGGACACGTCCGTATTGTGCCTGCGCGCCGCCTTGCGGCGCTGCCCCGGGGGCTTCAGCCCAGGCGCTGGAAGGTCAGGGTGAAGGCCACGCCGTCGGCGGTGTTGTGCACGCCGATGGTGCCGCCCATCTTGGCCATGTAGGTCTTGGCCACGAACAGGCCCTGGCCCCGGTGTTCACCGTTGCCGGTGCGCGGGGGCTTGTGGGGGTCGGACACGCCCAGCTCGAAGATGCGCTCCAGCAACTCATCGGCAATGGTGGCGCCCTGGTTGTGCAAGGTGGCGCTGGCTGTGGATTCCGAGGCGGACAGCGACAGCGTGATGGGGGTCCCTGCAGGCCGATAGCCATCGGCATTGCGCAGGATGTGGGTGACCACGTCTTCCAGCGCGAATTCGTCTGCCCGCACGATGACGGCGCCCACGCCGCCTGCATAGGCCACGCCGGCAATGCCCGCGAAGTGCGCATTGGCCGCCACATGGGTGAGAAAGGCATCCAGATCCAGCCGTCCCTGGGGCAGGTTGGCGGCCTGCAGGGCTTCGGCCGGCGAGGCCGTGCCATACAGAACATGAACCGCCTGCTGCATGCGCTGCACATAGCGGTGGCCCGGATCGTCGGGACCGTGCAGCACCATCAGCGACTGCAGGGGCGACATGATTTCGTGGCCCACGGCGTGCCACATGTCGCGTTCCTGCTGGGCGCGCAGTTGTTCGCGCTGCAGGTCGTCCTTGACGCGCTGCAGCAGGTCGGCCAGGCCGCCGGCCAGAATGCCCAGTTCATCCGGGCCGCGCAGGTCCGATATGTCAAGGTCGCTCAGGCGCGGGCCGATGTGGCCGTCCTGTACGTTATAGGACACGGCGGCGGCGCGGCGCGTGAGGGCGGTGATGCGGCGGATCAGCCCCAGCTCGACCACCAGCCAGGCCAGCGCAATGGCTGCCAGCATGGCGCCCAGGTACCACGACAGGCGCGTGGCCACAGCCGCCAGCCCCTGCTCCACGTCGCGCGGATGCCCGGTGAAGCTGACGAGGTAGTTGCCGACGGGGGTGTACAGAATGTCCTGCCCCGTGGGCGCGGCCGGCGTGTTAACGGCCGGGGAGACGCCGGCGGCGTCCAGCGGCAGCCAGCGGATCAGGCGCAGCAGCCAGGGGGCCGAGGGCTGGACTTGCACGTCCTGGCCCTTGAGCGTGATGGTGCCGGCGTCTTCGCTTCCCATTTTGCGGATCTGCACGCGTTCGCCGGGAAGCAGGCTGCGCGAGAGCTCATCCAGCGAGGCCGCCAGTTGTGCGCCGGGGGCATTGCTGTCGAACAGGGGGCTGGCCGTCTCGCCGGGCGGCAGCATTTCCACCCGCAGGCGCATGCTGCCCAGGTCCTCGGGCGGCCAGGCAGGGCGCATGTCCTTGCGGAACAGGGCATCGCGAAAGAGTTCGACGGGCAGGCGGATGGAGTAGTGGGTGCGGCGCAGGCAGTCGCCGCCGGCCGGGGCCACCGTGTCCGGAGCCAGGTCGCGGCAGGCACTGTTTTGCCAGAGCCAGCCGCGGAAGTCCCGCACTGGCCGTGCACGGGCGTCCAGTTGCGGCGTGCCGTTGTCCACAAAGCCCGTGAGCCGTCCGCGCGCGGCCTGGTTGGCCTGGGGGGCCATGGCCTCGTAGGGCGCGATCCAGTGGTAGGTGCTGCCGCGCATGTCCAGCGTGATGCGGGCACGGTGTGCGGCGGCGGGCGTCCGGGAGCCGCGTTCGCGCGGCACCAGTTCACCCGCCTGGAAGCTGCCCACCAGGTAGATGAATCCACCTGCATAAGGGTTGCTGCCGATGGCCGCGCACAGCGAAGCGCCGTCGGGGTACTGCACCGAGCATCCCGCCATCTCCACCGCCTGCTGGGATTTTTGCGGGTCGTCGAAATCGATGGCGGCGTAAGGCAGCAGCAGCGGCGCCAGCGGGGTCACGCCCTGGCCCAGGCGGCCGGCGTTGAGCAGGGCCAGGCGGCCTGCGGGGTGGCGCAGACGGGCCATGATCTCGGACTGGCTGCGCACGAAACCATGCTGATAGGCCTGCCAGGCGCGTTCCTTTTCGTCCTTGAGCACCACCACGCTCAGTGCCAGCGTGGCCACGGCCAGCAGCAGGAACACACCGCGTACCAGGATGCGGCGACGAAACGCGGGCAGTCCCAGGCGCGGAAACTCCAGCCGGGGCTTGAGCAGCCGCTTCATGGTCGTGGTGCCGCGCCGGCCTGGCCGACCCAGCGAAAGCCGCGCATGGGGACGTTCTCTATGCCTTCGAAGCCTGGGTCCACCTCGCGCAGGGCCTCGCGGATGGTGCTCACGTGCTTGCGCACGTTGTCGCGGTTGCGGCCGCTTTTGACGACCTCGAACAGTTCGTCATAGGAGACCACTTCGCCACTGCGCTGGTGCAGCGTGGCCAGGATGCGCTGTGCCGTCAGTGGCAGGTTGATGCGCTGGCCGCGCCAGGTGGGTGTGCGTTGCCACAGCGGGTCCAGCACCAGGGCGTCCCCCGCAGGCTGGGGGACCGTCTGCGCGGCGGCTGGCGCCATGCGCTGCGTGGTGCGCAGGATGTCCAGAAAGGTCTCGATGAAGTCCGCTTCCTCGAACGTGGTCTTTTGCAGGTAGTCCCAGGCATCCAGGGCTTTCATGATGCTGCGGTAGATGGCCGCCGGCATGGCAGACACCACCAGCACCGGAGTACCCTGGCCCAGCTTGTTGATGGCATTGATCAGGGCCACGCCGGCATGGCGTTCGCGGCCCAACTCGATGTCCAGCACCACGGCGTCGTAGCGCTCGCGCGCCAGGGCGGCCTCGGCCTCGTCGCGGGTGAACCACTGGTCGATCTCGATGCCGCTGCGCACGCTGCGTATCCATCCCGCCAACTGGTTGCTGGTGGGCAGGTCGTCTTCGATCACGGCGATACGGGTCATGGAGGCTCTGGGGGAAGGTGGCTTGCAAAGGCACGCAAGGTGCCGCCTGGCGGATTATCCCGAGCCCGGGCCGGCCTGCGTGTGAGTTTTTCTTCCGCGCCCGGAGGATTCCCTCTGCCAGCGTGAGCGCATTGGGCCGGGCGCCGCATTGTGGCTTCCGGGGTGGATCCGAACAATCGGTCCCCAATGAGCCACCCATCGGCGGTGGCTCAGAAACAGCCACAACACCGAACCACATCCGAGAGAAAATGCCATGAAAGCCACCTGGAACCGCATCATGCAGGCCCTGAAAGGCCGCCGCTTTGCCCGCCTGGGCGCGGATGGCGAAAGCCTTGCCGAAACGGCGCAGGACGGTGACGCACCGGCGGGCAGCGCCATCCGTCGCACGCCGGTGGACTGGGCCTGCATGCTGCCCTCTGCCCGTACGGCGCGCTGGCTGGCCGCCGGCACCGTGGTGGCGGCGGCGGGCCTGCTGCTGGTGCGCAACCCGCCCATGCGGCACCTGGCCCAGGGCGAGCTGGGCGTGCGCCTGAACCAGTTCACGGGCGACGTCAGCCTGTGGCGCGATGCCAGCATGTGGGTGCTGCCCGGCCTGCACACGGTGCGCATCTTTTCGCTGCGTGACCAAAGCTACCGCCCCGAGGCCATGCGTGAAGCCGACGGCAGCGCCCCGCTGCAGTCGATCGAGGGCCTGTCACTGGGCCTGGACCTGAATGTGCGCTATGCACTGGACCCTGCGTCTGCAGCCGTCCGCTCCGGCAACCTGCCTGCCGACGTGGCCACCGACATCGTGGAGCCGGCCGTGCAGGGCCTCGTCTACAAGGTCTTCGCCCGCTACACGGTGCGCGAGATCTTCTCGTCCAAGCGCGCCGAGATCGCTCAGATCATGGAGACTGAATTGCGCGCGCGCCTGGCGGCCGATGGCGTGACGCTGCGCAGCATCCAGATCGGCAAGGTGGATCTGCCCGCCGAGTACCGCCGGGGCATGGACAGCCTGCTGGCCGAAGAGCTGGCCTCGGAGAAGATGCGTTACACGCTGGAGCTCAAGGACAAGCGCGTCAAGGAAACCGAACTGGACGCCGCCGCCGACAGGGTGCGACGCGAAGTGGCTGCCGAAGCGGCCGCACGCGAGCAGGTGATCGCCGCGCGCGCCCAGGAAGAGGCCATGAAGCATGTGCTGCCCTTCAAGCAGCGCCAGATCGAGCAGCGCCAGCTGGAAGCCGAGGCTGAGCGTGTGGCCCGCGTCAAGTCCGCCGAGGGCAGCGCCCAGGCCCGGCGCATCGAGGCCAGCGGCGAAGCCGACGCGCGCCAGAAGCTGGCCGAGGCCGAGGCCTTTCGCATGGACCGCCTGGGCAAGGTCAGCGCCGAGCAGATGGCGCGCGAGGGCACGCTGATCACGCGCTATCCGCTGCTCGTGCAAAAGACACTGGCCGACAAGCTGTCGGACAAGATCCAGGTCATCATCGCGCCGCCGCCCGCGAATGGCGATTTCATCGGCGCGGCGCTGCTCGGCGGCAGCCGCCATGCGCAGGCGGGTGCGGCTTCCGTGGCGGGCGACGATGCCGTGGGCCAGGAGCAGTAAGCCATGATCACCGTCTCCACTCTTGCCGCGGCCGCCATGGCGGCCAGCATGGGCAGTGCCGTCGTGGTGCAGGACCAGGCCAGCCTGCGCGCGGCTCCGCGCGACGGCGCACAGCAGCAGGCCAGCCTCTGGCAGGGCGAGGTGCTGGAAGTGCGCGGCGAGCGCCTGGATTACCTCCAGGTCTGGGACCACCGGCGCGAGCGGGGTGGTTTCATCCGCGCCAGCGACGTGCGCCGCGTGGCCCTGACCGAGGCCGAGGCCCCCGCGCTGCTGGCCGTGCTGCGCTTCATGCAGGACACGCCGGGTGCCGAAGCGCTGGGCATCGGCCTGGCGGCCGCCTATCTGCAGGCCGCGCCGGCCAAGGCGCTGGCGGGCACCGAAGGCGTCCAGGCCTTCGACGCCCTGGGGGGCTTTGCCGACCGGCTGGCACGCCGCGCCTCTGCGGCGTCGCCGGGCAAGGCTTCGGGTACCACGCTGTCGGCCCACCTGGATGTGGCCCAGGGCTATGGACTGCGCTTCGCGACCCATGAGGTCGAAGGCCGCATGCAGGTCTGCTACGAAGGGGAGTTCTTCCGCCGCGTACTGGCCCTGCCGGCCGCCGATGCATCGCAGCGCGCGCGTGCAGCCCTGGCGCTGACGCGCCCCGAGTGCATAGACCCGGATCTGCCCGCGCACGAGCGCGCCCGCATGCATGCCTGGCAGGCCGACGTGCTGGAGCGTGTGGATGTCGCGGGTCTGCCGGCCCATTTGCGTGGCCGTGTGCAACTGCGCCGTGCCGGCGTGTGGAGCGCGCAGGCCTTCCAACTGGCGCGCAGGCGCATGGACGACCCCGCCGTGGCCGCCTCGGCCGCGCGCGCCCTGGCCGAATTCACCAGCGTGGCCAGGTCCGAGCTGCCCGACGAGGACCAGAGCGCCTACAACGATGCCGCCATGCGGGTGGGCGCCGTACGCTGGGCCCTGTCACCCGTGCCTGCCGGTTCGCCGGCCGCCGGAGCGCCGGCCGCCGGTTCGCCGGCCGCCGGTTCTCGCCCCACACTGCTGGCCGAGTCAGGTGCGCCCGGCGAGACCTGCGTGCTGCTGGTGGATGCGCAGCACGGTGCGAAGGCGCCACTGCTGCGCCGTTGCACCTATGGCGTGGTGTGGATGGCCTCGGCCAGCACCAACCGTGAAGGCACGGCCGTGGCGCTGGCCGTGCAGCCCCTGGAGGGCTGGCGTGAGCTGTGGGTTCTGCGCAAGACCGAGGCCGGCTGGCTGGCCGATGTGCTGCCCCCGGCCGCCGCCGCGCCCGAGACTGGCGTGATCGAGTGGGCGGGCTGGGTGCCCGGCGGCCAGCGCATGCTGGTGTCGCGCGAGGCCCGTGGCCAGGGCCGCTACCGCCGAAGCTTCGAAGTGGTGCAGCTGGACGGCCTGGCCACCGAGCGCGTGACGGGCGATGTGTCGTCCCTGCCGCTGTTCCAGCGCTGGCAGGATCCGGCCTGGAAGCGCCAGACGCTCAGCCTGCGCTGAAGCGCGCCCCGTGCCGCCCCGGCGTGCCGCGAATCCTGTGGCGGCTCATTGGTCGAAGGGCTTGGGGCGCGGTGTTGCATCGCTGGACGGCGGCAGGACGGGCAGCACGATGCGGGGCTGTTCTCCGGTCAGGGTCTTGAGGAAGGCGACGATCCTGGCATTTTCGTCCTCGCTGAATTGGCGGCCCAGTTGCAGCCTGCCCATGGTATCGACGGCCTGGCCCAGGGTGTCGGCTGCGCCGTCGTGGAAGTAGGGATAGGTCAGCTCCACATTGCGCAGCGTGGGCACCTTGAAGTTGAAACGGTCGGCGTCATTGCCGGTGACGGCCGAACGCCCCGGGGCATCCACGCTCGCCTTGTAGGGTTCGACGATGCCCATTTTCTGGAAGGAGTTGCCGCCCACGGCCGGGCCGTTGTGGCAGGCCACGCAGCCGCTTTCCTTGAACAGCTGGTAGCCGGCCAGCTCGTCGGCGTTCAGGGCCTTGCTGTCGCCCTGCAGCCACCGGTCGAAGCGCGCATGGGGTGTGACCAGGGTTTCCTCGAAGGCCGCGATGGCGTCGGTGACCTGACCGATGGTCAGGGGCTGCTGGTGGAAGACCTTGGCGAATTCAGCGCGGTAGGCCGGTATGGAGGCCAGCATGTCCACGGCCAGCTCGTGCGTGAAGGCCATTTCGCCGGGGTTGGCGATGGGGCCGCGCGCCTGCTCCCGGAGGTCCTTGGCGCGGCCATCCCAGAACTGGGCCAGGTTCATGCTGGAGTTCAGCACGGTGGGCGAGTTGATGGGGCCTTTCTGCCAGTTGTGGCCTATGGATGTCTTGAGGTTGTCGCTGCCACCCATGCCGAGGTTGTGGCAGGAGTTGCAGGAGATGAAGCCGGAGCGTGACAGGCGCGGGTCGAAGAACAGCTTCTTGCCGAGCTCGACCATGGCGGGGTGGGTGACCTTGGCCGGCGCGATGGGCTGTATCGGCTCATTCGGCGCCGCCGCCTGCGCGCCGAGGCTGCAGGCGGCGGCGATCAGCGCCGCGACCAGGGGGCGGACGGAGAAGGACGATGCTGTTTTCATGGGGCTCCCGCTGTTTGTTATGGGTGCGGGCCGCGGGCGCCATGCCATCGGGCGGTTGGGCAGGGTGGCTGGCTGCACTGCGGCACCGGTTCCAATCTAGGCCAGGCCCGTGGGGCAGCCCTTGCGCTGGCGCAAGCAGGATGGCGGGGTGGTGGCGAAAAAAAGCCTGCACCGGTGGGGTGCAGGCTCGTCTCCAACATTGCCTGGAGCGTTGCCAGGCGGCTCCTCTAAGAACTCCTCGGATGCCGTGCCCCGGCATGGGGCAGGCGTATCCATGCGGCGATTCTAAGAGTGAAGCCGGGTGCCTTGCTCCCAGTTCTCTGATAAATGATGTCTTATAGATGACTTGAAAAAAGCAGTCACTTGCGAGACAGCCGGTCTTCAGGGAGGTGTGTGGTCAAGTGATTGTTTTGCCTCATTATTTCCAGTTTTCAGAATTGTGTGAAAAGCAGCCGGGTGGCAAAGACCTTTGGCTGCGCTTTGGTTATGGGGCTGCGGTGGCTGGCCGCCGATGGCGGTCCCGCATCAAGCTCCTGTAAGTCTGTCTTGCTATACCCTGGATGAGGCAGCCTGCGACCGCAGGACTGCGCCAGACCCAGAACCCAGACCCGTGGAGACGAGCCCATGACCAGCATTTACGACCAGCACCTGGACCGCAACGGCGCCAACCATGCGCCACTCAGTCCTCTGGGCTTCATCGCCCGCACGGCCGAGGTCTACCCCGAACGCCTGGCCGTGGTGCATGGCGGGCTGCGCCGCAGCTGGGGCCAGACCTATGCGCGCTGCCGCCAGCTGGCCAGCAGCCTGCGCAAGGCCGGTGTGGGCAAGAACGATACGGTGGCCGTGATGCTGCCCAATACCCCGCCCATGGTGGAGGCACATTTCGGCGTGCCCATGGCCGGTGCCGTGCTCAACACGCTGAACACGCGGCTGGACGCCGAAACCATTGCCTTCATGCTGGACCATGGAGAGGCTCGCGCGCTGATCGTGGACCCCGAGTTCAGCGCCGTGGTGGCTCGCGCGCTGGCTTTGCGCCAGCGCAGCGAACCACTGCTGGTGATCCAGGTCGCGGATGCACTCTACGGCGCGGCCGCCGAGCAGGTGGGCAGCGTGGACTACGACCGCTTCGTTGCCGAGGGCGATGCCGATTTCGACTGGCAGCTGCCTGCCGACGAGTGGGACGCCATTGCGCTGAACTACACCAGCGGCACCACGGGCAATCCCAAGGGCGTGGTCTACCATCACCGCGGCGCCGCCCTCAATGCCATCAGCAATGTGCTGGAGTGGGACATGCCAAAGCATGCGGTCTATCTGTGGACCCTGCCCATGTTCCACTGCAATGGTTGGTGCTTTCCCTGGACCGTGGCTGCGCGCGCGGGCGTCAACATCTGCCTGCGCCGCGTCGAGGCCCAGGCCATCTTCGATGCCATGCGTGAGCACGGCGTCACCCATTACTGCGGTGCTCCTATCGTGCATGGCCTGCTGGTCAATGCGCCGGACGCCATGAAGCAGGGCGTTCCGGTGGGCGTCAAGGCCATGGTGGCGGGCGCGGCGCCACCGGCGTCGATGATCGAGGGCATGGAGCAGCTGGGCTTCGATATCACCCATGTCTACGGCCTGACCGAGGTCTACGGCCCTGCCACGGTCTGTGCCAAGCACGAGGCCTGGGATGCACTGGACATCGGCGAGCGCGCGCGGCTGAACGCGCGCCAGGGCGTGCGCTACCACCTGCAGCGCTCGGCCCGCGTGCTGGATCCGGAAACCCTGGAGCCTGTGCCCCAGGATGGCCAGACCATGGGCGAGATCATGTTCCAGGGCAACATCGCCATGAAGGGCTATCTCAAGAACCCCCAGGCCACGGACGAAGCCTTCCGTGGCGGTTGGTTCCACACGGGCGACCTGGCTGTGCAGCATGCCGACGGCTACATACAGATCAAGGACCGCAGCAAGGACATCATCATCTCGGGCGGTGAAAACATCTCGTCCATCGAGGTCGAGGATGTGCTGTACCGCCACCCGGCCGTGCTGGCCGCAGCCGTGGTGGCCAAGCCCGATCCCAAATGGGGCGAAACTCCCTGTGCCTTCGTCGAGCTCAAGGCCGGGGCCCGGACCACGGCCGAGGACATCGTGGCCCACTGCAAAAAACACCTGGCGGGCTACAAGGTGCCGCGCGCCGTGGTTTTTGGCGAGCTGCCCAAGACCAGCACAGGCAAGATCCAGAAATTCGAACTGCGCAGACAGGCCGGATCGGTGCAGGCCATCACGGGCTGAGGGCAGGCCGCTCAGGCGGCGGCGGGTTCCTCGTCCAGGGCGTCGGCCGGAGCAGGCCATTCGTCGCCGCCATAGTCATCCCGGGGGCGCACATGGCCATCCAGCAGCCGCTGGCGCCAGCCCTCGAGGCAGGCGCGCACGGGGGCCGGTACGTCGGCGCGCAGGGCCAGGCGCACCAGGGCCGGCTCTTCCAGGCCGAAGCGGCGCAGTCCACCCAGGGCCAGCCGGCCCCGGGCAGCATCCTCGGCCGCGCGCACGATGGCCTCGCCCGAGTCGGCGATGGCCGAGGCCACGAAGACCTCGGGGTCGCGTTCCACCCAGTCGAGCACGTTTCCTATCTGGGCCACACCGCGTGCGCGGCAGGCGGCGGTGACGCCGGTGCGGCCGCCGTCGATCATGGCGAACAGCACATCGGCCCCGCCATCGGCCATGGCGTGGGCGCAGCGCGCGGCCAGGGCCGGCCGGTGCTGGTGGCCGCAGAACTGGGTCAGCAGGCGCGTGCCCGGCAGCCCAGCCTGCAGGCCGTGGGCAAACGCGGCCCGGCCCTTGAGTCCGGGGCGCACGCGCTCGCCCGAGAAATGCGCGACCACGCCGGTGCGGCTGAGCAGGGCGGCCAGCACACCTGCCAGAAAGGCCGATTGCCCCTGCAGCACCTCGTAGCGCGCGACCTGCGGATGTTCCAGGCTGCCCTGGGTGATGGCGAAGCGCTGGTGCGCAAAGCGCTGCAGCACGCTTGCCACGGGGACATCGCCCTGTCCGCCATGGGCGATGACGAGGTCGAAGCCCCGTGCGCACAGCTGCTCCAGTCCTGCCGTGCGCGAGGCCTCGTCGCTTGGCTCTATCCAGAAAGGTGTGACATCGTGGCCCGCGGTCCGGGCGCGTTCGGCGCCGAGCAGGCCGGCTTCATTGAAGCTGCCCTGGCCCGGCGGACCAAAGAGGGCGACGGCGATGCGCGGGCGTGCCGAGGGAGGCGACTGGCTCATAGCGTGGCTCCCGTGGCCCTGGCCACGCCGGCCCAGCTTTGCGACTGCTGCTGGACAAGCCGGGCAAAGCCGTGGCGGTCCATAGGCTGCCGCACGAAACCCTGGGCGACCAAGGTCTGTTGCACACCGGCATCGGCCAGGGCGGCCTGCAAGGCCTGCTCCAGCCGCCGGGCCACGGGTTCGGCCAGGCCGGCCGGTGCCGACAGGCCCACGAAATTGTCGGCCACCAGCTGGGGCAGGCCCAGCTCGACCACGCTGGGTACCTCGGGGGCCTGGGGCACGCGCCGGGTCGACGTCACGGCCAGCAGGCGCAGCCGGCCCTGGCGTGCCAGCGCAAGATTCTGGGGCAGGGCGTCGACGGCCAGCGGAATATGGCCGGCCAGCAGGTCGCTGCGCATGGGGCCGGCACCGCGGTAGGGTACGTGGGACAGGCGCAGGTCCTGTTGGCGGGCCAGCAGCTCTCCAACCAGGTGGCCCACCGAGGCGGCGCCGCCGCTGCCGTAGGGCACGGGCTGGGGCTGGTCGCGCAGCCATTGCAACATCTGGGCGAAGTCGTGCACAGGCAGTCCGTTGCGCGCCACGACCACGGTGGGCACGGCGCCTATGTAGCCCAGGTGGGTGAAGCTGTGCACCGGATCGTAGGGCGGCTGCTCCAGCAGGTGGGGTGAAATCGACAGCGCCGCGGAATGCGAGACCAGCAGGGTATGGCCGTCGGCCGCACTGCGGGCCACTGCCAGGGCGCCGAGCGTGGAGCCGGCGCCTGGCCGGTTGTCGACGACCACGGGCTGGCCCAGCTGCCTCGACATCAGGGGCGCCAGCAGGCGCGCCACGGTGTCGCTGGCGCCGCCGGGTGGAAAGGTGACCACCAGGCGTACGGGTTTGCGCGGCCAGTCGGCGGCGGGTGCGTAAGGGGTTGCAGCCAGGGCAGGGGGCGCGGCGAGCGGCAGTGCCGTTGCGCTCAGCGCTCCCAGCCACTGCAGCAGTCGGCGGCGGGGCGGCATGGCCAGGACTCCAGAGGGCAAAAGGCCATGCTAGGCAGGCGGCCGGGTGGGGCCAACTGCCGTCTGCGCATATCGTTCTGCCTGGAAAGCGCTTGCCGGCCGCTCAGTGGCCTGCCGTTTTGGAGAACAGCTGGATGACCAGGACGCCGGCCACGATCAGGCCCATGCCCAGCAGGGCCGGCAGGTCCAGGGTCTGGCCCTGCCAAAGCCAGCCGACCAGTGAAATGAGCACGATGCCCGCACCCGACCAGATCGCATAGGCCACGCCCGTGGGCACGGTGCGCAGCGTCAGCGACAGGAAGTAGAAGGCCAGCGCATAGCCCGCGACCGTGACCACGCTGGGCCACAGGCGGGTAAAGCCTTCGGACTGCTTGAGGCAGTAGGTGGCCGCAACCTCGGCCACGATGGCCAGGCCCAGATAAAGATAGTTGGATGCCATGCCGCTCAGATGGGCGCGTAGCTGCCCGTGCCTTCGGGCCAGCGCGTGAGTACGTCGAAGCCGGTCTCGGTCACGGCCACCATGTGCTCCCATTGTGCCGACAGTGATTTGTCCTGGGTGATGACGGTCCAGCCGTCGCTGAGCTCGCGCGTGCCGGCCTTGCCGGCGTTGAGCATGGGCTCGATGGTGAAGATCATGCCCGGCTCCAGCACCATGCCCTGGCCCGGCTGGCCGTAGTGCAGCACCTGGGGTTCGTCATGGTAGATCTTGCCGATACCGTGGCCGCAGTACTCGCGCACCACGCTGAAGCGTTCGCGCTGGGCCACGGTCTGGATGGCATGGCCTATGTCTCCCAGCGTGGCGCCTGGCCGCACGGCGCGGATGCCGGCCAGCAGGGCCTCGTAGGTGGTCTCCACCAGGCGGCGCGCCTGGTTGCCGGGCTGGCCCACGTAGTACATGCGGCTGGTGTCGCCTATCCAGCCCTCGGGTGTGGTCACGGCCACATCCACGTTGAGGATGTCGCCTTCGCGCAGGATTTGCCGGGCATCGGGAATGCCGTGGCAGATCACATGGTTGGGCGAGGTGCAGACCGTCTTGGGAAAACCGTGGTAGCCCACATTGGTGGGCACGCAGCGCAGTTCGTCGACGATGAAGTCATGGCACAGCCGGTCGAGCTGCTCGGTGCTGACGCCGGGCTGCACATGGGGGACGAGCATGTGCAGCACGCGCGCGGCCAGGCCTCCGGCCTTGCGCGACTGTTCGATGTCGGCGGCGTCGTGCAGCGGCACGCGGCGAAGTTTGGGTGACCTCATTGCAGGCCTCCCGTGGCGCGTGCCTGGCGCGGGCGGGCCTGCGCGGCGGCGGGGGGCGCGGGCCTGGCATCCGCCTGCAACTGGTTTTGCGCCTGCTGCAGCAGCAGGGCGCAGATGCCCGCATAGTCCAGGTGCGGATGGTGCTCGGCGAGCTGGCCCACGCGCAGCCAGTGCTCGGCCTGGGCATTGATGGAACGGCCCAGGGCCGCGCTGGACAGGCGGATCTGGTCGTGCAGATGGTCGGAGATTTTGACGATTCCCATGGGCCGCGATGATACGGCGAATATACGTTTCGTATATTGCTGCCGTTCAATCACGGAGCCGCAGCCGGGGCTTTGAGGCCTTGGCGGTCAGAGCAGGCCCTCGATGGGCAGCCAGCCCAGCACCCTCAGCAGCAGGCGCTTGAGGGCATGGCTTCCGGGCTCGGTGGTCGTGGTCACGGGGGCTGGGGGATGGCCGGCTTCATGGGTCCAGGACAGCCGGCCGCTGCTGTCCAGGCGCACCTGGTAGGCCGCCGTGGGCAGGCTGGCATCCAGGGTGGCGCTCATGCGCTGTGCCATCTCGGGGCTGTCGATCAGCAGGCCCATTTCGGTGTTCAGGTGGGCGGAGCGTGGGTCGAAATTGAACGAACCGACGAAGAGGCGCTGGCCATCGACGGCAAAGGTCTTGGCATGCAGGCTGGAGCCCGAGCTGCCGGGCCGGCTGCCCGAACCCAGGCCCGAGGCGGCGGCGGGCGAACGGGGGCCATGGCCAGGCTCGGGGGCGTCCTGCTGCGGGGGCTGCCGGCGCAATTCGTACAGCTGCACACCCTGTTCGATCAGCGGGCGCCGGTACTTGGCATAGCCGGCGTGGACGACCGCCACGTCCGTGGCCTCCAGGCTATTGGTCAGTACGCGCACGGCCACGCCCTGGCCGCTCAGGTCGGCGAGGGCACGCACGCCGGCCTGCGTGGGCACGAAATAGGGGGAGACCAGGTCCAGCCGCTGCCGTGGCTGGCCGATGGCCGGCGCCAGCTGGGTGATGAGCAGACCGTCGCGGGGGGCTTCGCCCAGCACCTTGGCGGGATCGTCGCTGACCAGGGTGGTGGGTACCCACCGCAGGGGCAACCGGCCTTCGAGCAGGTCGCGTGTGAAGGCGCTGCGTGCAACGGCGTCGGCATAGCTGCGGGCCTCGGGCCGGGCCACTTCGGTGGCCAGCTGCCGGTAGGCGCGCTCCACGGCATAGTCGGGCAGCTGCGGCAGCAGGCGATCCGCCGGATAGGCCGAGATGCTGTTCCAGTATTGGTCGAAGGACTGGGCGATGGCCGGGACCACGCTGCCCGTGGCGACCACGTCCAGATCGGCGAACAGTACGCCGTCGGTGGCATCGAAGTACTCGTCGCCGATGTTGCGCCCGCCCACGATGCTGGCCTGGCTGTCCGCCGTGAAGCTCTTGTTGTGCATGCGGCGCTGGGTGCGCGAGAAGTCCGTCAGATAACCGAGGAATTTGGGCGTGCGCTGCACGAAGGGGTTGAACAGCCGGACCTCGATGAGCGGGTGCTGGTCCAGGGCGGCCAGCTCGGTATCCATGCCGGCCGTGCCGCCGTCGTCCAGCAGCAGGCGCACGCGCACGCCCCGGTCGGCCGCGCGGCGCAGCTCGTCGAGCAGCAGATGGCCCGTGGTGTCGGCACGCCAGATGTAGTACTGCACATCCAGGCTGCGCTGGGCGGCGCGCGCCAGCAGCACGCGCGCGGCAAAGGCATTGCGCGCGTCGGACAGGGCATGGATGCCGCTGAGCCCGGGGTGCCGGGCCTGCAGCGGCGCCAGGGCCCGGCCCAGCAGCGTGTCCTGCGCCGGTCCGGGCGCCAGGGCCTGGGATTCGCTGCGCCCGGTCAGCGGCGGCAGGCTGCAGCCCGTGAGTATCAGGCCCAGGACCAGAAGCCGGGTCAGGGCGAGAATGCGTTGGAATGGGGGCACGGCTGCATCATAGTGGCTGGTCCACGGCCCCCCTGGCCGCCCCTGTCAGCTGGACACGGGTCCGGGCCGCCGGTCTTCCACCGTGAAGCGCGCCAGCGTGTAGACGCGGCTGTCGGCGCGCATGGGATTGGCCACGGCGCGCAGCTCGCTGGTCCAGCGTTCGGGAGTGATGTCGGCCAGGCCGTAGCCGCGCTCCTCGCAGCGCGCCAGCAGCATATGGGGTGTATGGGCGGCCATGGCATCGACCTTGGCCTGGGTCGTGCCGCTGCGCGAGGTGATGGATGTACTGCAGAACTCGCTGGCCACCACGGGGTTGCCGCGCGCCGGTGCGGCCTCGCTGTCGGCATGCACGGCACAGACGAAATTCTGGTGCAGGTCGCCACCCAGCAGCACGCTGTTGCGCGGCGCGGGCTGGGCACCGCCCGGCGTGAGATGGCGCACCAGGCGCTGGCGCGCTGACGGATAGCCGTCCCAACTGTCCGTGGACTGCATGCCCGAAGGGTAGTGGCGCGCCGACAGCAGGGTGGGCTGGGCCAGCACGCTCCAGCGCACGGCCTCGCCGCCGTGGCTGTCCTGGGCCAGTTGGCGGTACAGCCACTGCTCCTGGCCCCAACCCAACAGGCTGCGCCGGGCGTCGGACAGGGCCGCGCAGTCGCCGGGGCGTATGCTGCCCTTGTCGGCCTCGCCGGGCAGGCGGCAGGCCTGGGCATCGCGGTACTGGCGGCCATCGAGCAGGTGCAGCCGGGCCAGCCGTCCCCACTGCAGGCTGCGGTAGATCTGCAGACCGCCGTTGCTGCTGCCGGCCAGCGCACGCGGGCGCAGCGGCATGTTCTCGTAGAAGGCCTGCCAGGCGGCCATGCGCCGGGCCAGAAAGCGTGCTGCGTCGCCCACCCCCTGATCGGCCGCGTAATTGTTTTCCACCTCGTGGTCGTCCCAGGCCACGGACCAGTTGCAGATGGCGTGGGCCGCCTGCAGTTGGGGATCGCTCTTGTGCAGGGCGTAGCGGTCACGGTAGTCCTGCAGGGTCTGGGCCTGGCGCAGGGCGTGGGTGCGCGCCAGGCCCAGGGTCATGGCCGGTGTGGCGTACTCGTAGATGTAGTCGCCCAGAAACAGCACGAGGTCGGGAGCGTCCTGCACCACCTGGCGCCAGGCGGCGTAGTAGCCGTGTTCCCAGCGCTGGCAGGAGGCATAGGCCAGGCGCAGGCGCTGGGGCTGGCTGCCGTGGGCGGGCGCCGTGCGGCAGCGGCCCGTGGTGCTGACGGCATTGCCCAGCATGAAGCGGTAGTAGTACCAGCGGTCCGGCGCCAGCCCCGGGACCTGCACATGCACGCCATGGCCCCACTCGGGCAGGGCCATGGCCTCGCCGCTGCGCACGATCTGGCGGAACAGGGCGTCATGGGCCAGTTCCCAGCGCAGGCGCAGGGCCGGCATGGCCGAGCTGTCGGCTTCGCCCAGCGAGGAAAGGGGCGGTGTCAGCCGCGTCCACAGCAGTACGTTGTCGGGTTCGGGATCGCCGCTGGCCACACCCAGCGTGAAGGGGTTGTGCGCGGGGCGTTCGCCAAGCCGGGCCCAGGCCGGCAACTGGCCCAGGGCGGTGGCCAGGCCCGCGGCCACCAGGAACTGGCGCCTGGGTGCAGGGACAAAGGCGCGTGAGGGCAGGGGCATGGCGGTACGGTGGGCAGTGGCGCAAAAAACGGACGCCGGCCGCAGCAGGGCTCATGTGCCGCCGTTGCCGCCTTCATCCGGTTGCCATTGTGCTCCCGAAGCGGTGGCGATGGAGCGTTGGCCGCGCTCCTTGGCCTGCAGCATGGCCGTGTCGGCGCGGCGCAGCACATCCATGCCGTTCTCATGTCCCTGCCATTGGGCCACGCCGGCGCTGAAGCTGGCGGCCCGGGGCAGGGCCGGCGGCAAGGGAGCGTCCTGCAGCGACTGTTGCAGCCGCTGCACGGCCTGAACGGCATCGGCCTGCGTGGCCTGGGGCAGCAGCAGGGCAAAGGCCTGGCCTTCGTGGCGGGCGATCACGTCCTCGGGACGCAGGCCCTGGCGTGCGAGCTGGGCCAGATGGACCAGGGCGGCGTCGCCTGCCGCATGGCCGTGCTCGGTGTTCAGGGCACGCATGCCGTCCATGTCCAGCAGGGCCACGCTCAGGGCCTGGCCGTGGCGCTGGGCGCGCGCCACTTCACGGTCAAGGGCCTCGCCCAGGCCCTGCCGGTTGAGCTGGCCGGTCAGCGGATCGTGGCGCGCGCGGCGCGCGGCCTCGTCCAGTTCCTGCTGCAGGTCGTGGATGCGTGCTTCGCAGGCGTCGGCGTGGCCGCGCAGGGCCTGCAGTTCCTCATGGGCCACGCGGCTGCCCGAGGCCATGGTGCGCGCGGCCTCCAGCACCCGCTGCAGCAGGGGCGCTGCATCCTCCAGCCGCTGTACGTTGGCCAGCTGGCTGGCGGCCTCCTCCATCTGCGAGCCCAGCGACTCATGGCTGCGCGTGATCTGGGCCAGGTGCTGGACAAAGCCGCTGAGCATGGCCTTGAGCGCTTCCTGGGCGGCCTGCATGCCGTCCTGCAGTTGCAGACGGCGATGGATGAGGGTTTGCAGTTCGCGCTGGGCCGTGGCCAGGGGCTCGGGCGACAGCGGCGGGGTGATGGCCTGCTCGATGGCGTCGAGCTGGGGTGCAAGCCAGCCGGCGTGGGCCGTATCCTGGGCCAGGTGCTGGACCAGGGCCTGCAGCAATTGCTGCAGCAGCTGCTGGACCTTGAGCTGGTCGGCCACGGCGAAGGACAGCGGATAGTGCTGGTCGTGCAGCCGGCGCGCGAGCGCCTGGGCATCCACGGGCGGGGACTGCAACTGCTCCATCAGCTGGGCATGGAGCTGGCCGGCCTTGCCGTCCTGGGTTTCCAGCAGGGGCAGCAGGGCCTCCATGCGCCGGGCCAGCTGCTGGGCAAGGTCTTCGGGCAGGGCTTCGATGGCCCGCGGGGCTGGCAGTTCCACGGGCCGGGCCGCGGCCGTGGGCGGCTGAAGGCTGGCATTGGCATAGGCCGCAATGGCCTGGCGCAGGCCTTGCCAGTCGCTGGCCTCGATGGCGGTTCCCAGTTGTTCGTGCAGGCGCTTCTGGGCCGGGGTCTGGGCCGGCAGCAGGGCGTGGATGTGGCGCATCTGGGTCTGGGGGAAGCTGGCCGGTCCGGGCACGCCGGCGGCCTGCTCATAGAGGCGCGTGTAATTCTCTGGCGTGGGCGGCAGGCGGTTCAGCGCCAGCTGCCTCAGGGTTTCGCGTGCGAGTTCGGAGACGGAGCGCTCGGCCATGGGAGGGTGCTTGTATCAAGATGCAAGGCCCTCCAGTGTGTCACGCTCCACCGCCTTGCGGCATCAATCCGCGTTGACCATGACCAGCTTGCCCTGCACCTGGCGCGAGCCCATGCGCGCGTAGGCGGCGTGCAGTTCGGCCATGGGCATTGTGCGGTCGATGACGGGCTTGATCCGGCCCTGGCCGTACCACTGGGCCAGCTCCTGCATCATGGCCGCGTTGGCCTTGGGCTCGCGCCGTGCGAACTCGCCCCAGAACACGCCCACCAGGGACGCGCCCTTGAGAAGGGGCAGGTTCAGGGGCAGGGCCGGAATGGGGCCGGCGGCAAAGCCAACGACCAGATAGCGGCCACGCCATGCGATGGAGCGGAAGGCCGGCTCGGCGAAGTCGCCGCCCACGGGGTCGTAGACCAGGTCCGGGCCCTTGCCGTCGGTGGAGGCCTTGATGGCCTCGCGCAAATCACCCTGGCTGTAGTTGATGGTGGCGTCGGCGCCCTGATCCCTGCACAGCGCGCATTTCTCCTCGGTGGAGGCCGCCGCGACCACGCGTGCACCTGCCGCCTTGGCGATCTGTATGGCCGCCGTGCCCACGCCGCCGGCTGCGCCCAGCACCAGGACCGTTTCACCGGCGCGCAACTGGCCGCGGTCGATCAGCGCATGGTGGGAGGTAGCGTAGGTCATGATGAAGGCCGCCGCATCCACGAAACCGAATCCGTCGGGCAGGGGCATGCACAGCGCGGCCGGTGCCAGCGTATGTGTGCCGAAACCGCCCGTGCCCGAAAGGCAGGCCACGCGCTGGCCCACGGCCAGGTGGTTGACGCCTTCTCCCACGGCCTGGACCACGCCCGCATATTCGGAACCGGGCACGAAGGGCAGGGGGGGCTTCATCTGGTACTTGTTCTGCACGATCAGCAGATCGGGGAAGTTCAGGCTCGCGGCCTTGACTTCGAGCAGCACCTGGCCGGGCCCGGGCTGGGGCGTGGGCAGCTGCGTCCACTGCAGTTGATCGACGCCCGTGGGCGTGGTGCAAAGCCAAGCGTGCATGTTGTCTCCTGGGTTTTGGAATGTCCCGGCGATGATAGGAGTGTGGCGGGAATGCCTCCTGTCCCTCGGGCGACGGAGCGCCCGCCTACAATCCGCAGCAACCCCTGCTGTATCCATGAAGATTCTCATTTGTAACGACGACGGCTATCAGGCGCCCGGCATCCACGCCTTGTACGAGGCCCTGCGCACGGTGGCCGAGGTCGAGGTGGTGGCGCCCGAGCACAACAACAGCGCCAAGTCCAATGCGCTGACGCTGAACGCGCCGCTGTACGTGCACCAGTCGCACAACGGTTTCCGCTACGTCAACGGCACGCCCGCCGACTGCGTGCACATCGCCCTGACCGGTCTGCTGGGCTACCGCCCCGACCTGGTGGTGTCGGGCATCAACAACGGCGCCAACATGGGCGACGACACGATTTATTCGGGCACGGTGGGCGCTGCCATGGAAGGCTTCCTGTTCGGGATTCCGGCCATTGCCTTCTCCCAGGTGGACAAGGGCTGGTCCGAGATCGAGGCTGCGGCCGCCACGGCGCGCCAGATGGTCATGGACATGCAGTCCCGGCAGCTCATCGGCCTGTCGCCCTGGCTGCTCAATGTGAACATCCCCAATATGCCGCTGTCGGCGCTCAAGCCGCTCAAGCTGTGCCGCCTGGGGCGCCGCCATGCGGCCGAGCGTGTCATCACCCAGGAAAGCCCCCGCGGCGAGACCATGTACTGGATAGGCAGCGCAGGCGCGGCCAAGGATGACTCCGAAGGCACTGATTTCCACGCCACGGCCCATGGCCATGTGTCCATGACGCCGCTCAAGGTCGACCTGACCGACCACGATAACCTGGGCTACTGGGCGCAGACGGCGGCCCGGCTGGCACCGGGCGCGGGCCATGCGGCGGAGGCGACGTGAGCGAGCGCCGTCCCGGAGTTCCTTCTTGGGTGGCGCGCTCGGCGCAGACCCCGCCGCCGGCCTCGCGCGCGGCTCCTGCCCGCTCGCCGCTGGCACCGGCCGGTGCGCGCGGCGTGGCCGGCGCACCGCTGCAACCCTCGGGCCTGGGCCTGGACTCGGCCGCCGTGCGCGCGCGCATGGTCCAGCGCCTGGCTGGCGCTGGCATACAGTCGCCCGCCGTGCTGGCCGCCATGGGCAGCGTGGAGCGCCACAGGTTCGTGGACAGTGCCCTGGTCAACCAGGCCTATGAAGACACCAGCCTGCCCATAGGTCTGGGCCAGACGATTTCCAAGCCCAGCGTGGTGGCCCGCATGGTCGAGCTGCTGCTGGGCTCCGAGGCCGCCAAGGCCGGCCTCGGCCGGGTGCTGGAAATCGGCACGGGCTGCGGCTACCAGGCCGCCGTGCTGTCCCGGGTGGCGCGCGAGGTCTACTCCATCGAGCGCCTGCGCGGACTGCACGAGAAGGCACGCAGCAACCTGCGGCCCTGGCGTCTGGCCAATGTGCACCTGATCTTCGGCGACGGCATGGATGGCTACGGCAGCGGAGCGCCCTACGCAGGCATCATTTCGGCCGCCGGTGGCGAGGGCATGCCCTCGGCCTGGTACGACCAACTGGCCATGGGCGGCCGGCTGGTTGCGCCCATGGTCGTGACCGGAGGTAAGCAGGCACTGCTGGTGATTGACAAGAGTTCACACGGGTTTACGCAGTCGGTTTTGGAGGCGGTGAACTTTGTCCCCCTAAAATCGGGCATCGCCTAGAAGGGAATAGCTTATGTTGGTATCGCGAAGTCTTGGGGCTTGGGGATCGGTGGTGCTTGCCGGAATGGTTCTGGCCGGCTGCTCGTCCCAAGTGAACAGGGCTCCCGTGGAGGATCGTGGCACGACGTCGACCTCTACCTCTTCGTCCTCTTCCGCCGGGTCGGCCGCCGTCAAGCCCCTGCCCGGTGTGGAAAACGCCGGCAAGCCCGGCTACTACACCATCAAGCCTGGCGACACCCTGATCCGCATCGGCCTGGAAACCGGCCAGAGCTGGAAGGACATCGCCCGCTGGAACAACCTCGAGAATCCCAACCTGATCGAAGTCGGCCAGGTGGTGCGCGTGGTGCCTCCGACCAGCTCGACGGCCAGCGGTTCCGACAGCGGCAGCACGCGTTCGACGGCATCGTCCTCGACGAGTTCGTCCACCGTGGTGGCCACGCCCCTGCCGCCCGCCGTCGCAGGCGGCAGCACGTCCACGGCCACGCCGGCGGCCACCCCCGCACCTGCGCCCGCACCTGCAGCGGCCGCCAAGGGCGCCGACGACGTGGACTTCATGTGGCCGGCTTCGGGCAGCCTGATCGCGGGCTTCGACGAAGCGCGCAACAAGGGCTATGACATCGCGGGCAAGGCCGGCGACCCCGTGGTCGCCGCCGCCGATGGCCGCGTGGTCTATGCCGGCGCAGGCCTGCGTGGCTACGGCAACCTGATCATCCTCAAGCACAACAACACCTATCTCACGGCCTACGCGCACAACCAGACGCTGCTGGTCAAGGAAGACCAGTCTGTGCGCAAGGGCCAGAAGATCGCCGAGATGGGCAGCACGGATGCCGACCGCGTGAAGCTGCACTTCGAAGTGCGCCGCCAGGGCAAGCCCGTCGACCCCTCGCGTTACCTGCCTTCGCGCTGATGGGCCGCGCCACGAAAAGCCCCGCACAAGCCCCTGCCCCGCAGGGGCTTGTTTCTTCTGAATCCAGCCTGGGGGAAGGCCTGCCCATGGGCGAGGCCGGGGACGAGGAAGCCGAAGGCGGCGAGCTGGAATCCGCCGCACCCGAACTGCGCGAGATCACCGTGCCGCCGGCCCAGCATGGCCTGCGCGCGGACAAGGTGCTGGCCGAATGCGTGGCCGAGTTTTCCCGCAGCTATCTTCAGCAACTGCTTGCCCAGGGGGCGGTCTCGCTCAACGGCAGGCCGCTGGCCAAGCCTTCGGCCAAGGTGGCGGCGGGCGACCGCATGGTCCTGGAGATGCGGCCCACCCAGCAAAGCATGGCCTTCCAGCCCGAATCCATGGCGCTGGACGTGGTGCACGAGGACGAGCATCTGCTGGTGGTCAACAAGCCGGCCGGCCTGGTCGTGCATCCGGCCCCCGGCAACTGGACGGGAACCCTGCTCAACGGCCTGCTGGGCCGCGACCCCAGGGCGCGCGAGGTGCCGCGTGCAGGCATCGTCCACCGTCTGGACAAGGACACCAGCGGCCTCATGGTCGTGGCGCGCAGCCGTGGCGCCATGGATGCCCTGGTGGCCATGATCGCCGCGCGCGAGGTCAGTCGCCAGTACCTCGCCATAGGCCACAAGGCCTGGGGCCCCCGCCGACACCGCGAGGTCGATGCGCCCATTGGGCGCGATCCTCGCAACCGCCTGCGCATGGCCGTGGTCGATCTGGCCCAGCATGCGGGCAAGACCGCGCGTACCGATTTCGACTGGATCGATGGCAATGACGAGGTCTGCCTGGTGCGCTGCACCCTGCACACCGGGCGCACCCACCAGATCCGTGTGCACATGGCCTCGCTGGGCCATCCGCTGGTGGCCGACACCGTCTATGGCGGCCGCGAGGCTGCGGGGCTGACGCGCCAGGCCCTGCATGCATTCCGGCTGGCCTTCCGCCATCCCGTCACCGGCCAGGACCTGGTGCTGCATGCGCCCCTGCCACCTGATATGGCCCAGGCGCTGGAAAATTGGGGCCTGCGCTACAATCGCGACCAAAGCCTCTGACCATCGCACGCATGGTTGCTGTGGAGCGCTTGCTTCCCTCCTTCTTTGATCCGGCGCGCCCCTCGTAGCCCTTGTGGCGCACGCGCCTTTGTTCCCGAGACGCTGAGCCATGAATACGGTAGATGCCAAGCGGGTCCTGGAAACTGCATTGATCTGCGCGCCGCAGCCTGTCACGCTGCGTGAGCTGCGCACGCTTTTCGATGACGTGCTGGGTTCCGATACGCTCAAGGACCTGCTGCTGGACCTGCAAAAGGAGTGGACGCAAAAGGGCGTGGAGCTGGTGCAGGTCGCGTCGGGCTGGCGTTTTCAGAGCCGGCCCGAAATGCGGGTCTACCTGGACCGCCTGCATCCCGAAAAGCCTCCGCGCTACACGCGCGCGGCGCTGGAGACCCTGGCCATCATCGCCTACCGCCAGCCCGTGACCCGTGGCGACATCGAGGACATACGTGGCGTGACGGTCAACAGCCTGCTCATCAAGCAGCTGGAGGACCGCGGATGGATCGAGGTCATAGGCCACCGGGAAACCGTGGGCCGGCCCGCACTGTTCGCGACCACGCGCCAGTTCCTCGACGACCTGGGATTGCAGGCGCTGGACCAGCTTCCCATGCTGGAGGAGCCCGAATCCCAGCAAAGCCTGTTCAAGGCGCTGGAAGGTGCTGCGCAGGATGCTTCGGCCGAGGAGGTCGTTGCGGACGGAGCGCTCGCAGCGGCAGCGCAGGGGCCGGATGCCGTACCGGCTGACGGGGTCCAGGCGCTGGATGGCTGGGGCCCCGAGGAAGTGCCTCCCGTCGGCCTGGGCGAAGAGGCGGCGCAGGAGCCTGCCGGGGAGCCGGCCCTTGAATGGCTGGACCCCGTGCCCTTGAGGGAGCAGGAGGGCGAGCAGCTGGATCTGGTCGGAACACCGGCCGAGCCAGGGTCCGAGGCCGGGATGCAAGCTGCGCCGGCTTCCATGCCGGTGGCGATGGGCCATGGGGCGATCGATGCGGTGGACGGTACGACTACCAGGAATACGGATGGCGCTGCACAGCAGGCCGAAGAAGGAAAAACATGAGTGATATCTCCAAGGACCAGGACGCCCCGGCGGCGTCCGGCGAGGCTGGCGCCGAGCGCAAGCCCCGTTCGCCGCGCAAGCCCAAGGCCCAGGCTGCTGCAGGCGCCGAGCCCAGGAAGGCCAAGTCGGCAGCCAAGGGCGCTGCCCCCAAGGCCGCGCGCAAGCCCCGTCCGCCCCAGGCCGAGCGGGTCGATGAGGCCGTGGATCCGCAGGATGAAATCCTGGACGCGGAACTGGCCGTGCAGCCTCTGGAAGCTGCGCAAGCTCCCGATGGGGCAGATCAGTCCGCCGCCAGCGAAGGCTACGGCTTTGCCGACGTGATTTCGGGCGAGCTGGATGCGGCCGAAGAGCGCGCCGACACCGTACCCGCCAAGCGTGTGCTGCAGCCCCAGGTCGATTCGCCCAAGCTGCACAAGGTGCTGGCCCAGGCCGGGCTGGGCTCGCGACTCGAGATGGAGCAGCTCATTCTCGAAGGCCGCATTTCGGTCAACAACGAGCCGGCCCACGTGGGCCAGCGCATTCAGTTCGGCGACCAGATCAAGGTCAATGGCCAGCCCATACGCTTTCGCATCGAGCCGCCGCCGGCCCGTGTCATTGCCTACCACAAGCCCGTGGGAGAGGTGGTCACGCATGACGATCCGCAGAACCGTCCCACGGTATTCCGCAAGCTGCCGCGCCTGCAGCATGGCAAGTGGCAGTCCGTGGGTCGCCTGGATCTGAACACCGAAGGCCTGCTGCTGTTCACCAGTTCGGGCGAACTGGCCAATTCGCTGATGCACCCGCGCTTCGGCCTGGAGCGCGAGTATGCAGCCCGTGTGCTGGGAGCGCTGAGTAAGGAAGAAAAGCAGCGCCTGACCGAAGGTGTGCAGCTGGAAGATGGTGTGGCCGCCTTCGGCTCCATCGAAGACGGCGGCGGCGAAGGCGCCAACTGCTGGTATCGCGTCACGATCTCGGAAGGGCGCAACCGCGAAGTGCGTCGCATGTTCGAAGCCGTGGGCCATGCCGTGAGCCGCCTGATCCGCATCCGCTACGGTGCCATGGTGCTGCCGCGCGGTCTCAAGCGCGGTGCCTGGGTTGAGCTCGACCAGGCCGACATCCAGGCCCTGGCCTCGGCTGCCGGCGTCAAGGCCCGGCCGCCGGCTGCGCCCAAGGCCGGCAACACGGGCGGACGCCGTGGCAATGCGCCCGACCGCAGCCCGGCGCGCCGCGAAGGCGGTGGCCGCTATTTCGACGGCAACCGGCCCGCGCCCAACGCCATGCTGGACGGCCCGCGTGCCAGACCCGCGGGCAAGAGCGAAGGCCAGGGCGGCGGCCGCGGCGCCGGCGGCCGTGGTCAAAGCCAGGGGCAAGGCAAGGGTGGGCAGCCCGATCCCATGCGCACATCGGTGGGTTACATCGGTTCGGACAGTCTGGCGCGTGCACGCCAGAACGCCAAGCGCAACCAGGGCGGACGCCGCCGCGGCGGCCGCTGAAGGACAGGCGGCCCGCCGCCGTCAATCAGGCGGGCCGTTCTCTATCTGGATGTCATCAAGGACTTTGGTGGCCCAGCTAGAATCGACAGTTTTGTCTGATTGACAAAAATCCATAGCAACCCTGATTATGAACCATTCAAATGGCTATCGAACGCACTCTCTCCATCATCAAGCCTGACGCCGTCGCCAAGAACGTGATCGGCCAGATCTACGCCCGTTTCGAAGGCGCCGGCCTGAAGGTCATCGCTGCCAAGATGGTGCACCTGTCGCGCGGCGAAGCCGAGCAGTTCTACGCCGTGCACAAGGAGCGTCCCTTCTTCAAGGACCTGGTGGACTTCATGGTTTCCGGCCCCGTGATGATCCAGGCCCTGGAAGGCGAAAACGCCATCCTGAAGAACCGTGAGCTGATGGGCGCCACCGACCCCAAGAAGGCCGAGAAGGGTACGATCCGCGCCGACTTCGCCGACAGCATCGATGCCAACGCCGTGCACGGCTCGGACGCCGCTGAAACCGCAGCCGTGGAAGTGGCCTTCTTCTTCCCCGGCATGAACGTTTACTCGCGCTGAT
Source organism: Burkholderiaceae bacterium (assembly GCA_031253795.1). Lineage (GTDB taxonomy): Bacteria > Pseudomonadota > Gammaproteobacteria > Burkholderiales > Burkholderiaceae_C > Comamonas. The sequence goes on from JAIRVR010000049.1 coordinate 29,932, forward strand.
CCCCGCGTCTTCCGCGGCCGGCGCAGGCCGCCTGCCGTGGAAGAGCCGAGAGCGGCGTGGCATTGAGAACCTCTGTTCTGAGGCCTGCCGACATGAATACCAATTTGCTTGATTTTGACCTCGACGGACTGGCCGCTTATTGCGAGCAGCTCGGCGAGAAGCGTTTCCGCGCGACGCAGCTGTTCCGCTGGATCCACCAGCGCGGTGCCAGCGATTTCGACCAGATGAGCGATCTGGCCAAGTCCCTGCGCGAAAAGCTCAAGGCGCGTGCCCACATCACGGCCCTGCCGGTGCTGACCGAGCATGTGTCGGCCGACGGCACGGTGAAGTGGCTGTTCGACGTGGGTGACGGCAATGCCGTCGAATCCGTTTTCATTCCCGAGGACGACCGTGGCACGCTGTGCGTGTCGTCCCAGGCCGGGTGCGCCGTGGGCTGCCGCTTCTGCTCCACGGGCCACCAGGGCTTCAGCCGCAACCTGAGCACGGGCGAGATCCTGGCCCAGCTGTGGTTTGCCGAGCACGCGCTGCGCAAGCGCCTGGGCACGGACGAGCGCGTCATCTCCAACGTGGTGATGATGGGCATGGGCGAACCCCTGCAGAACTACACGGCTCTGGTGCCTGCGCTGCGCGTCATGCTGGATGACCACGGCTATGGCCTGTCGCGCCGCCGTGTCACCGTGTCCACTTCGGGCGTCGTGCCCATGATGGACCGCCTGTCGCAGGATTGCGCCGTGGCGCTGGCCGTGTCGCTTCATGCGCCCAACGACGTGCTGCGCGATCCGCTGGTGCCGCTGAACCGCAAGTATCCCATCCAGGAACTGCTGGATGCCTGCGAGCGTTATCTGGAGTTCGCGCCGCGCGACTTCATTACCTTCGAATATTGCATGCTCGACGGCGTCAACGATCAGCCGGAGCATGCGCGCCAACTGATAGAGTTGGTGCGCGCGCGCGGCGACGGCCGCAGCTGGTGCAAGTTCAACCTGATTCCTTTCAACCCCTTCCCGGCCTCTGGCCTGCTGCGCTCACCCGCGGCAAGGGTGACGGAATTCGCCAGCCTGCTCAGCAATGCCGGCATCGTGACCACGGTGCGCAAGACGCGTGGCGACGATATCGACGCGGCCTGCGGTCAGCTGGCCGGGGATGTCAAGGACCGTACGCGCGCTGCCGAGCGCATGGCGAGGCAGCGCACCATCGTTCTCAAGCAGGTGTCTTGAGAGGACTGGGAACGTCAACACGTTCTAGCAACAAAGGACAGGTCAATGAAGTCAGTGGCGGGGCAGCTGCGAACGGGGCAAGTGAACATATGTCTGCGCTGGGCCTTGGCCGCGCTGGGTGTGGCGCTGGCGGGTTGCGCCAGCAAGCAGCCCGTCGTGCCGGCCGCCACGCCCAGCTCCAGCAGCACGGCAGCCGCTGCCGCACCGGCCACCGAGGTGGACAACCAGCGCCGTGCACGCATACGCCTTGAGCTGGCTGCCTCTTATTTCCAGGCCGGGCGCAACGACGTGGCCATGGAGGAGGTGGGCCAGGCCCTGGCAGCCGACCCCAATTCCGCCGATGCCTATGGCCTCCTGGGCCTGATCTACATGCGCAACCAGGACCTGGACCAGGCCGATGTCAGCCTGCGCAAGGCCATGGCACTCAGTCCCCAGGACGCCGACCTGCAGCACAACTATGGCTGGCTGCTGTGTCAGCGCCGCCAGTACGACCAGGCCCAGCAGTGGCTGGACAAGGCCCTGGCCCAGCCCGGCTACCGCGATCGGCCCAAGACCATGATGGCCAAGGGGCTGTGCCAGCAGCAGGCAGGCCAGCTCGAGGCGGCCCAGCAGACGCTGCACCAGGCCTACGAAATGGATGTGGGCAGCCCCGTGATCGGCTACCACCTGAGCAATGTGTTGCTGCAGCGTGGCGATGCCAAGCGCGCGCAGTTCTACATCCGCCGTCTGAACAACAGTCCCCAGTCCAATGCGGAAAGCCTGTGGCTGGGTATCAAGGTGGAGAGGGCGCTGCAGGAGTCGGTGGCCATGCGACAACTGGCGGACCAGTTGCACACGCGCTTCCCCGACTCCCGTCAGTGGCTGGCCTATGAGCGTGGAGCATTCAATGAGTGAGGTCGCGGTGCACGACGAAGCAGGTATGCAAGATGGAATGGCGCAGGGGTCGGTGACGGCCGGCATGCTGCTGCGCCACGCCAGGGAGGCCGCCGGCCTGTCCCTGCCGGGGCTCGCTGCGGCGCTCAAAGTGCCGGCGCCAAAGCTGGCGGCTCTGGAGGAGGACGACTATGCATCCTTCCAGGACCATGTCTTCATGCGGGCGCTGGCCCAGAGCGTGTGCCGTACGCTGCGCATGGACTCCGCTCCCGTGATGGCCCTGCTGCCACGTACCCAGCTCAAGAGCCTGGCCGACGATCGCGGCGGGATCAACGCAACCTTCAAGGAGCGCTCCTTCAAGGGAAGCGGTGCACCGCTGGGCCGGGAGCAGGGCACGCGCAAGGTGGCCATCATCGTGCTGCTGCTGCTGGCTGCGGCGGCGGCCGTGTACTTCGTGCCCATGCATGACAACGACGGCAGCGAGCCGGCACAGGCTGGCACTCCCGATGCCGTGGCCCTGGTCCAGCCTGCCGCCGTGCCCGGCGCAGAGCCCGTGGCTGCCCAGGAGCCGGCAGCGGCCGAGCGGTCTGCTACCAACACGCCGGCCGCCGCAGCCCCCGAGGCGCCTGCAACCGCACCTGCCGCGGTGAGCCCGGCACCGGCTGCCGCAGCGCCGGCTGCCGCAGCGTCGGCTGCCGCAGCAACGGCTGCCGCAGCACCGATTGCAGCCACACCTTCCGAGACAGTGGCCACTGATCCCGCTGCCGGCCAAGCGCCTTCCGGCCTGCTGGTCATGCATGCCAGCGCACAATCGTGGGTCCAGGTCAAGGATGCGAACGGCAAGCTGGTGTTGCAAAAGACCCTGGCGGCTGGAGAATCCGTGGGTGCCGATGGCGCGCTGCCGCTGTCGGTGGTGATCGGCAATGCCGGCTCCACCGAGGTGCGTGTGCGGGGCCAGGCGCTGGAAGTGAGCAAGTCGGCCCGTGACAACGTGGCCCGCTTTGAGGTGAAGTGACCGTGCAAGAAAATCCATCCACGCAGCAGCCGATTGCGATTGCCTCGCCGCTGCCGCGCAAATCCCGCCAGGCCCGTGTGGTCTGGCGCAACAACGTCGTGACCGTGGGTGGCGATGCGCCTGTGCGCGTGCAGTCCATGACCAATACCGACACCGTGGACGCGGTGGAAACCGCCATCCAGGTGCGGCAGCTGGCCCAGGCCGGCTCGGAGATGGTGCGCATCACGGTCAACACGCCCGAGGCCGCTGCCGCCGTGCCCTATATCCGCGAGCAGCTGGACCGCATGGGCGAGTATGTGCCCCTGGTCGGCGACTTCCATTACAACGGCCATCGCCTGTTGACCGAATACCCGGCCTGCGCCGAAGCCTTGTCCAAGTACCGCATCAACCCCGGAAACGTGGGCAAGGGTGAGAAAAAGGACAAGCAGTTCGGCCAGATGATCGAGGCCGCGGCCCGTTACGACAAGGCCGTGCGCATCGGCGTGAACTGGGGTTCGCTGGACCAGGAACTCATGGCCCGGCTGATGGACGAGAACTCGCGCCGTGCCCGGCCATGGGATACGCGCCAGGTGATGTTCGAGGCCCTGATTTCCTCGGCCATCGACTCCGCGCGACTCGCCGAGTCCATGGGCCTGAACGGCGACAACATCATCCTGTCGTGCAAGGTCAGTGGCGTCCAGGACCTGATTTCGGTCTACCGCGCACTGGCGCAGCGCTGCGATTACGCCCTGCACCTGGGCCTGACCGAGGCAGGCATGGCCACCAAGGGCACGGTGGCATCGGCAGCCGCGCTGTCGGTGCTGCTGCAGGAGGGCATTGGCGACACCATACGCGTTTCGCTCACGCCCCTGCCCGGCGAGGCCCGCACCCAGGAAGTGGTGGTGGCCTCCGAAATCCTGCAGGCTCTGGGCCTGCGCGTCTTCGTGCCCAGCGTCACGGCCTGCCCGGGCTGCGGTCGCACGACCAGTACCACCTTCCAGGAACTGGCCAAGCGCATAGACGACTACCTGCGTGGCCAGATGCCTCTTTGGCGCATGAAATATCCGGGCGTGGAGGCCATGAAGGTGGCCGTGATGGGCTGCATCGTCAATGGTCCCGGTGAAAGCAAGCACGCCAACATCGGCATCAGCCTGCCCGGTACGGGCGAAGCGCCTGCGGCGCCGGTCTATATCGACGGTGACAAGGCCATGACGCTGCGTGGCGAGCACATCGCCGAAGAGTTTCAGGCCGTGGTCGAGGACTATGTGGCACGCACCTATGGCGCAGCAGCGGCAGCGCCGGCCTGAGGGGCATGGCGGTTAATGCAAAATAGATAGCGCATGGAGCTTTTCCAGCCTGGGGTCCGGCATTGAGGCTGCTGCAAGCCTGATCTCCCCAGGAGGTGAAAAGCTCCTGTTTTTTGCGCATTCATCGAACGAGAACAACGTGGCCAAATCCGAAAAACTCTCCGCCGTCAAAGGCATGAACGACATTCTTCCCGGCGAGTCTGCGCGCTGGGAATGGCTGGAAGCCCAGGTCCGCGACCTGATGGCAGGCTTTGCCTACCGCAATGTGCGCACGCCCATCGTGGAGCACACGCAGCTGTTCGTGCGCGGCATCGGTGAAGTGACCGACATCGTCGAAAAAGAGATGTACTCCTTCGAGGACAAGCTCAACGGAGAGCACCTGACCCTGCGTCCCGAAGGCACGGCCAGCCTGGTGCGCGCCACCATCGAGAACAATCTGCTGTACGACGGTGGCAAGCGCATGTGGTACATGGGTCCCATGTTCCGCCATGAACGTCCGCAGCGCGGCCGCTACCGCCAGTTCCACCAGATCGGTGCCGAAGCCCTGGGCTTTGCCGGCCCCGATGTCGATGCCGAGCTGATCCTGCTGGCTGTGTCGCTGTGGAAACGGCTGGGCCTGACGCAATGGCGCCTGGAGATCAACAGCCTGGGCCAGCCCGAAGAGCGCAAGGCCCACCGTGAGGCCCTGATCGCCTATCTGGAGCAGCATCTGGATGTGATGGACGAGGAGGCCAAGCGCCGCATGTACAGCAACCCGCTGCGCGTGCTGGATACCAAGAACCCCGCCATGCAGGACATGGTCAACGGTGCGCCGCGCCTGCTGGACTTTCTGGGCGAGGCCTCGCTGGCCCACTTCGACGGCCTCAAGGCCATCCTCGACGCCAATGGCGTGCCCTGGACGGTCAACCCGCGCCTGGTTCGCGGCCTGGACTACTACAACCTTTCGGTGTTCGAGTTCGTGACCGATCTGCTGGGCTCCCAGGGCACGATTTGCGCGGGCGGCCGCTACGATTACCTCATCGAGCAGGTGGGCGGCAAGAGTGCGCCCGCCGTGGGCTGGGCCCTGGGCGTGGAGCGCGTGCTCGAGCTGGTCAAAGAGCTGGGTACGGAGATCCCCGTGCCTGCGCTCGATGCCTATGCCATCGTGCCCGAGGCCTCGGCCATGCCCGTGGTTCTGCGCACGCTGCAGCAACTGCGCGAAGCCGGCGTGCGCGTGCAGATGCATACGGCGGGCGCCGAAGGCATGGGCAGCATGAAGTCGCAGTTCAAGAAGGCCGATGCCAGCGGCGCGCATTTCGCGCTGATCTTCGGTGCCGATGAGCTCCAGCAAGGCCTGGTCACCGTCAAATCCCTGCGCGACGGTGCGGGCCAGCAGGTGCAGCAAGCCCTGGCTGATGCAGCCCAGTGGGCAGCCACCCTACAATCGGCAGCTTAATCAGCGGCTTACACGTCGACATCCATACACAGGCGATCCATGGCAAACCATTTCGATCTCGAAGAACAAGAGCAGATTGAGCAGCTCAAGCATTTCTGGAATACCTGGGGAACGTTGATCACCGCCTTGCTCGTGGTCGTGTTCGCCGGCTTTGCGGGCTGGAACGGCTACCAGTATTGGCAAAAGCGCCAGGCCACGCAGGCCGCGGCCCTGATGCATGCGGTCGACGTGGCCATCTCGGCCCAGGATGCGGCGCGCGCCAACCAGGCCTTCGCCGATCTCAAGGACAAGTACGCCGGCACGGTGCAGGCGGCCCAGGCCGGTCTGATGCTGGCCAAGGCCTCGGTGGAGCAGGGCAAGCTCGACGATGCCAAGGCCGCGCTGGGCTGGGTGGTCGACAAGGGCGACGAAGGCTACCAGGCGCTGGCCAAGCTGCGCCTGAGCGCCGTGCTCGAGCAGGAAAAGAAGTACGACGAGGCGTTCAAGGCCCTGGAGGGCACGGTGCCCGAGTCCTTCGCAGGCCTGGTGGCCGACCGGCGCGGCGACATCTATGCGGCCCAGGGCAAACGCACCGAGGCCGTGGAGCAGTACCAGCGAGCCCATGCCGCCATAGAAAAGGGCATGGAGTACGGCCGCATCATCGAATTCAAGCTCAACGCGCTCGGGGCTGAGCCCACTGTGCTGGCACAGGCCAAGACGCCGACTTCGGAGACCCAACGTTGAAAACCATGGCTGATCAACTGAATTTCCGTCCGCGCGGCGTAGCGCGCTGGATGGCGCTGGGCCTGCTGGCCGGCGCCCTCGGTGGCTGTTCCACGGTATCGTCCTGGTTCAGCAGCGACACCAAGCCCAAGGTCCTGGATCTGGGGCCCAACCCCGGTCTCATTTCCGTGCACCAGGCCTGGACGGCCAAGCTCGGGGCCCAGGTGTCCCAGGCCACCGACGTGCTCGTCCAGGGCGATGCGCTGATCATCGCCAGCAAGGACGGCGCCGTCACGGCACTGGATGCGCGAACCGGTTCCCAACTGTCGCGCTTTGCCGTGGGCGAGCCGCTGACCGCGGGTGTGGGCGGTGACGCCGAGCGCCAGGCCGTGCTCACCCAGAGCAACCAGGTCATGGTCTTTGCCCAGGGCAAGCAACTGTGGAAGCAGCCGCTGCCCGCGTCGGCCTACACGCCGCCGCTGGTCGCTGGGGGCCGGGTCTTCGTGCTGGCCGCCGACCGCTCGCTCACGGCCTTCGATGCCACCAATGGCCGCAAGCTGTGGACGGCACAGCGCCCTGGCGAGCCGCTGGTTCTGCGCCAGCCCGGCGTGCTGATGGCCGTGGGCAATACCCTGGTGGCAGGCCTGTCGGGCCGCATGGTGGGCCTGGACCCCGACAACGGGTCCGTGCGCTGGGAAGCATCGCTGGCCAGCCCGCGCGGCACCAATGACGTGGAGCGCCTGGTGGACTTGGTGGGGCGTGTCAGCCGTGTCGGCGACAGCGTCTGCGCACGGGCCTTCCAGGCCAGCGTGGGTTGCGTGGACACCCAGAACGCTTCGGTGCGCTGGACCCAGCCATCCAAGGGAGCCGAAGGCATAGATGGCGACGGCGACGCGCTGTTCGGCGCCGAAAGCAATGGCACGGTCCAGGCCTGGCGCCGTGGCGACGGCTCTCGCCTGTGGTCCATAGACAAGCTGCAGCACCGCAAGCTGACGGCCCCGCTGCTGCTGGGTCGTTCGGTGGTGTTCGGCGACGATTACGGCGTCGTGCACCTGCTGTCCAAGGCGGACGGCCAGGCGCTGGCGCGACTTCAGACGGACGACTCCGGCGTGGCCTCGGCCCCGGTGACGGCCGCCAATACGCTGGTGGTGGTAAGCCGCAGCGGTACTGTGTACGGCTTCCGGCCGGATTGATAGGTATTTTCGGGAATGAAGCCAGTTATTGCCCTGGTAGGGCGACCCAATGTGGGCAAGTCGACGCTGTTCAATCGGCTGACCAAGTCGAGGGATGCCATCGTCGCGGATTTCGCGGGACTCACGCGTGACCGCCACTACGGGCAGGGCCGCCAGGGCAAGCACGAGTACATCGTGATCGATACCGGCGGCTTCGAGCCCGATGCTTCCAGCGGCATCTTCAAGGAGATGGCACGCCAGACGCAGCAGGCCGTGGCGGAGGCCGATGTGGTGGTCTTCGTGGTCGATGCCCGCATGGGGCTGTCGGCCCAGGACCATGAGATCGGCAAGTATCTGCGCCGCCTGGGCAAGCCCTGCGTGCTCGTGGCCAACAAGGCCGAGGGCATGAAGGAGGGCATGCAGCTGACCGAGTTCTACGAGCTCGGCCTGGGTGAGGTCATGCCGGTTTCGGCGGCCCACGGCCAGGGTGTGCGCGGGCTGGTGGATCTGGCCCTGGCGCAGTTGAACCTGCCCGAGCCCGAAGAGGAAGATCCTTTCGCCGATGTGGGCCAGAAGCCCATTCGCCTGACCGTGGCCGGCCGCCCCAATGTGGGCAAGTCCACGCTGATCAACACATGGCTGGGCGAGGAGCGCCTGGTGGCCTTCGACATGCCGGGCACGACCCGTGACGCCATCACCGTGCCGTTCGAGCGTGCGGGCCAGAAGTTCGAGCTCATCGATACTGCCGGCCTGCGTCGCAAGGGCCGCGTCTTCGAGGCCATCGAGAAGTTCTCCGTCGTCAAGACGCTGCAGGCCATCGAAAGCGCCAATGTCGTGCTGTTGCTGATCGATGCGACCCAGGGCGTGACCGACCAGGATGCGCACATTGCGGGCTATGTGCTGGAAAGCGGCCGCTCCGTGGTGCTGGCCGTGAACAAATGGGATGCCGTGGACGATTACCAGCGCCAGATGCTGGAGCGCTCCATCGAAACGCGCCTGTCCTTTCTCAAGTTCGCGCCCCTGCATTTCATCTCGGCGGAAAAGCGCCAGGGTCTGGGCCCGCTGTGGAATTCCATCATCCAGGCGCACAAGGCCGCGACCTGCAAGATGCCCACGCCCGTGCTCACGCGCCTGCTCATGGAGGCCGTGCAGTTCCAGACGCCCAAGAAGGTCGGAGCCTACCGTCCCAAGATGCGCTATGCCCACCAGGGCGGCATGAATCCTCCGGTCATCGTCATACACGGCAACTCGCTCGAACATGTGACAGACGCCTACAAGCGCTTCCTTGAAGGTCGTTTCCGCAAGGAATTCAATCTGGTCGGCACGCCATTGCGCATCGAACTCAAAACCTCTCATAATCCTTTCACCGACAAGGATTAATAAGGGCCGCAGGCTCGGGAAAACCCTGTGCGAGCAGGGGCCCCAAAACACTGTGGTAAGGTGTCGGTTTACAACAACACTCTTCGAACACGGAGAATATCGTGAGCAACAAAGGCCAACTCCTCCAAGACCCGTTCCTGAACGCACTGCGTCGCGAACATGTGCCGGTGTCCATCTATCTGGTCAACGGCATCAAGCTACAAGGCCAGATCGAATCCTTCGACCAGTACGTGGTGCTGCTGCGCAACACCGTCACCCAGATGGTCTACAAGCACGCCATCTCCACCATTGTTCCCGGCCGTGCCGTGAACTTCTCCACGGCCGAAGCCGCCGGCAGCGACGCCAGCGCTTGAGTCCGCGCCCTGACGCCTCCTCGCCGCGGCGAGGAGCTTCCTCACCCCTCGGGAGAGGTGTTTGAGTTCTGAATCCTTTGACCGGTCCACGCCCATGCCAGTCCTGCTGGTCGGCGTGGATTTCGGCTTTCCCCATTTCGATGGCGAGCTCGAAGAGCTGGGCCTGCTGGCACAGACTGCCGGCCTGCAGCCCGTGGCCCGCCTGACCTGCAAGCGCAAGGTCCCCGACGCCGCCCTGTTCGTGGGCAGCGGCAAGGCCGACGAGATCCGCATGCTGGCCCAGATGCACGGGGCCAGGGAAGTGCTGTTCGACCAGGCGCTGAGCCCGGCCCAGCAGCGCAATCTCGAGCGCCATCTCCAGATGCCGGTCAACGACCGCACCCTGCTGATCCTGGAAATCTTCGCCCAGCGCGCGCGCAGCCATGAAGGCAAGTTGCAGGTGGAGCTGGCGCGGCTGCAGTATGTGGCCACGCGACTCGTGCGCCGCTGGACCCACCTGGAGCGTCAGGCCGGCGGTATCGGCGGGCGCGGCGGCCCCGGCGAAAAGCAGATCGAGCTGGACCGCCGCATGATCGACGACTCGATCAAGCGCACCAAGGAGCGACTGCAAAAGGTCAAGAAGCAGCGTGCCACGCAGCGGCGTCGCCGCGAACGGCACGGCGTCTTCAATATCTCCCTGGTCGGCTACACCAATGCCGGCAAGTCCACGCTGTTCAATGCCCTGGTCAAGGCGCGCGCCTACGCTGCCGACCAGTTGTTCGCGACGCTGGATACCACGACGCGCCAGCTCTATCTGGCCGAAGCCCAGCAATCCGTCTCCCTGTCGGACACGGTGGGCTTCATCCGCGACCTGCCCCACGGCCTGGTCGATGCGTTCCAGGCCACGCTGCAGGAGGCGGTCGATGCCGACCTGCTGCTGCACGTGGTCGACGCCTCCAATCCGAACTTCCCCGAACAAATCCAACAAGTCCAGAAAGTTCTGGGGGAAATCGGTGCCCAGGAGGTGCCTCTGGTGCTGGTCTTCAACAAGCTCGATGCCGTCGATTCCGAGCGGCGGCCCGCGCAGTTGCAGGACCGGTACGAGCTCGATGGTCTGCCTGTGGATCGGGTGTTTGTCAGTGCCCGCTCCGGCGAAGGGCTCGCGCAGCTGCGCCAGCTCCTGGCCGAGCAGGCGCTGCGGGCAGCCGCCGCAGACGATGCGCTGCACGCGCAGGATCCGGGCCGGGAGGAGGAGGAAGGCGCGATGCCCCCTGGGCACGACGCCGAATACTAGGGGCTAGCGCCCCGATTGGGCAAAATGCACATCGGGTCCCTGTCTTTACCGAAGAAAACGAGACTTCTCGCATGAATCTTTCACAACGCGCCCATCGCTGGGCGATGCTGCCGCAACGCCTTCGCGGGATGTTCAATCTGAATGACCCGCGCTGGGGCCGTGGCGACGACAAGAACGAGGAGGGCGCCCGCCCTGAGGCGGATCGTCCCGCCGCGCCGCCACCTCCCCCTCCCTCCGGCGACTCCGGCCGTGGCAACCGCCCCGGCGGCCAGCCGCCGGATCTGGAGGATGCATGGCGTGACCTGGTGAACAAGCTGTCCGGTCTGTTCGGCAACAAGCCCGACGGCGGCCGGGGCTTTCCTCCCAGCCGCAATGGCGGCAGCCAGCCGCCCGACATGCGCAGCGCAGGCATGGGCGTGGGTCTGATTGCCGGCATCGCCTTCATCATCTGGATGGGCACGGGCATCTTCATCGTGCAGGAAGGCCAGCAGGCCGTCATCACCCAGTTCGGCAAGTACAAGAGCACGGTGGGCGCGGGCATCAACTGGCGGCTGCCCTATCCCATCCAGCGCCATGAACTGGTGTTCGTGACCCAGATCCGCTCGGCCGATGTGGGGCGCGACAACATCATCAAGAGCACGGGTCTGCGCGAGTCGGCCATGCTGACCGAGGACGAGAACATCGTCGAGATCAAGTTTGCCGTGCAGTACCGCCTCAGCGATGCGCGCGCCTGGCTGTTCGAAAGCAAGAACCCCTCCGAAGCCGTTGTCCAGGCCGCCGAGACGGCGGTGCGCGAAGTCGTGGGCAAGATGCGCATGGACGTCGCACTGGCCGAGGAGCGGGACCAGATCGCACCGCGCGTGCGCGACCTGATGCAGACCATTCTGGACCGCTACAAGGTGGGTGTTGAGGTCGTGGGCATCAATCTGCAGCAGGGCGGTGTGCGCCCGCCCGAGCAGGTGCAGGCAGCCTTCGACGACGTGCTGCGCGCAGGACAGGAGCGTGAGCGCGCCAAGAACGAGGCCCAGGCCTACGCCAACGATGTGGTGCCCCGCGCCGCGGGCTCGGCGGCGCGCCTGCTGGAAGAGGCCAACGGCTACAAGGCCCGCATCGTGGCCCAGGCCCAGGGTGACGCCCAGCGCTTCAGTTCGGTGCTCTCCGAGTACCAGAAGGCTCCCCAGGTCACGCGTGACCGCATGTACCTGGAGACCATGCAGCAGATCTATGGCAACGTGACCAAGGTGATGGTCGAGTCGCGCCAGGGTTCCAACCTGCTGTACCTGCCGCTGGACAAGATCATGCAAAGCGTCAGTGCCCAGACGCCGGCTTCCGAGCCGTCCTCGACCACGCCGAGCACGCCGGCTCCGTCGGCCATCCCGGGCCTTTCGAACGATGCCCGCAGCCGCGACAGCGGCCGCAGCCGTGAACGCGACGCACGCTAGGAGTAGAACCAAGTGAACCGAGTCGGATTTATTGTCACCAGCATCCTGCTTGCGCTGGCCCTGCTCAGCTCCATGCTGTTCGTCGTCGACCAGCGCCAGTTCGGCGTGGTCTATGCCCTGGGTCAGATCAAGGAAGTGATCACCGAACCCGGCCTCAACATCAAGTTGCCGCCGCCTTTCCAGAACGTGCGCTACATCGACAAGCGCCTGCTGACATTGGACAGCACGGATACCGAGCCCATGCTGACCGCCGAAAAGCAGCGTGTGGTCATCGACTGGTATGTGCGCTGGCGCATTTCCGATCCGTCGGAGTACATCCGCAACGTGGGTCTGGATGAATCGGCCGGTGCCATGCAGCTCAACCGCGTGGTGCGCAATGCCTTCCAGGAAGAGATCAATCGCCGCACGGTGCGCGAGCTGCTGTCCTCCAAGCGCGATGCGCTGATGAACGATGTCAAGCGCGAGGTGCTGGAGACGGTGCGCGGATCCAAGCCCTGGGGCGTGGACGTGGTCGATGTGCGCATCACGCGTGTCGACTATGCCGAAACCATCACGGAATCGGTCTATCGCCGCATGGAAGCGGAGCGCAAGCGCGTGGCCAACGAGCTGCGATCCACGGGTGCCGCCGAGGGTGAGAAAATCCGTGCCGAGGCCGACCGGCAGCGCGAAATCACGGTGGCCAACGCCTACCGCGACGCGCAAAAGCTCAAGGGCGAAGGCGATGGCGAGGCGGCCCGCGTCTATGCCGATGCCTTTGGCAAGGACCCGCAGTTCGCCCAGTTCTACCGCAGCCTGGAGGCCTACAAGTCCAGCTTCTCGAAGAAGAGCGACGTGCTGGTGCTCGACCCCTCGCAGACGGACTTCTTCAAGGCCTACCGCAGCGGAACCAGCGGCAGCAAGTAGGCCGCAGCAGGGTGGCCATGCCGTCCCGCAACCCGAAAGCGCCCCGCAAGGGCGCTTTTTTTTCGGGTGAGCGCGGCCCCTTGGGAGGGTGCCGCTCGGCAGGTGGCCGCCGCCCGGCCGCTGGCCGATTCGGAATACCGAACGTCGCGCCTGGGGCTTGGGTCGCCCCCAATTTGGGCTGGCCCGCAACAGCCGGTAGAATCACGTTTTTAACAGCCTCCCCCTTTTTCCATGTCTGCTTGGGTCCTGCCGGATCACATCGCCGATGTTTTGCCTTCCGAGGCCCGGCACATCGAAGAACTGCGTCGAGGCCTGCTCGATACCGCGCGCGGCTATGGCTATGAGCTGGTCATGCCGCCCATGCTCGAATACCTGGAGTCCCTGCTGACCGGCACCGGTGAAGCACTGGACCTGCAGACCTGCAAGCTGGTGGACCAGCTGTCGGGGCGCTCCATGGGGCTGCGTGCCGACATGACCCAGCAGGTGGCCCGCATCGATGCCCACCTGCTCAATCGCAGCGGCCTCACGCGCCTGTGCTATTGCGGTCCCGTCATCCATGCCCGTCCTGACCGTCCGCGCGCCACGCGCGAGCCGCTGCAGTTCGGTGCCGAGATCTATGGTCACCAGGGCCTGGAGGCCGACCTCGAGGCCTTGCTGCTGGCGCTCGACTGCCTGCGCGGAGCGGGTGTTACCGATATCAATGTGGACTTGGCCGATGTACGCATCGTGCGCAGCCTGCTGGCCGGTGTCATGGTCGACATGCAGGTTCTGCGTGGCGTGCACGCGGCACTGGCGGCCAAGGACGCCAGCGAGCTGGATCGTCTGACGCGCGACTTCCCCGCGGCTTCGCGCGAAGGGCTGATGGCGCTGCTGCAGCTGTATGGCGGCTTCGAAGTGCTGGACCAGGCAGAAAAGCTGCTGGCACGCACGGCCGGCGTCCAGCCTCTGCTGGCTCAGCTGCGCTGGCTGGCAGAGCGCCTGGAAGGCGTCAACGTCAGCTTCGATCTGGCCGATCTGCGTGGCTATGCCTATTACAGCGGAACGCGCTTTGCCATCTATGTGCCCGGCGGCAGCGATGCCATCGTGCGCGGCGGTCGCTATGACGAAGTGGGTGCGGTCTTCGGGCGCAACCGCCCGGCCGCAGGCTTCAGCCTGGACATCAAGCAACTGGTGGCCGTCGTGCCCGAGCGTCCGCTCAAGGCCGCCATCCGTGCGCCCTGGGGCGACGATGCCCAGGCCGCCTGCGCCATCGCGGCCCTGCGCCGCCAGGGCGAGACCGTGGTCTGCGTACTGCCCGGGCATGAAAGCGAAGTGGACGAGTTCCACTGCGACCGAGAGCTCGTGCACAAGGCCGGGCAATGGGTCGTCCAAGCCATCTGACGCATTTGTCAATTTCTTCGGATTTCATCGGATTTGAATATGAAAGCAACCAAAGGTCGCAACGTGGTCGTGGTCGGCACCCAGTGGGGTGACGAAGGCAAGGGCAAGCTGGTCGACTGGCTGACGGAGAGCGCCCAGGGCGTGGTCCGCTTCCAGGGCGGCCACAACGCCGGCCATACGCTGGTGATCAATGGCGTGAAGACCGCGCTGCACCTGATTCCCAGCGGCATCATGCGGCCCGGTGTCAAGTGCTACATCGGCAACGGCGTGGTCCTGTCCGCGGCCAAGCTGTTCGAAGAGATCGAGGGCCTGGAAAAGGCCGGCGTGCAGGTGCGCGACCGCCTGCGCGTGTCCGAGGCCTGCCCGCTGATCCTGCCCTTCCACTCGGCATTGGACGTGGCCCGCGAGGCCGCTCGCGAGCAGGGCGGTACGGAGAAGATCGGCACCACGGGCCGTGGCATCGGTCCTGCCTACGAGGACAAGATCGCCCGCCGAGCCCTGCGCGTGCAGGATCTCAAGTATCCCGAGCGCTTCGCTTCCAAGCTGCGCGAGCTGCTGGCCCTGCACAACCATGTGCTGGTCAATGTGCTGGGCTCGAAGAACTTCACGTTCGGCGATGCGCTCAAGCCCTACATCCAGGATGGCGAAGTGCAGTTCGATGCCGTCTACGAGGAAGCCATGCGCCATGCCGAGCTCCTCAAGCCCATGATGGCCGATGTCTCGCGCGAGCTCAACGCGCTGCATGCCGAAGGCGGCAACCTGCTGTTCGAGGGCGCCCAGGGCACGCTGCTGGACGTGGATCACGGCACCTATCCCTATGTGACCTCGTCCAACTGCGTGGCCGGCAATGCGGCCGCCGGTTCGGGCGTGGGTCCTGGCCTGCTGCACTACGTCCTGGGCATCACCAAGGCCTATTGCACGCGCGTTGGCGGCGGCCCCTTCCCCACCGAACTGGAGTGGGAAAAGGAAGGTACGCCGGGCTGGCACATGAGCACCGTGGGTGCCGAAAAGGGCGTGACCACCGGCCGTTCGCGCCGCTGCGGCTGGTTCGACGCGGCCCTGCTCAAGCGCAGCGCCCAGGTCAATGGCCTGTCGGGCCTGTGCATCACCAAGCTCGACGTGCTCGACGGCCTGCAGGAGCTGCAGCTGTGCGTGGGTTATGAGCTCGACGGCGAGCAGATCGATCTGCTGCCCATGGGGGCCGATGAAATTTCGCGCTGCAAGCCCATTTACGAATCCATCCCCGGCTGGACCGAGTCCACCGTGGGCGTGACCGATTACAAGGCGCTGCCGGCCAATGCCCGCCGCTACCTGGAGCGCATTGAGGAGGTGACGGGCGTGCCCATCGCCATGGTGTCGACCAGCCCTGACCGGGATCACACCATCCTCATGCAAAACCCTTACGCCGCCCAGTGACGGGCCGGCGACCCCCTTTTGAGAATTGAACCAGGAGCCATTCCATGCTGACGGAAGACGGTCAACACCTGTATGTGAGCTACGACGAATACCACGGACTGATCGAAAAGCTGGCGATCAAAGTGCACCAGTCCGGCTGGGAATTCGACACCATCCTGTGCCTGGCCCGTGGCGGCCTGCGCCCCGGTGACATGCTCAGCCGCATCTTCGACAAGCCGCTGGCCATCATGTCCACCAGTTCCTACCGCGCCGAGGCCGGCACGGTGCAGGGTCACCTGGACATCGCGCGATTCATCACCACGCCCAAGGGCGAGATCGCGGGCCGCGTGCTGCTGGTCGACGATCTGGCCGATTCGGGCCACACGCTGAACGCCGTGATCGCCATGCTCAAGACCAACTATCCTCCGATCACCGAGCTGCGCAGCGCCGTGATCTGGACCAAGGGCGTCTCGACCTTCACGCCCGACTACTCGGTGGACTTTCTGCCGACCAACCCCTGGATCCATCAGCCCTTCGAGACCTACGACACCCTGCGTCCCGAAAAGCTGCTGGAAAAGTGGAAGGTCTGATCCTGCCGCCAGGCGCCGACCGCAGCAAAAAAGGGAGCCCCAGGGCTCCCTTTGTCATTGAGCTGCCCTGGTGGCCGCAGGCCTTGATCCAGGTCAGCCGGCATCTTTTCTCTCGCCGCCTGTCGGTTTCTTTTCACAGCCATCGGTGCCGATGCCCTGCGGCGTCCGAAGGGCTGATCGACGCAGCTACACTGCGCTCATTCTCAGAAGGTGGTGTTTTGTGAAACGTCTTTCCGTCGGACGCCTGAGTGCGGCCGTGGCCTTGATCGCAGGGGGTGGCGCGCTGGCCTGGCTGGCCGTTGTGTCCCTGCCCGGCGTCAAATCGGCCCGCGCCGCTGCAGCTGCGCCTGCCGCGGCCCAGGCCGCTGCCGTGCCGGCCTCTCCCTCCGTGCCCGCGGCCATGCCAGCGACGGCGGCCGCACCCGTGACGCGTGTCACGCCGCCGCCCCAGGTCCAGGGGCCTACGCCGATCTTCGTGCTCAATTCGCTCGATGCCAACATCAGCATCGTCGACCCCGTGACCTGGCAGGAAACCGCCCGCATTCCCACGGGCAAGGAGCCGCACCATCTCTATCTCACGCCCGACGAGAAGTCGCTGGTGGTGGCCAATGCCCTGGGTGACACGCTGACCCTGGTCGACCCGCGCACGGGCGAAGTGCAGCGCGTGATCCGCGACATCATCGACCCCTACCACCTGCGCTTCAGCCCCGACATGAAGTGGTTCGTCACGGCGGCCAACCGCCTGAACCACATTGATTTCTACCGCTGGGATGGCAGCAATCCGCAGCTGGTCAAGCGCGTGCCTACCGGCAAGACACCCAGCCACCTCTGGATCGATGCCAAGAGCACGACGGTGTACTCGACCATGCAGGACAGCGATGCCCTGGTGGCCATCGACATCGCCACCCAGACCATCAAGGCGCGCGTGCCCACGGGCCCCATGCCTGCCGACCTCTATGGCAGCCCCGACGGCAGCAAGCTGTTCATCGGCCTGACCGGCAGTGACAGCGTCGAGGTCTTCGACATCACCGGCCCCGAGCCTCGCAGCATAGGCCGCATCAAGACCGCGGCGGGTGCCCACGCCATGCGCGCGGCCGGTGACGGCCGCCACCTGTACGTGAGCAATCGCGTGGCCAACACCATCAGCAAGATCGACATGCAGACCAACCAGGTCGTGGCCAGCTACCCGGCCCCTGGGGGGCCCGATTGCATGGACGTCTCTGCCGACGGCCGCTACCTGCTGGTCAGCTCGCGCTGGGCGCGCAAGCTCTCGGTGATCGACACCGTGGAAAAAAAGGTGGTGCAGCAGGTCAAGGTCGGCAAGTCGCCCCACGGCGTCTGGACCCTGGCCCACGCACAGCGCTGATGGACCGCCGCAACTTCGCGCTGTCGCTGGGCGGCATGGCGGCCCTGGGGGTGCTGCGTCCCGCAATGGCTGGCGGCCAGGGGGCTGCCCAGGCCTCCGGCTGTGCCAAACCCGTCTACCTGAGCTTCGACACCGGCCACATGGGCATTGCCGACTTCGTGGCCGATGTGCTCAGGCGCCACGGCGTGCGAGTGAGCTTCTTCGCTGCCAATGAGGCCACCCAGCAAGGCGATGGCAGCCTGGGCGACCATTGGGCGCCCTGGTGGCGGGCACGTGCGGCCGAAGGCCATGAGTTCGCTTCCCACACCTACGACCATATGTACTGGCGCGGTGACCTGCGAGCATCCAAGGATGGTCCCGTCACGGGCTTTCGCGTGCGTCCCTCGGCCGGTCCGCGCGCCAATCAGAGCTTTACCGTGGATGCGGCCGGCTATTGCGAGGAGATCGCACGGTCGGCGCGCCGGCTGCAGCAGATCACGGGGCAAAAGCCGCTGCCGCTGTTCCGTGCGCCGGGGGGCAAGACCTCGCCCGCCCTGCTGGATGCGGCGCGGCATGGCGGCTACCTGCATGTGGGCTGGTCCAGTGCCGGTTTCCTGGGCGACGAGCTGCCCAGCGACCGTTACCCCAACGACCAGTTGCTGGCAAGGGCGCTGCGCAGCATTCGCAGCGGCGATATCCTGCTGGCCCATCTGGGCATCTGGTCGCGCAAGGACCCCTGGGCACCGGCGGTGCTGGAACCTTTGATCACGGGATTGCTCAAGCAAGGGTTCTGCTTTCGCACGTTGCGGGAGCATCCGGACTACCGGGATTGGATAGCAAAATTCGCATAGCGTCCGCGCGCAAGGTGCGCCGGGCAAGGGGAGCTTGGTGTGGACTGGTGGATTCAGTGGTTCGGTAATGCGCAGCAACTGCTGTTCGAAGGTGTGGTCCAGCCCCTGCTGTTCAGCCTGGGGTTGGCCAATCTGCTGGAGGACGGCTATACGGCCACGGGCTGGCTGCTTGTCGGCCTGCTGCAGATCTTCGTCATGGTGGCCGTGATCGCACCGCTGCAGGCCTGGCGTCCCGTCGAGCCGGTCACCGACCGGCGCGCCATCCGTGTGGACATCATCTACACCCTCGTCCACCGCCTGGGCCTGTTCCGCCTGGCCCTGTTCTTCACGCTGGATCCCCTGTGGGACGAGCTCATGGGCCGCCTGCATGTCTGGGGCCTGCCCAGCTTCCACCTGGATGGAGTCTGGCCCGGCGTGACCGACCTGGCCTGGGTCAGCCTGCTCATCTACCTGGTGGCCTTCGACTTTCTCGACTACTGGATACACAGGGGCCAGCACAGCTTCGGCTGGTGGTGGAAGCTGCATTCCCTGCACCATTCGCAGCGGCAGATGACGGTATGGAGCGACAACCGCAACCATTTGCTCGACGACGTCATCCGCGACACCATCATCGTCCTGGTGGCCCAGCTCATTGGTGTGGCCCCGGGCCAGTTCGTGGCCATCGTGGCCTTCACCCAGCTCAGCGAGAGCTTCCAGCACGCCAATCTGCGTGTGTGGTTCGGTACGGTCGGCGAGCGCCTGTGGATCAGTCCGCGCTTTCACCGGCGCCACCATGCCATCGGCATAGGCCATGAGCCCATGGCGCCCGTGCGCAACAAAAAAGCCCACGGCAATAACTTCGGCGTACTGCTGCCCTGGTGGGACATGCTGTTCGGCACGGCCAATTTCGAGCTGAAGTTCGACCCCACGGGGGTGCGCGACCAGGTGCAGGCCAATGCCCAGGGCCAGCTTCGCGATTATGGTCGTGGCTTTTGGGCGCAACAATGGCGTGGGTTCCTACGATTGGTGGGTCGCGCTTGAGGCCGGGCTTGGGTATGCTTGCCAGCATGGGCTTGCTACTCGATTCCTTCTGGCGTGCGATGGCGTATTGCCTGCATAAGCGGGTCATCGCCTGGTCGCTGTTTCCCCTGGTGTTCATGGCCGTCTCGGCCTGGGTGCTGGGCTATTTCTTCTGGGCCGATGCCGTGCTCTGGGTGGATGGCCTGCTGCATGGCGTGGGCTGGCTCAGCACGGTATGGGGCTGGCTGGGCCTGCCGGCGGCGCCCGACGTGGTCTCGCCCGTGCTGGTCGTACTGGGATTCACGCCGGTGCTGGTCGTGGTCTCCCTGCTGCTCGTGGCCTTGTGCATGACACCGGCCCTGGTCGAACTCGTGGCCCGCCGGCGCTTTGCCGACCTGGAGCGCAAACGCGGCGGATCCCTGATCGCCAGCCTGCTGTGGTCGGCTGGCTCGTCGGTGATCGCGCTGATTGCCCTTCTGGTGTCTGTGCCGCTGTGGTTCGTGCCGCCGCTGGTGCTGGTGATCCCGCCCCTGATCTGGGGCTGGCTGACCTACCGGGTCATGGCCTTCGATGCCCTGGCCGAACATGCCAGCAAGCCCGAGCGGCGCGAGCTGTTCCTGCGCCACCGCTTCGCGCTCATGCTGATGGGCGTGATCTGCGGATATCTGGGCGCGGCGCCGGCCATCGTATGGGCTTCGGGCGTGGTCTTCATCGCGGCCTTCTGGGTGCTGATTCCCGTAGCCATCTGGATCTATGCACTGATCTTCGCCTTCTCCTCGCTGTGGTTTGCCCATTTCTGCCTGGCGGCGCTGGACCGCATGCGCGGCGAGGGGCCGCATGCCGCGGGAGCTCCCGTGGTCCCCTTCGCCCCTGACGCGCCGCGTGGCCCCGAGGGCGATGTGGTCGTGCAGGCATCTTCCCCATCTCTTCCTGATTCCAAGACCCCATGAAGCTCAACGTCGGTGCCCTCATCATCGGAGACGAAATCCTCTCGGGAAAGCGTGCGGACAAGCACCTGCCCAAGCTCATCGAGCTGCTGGGCGCGCGTGGCCTGGGCCTGACCCATGCCGAGTACGTGGGAGATGACCGGGCGCGCATCACCGACAGCCTGCGCCGAGCCTTCGCATCCGATCAGGTGGTCTTCAGTTTCGGCGGCATAGGTGCGACCCCGGACGACCATACCCGCCAGTGCGCGGCCGAGGCCCTGGGCCAGCCGCTGGCCCTGCACCCGGAGGCCGTGGCCCTGATCCGCGAGCGCATGCGTGACGTGGCGGCAGAAGAGGGCAGGCCCTATGAGCCTCAGCGTGCAGACAATCTGCACCGGCTGCAAATGGGCAGTTTCCCCGAGGGCGCGCGCATCATTCCCAACATCTATAACAAGATTCCGGGTTTTTCCTGTACCGGTCCCCTGGGCGGTACCGTGCACTTCGTCCCCGGTTTCCCGGTCATGGCCTGGCCCATGGTCGAATGGGTGCTGGAGCAGCGCTATGCGCGCCACTTCCACAGCAGTCAGCAGCAGGAGCATTCCGTCATCGTCTATGGAGGCATGGAAGCCGCGCTGACGCCGCTGATGGTGGCCATAGAGCGTGACCATCCGGGCGTGAAAGTATTCAGCCTGCCCAGCGTGGACCACGCCGAGCATGGCCGCCACATCGAACTCGGTGTCAAGGGTGAAGCACTGGCCGTGGGCAAGGCCTGGCCGACCTTGCTGGAAGGTTTGCACTCATTTGGTGCAAATTTAGGCCCCGAGTTGGTGCGTAATATCTAGTTTCCATGGCAATGCATCGGACTGCACCGTTTTGGTGACTATTGGTGCAGGATGGGGCGGGTCTGGTGCAGGGCCATGTCATCCACAAACGGCCCATATGCCTGCAAAATCACGCACCAAGGCGCCAAGCAGGTGCCGCGCTGTGGGCGTGCACCCATTGGATGCAGCCTGGCACGCAAACTGCTTATGAATTTCTATCTTTTTTGATCAGCCAGATTGGCAGGAGAGATCCGATGGCAGCAAAGACCGTTGCAGACGTGTTGAAGATGGTGAAGGAAAACGAGGTCAAGTTCGTTGACCTGCGTTTCACGGACACCCGTGGCAAGGAACAGCACGTTACGGTGCCAGTGTCGCACTTCGACGAAGACAAGTTCATCTCTGGCCATGCCTTCGACGGTTCGTCGGTGGCCGGCTGGAAGGGTATCGAGGCATCGGACATGCAGCTCATGCCCGACCCCAGCACCGCCAATATCGACCCGTTCTTCGAGGAAACCACGCTGTTCCTGCAGTGCGACGTGATCGAACCGGGCGATGGCAAGGCCTATGACCGCGACCCCCGCTCCGTGGCCAAGCGCGCCGAAGCCTATCTGAAGGCCTCGGGCCTGGGCGACACGGCCTACTTCGGTCCCGAACCCGAATTCTTCATTTTCGACGGCGTGCGCTGGGACACCGAGCCGGGCCGCACCTTCTACGAAATCGAGGAGTACGAAGCCCCCTGGAATTCGGGCGCCAAGTTCGATTCCGGCAACCGCGGCCACCGTCCGCGCGTCAAGGGTGGCTATTTCCCCGTGCCCCCCGTCGACAGCACCCAGGACCTGCGCGCCGAAATGGTGCTGCTGCTCGAGCAACTGGGCATTCCGGTCGAAGTGTTCCACCATGAAGTGGCTGGTGCCGGACAGAATGAAATCGGTACCAAGTTCTCGACCCTGGTCGAGCGCGCCGACTGGACCCAGGTCATGAAGTATGTGATCTGGAACGTGGCCAACACCTACGGCAAGACCGCCACCTTCATGCCCAAGCCCTATCCGGGCGACAACGGCTCGGGCATGCACGTGCACCAGTCTGTGTGGAAGGATGGCAAGAACCTGTTCGCCGGCGACGGCTATGCCGGCCTGTCCGACTTCGCGCTGTACTACATTGGCGGCATCATCAAGCACGCCCGTGCCCTGAACGCCATCACCAACCCCGGCACCAACAGCTACAAGCGCTTGGTGCCCGGCTTCGAAGCCCCCGTGAAGCTGGCCTACTCGGCCAAGAACCGCTCGGCCTCGATCCGCATCCCCTACGTGGCCAACCCCAAGGGCCGTCGTGTGGAAGCCCGCTTCCCCGATCCCCTGATGAACCCCTACCTGGGCTTCTCTGCCCTGCTGATGGCTGGTCTGGATGGCGTGGAAAACAAGATCCATCCGGGCGAAGCCGCCACCAAGGACCTGTACCACCTGCCGCCCGAAGAGGACAAGCTGGTGCCCACCGTCTGCCACAGCCTGGACCAGGCCCTGGAAGCCCTGGATGCCGACCGCTCCTTCCTGACCAAGGGCGGCGTGTTCTCGGACAGCATGCTCGACGCCTACATCGAGCTGAAGATGACGGAAGTCACGCGCTTCCGCCAGGCCGTGCACCCGGTCGAGTACGACATGTACTTCTCGCTGTAAGGCGGGGTTGCGAAAAGGCGGCGCGAGCCGCCTTTTTTGCTTTCGGGCCGGACCTC
Source organism: Burkholderiaceae bacterium (assembly GCA_031253795.1). Classification (GTDB taxonomy): domain Bacteria; phylum Pseudomonadota; class Gammaproteobacteria; order Burkholderiales; family Burkholderiaceae_C; genus Comamonas. Next base: position 53,016 of record JAIRVR010000049.1, read on the forward strand.
GGTATGCTGGAGCGACACATCCGTTACGGAACCGTCACGGAACCAAAATGGGCCGGGTTCGCTCAGGAAATGATGGCCTGTCCGGAAGATGGAGCGATACTTGCCCGGACAGGCCGGGCGCTTCCGACCCGGCCGCCCGAGGGAATGGAATGAAGAAACTGCTTGTGTCTCTGCTGCTGCCCCTGCTGTCGATGGGGGTCTGGTCGCAGGATGTGATCTACCGCTGCGGCAACGAATACACCAACGATGCCAGCCAGGCCAAGGCCAAGGGCTGCAAACCTGTCGATGGTGGCCATGTCACCGTGATCCACGGCGGCGGCAAGCCTGCCGCTTCGGGCGGCAGCGCCGCGCCGCGGGCGCCCACGGCGGGTGCGACGGGTACGGCATCGCCGTCCACAGCCAAGGTCAACAGCAGCGCCCAGCGCGCACGCGATTCCGATGCGCGTGCCATCCTGGATGGCGAGCTGGCACGGGCCCAGGAAAAACTGACCAAGCTGCGTCAGGAGTACAACGATGGCAATCCACAGCGCACCGCACTGGAGTTGCGCAATCCCCAGGTCTATCAGGAGCGCGTCGAGCAGCTCAAGGCCAGCATCGGCCGCCAGGAAGCCGACGTCGCCGGCATCCGCCGCGAACTCGACCGGCTGCCTGCTGCCAGTAACTGAGAGCGGCTCGACTCCAGAGAAGGTCCCGGCATGACGCAAGATTTCAGGCCGGCGGCCCCGGCTTCCTACCAGGCACTGGACCTGCTGTGCACGCTGATGGCCGTGCTGGATGCGCGGGGGGCTGTGCTGTTCGCCAATGCGGCACTCGAGAACGCGCTGGGGCTGTCGCGGCGCATGCTCGAGGGCAGCGAGCTGGCTGCCTGCTTTACCGAGCCGGCCCTGCTGGACAAGGCCCTGCGCGGAGCCCAGGACAACGACTTTGCGGCACTGCGCTTCGAGGCGAGCCTGCACCGCGTGGTCGGTGACGCGCTGCCCGTGCACGTGACGGTCTCGCTGGCCGAGCGCCCCGGCCATGTGCTGGTGGAGTTCTGGCCCCTGGAGCAGCAGGCGCGCCAGGACCGCGAGGAAAGGCTGCGCGAGCAGGCCCAGGCGCACAAGGAACTGATCCGCAACCTGGCGCATGAAATCAAGAACCCGCTGGGCGGCATCCGCGGTGCGGCCCAGCTGTTGCAGATGGATCTGGTTGCCCCCGAGCTGCGCGAATACACCGAGGTCATCATCCACGAGGCCGATCGCCTGCAAGCCCTGGTCGACAGGCTGCTGGCGCCGCACCGCCATCCGCACGAGGTTGGCGATGTCAATATCCATGAGGTCTGCGAGCGCGTGCGCTCGCTGGTGCTGGTCGAGCATCCCGTGGGGCTGAGCATCACCCGTGACTACGACATCTCCATCCCCGAGTTCCGCGGCGACAGTGCCCAGCTTATCCAGGCGGTGCTCAACATCGTCCAGAACGCGGCCCAGGCCCTGCACGAACGCATTGCCGCCGGCGATGCCGAGATCATTTTGCGAACGCGTGTCGCACGGCAGGTGACTTTCGGTCGCCAGCGATACCGGTTGGCATTGGAATTGCATGTGGTTGACAACGGGCCAGGCGTTCCCGATGCCATCAAGGAGCGGATCTTCTATCCGCTGGTATCGGGAAGGGATGGCGGTTCGGGACTGGGGCTGACGCTGGCGCAGACCTTCGTGCAGCGCCACCAGGGGCTGATCGAATGTGAAAGCCAGCCCGGCCGCACGGATTTCCGGATCCTCATCCCTTTGCCTTGAGGTCCGCAGAACTCAACACTGCCATCAGGGAAGGAAGCACCACCAATGAAACCGATCTGGATCGTGGATGATGACCCTTCCATCCGCTTCGTGCTGGAAAAGGCACTGGGCCGGGAGGGCTGGGCAACACGCAGCTTCGTCCAAACGCGCGATGTACTGACCGCGCTTTCCGATGTCGATGCCGGTGATCCGGCGCGCCAGCCTCCCCAGGTGCTGGTCAGCGACATCCGCATGCCCGGGGGCTCGGGACTGGAGCTGCTCGAGCAGATCCGTGCCCAGCAGCCCGGCCTGCCCGTCATCATCATGACCGCTTACTCCGATCTGGATAGCGCCGTCTCGGCGTTCCAGCGCGGAGCCTTCGAATACCTGCCCAAGCCCTTCGATTTGCCCAAGGCCGTGGAGCTCATACGCCGCGCCGTGGAGGAGAGCCTGCGCGAGGACGTGGCCGAAGCCCAGGTGCCTTTGCAGGCGGAAATGCTGGGGCAGGCTCCGGCCATGCAGGATGTGTTCCGTGCCATAGGCCGGCTCAGTCAGAGCCAGGTCACCGTGCTGATCACGGGCGAATCGGGCTCGGGCAAGGAACTGGTGGCGCGTGCCCTGCACAAGCATTCGCCGGTTTCGGGTGGGCCCTTCGTGGCCATCAACACCGCGGCCATTCCCAAGGATTTGCTGGAGTCCGAACTCTTTGGCCATGAGCGCGGCGCCTTCACGGGGGCCCAGACCCAGCGCCGCGGCCGCTTCGAGCAGGCCGAGGGCGGCACCCTGTTCCTCGACGAAATCGGCGACATGCCCTTCGACCTGCAGACACGCCTGTTGCGCGTTCTGTCGGACGGGCATTTCTACCGTGTCGGCGGCCACCAGGCCGTCAAGGCGCATGTGCGGGTGATCGCGGCCACCCACCAGGATTTGGAGCTGCGCGTGCGTGACGGGGCTTTCCGCGAAGACCTGTTCCACCGCCTCAACGTGATACGGCTGCGCCTGCCCGCGCTGCGCGAGCGCCGCGAAGACGTGCCCATGCTGACGCGCCATTTCCTGCAGCAAAGCGCGCGCCAGCTGGGCGTGGAACCCAAGCGCATGGGGGCCGACGCCATGCAGCGCCTGCAGACCTTCGGGTTTCCCGGCAATGTGCGCCAGCTGGAAAACATCTGCCATTGGCTGACCGTGATGGCTCCGGCCCAGGTCATCGCGGTCAAGGATCTGCCTCCCGAGGTGCTGGGCGAGGCGATGCCACCGGCGGGTACCACCGCAGCGCCCTCCGGTGTGGAGGCGGCCGTGGAGGAAGGCGTGGCCCGCGCCTTCGTGCCCGCCGCAGCGGTCAATGGCCACCTGGCCGCGCCGCTGCCCGAGTCCACCGATGCGGACTGGGTGCAACTGCTGGGCCAGCAGGCGCGCCAACTGCTCGAGCACACCCAGGCCCACGGCCATGGCGAGGTGTGGGACCAGCTGTCGCGGCGCTTCGAAGCCCAGCTCATCCGCTCGGCCCTGGCCGTCACCCATGGCCGCCGCGTGGAGGCGGCCCAGCGCCTGGGCATAGGCCGAAATACCATCACGCGCAAGCTGCAGGAGCTGGGCATGGACGAGGACGGCTTCGATTGAAGCCGGGGGGCCCGCAGCCTGCGGCAATTGCGGGCTTTTGGCAAGGGGTGGGCTCCTACAGGGCCCTGCAGGCTGGGCCGACGGTATGCATGCGTCCGGTTGCGGACAATGAAGCATCTCCGTTGGCACGGGCTCCCTCCCGTTCTGTCGTGCGCAAAGCCCTATCGAATTTCTGGCGCAAGGCCCTTGCTTCCCGGTCGGGGCCTGGCTCCCTGCCTGCGGGCCAGCTTACCGATCCCGTGGATGCCCATTGGCATGACCGCTATTATCTGGAGCCCTACTACGTGTCCGGCCGAGGCTATGACCAGTACCGGCCTGCCTATGCCCTGGGCTGGCAGGTGGCCCAGTCGCCGGAGCACGCCCAGCAGGACTTCCATCAGGTAGAACCCGTGCTTCAGGCCCGCTGGGCCATGGACAGCGGCAGCAGCCTGCTGCACTGGAGCCAGGTACGGGAGGCCGCGGAAGCCTCCTGGCTGCAGGCACGCAGGCCCCGGCCGGCACCTCCCGTGGCCAATGCCCTGAGCCTCAATACCACGGCACTGCTCAATGCCGTCCTGGCACTGGGCCGGCAGACCCATACCCGTTTGGGCCAGTGCATGAGTCCCATGCCCCAGGGCTTGATCGGCCAGGTGCTGGCCCGCCACTTCAATGCCAGCCAGATCCTGGTCGAGGACCTGGAGCGGGCGATTGCCTCCAGCGGTGGTGTTGCCCTGCCGGCGCGTACCAGCCAGGCCGCGCTGCTGCGCACGGCCCTGTGGGATGGCCTGCTGGGCCGCGAAGAGGGCGCCGACTACGTGCTGCAGCAGGCCGAGGCCTGCCAGCAGCAGTGGCTGAGCGCCTATGAGGCGGCCGAAAAAACCAAGCTGCCCAAGCCCTTGAGCGAAACCCTGCACCGCCAGGCCCTGATGCTGCGTGGGCACATCGAAGCCATCCACTGGCTGCGGCGCTACATGCTGTAGTTGCCAGCCCGACCCTCAGTCCAGAGTGACAACCACGGGCGCATGGTCGCTGGGCTGCGGGTTTTTGCGGGGCAGGCGGTCCACGCTGCAGGCGGTGACGCTGCCGCGCAAGGCGGCACTCACCAGAATGTGGTCGATGCGCAGGCCCCGGTTCTTCTGGAATCCCAGCATGCGGTAATCCCACCATGAATAGCTTTTCTCGGGCTGCTCGAACATGCGGAAGGCATCGATCAGACCCAGGTCCAGCAATGCCTGGAAATGCGCGCGTTCTTCCACCGTGTGGTGGATGGTGTCCTTCAGCCCCACAGGATCGTAGGAGTCGCGGTCTTCGGGGGCGACGTTGAAATCGCCCACCAGCACCAGGTGTGGATGGGCCGCCATCTCGCTGCGGACCCAGTCCTGCAGGGCCTGCAGCCAGCGCATCTTGTAGGCGAATTTGTCGGTGCCCGGTGCCTGGCCGTTGACGAAGTAGCCATTGATCAGTCGCATCGGACCCGAAGGAGTGTCCATGGTGACGGCGATGATGCGTGCCTGGTCATCATCGAGCCCCGGAATGTTGCGGACCACCTCGCTTGCAGGGGTGCGCGTCAGCCAGGCCACGCCGTTGTAGGTTTTCTGCCCGTGGCTGACCGCATGGTAGCCGGCCTCCTGCAGGGCCTGCAGCGGAAACTTGTCGTCCGTGAGTTTGAGCTCCTGCAGCGCCAGAGCGTCCACGGGATTGGCCTGCAGCCAGGCCAGTACCTGGGGCAGGCGCACGGACAGGGAGTTGACGTTCCAGGTGGCAATGCGCATGTTCGATGGATCCTTTCAATTCGGTGGTTGGGGGCGAGGGGCGTCGTGCGTTGGTTCAGGACGCCTGGGCTGCGAAATGCGTGTCCACCCATTGCTTGCACAGCTCCCACAGCATGGGGGCTCCTCGCTGGATGACAGGACCATAGCGTGAAACCACCTGCTCGCGCGAGACGCGGTTTTGCGTCCAGGTGCCGCCTGCCGTGAACACATTCACCAACAGCGGCTGGAACCGGTCCAACGCCTTGGCAAACCGTGCGTCCTCGGTTTGCGCTGCTTCGAATTCCTGCCACAGGGCCAGCAGTTCCTGGCCTTGCGGTGCAGGCAGCAGGCCGAAGATGCGAACGGCCGCCGCAGCTTCCAGTTCCGCCTGCAGCGTGGGCGATGAACCGCCGTGCAGGGGCATGTCGCCGACGTCGATTTCCACCAGGTCGTGCGCGAGCAGCATCTTCATGACGCGCTGCACGTCCACCGGCCCGTGGGCGTATTCCTGCAGTATCCAGGCATACATGGCCAGGTGCCAGGAGTGCTCGGCGGAGTTTTCCCTGCGGCTTTGGTCGAGCAGGGGCGACTGGCGGACCACCGACTTCAGCTGGTCGATTTCGCGCAGAAATTCGATGCGCTGTTTCAGTGATTCCAAAGGCATGGCTTTTTCCATCGGGGTGTACAGGGGGCATGGGCCGGCCTTCCTGGCTTGGCGGCACGGCAATTTTCCCCCGAAAGTGCCCTGGTTCCTGGTCGTCAGACAGGTGTCCGGGCAGCGCATGATGATTTGTGTGCTTGATTGTCTATCAACTAGTAGGTAGACTCTTTTTCATGGACACCCAACCCACTCCCCAGGCCCGGCGCATTCTCGACTGCGCGCAGGTGCTCATCGCCAAGGGCGGCTACAACGGCTTCAGCTATGCCGATATCTCGGCCGAGGTCGGCATCACCAAGGCCAGCATTCATCACCATTTCCCTCGGAAGGAGGATCTGGTCCTGACCCTGTTGATGCACTACCGCAAGGCGGCCCAGGAGGGCATGCAGGCCCTGGCCGCACAGGACATGGGTGCACTGGCCTGCCTGGATGCCTATACGCAATGGTGGGCCGCCTGTATTGCGCAGGAGACCATGCCGATCTGTATTTGCGCCATGCTGGCCGCCGAATCGCCCGCATTGCCGGCCACTGTGGCCGACGAGGTGCAGCGGCATTTCGCGGCCCTGGCCGGCTGGTTGCAAGAGGTGCTGGAGCGGGGCGTGGCGCAGGGCGAGCTGCAGGTGCCGGGTGATGTGGCGGCGCAGGCCCAGGCCTTCATGGCCACCGTGCATGGCGCCATGATTTCCGCGCGAGCCTGCCGCGACCCCAGGCTGTTCGCTGTCATCGCCGGCCCGCTGCTGCAGCAACTGACCGTGACCGACCCCAGCCAGGTCGGGGCATTCCACGGGGCCTGACGGCCCACGCCATTCCCCCCCATCTTCGATCGTTCAAAAAGGAAGCACCATGTTCGGAATCTCTTCGTTGGGCTGGCTGCACACACTGGGCAGTCTTCCTGCCATCCCGGCCGCTGCCTACATGTTCGCGCGCCACGGCCGCATCGTGCCGCGTTCGCTGGCCGGCTGGGTGTACCTGGTGTCCATGCTGATGGGGGCTGCCACGGTCTTCCTGGTGGCCCGCCAGCCGGTCAGCTACGCCATCGGCGGGCTGACCCTGGCGCTGGTGGTGCTGGGCTATGGCCTGGCGTGGCTGGCGGCGCCGACGCGGCTGAAGGCCTATGCCGAAACCCTGAGTCTGACGCTGTCTGCCTTTTTGCTGATGCTGCCCACCGTCACGGAAGTGCTCCGGCGCGTGCCCGATGGCCATCCGCTGGTGACGGATCTGCGCTCTCCGCTGCTTCTGGGGGTGCAGGGGGGGCTGCTGCTGGCGCTGGCGGCTGGCATCGTGGCCCAGGTACTTTGGCTGCGCAGGCGGCGATGAGTCCGGCAGCAGGCTGTCACAGCCCCGCCGACACTCCTTCGTGCACGATGGCATGCAATGCGTCGAGATCCCTTATCACCAGACCCTGGGGCTCCACGCGCAGGCACTGATCGCGCTCCATGCGCTTGAGCTCCTGGTTCACGCGCTGGCGCGAGGCGCCCAGCAATTGGGCCAGTTCCTCCTGAACCAGTTGGAGGCCTATGCGCATTTCGCGCGGATCGTCGAGCGCATGGGTGCCATGGCTGCGCGACAGGTGCAGCAACTGCTTGGCCAGGCGTGCGCGCAACGGCAAGGTGTTGAGATCTTCGACCAGGCCATAGGTCTGGCGTATGCGCCGGGCCTGCAGCCGCAGCAGGGCGTCGTAGAACTCGGTGTGTGCCGCCAGGATGGCACGGAAGCTGTCCTTGTCCACGCAGAGCAGGGTGGTATCGCCATGGGCGAAGGCATCGCGCGTGCGTGGCTCGTCCAGGAAGGTGGACATGGCGCCGAACCAGGCACCGGGCTCCACGTAGGCCAGCGTGGTCTGCCGGCCCGACAGGCTGGTGGAACTCATGCGCACCGCTCCCTGCGCACAGGCAAACCATTTGTGCGGCGTGTCGCCACGTGCATAAATCTGTGCCCCGTTCTTCAGGCGTCGCACCGTGGTCTGGCGCAGTATGTCGTGACGCAGCGAGGGCGATAGCGTGCAGAACCACGGGCCCGCATTGATGGCCTCGCGTTCGCTGGGGGTGAGCATGGGCTCGTTGGTACTGGCTTGCAAACCGCGTGTCTCCATTCGGTTGCAATTTTAGGGCGGGCGCAAGGGGCTGAGACTCTGCCGGAGGGCTCCGATTTGCAGGCCGCCGGGACAACGCTACTCCTGCTCCTTGAGCATGTCCTCCAGCACCTGGATGCTGGCATCGAGGCGGCCCAGCTCGAAGTCCAGGTCTTCGCGCTGGGCCTCTGCGGCGTGCAACTGCTGTGCCACTCTCTGCCGCTCGTTGCGCAACTGTGCCAGCCGCTCCTCGATCGCGCTGATGTCCGGGGCGCTCATGGGCATGTCCTCCTGCCAAAGAATGTCGTAGGCCGGCCTGGCTAGCTGCCGCGCACCAGCCTCACCAGCAGGGCCAGCACCAGCGCCAGCAGAATCAGGCCGATGCTGGCCATCGAGAGATTCAGGGCCTGGCCCTCTTCCTCCGGCTGTCCCGCGCGCTGTTCATCACCTTCCTGTCCCCGCTTCCCCTGGCCCATGGCATACCTCGCTCCCTGGCGTCATGCCGCCAAGGTACAGGTGATGGTGCAAAACGAATATCACTGGAAACAGGTATTCGGTCCTTTTCGGGGCGGCCTGGGGTTCAGACCGTGCGTGCGCCATCGACGGGGAATTCGACGCCGCTGATGAACTCGGCGGCATCGCTGGCCAGGAACAGCGCAGCGGCGGCGATGTCGCCGGGGCGGCTCAGGCGGCCCAGCGGAATGGTGGCCAGGAAGCGGGCCCGGTTTTCCGGGGTGTCGGGCATGCCCATGAATTTTTCCAGCAAGCCTGTCTCACCCATCACGGGGCAGATGGCGTTGACGCGTATGCCGTCGGGTCCCAGCTCGACGGCCATGGACTTGGACAGGAGGTTGACCGCACCCTTGCTCGCGTTGTACCAGGTCAGCCCGGGGCGTGGCCGTATGCCGGCCGTGGAGCCCACATTGAGGATGACGCCCTTCCTGCGCGCGCGCATCAAGGGCACTACGGCGTGGGCCATGTGGAAGATGGATTTGACATTGACGGCGAACACGCGGTCGAAGCCGGCCTCGTCGACCTGCAGCATGGGCTGGTTGTCATGCGTAGTGCCCGCATTGTTGACCACGATGTCCGGCGGACCCCAGCGCTGAACGCAGTCCCGTACCAGGGCCTGGACATCCTCTGCCCGGGACACATCGCAGCGCACGAAATGTGCGGCCTTGCCCAGTGCGTCAGCCAGTGACTGGCCCTGGACCTGGTTCAGGTCGGCGATGACGACGCGCGCGCCCTGCTGCACGAAAAGCCGTGCGATGCCTTCCCCGAAGCCGGAGGCGGCGCCCGTCACGATGGCGATCTTGTCCTGGAGCTGGTGCATGGAGTGCCTTGTATCAAGTGTCAAAACCCTTGCCAGGGCGAGGCCGCCCTGGCGTTGGCTCAGTACTGGCCCATGAAGTCGCGCTTGCCCAGCTCCACACCGTTGTGGCGAAGGATGGCGTAGGCGGTCGTCACATGGAAGAAGAACTGCGGCAGGCCGTAGTGCAGCAGATAGGTCGTGGCCGATAGCTTCTGCTCCTTGGGCGTGCCGGGGCGCAGCACGATTTCCAGGCCTTCGCTGTGCTCGAACTGCTGCGGCTGGAAGCCGCCGAGGTGGTCCAGGGCCTTGGCGATGCGCGCCTGCAGATCCGCGAAGCTGGTTTCACCGTCCGGCCAGGAGGGCGGCTCGGCACCGGCCAGGCGAGAGGCAATGCCTTTGGCAAAGTCCGAGGCGATCTGCACCTGGCGTACCAGGGGAAACATGTCGGGGTACAGGCGGGCCTGCAGCAGGGCAGAGGGATCGATGTGCCTTTGCCCCGCATGTTCCTCGGCCTTGCGCAGTACGTCGGACAGGGCGCGCAGCATTTGCTGGAGAACGGGAATGGAGGCGTTATACAGAGGGCTGTTCATGGCGTATGGGTGGTGTGGGTCGGCGACGGGCCGGCGGTTGCCGGTCCGTGCACACAGGCTACCAGCAAACGACGGAATCCAGGGTACGGGGCGTGCGACCGCCGGGGCCGGGGCGCTAACATGCACGCCATGCAATGCCCTGACGCAGCTTCCTGGATCGCGGGCCTGGGCCGCGACCGCTTCGATGCCGCCATCTTCGATATGGACGGCCTGCTGATCGACTCCGAGCCCTTCTGGCAACGTGCCGAGCGCGAGGCCTTTGCCGAGGTCGGCATCGCCATCACGCAGGACATGTCGCGCGTGACCGCGCCCATGACCACGGCCCAGGTTGCGGCCCATTGGTTCGGTCATCGGCCCTGGCGCGGACCCAGCCAGCGGGAGATGGAGCAGCGCGTGATCGGCCGCGTGGCGGCCCTTGTCACGGCGCATGGCCGGGCTTTGCCGGGCGCACGCGAAACCCTGCAGGCCTGCCGCGCCCTGGGCTGGCGAGTGGCCCTGGCGTCGAACTCTCCCCTGTCGCTGTGCCATCACACTCTGCAGGCGCTGGGCCTGCGTACCGCTTTTGATGCCATTGTCTCGGCCGACCAGGTCGAGTGCGGCAAGCCGGCGCCCGATATCTACCACTTCGCGGCTCGGCAACTGCAGGCCGACGAGGCGCGCTGCCTGGTGTTCGAGGATTCCGTGCCGGGCGTGCGCGCCGCCCGTCTGGCCGGCATGACCGTCATTGCCGTGCCTTCGCAGGACCAGGTGTTTGATGGTGGGCAGCCCGCGCCGCACTGGGTGCTGCCCTCACTGTCTGCCGCCCTCGCCCCCTCTGCCAAGGCCGGGATTTTTCCGCCGGTGGAGAGGCTTTGAGCGCTCAGTCCGCCGCCATGCCGAAATCTTCGCTGTCGGCCTGGATGCCGTCGTCGAAGACCAGCAAGCGTTCGGGCCAGCGCATGGCCGCCAGCTTGAAGCGCTGCTGCGGATCCTCTCCGGCCAGGCGTGCGCTCCACCGGCCACCCACTGAATAGTCCACGCAAAACACATTGCCACGCCGCCCGTGCCAGGACAGGGAACCAGTCTGTCCGAACAGGTTTTCAGCCTGAGCCCCATGGAACGAGGGCCCTCCGCGATTCAGCCGCCGCCAGTAGTGGCCCACGATCACAGCCTGGGCGTCGGCATACTCGCTCCACCAGGCCACGCGCTCCACGAAGCGCCATTTGCCGCCCGCGTAAAAGGGGTTGCGGCATTCGCGCTCCACCCCCGAGGTCAGTACCTTGAGCGGGTTGACCATGGCCTTGGCCAGCTCGCTTTCACTGTGTGCAGGCAGAAACGGGGGCAACCAGTTGCGGTCTTCCAGATCGTGGGGCCATTGCCGGCTTTCGGCGCGCATGCGCTCGGCCACGCGGCTGACCTGGGCCTGCTGGGCAGCCACGGTTTCATAGTGGTCGTAGGCGCTGCGTGCACTGCCCGGCGGCAGTTCGCGCACCATGGCGATCTGCGGCGCCCGCCAGGCTGCGTGGACGATGCGCAGGTCCTCGCGTTCCAGCGCGATCGGAAGGCGTCCGAGCAGGCCCAGGGTGGACGGCACATCGGCCAGCGGCATGCGTGCAAAGGGCGCGTACTTGGGCGTGTCGGAAGGCACACGGCTGTCGAAGAACCAGCCTGAACCATCCTTGGCATCTTCGCGCAGCAGGTTGATTTCGTGGTTGCCGAGCACGGCCAGTGCCCGGCCCGAGGCCAGCATCGGCATGACGCGTGCCAGCACGCCGGGGCTGTCGGGACCACGGTCGCAGAAATCGCCCACGAAGACCAGGCGCCGGCCTTCGCGGTGCTGGCCCTGATCGTCATAGCCCAGATGGCCCAGCAGTTGATCCAGTGCCTGGGCTTCGCCATGGATATCACCGACGATATCGAGCGGACCGGGGGGCAGGGGCTGGACGAGGCTCATGACGGAACGGAGGGCAAGGACGAAGGTCGGGCGCGGGCGAAACCGCATTATTGGCGCAGATCTGCCAGGCTTGCCAGCTCCTGTGCGACAGCACTCAGGGCTGTTGTCGCTCCAGGCGCACAAAGCTGTAGGGCAGGCCCTGGGCCGAAACGTGGTGGCTGCGCGAGACTTCCCGCCACTCGGGGCCGGGCTCGGGCGCGAAGGCGTCGCCTTCGTAGGCATGATCGATCTCGGTGAGCTCGATGGCATCGGCCAGGGGCAGGGCCTGGGCATAGATCTGGGCACCGCCCATGACCCAGACCTGCTCGGCCGACTGGCGGCCCAGGTCCAGGGCCTGCGTCAGGCTGGCCGCATGCAGCACACCCGTGGCGGGCGGCTGGGGCTGCCAGCCGATCTGGCGCGATACCACGATGTTGGTGCGCCCAGGCAGCGGCCGAAAGCGTGCAGGCAGCGAATCCCAGGTCCTGCGGCCCATGATGACGGCGCCGCCCTGGGTCAGTTGCTTGAAGTGCGCCAGGTCTTCGGGCAGGTGCCAGGGCATGGCGTTGTCCTTGCCGATGACGCCGTTGGCGGCGCGTGCGTAAATGAGTTGTATGGTCATGGGCTGGTCCCGATTTTAGGGGAGGCAGGCAGGGCAGCCAGGGGCGGAGCTTCACCCACGGCTGTCGGACGCGACCTCGCTCCGCGGCTGGGGCCCCGCTTTTTCCGGGGCGGGTTGGCCAGCAGGGCCGCGGTCTGCAGCAAAAGCAGCCGGGCTTCGGCCTGACACAGCCTGAAGGCGTCGCGCAGCTGGCGTTCGTCTTCGCTCAAGGCCTCGGCCGGGTTCTGTCGCGGCGAGCGCTGGCCGGTCAGCACGAAAAGCAGGTCCATGCCCGCTTCCGCCATTCCCGACAGGATGGTTGCGCCCGGTTGTGCCCCCGCCTCGTATTTGGCCCACATTTCGCGTCGCACGCCTGCCATCTTGGCCGCCTGCTGTTGCGAGAGACCCAGACGGACACGTTCGCTGCGCAGGCGTACGCTGATGTGTGCATCCAGAGGCATATTCGTCACCTTGCGCATTGCAATTGGTATTTGAATGCACAAGACTGTTTGTGCACTTGCGAAGTGCTTTACCTGACTAGCAAACGAAAGGTTAGCAGATGCATCCCGAGGAGATCAAAGCAGCCATGCGCATGCGCGGCGTGACCGGCGCGGCCCTGGCGCGTGAACTGAATGTGGCTGGCAGCAGCGTGTCCCAGGTGATCAACGGGCGCGTGGTTTCGGCCCGTATACGCTGGCGCATCTCTGAAATCACGGGGCTGGCCCTGGACCGGCTGTGGCCGCCCAAGAAGGCTGCCAGCGACTGGGTGCGCAGCGAATAGCGCCGGTGCAAGCTGCGGATCCGGGGCGCAACCGGGTGGATCACATGCGCTATCGTCCATGTGCGCTGCGGCGGCGGGATGGGCGTGGCCGGATGTGGCGGCGCGTTGGATCAAGTTTGTAGGGCAGTGACAACCAGCAGCGGGTGCAGCACTGTTTGAGCCAAGCCCTGGGCGCGGAACGAGGCGTTCCGCCCGGGGCCAGCTCGGCGTCAGCGTCGGCTTCGGCCTGATGCCGTAGGACCCCGGGGCCGGGAGGAATCAGGTCCTTGCCGGGCCGTCGATCAGAATGGCGCGGAAATCATTGACATTGGTATGGGTCGGGCCGGTGATGAACAGGTCGCCCAGTGCCGCAAAGTAGCCGTAGGCATCGTTGCGCTCCATATGCCCGTTCAGCGACAGTCCCAGCGCCTGGGCACGCGCCAGCGTGTCGGGGCCTACGAAGGCCCCTGCGTTGTCCTCCACACCGTCGATGCCGTCCGTGTCGGCCGCCAGGGCCCAGACATGGGCCCGGCCGCGCAATCCCGCGGTCAGGCCCAGGCAGAACTCGCCCGCGCGTCCGCCGCGGCCTCGCGTCCGCCCCTCGCGGCCGGCCGCCAGGGTCACCGTGGTCTCGCCACCTGACAGCAGCAGCAAGGGGGTCTGGCGCTCCTGCGAGGCGGCGATGAAGACCTGAACCAGGGCCGCGTGTTCCATGCCCACGACGCGTGACTCGCCCTCGATGGCGTCGCCGAGGATGCGTACCTCGATGCCCTGTTGCCTGGCCTCTTCGGCCGCGGCCTCGAGGGCCTGCCCGGGCGTGGCCACCAGGTGGGCCTCGTGGCCCGCAAGGCGTGGATCTCCCGGCTTGGGGGTTTCCAGTGTGCCGGCCGCGAGGGCCGCACGCACGCCCCAGGGCAGGGCGATGCCGTAACGGTCCAGGGTGTGCAGGGCCTGTGCGCAGTCCGTGGCATCGGCCACCGTGGGGCCGCTGGCGATGGTGCCGATGTCGTCTCCGGGCACGTCGCTGATGGCCAGGGTGATGACGGGCGCGGGCCAGCAGGCCGTTGCGATCCGGCCTCCCTTGATGCGCGAGAGATGCTTGCGCACGCCGTTGATGGCATGGATGTCCGCACCGCATTCGAGCAAGGCCCGGTGTATGCGCTGCTTGCCAGCCAGGTCCAGGCCCTCGACCGGCAGGGTGGCCAGTGACGAGCCGCCTCCGGACAGCAGGCATATGACCAGATCGTCCCGGGTCCAGCCCCGGCCCGCCAGCGCCAGCAGGCGCAGCGCCGCATCATGGCTCGCCTGGTCGGGCACCGGATGGGCGGCTTCCACGACATCGATGCGCTGTGCAAGTCCCTGTGGTCGGAGTGGCTGATGGCCATAGCGGGTCACGACCAGGCCGGTCAGCGGCGCATCGGCGGGCCAGACCGCTTCCAGGGCCTGGGCCATGGCTGCAGCGGCCTTGCCGGCGCCCAGCACCAGGGTACGGCCCCGGGGCGGAGGCGGCAGATGCGGGCGCAGTACTTCCGACGGCAGGGCCCGCCGGACCGCGGCATGGAAAAGCCGCTCCAGCAAGGGCCTGGGCTGCAGCGGCGCGCTCATGCCCCGTGACCCACCACGTTGACGGGCCGCCCGCACACAAAGGCCTCGATGTTGTCGATGAGCTGGTCCGCGAGGGCCTGGATGGCCTCCCGTGAGGCCCACGCAACATGCGGGGTCAGGATGAACTGGGGCAGGTCCAGCAGCGACATGAGGACATGGTCGGCCGACGGCGGCTCTTCCGAGGCAACGTCGAAGCCGGCGCCGGCGATCCGTCCTTCGCGCAGCGCTGCCGCCAGCGCATGCTCGTCGACCAGGCCGCCGCGCGCGGTGTTGATGAGCAGGGGCCGGCGGGCCATCTTGCGGAACTCCTCGGCGCCGATCATGTGGCGGGTGTCGGCCGTGAGGGGGCAGTGCAGGCTGATGATGTCCGAGCGCTCCAGCACCTGCTCGAAGGGCGTGTACAGGCTGCCCATGCCGGCGCGGCCCTTGAAGGCCGCGAACAGCACCTGCATGCCCAGGGCCCTTGCCATGGTGGCCACCGCATTGCCCAGCACGCCGTCGCCGATGATGCCCAGCGTCGAGCCTGCCAGATCGCGGATGGGGTGGTCGAAGTAGCAGAACTGTCCCGACTGCTGCCAGCGGCCTGCGCGCACCGATTCACGGTAGGCGCAGATGCTGCGGCGCAGTGCAAACATCAGGGCAAAGCTGTGCTCTGGGACGGTGTGTCCTGCGTAGTTGCGGATATTGCTGACCGTGACGCCTTGCCGGGCGCAGGCCGCCAGATCGATGGTGTCCGTGCCCGTGGCGGCCACGGCCACCAGCTTCAGCCGGGGAGCCTGTTGCAGGGCTGTGGCATCGAGCCTGACTTTGTTGACGATGACGATGTCCGCGTCGGCAATGCGCACGGCCACCTCGTCGGGCGCCGTGTGGTCGTGGCAGCTCATCTGATGGGCGAACGAGGGGCTGCGCACCACGGTGTCGGGCGCCAGGCTGGCGCGGTCCAGGAATGCAATCTTCATGTCGGTGAGTGAGAGTGGGTGGTCCGCGTGACCGGGCTGGCACGCGCAACGGAAAGCCGGCGGATCGGTGGCCCGGGTGACTGGCCGAAGCCAGTTGCCCGCGCCGTTTCAGCGCCGGCGCTGGTCGAAGTAGTCGCGCACGAAGTCCATGCCCCGGCCTGCGTGGCCCGTGCCGGGGTGCGGGGCGCTGGCGAACTCCATGAAGGGCTGGCCGGCCATGCCATACGGCCGCCAGGTGGGCAGGCCTGGGCCATTCGGATTCCCGGTCCTGGCGAACCGCGCCCAGGCATCGGCCATGGACCGGGCCACGGCCACGTCGGTGGCATCGAAAGGCCGCTGCTGACCGCGGTGGCGGGCATCCAGGTTGTCGAACACATAGGGCAGCTCATCGCCATGGACGGGCGCGGTGGCCCCCCCGTTGCGATGCCTGCTGAAGACATAGCGGTAGCTGGCCAGCCCATGCGCCTGGTAGGAGGACAGCAACTGCCGTGTTCCGAAGAGGTATTCGGTGTCGCTGTACAGGTCGGCCAATGCCTGGCGCACCTGGTCGTCGCGGTCGACGCGCCAGGCCTGCCAGGCGGCGTCGGGCTGGTCCGGGAAGGTCTGCCGTACCACGGCCTCGAAATCGGACACTGTCCTGACGGGCCAGGTGCGTGTGGGGCCGCCGCCTTCGTTGGCATTGTTCCCGACCAGGATGGGAATCCTGGAAAACCGGCCTGAGGCATAGGCCTGGTAGTCTGGCGTTCTCACCACATGGCCATCGTGGATGATGGCCAAGGGCCGGCCCGCGGCAAGGGTGCGCACGCCTGCCTGCTGCTTTTGCATGTCGATGAAGTCGGTGGCGTCCCGCCGGCGAAGGGCGGCCAGGTCCGGGCCAAACCGCAGGCCGTGTTGCTCGGCCTCCTGCAGCGATGTGGTGGGCCGCATCACGCCCACGCTTTGCAGTATGGCCTGCTGGAAGCTGCCCTGCGCCAGGTCGGAGGCCATCAAGGTGCTGATGGCATGGGCACCCGCCGATTGGCCCATGGCGGTGACCCTGCCGGGATCGCCGCCAAAGGCCGCGATATTGCGCTGCACCCAGCGCAGCGCGGCCACCTGGTCCATGAGTCCGTAATTGCCCGAGGCATGTTGGGGCGATTCGGCCGTGAGCCCGGGGTGGGCCAGGAAGCCCAGCAGCCCCAGGCGATAGTTCAGCGTCACCACCACCACGCCACGGCGCGCCAGCGCCTCGCCATCGTAGGTGGGATGCGAGCCCGAACCATAGGCATAGCCACCGCCATGGATCCAGACGATCACGGCCAGCCGCTCGTCCCGGCGCTTGGCCGGGGTCCAGATGTTCAGGTTCAGGCAGTCCTCGCTCATGCCGCCGCGCTGCTCGGGATACTCCCGGGGCTGGATGCAGTAGTCGCCGAAGGCCGTGGCATCGCGCACGCCCTGCCAGGAAGGGGCGGGCTGGGGCGGCTTCCAGCGCAGCCCACCCACAGGTGCTGCGGCATAGGGGATGCCCAGAAAGCGCCGGACATCGCGGCCCTGCCCGCGCACGGTGCCTGTTTCGGTGGTGGCCAGCGAATGGGGCGGCTCCACAGGGGCGGCTGGCGCGGCGCAGGCGGTGATCAGGGCGGTGCACAGGCTGGCCGCAATCAGGGGGACGTTTTTCATGCCGGGCGCTTCCTCATTGGGGCTGGATGTGGCTGTCGCGGACCACCTTCGCCCAGGCCTGTGTTTCCCGGGTCACGAAGGCCGCCAGTTCCTGAGGGCCCAAGTAGGCGGCGAATCCCCCCTGGCCTTCGATCTTTTTCTGATAGCTCTCGCTTTCGACGATGCCTTTGATCAGGCTCGCCAGCCGGGCCGTGATGGCGGGAGGCGTCCTGGCGGGCGCAAAGACCGCGAACCAGCTTTCGACCTCATAGCCCGGCAGCCCGGCCTCCGCCGTCGTGGGCACGGTGGGCATGGAGGGGTGGCGGCGGTTTCCCGCATAGGCCAGCGCCTTCAGCTTGCCGGCCTGCACCTGGCCGATGACGGATGGCGGCGTGGTGATGAACATCTGGACCTGGCCGCTGATCAGGTCGGTGATGACCGGGCCCGCGCCCTTGTAGGCCACGTGGCTGACGGGGACCCTGGCCTGCTGGCCGAACATTTCGCCTGCGATGTGCTGGATGGAGCCATTGCCCGAGGAGGCATAGAACAGGCCCTTGGGATTTTTCTGTTCGTAGGCGATGAACTCCTGCAGGTTGTTCACGGGCAGGCTGGCGCTCACGGCGATGACATGGGGGGCGCGCATCACGAGCGCGATGGGCGCGAAGTCGCCGGCCTTCCAGCGGATCTGGGGAAAGAGGGCAGGGTTGCCCACGTGGTAGCCCGAGTACTGAACCAGCAGCGTGTAGCCGTCGGCCGGTGCACGGGCCACGAACTCCGTGCCGATATTGCCGCTGGCGCCGGGGCGGTTGTCGACCACCACGGCCTGCCCCAGAGCGGTCTGCAGGGGCTCCGCAAGCAGCCGCGCAACGATGTCGGTCGAGCCGGCCGGGGCGCTGGGAACCACCAGGGTGACGGGCTTGGCGGGCCAGTTGTCCGCGTGGCATGTGGCCACGGCGGTGCCCATCACGAGGGCCAGCAATGCGTTTTTCGGGGTCATGGTGTTTGTCTCCTGCATTTTTTTGGGCAAAGCATCCCCTGGCCACCCGTGTGGCAGCGGGTGGCAGAAGAGGTGGGGCGGGGAGGGGCCGCTATTGCGGCGCAGCGATCTCCGAAATCTCGATGAGGTTCAGGTCCGGATCGCGCAGATAGATGGAGCGGATCCTGGCGGTGGCGCCCGTGCGCATCACGGGCCCTTCGGCAATGGGGACCTCCAGTGCCTGCAGGCGCTGTATGACCTCATCCAGGGGCACGCTGGCCAGAAAGCACAGATCCAGGGCGCCGGGCACGGGCGTATGCGCCTTGGGCTCGAACTCGCGGCCCTTCACGTGCAGGTTGATTTTCTGGTTGCCGAACATGAAGGCCTTGCGTTCCACGGGCGGTGTGCCGCCCACGAAGGACTCCAGGCGCATGCCCAGGATTTCGGTGTAAAAGCGCACGCATTGCGCTTCGTTGGCGGTGGTGAGAACCAGGTGGTCGAGATGGCTGATCATGGTGCGACAGGTTGGGTGGTGTTGTCGGAGGTGCGCGCATGGGCGCGCGCGCGGATGGCATCGAAGCCTGGCGGCGGGTCGTGGCGCTTCAGCCGGTGTCCCGCCTGGCTGACCTGGGCCGGCAGCGCATGGCCCACCAGCTCTTCCAGCACATGGGCCGCGGTGATGAGGCCAGCCAGGTCCACGCCGGTGTCGTAGCCCATGCACTGCAGCATATGCACCACATCCTCGGTGGCCACATTGCCGGAGGCCCCTGGGGCGTAGGGACAGCCACCGATACCGCCCAGGGACATGTCGAACTGGCGTATGCCGGCCTGCAGGGCCGCCAGCGTGTTGACCAGCCCCATGCCGCGCGTGTTGTGGAAGTGGCCCGTGAGGTGCAGGCCGGGATAGGCCCTGGCGATGGCGGCGCACACGCCGTGGACCTGGGGGGGATAGGCCATCCCCGTGGTGTCGCACAGCGTCACGCCGGTGGCGCCCAGGTCGGCCAGCCGGCCCACCCACTCCAGCACGGCCGCCGCGGGGACTTCTCCCTCCATCGGACAGCCGAAGACGCATGACAGCGAGATGTTTACCGGCACCTTCGCGGACCGGGCCAGGGCCGCCACCTCGCCCAGCTGCCGCAGCGATTGCGGGCGCGTCATCCGCAGATTGGCCAGGTTGTGGGTCTCGCTGGCCGACATGACCAGGTTGAACTCGTCGATCCGGCATTCCAGTGCCCGCTCTCCGCCACGCACATTGGGCACCAGGGCGGTGTAGACCACGCCTGGCTCGCGGCGTATGCGGTGCATGACGGCCTCGGCGTCCCGCAGCGCGGGGATGGCTGCGGGCGAAGTGAACGAGGTCACTTCGATCTTCGCATATCCCAGGCCGCTGAGGCGGTCCACCAGCGCGACCTTGTCGTCCGTCTCCACGAACACGGCCTCGTTCTGCAGGCCGTCGCGCGTGGCGACCTCGTTGATGCGGATGGGTGCTGCCTTGCCTTCAAACATGCGGGACCTCCGTGGTGCGGCGTGCCGGCCAGCCCGTCGTTCGTGCCATGTCCGCCTGGTGCTCCCCGAGCAGGGGGGCCGGGTGGGCAAGCCGTCCCGGCGTCGCGCTGAGCTTGGGCACGATGCCGGGCACCTTGATGCTGGCACCGGTGGCCGTGGCCTGTTCCACGATCATGTCCCGGGCAAGGTATTGGGGGTCGTTCACGATGTCGCGCACCGAATACACCTTGCCGGCCGGCACCTGGGCCTTTTCCAGTACGGACAGTACCTCGTCGAGGGGGCGTACCTGCGTCCAGGCCGCGATGGCTGCATCGATGGCGTGCACATGGGCCACGCGGCCGTCGTTGTGGGCCAGCCGCGGGTCATTTTCGAGATCGGTCCGCCCGATGGCGGCCATCAGCCGCTTGAAGATGCTGTCGCCATTGCCGGCAATCAGCGCATAGCCTTCATCGGCGCAGGGATAGGCATTCGTGGGTGCGATGCCCGGCAGGGCGCTTCCCGATCGCTCGCGCACGGCGCCAAAGGCGTCGAATTCGGGCACCAGGCTTTCCATCATGTTGAACACGCTTTCGTACAGGGCGACATCGACCACCTGGCCCTGGCCGCCCCGGGCATCGCGGTGATAGAGGGCCAGCAATACGCCCAGGGCTCCGTGCAGGGCCGCAAGGCTATCACCAAGGGAAATGCCGCAACGTACGGGCACGCGGCCGGGCTCGCCCGTCAGGTGGCGCAGGCCACCCATGGCCTCGCCGAGCACGCCGAATCCCGGCTTGTGGCGGTAGGGGCCGGTCTGGCCGTAGCCTGAGATGCGCAGCATGATGAGACGGGGGTTGAGCGCGTGCAGCGCATCCCAGCCCAGCCCCCAGGATTCCAGGGTGCCGGGCTTGAAGTTCTCGATGACCACGTCGGCCTCCCGCAGCAGTGCGCGAACGGCTTCCTGGCCTTGCGGCGTGCGCAGGTCCAGGGCCACGGAACGCTTGTTGCGCGACTGGACTTCCCACCAGACCGAGCTGCCATCGCGGAGCATGCGCCACTTGCGCAGCGGATCCCCGACACCCGGCGGTTCCACCTTGATGACATCGGCGCCGAAGTCGGCCAGTGTCTTGCCCGCGAAGGGGCCTGCGATCAGCTGGCCCAGTTCGACGACCTTGATACCTTGAAGTGCTTGCACGTTCGTCCTATCCGTTGGTGACGGGTGGACTGTAGAAGCCTGTCTGCTGTCGCGGAATTGCCAAATCATCGGCTGGTGTTCGCATTTTGCGAATGCTTCTACAATCGCCGCATGGCTGCCCTCATCAATCCCGCACGGGTGGATTTCGTGACGCTCAGGCTGTTTTGCGCGGTCGCCCAACTGGGCAGCGTCACCCGCGGGGCCGAGGCCTGCAGCCTGGCCACCTCGGCCGCCAGCCGACGCCTGGCCGAGTTCGAGGCGGCCACCGGTGCCCGGCTGTTCGACAGAAGCTCCCGCGGCATGGCACTCACCCCGGCCGGGCACCTGGCCATGCAGCATGCGCTGCGTCTGTTCCAGGGCTTCGAGCAGTTCAGCAGCGAGATCAGCGACTACCAGCAGGGCCGACGCGGCCATGTGCGGCTGTGGGCCAATATGTCGGCGCTGACGGAGTTTCTGCCGGACCGCCTTTCCAGCTTCATGGACCAGCATCCCGACATCCATGTCGAGCTGGAGGAGCAGCTCAGTGGCGACATCGTGCGCGCCGTGGTCGATGGCGTGGCCGATATCGGCATTTTTGCGGAGAACACGCCCGTGGGCGGGCTGAGCGTGGAGCCTTTCCGGCAGGACGAGCTGGTGGCCGTGTGTGCGCCCCATCATCCGCTGGCACGACGCCGCAGGGTCACGTTCAGGGACTGCCTGCCTTATGACTTCGTGGGCCTGAACCGTGGCAGCTCGCTGCTGGAGCTGACCTCGCGCGCGGCTGAACAATATGGGCAGGTGATGCGCGTGCGCGTGCAGGTGCGCAGCTTCGACGCCATGTGCCAGCTGATCCATGCCAACCTGGGCATCGGCGTGCTGCCACGCGCCGTGGTGCGGCCGACCCGGCCCCACCCGCTCAAGGTGGTCACGCTGGACGAGCCCTGGGCCCGGCGCAAGCTGCTGCTGGGCGTATCGCAGTCGTGCTCGTCGGCCGCACTGCTGCTGCGCCAGCATCTGCGCAGCTTCGCCTCCTCGGTCGCTGGCTGAGGGCCTTGCCGGGTCGGTGGCACCAGGCCCTTGATCAGGCCGACGCCGCTGCAGCGGCGGGTGGCAACTCCATGGCCATTTCGTGCCATGACATGCCGCCATGGTCCGAGGCCGAGGGCTTGACGTACCGATAGCCCAGGCGTTCGTACAGGCCCACGTGGCGCTGCCTGCACATCAGGTGGATGGACGTCTTTCCGCGCCCGGCCATTGTGCGCACGAAGGTTTCCATCATCCGGCGGGAATGTCCCCTGCCCTGGTGTGCGGGATCCAGAACGACGGACATGATGACCACATGGGGCGCCAGAGGGTCGTGTCCCACGAGCTCCTTGAAGGCTTCATCCGACATCACCACTTCGTGTGCGCACCCGCTGTTGATGAAGCCGATGACCTGACCTTCCAGCTCCATCACCTGAAAGCCTTCGGGGTATTGCGCGATGCGGATTCCGATCTTGTCCAGCGTGGCTGCTTCGTCACCTTCGTAGGCGGTGGATTCGATCTGGAAGCAGCGCGGGGCATCGGAGGGCAGGGCCTGGCGAAAAACAGGACGAGGGTGGGAGAGCGGCATGGCGGGGACCAAGGATTCAAAGCGCCAATGCTACGCACGTCAGGCCATGTGCATACTGCATTTTCATCAACGTATAGTGCATGCCATGCACGATGTTCTGCGCCAGCTCGATCTCAATCTTCTGCTGGTATTCGAGGCGCTGCTGCGCCATCGCAGCGTGGTGGCTGCGGCCACGGAGCTGGCGATCAGCCCTTCCGCCTGCAGCCATGCGCTGGCACGGCTGCGATCGGCCCTGGCCGATGAGCTGTTCGTGCGCGAGGGGGCCGGCATGCAGCCCACGGTCAAGGCCCGCAAGCTGGCGCAGGGCGTGCAGGATGGACTGCGGCTGCTGTCCAGCAGCCTGGGGGAGGGGCGGGCCTTCCACCCATTGACCAGCCGACAGACCTTTGTCTTCGCGGCCACGGATTTCACCACCTTCGCCGTGCTGCCGAGGCTGGTCGCGTCCCTCCAGGTCCAGGCCCCGCGCCTGCGCATCAAGCTGGAGCAATCGCAACGCCGCGATGCCATCGAAGCGCTGCGGTCGGGGCGCGTGCATTTCGCCCTGGGCATTTCCGACGAGCATGTCGACAGCCATCCTGAACTCGGGTCGGTCACCCTGCACGAAGACGACTATGTGGTGCTGGCGCGCCAGCACCATCCCCGCCTCCGGGGTCGCTTGTCCTTGGCCCAGTACCTGAAGGAGCGCCATGTCGCGGTACTGCCCTGGGAGACAGAAACCAGCGTCATCGACGCCACGCTGCTGCGCTCCAGGCATGTGCGCGATGTCGCGCTGGAACTGCCCCACATGCTCGCCGTGGAATCCATCGTCGCCAGCTCGGACTGGCTGGCTACCCTGCCACGCACCGTGGCCGCCCATGCGGCGTCCCGCCTGCCGGTCACGGTTTTCCGTGCCCCGTTCCGGACACCGCGCTACAGCCTCAAGGCCTTTTTCCACGCACAGCACGCGGGCGGCCCCGCCCAGCGCTGGATGCTGCAGCAACTGACCAGCGCGTTGCAGGCCGGCGCATGAAGCCGGCCCGCCGTGCTATGAGAGCTTGGTGTCGAAGTGCTCCATCAAGCGGATTCTTCCCGCCTGCACATGGCGCTCAGCGGCCGCCCGGGCCTTGGCCGGGTTCTCGCTGGCGATGGCCTCATAGATGGCGCGATGCTCGACATTGGAGCGGCGCATGTTGCCCGGCGTGTTGAAGTACTTGCGCCGCACGAGATGGAGCTCCTTGACGTAGTCGTCGTAGGCCTGCTGGGCGCGCTGGTTGTTGGACAGCTGCAGAATCAGCGCGTGGAACTGCAGGTTGAGTTCGTAGTAACGGGTCCCCTCCCCCTGCTCGCAGGCTTCGTCCATGCCGGCCAGGAGCTTCTCGAATTCCTGCCTGTGTCCCTCCGTCAGGTGGTCGCAGGCCCGCTCGGCCGCGAACCCAAACACCAGGGCGCGCAGCTCGTAGATTTCCAGCGCCTCGCGGAAAGACAGCTGGCGTACGAACACGCCCTTGTTGGGCACGGAAGTGACAATGCCCAGGCCTGCCAGCACCCTCACGGCCTCGCGGATGGGCCCCCGGCTGGTCCCCATCCGCAGGGCCAGTGCCGCTTCGTTGAGGCGCTCGCCCGGCTTGAATTCGCCTGTGTAAATCAACTGCTTGATTTCTGCGACGATGGAGTGCGACAGGCCCGTGCCGCGGGAAGTGGTGGACGAATTCATACGTGAATCGTACATGGGCCCTCGCATCGGGAAACCATTGCCTTCGTTACTCCACCTTCACGTTGGCGTTCTTCACCAGGCTCACCCAGAACTTGCTGTCCTCGTTCAGGAAGGCGCCAAATGCCGCAGGGGACTCCGATGTGGAGACTTCCGTGCCATCGCGTGCCAGCGTGGCCTTGACCTGCGGCTGGCGCATGGCCGTGATGGCCGCGTCATACACCTTCTTGAGCACAGGCTCGGGCGTGCCGGCGGGCACGAAGATGCCGTACCAGAACTCGATGTGGTAGTCGGGCAGGCCGGCTTCGCGCATGCCTGGCAGCGAAGGCACCAGCGGGGAGCGTTCCCGCGTGCTGACGGCCAGGGCCCTCAGCTTTCCGCTGGTGGCCATGGGAAGCACCGACGGGGATGTCCCGAAGGTCACCTGGGTGTCTCCCGCCATCACGGATTGGATGGCCAGGCTGCCGCCTCGGTACGGCACATGCGTCATCTCGGTGCGGGTCACCTGGGTGAACAAGGCCGCTCCCAGATGTGGTGCCGAGCCATTGCCGGACGTCGAGTAGTTGAGCTCGCCCGGACGCTTCTTCGCGGCGGCGATGAGCTCGGGCACCGTGTTGATGCCGGTGGTGGGGCTGACCGCCAGCACGAGCGGCGATGTCGTGATCTTCGTGACTGGAGCCAGGTCGCGCGCGCTGTAGGTGAGCCTGAGATTGAGGGCCGGGTTGACCGAGATGCTGCTCGGGCTTGCAATCAACAGGGTGTAGCCATCGGCCGGCGCCTTGGCCACGATGTCGGCCGCGATGCTCGAACCATTGCCCGGCTTGTTTTCCACCACGATGGCTTGTCCAAGCGCCTTGCCGAATGCATCGCTCATCGCGCGAGCCACCAGGTCGGCTGCGCCACCGGGGGCGAATCCGACCACCATTCGAACCGGCTTGCTGGGATAGTGGCCCTGGGCGGCCGCCGCGAAGCCCAGGGAACCGAGTCCGCAGACCCAGATCAGTTGTTTCAGGCGCATGCTTGTCTCCTTTGTGATGCATGGGGATCAGTCGACCGCGGGCATTCTCAGAACGATCTTTCCCGCATGGGCACCGGCCTCCATGCGGGCCTTCGCGCTGGCCAGGCACGCGAAGTCCACCACTTCGTCGATGTGCGGCCTGATGCGGCCCGACGCGAAGTGCGGCAGAACCTCGGCGATGAAGCGGGGCAGGGCGGCCGACTTCTGCGCCTTGGTGCGCAGCTTGTTCGAGACACCGAAGACGGTGAGCCGCCTGGCGTGCAGCGCCTCAAGGTCGATGTCCGCGTGCAGAACCCCATCGACGTATCCCACGGTCGCAAGACGACCTTCGAAAGCCAGTGTCCGCATGCTTTCGGCGAAGACCGAGCCGCCGACCGCGTTGATGGCCAGGCCCACGCCCTGGCCTCCGGTGATGCGGCGGACCTCCTCGGCGAAGTCGGGTGCGCGGGTGCGGATGCCCGCGTCCAGGCCCAGTCCCTGGAGCAGGTCCAGCTTCGCCTGGGAGCCGGATGTGCCGATGACCCTGGCCCCCATGGCTTTGGCGAGCTGCAGCGAGGCGACGCCCACGCCGGAGGAGACGCCGTTGATCAGTACCCATTCGCCTTCTTTCAGCCGTCCCTGCAGAACGAGCATGTCGAACGACACGAGGAAGGTGAGCGGAAGGCTGGCGGCCTCCTCCCACGAAAGGGCTGCGGGGATGTGCATCGCTTCCGCCTGGTCCAGCAGCGCATACTCCGCGAACGCACCGGCGCAACGGCCCATGACGCGGTCGCCCGCCGCGAAGCCCGTCACCTCCGCGCCTTGGCCGATGACCTCGCCTGCGCACTCCCCGCCTATGGCTTTCCAGCTGCCGGCAGGACCGTGCAGGCCGTGGCCCGCCACGAACTCCCCTCGGTTGAGGGACGCGGCCCGCACACGTACGAGCAACTGGCTGGCGGCCGGCTGCGGTGTCGGCACGTCCCGCAGTTCCAGTACCGCGCAATCCTGGCTCTGCTGCATCCAATATGAGCGCATGTTGTCTCCTTGGTGAATCGAGGGGGTCAGTGGCCCGTGAAGACCGGCTTGCGCTTTTCCATGAACGCGGTGCGACCTTCGGCATAGTCCGCGCTCTGGAAGCAGCCCTGAATCAGCGCGGTACACGACGCCTTGTCCAGGTCCGGGGAGGGCTTGAGGATTTCACGGGTGATGGCCTTCGCGGCCTGGATGGTCAGCGGTGCGTTCTCCGCCATCGCGCGGGTGTACTCGGCCAGAAGGCCGTCGAGCGCGTCCGCCGGGCAGGCCCGATTGACCAGGCCCAGGCGCTGTGCCTCGTCGCCATCGATTCGGCGGGCCGTGAAGAACAGGTCCTTGGCAATGCCAGGTCCTACCAGGTCCACCAGGTTCTTCATCGCCGAGTAGCGGTAGCCCAGGCCCAGCCGGGCGGCTGGGATCGACAGCACCGAATCGCTGGCGGCGATGCGGATGTCGCAGCTGATGGCCACATTGACGCCTCCGCCAATGCAATAGCCCCGGATGACCGCCAGAGTGGGCTTGGGAAAATCGTGGATGCTCGTCAACGACTCCTCGGCCATGGCCTCATAGCGCGCGACGGCTTCCTTGGCCGCGCGCATGTCCTCGAACTGCGAGATGTCCGCTCCGGAGACAAAGGCTTTCTCGCCTTCTCCTGAGAACACCACCAGGCGCACGCGGTCATCGTCCCTGGCCACCCGAAGCAGCGCCGGAACGGCTTCCCACATATCAACCGACAAGGCGTTGTGGCGGGCGGGATGGTTGAACCGGATGTGCAGCGTAGTGCCGTCCAGCCAGGTCTTGACGCGCTCTGTCGTGGACTGGTACGTGGGGGGGAGGGTGGTCTGGCTCATCAATAGACTCCTTGGACTTTCATGGCTTCCAGAGCCTCCCGGCCGACGCCGAGCTCGCTCAGAACCTCTTGCGTGTGTTCTCCGCGACGTGGCGCCGCGCGTGTGATGGAGCTGGGCGTGCGTTCAAGCTGCACAGGCTGGCCGACGAGGCGCTGGGGCCCCAGGCGGGCGGAAACGACTTCCTTGACCATGCCCAGATGGGCAATCTGCGGTTCCTCCAGCATCTCCTTGACGTTGCTGATGAGGCCGCAGGCCACGCCGCCTTCGTTGAACTCGCGGATCCAGTGCGCGCGATCCTGCTGCGCAAGGCGCTGGTTGATCTCCGCGTTGAGGCTGTCCCGGTTCGCGGAGCGGGACGGCTTGTCGGCATAGCGCGCGTCGTGGATCCATTCGGGGGCGCCGAGGATGTTGCAAAAGCGCTCCCAGATCTTGGAGCCGAACACGGCGATGTTCAGGTAGCCGTCGCGCGCCTGGTAGACGCCGGTCGGAATGCTGGTGGGATGGAAGTTGCCTGCCTGCGTGGCGACCTCGCCGTCGATGAGATGGCGCGAGGTCTGGAAGTCCATCATGTAGACCATGGACTCCAGCAAGGAGGTGTGGACGAACTGGCCGCGGCCGGAAGCCTCGCGTTCCAGGAGCGCCACCAAAATACCTTGCGCGGCAAAGATGCCGGCACAAAGGTCGGCGATGGGGATGCCGACACGCACGGGGCCCTGCCCGGGCAGGCCCGTGACGGACATCAATCCCCCCATGCCCTGGGCGATCTGGTCGAAGCCGGGGCGCTGCGCCAGCGGGCCGGTTTGGCCGAAACCCGAAATGCTGGCGTACACCAGGCCGGGGTTTTCCGCGGAGAGCGTCTCGTAGTCGATGCCAAGCCGGTATTTCACGTCGGGGCGGAAGTTCTCGACGACGACATCTGCCGTCGCAATGAGGCGCTTGAGCGTCGCTATGCCTTCGGCCTGCTTCAGGTCGAGGGTGATGGAGCGCTTGTTCCGGTGGGTGTACTGATAGTCCGATCCGTCCTGGCCACCGAGCGTATCGTCGCCGCGCATGTGCTCGGGCATCTGGACCTGGATGACATCGGCCCCCCAATCGGCCAGTTGGCGGCAGCATGTCGGACCGGCTCGCACCTGGGTCAGATCAATCACTCGGAAGCGGGAAAGCGCGGAAGACGCGGGTTGGTGAGGCATGTCGAGGTCCTGGGTCCAGCAAATGGGTTGCACAATTGTTCGACTCTTTTGAATAAAGTGTCAACACTTTGATTTGATGTGTTTGCATAGGGATTTCCATTGTTTTCAAAATATGAACGAGCAAACATGATCCCAATCCCGGATCCCACATGCTTTGGAGTCGCCCATGCCCTTGTTCCGCGCCGCAATTCAAGGTCCCCGTGGCCTGCTGGCACCCGTAGCGCTCGTGGTGAGTGCGTTGTTGGCAGGCTGTGCCACGCCCGCGCCACCACCGGTGACGGCCACCGGCAGGGACATCACGGCAGCGCTGGCCCCCACGGGGCGGCTGCGCGCATCCATCAACCTGGGCAACCCGGTGCTCGCAGGTCGCGACAGTGCCACGGGCGCGCTGCAGGGGGTGTCCATTGACCTGGCGCAGGAACTGGGTCGCAGGCTGGGCGTGCCGGTGGATCTTGTGGCGGTTGACTCGGCTGGCAAATCGGTGGAAGTGGTCAGCTCGGGCCAGGCCGACGTCGGCTTCTTTGCGGTGGACCCTGTGCGGGGCAAGGGCGTGTCCTTCACGGCGCCCTACGTGGTGATCGAGGGCGCGTACCTGGTGCGTGCCGATTCCCCTGTCACCGACAACAGCCAGGTCGACCGCGCAGGGGTTTCCATCGTGGTCGGCAAGGGCAGCGCCTACGACCTGTTCCTGACCCGGGAGATAAAGCAGGCCAGGCTGGAGCGGGCGCCGACTTCACCAAAGGTCGTGGATGAATTCATGGCCCGGAAACTGGACGTCGCTGCAGGTGTGCGCCAGCAGCTGGAGGCCGATGCGAAGCGACTTCCTGGCCTGCGCGTGCTGCCGGGGCGATTCATGGTCATCGAGCAGGCCATGGGCGTTCCCGCGAACCGCGACCCGGTGGCGCGGCGCACGGTTCAAGGCTTCGTCGAGGACATGAAGCGAAGCGGCTTCGTGGAAGACGCCCTGCGCAGGCACGCCGTAAAGGGGGCTGCCGTGGCACCGTTGGCACAACCCTAGGGTGCCGCGCAGCCGCCACCCTGTTCGCCACACGGGGCAAGCGAGGCCCGGGTGTCAGCGGCCGGGACAGTTCGTCAGACGGCCATGGGTGCCGAGATCGGCGCGTGGTGCTGGTAGCCCTCAAGGGAGAAGTCCGAGGGCTCAACCTTCTCAAGCCACTCGGGTGTGTACTGGCCCGTGATGGCGTAGTCGGGAATGCGGTCGGACAGCACCAGCCTGGGCAGGGGATGGGGTTCGCGCCTCAGCTGCTCCTGCAGCATGTCCACATGGTTTTCATAGATGTGGGCATCACCGATGAAGTAGGTGAACCAGCGAGGCGTATAGCCGGTCAGGCGGCCCACCAGATGCAGCAGTGCCGCGCCCTCGGCAAGGTTGAAGGGGGTTCCAAGGCCGATGTCGTTGCTGCGGATGTACAGGCACAGCGAGATCTCCCGTTTGCCGGGATTGGCCAGGAACTGGTAGAGCAGGTGACAGGGTGGCAGGGCCATCTCGTCGAGCTGGGCCCAGTTCCAGCCATGGAACAGGATGCGGCGGCTGCCAGGGTCCTTGATGAGGGTGTCCAGGCACTGGCGCAATTGATCCACGGCCTTGTACAGCAGCACGCCAGAGGGCCGGCCGTCCGCGCCGTCCACGGCACCGATCTGCTGGTAGCCGCGTCCCAGGGCATCGGCGATCTGCGCCGCCCCCTGCGGCTGGGCCGGATCGATGAGCTTGTAGGCAGGCCATTGGCGCCACTGGACGCCATAGACCGAACCCAGGTCATCCTCGCGCAGGCGGTAGGGGTTGGCCAGCCATTGCGCGTTCTCGTTCGCGTTCTGGTCCCATACCTTGCAGCCCAGCGCGCGGAAGTCCGCTGCGCTGCGGCAGCCCCGCAGAAAGCCCGTCAGCTCACCCACCACGGACTTGAAGGCCAGCTTTTTCGTCGTGACGGCGGGAAAGCCCTGCTGCAGGTCGAAGCGCAGCATGGCACCCGGCAGGCTCAGGGTACGGACGCCCGTGCGGTTGTCTTGCCAACTGCCGTTGTCAAAGATGTTCTGAACGAGGTCGAGGTACTGTTTCATGGGCCGAAGTGACGAAGCAAGGACGGCATCGTATAGCAAGCCCGGTCAGGACCGGGAGCGGGCTGGCGCAATGCCCCTGTGCCGATGATTCCTTGATGAATGCCCCTTTGCCGGCTTGCGGGACCTGCGCTTTGAAACAAGGAGGCTGCGCTGTCGATGCGACAATGGACCAGACAGGCGCCGGGACCACGCCCCCAGGCTCTTGCTGCGGCGCCACGGTATTTTCTGCATCTGCTTTGACAAGGAGTTGTCGCATGTCTTCCATGCTCTCCCCCTGGCAGGCCGGGTTGGCGCTGGGCGTTGCCATGCTGGCGCTGTCGGCCTGTGACCCGCGTTCTCCGTCGGTTCCCACGCCCAAGGCCTCTGCGCAACAGGACGCCGCTGCGCCGCCTGCGCCCGAGGCCGTGCCCGGCGCTGTCCACGCCGCCACCGTCGGTGCGGCACCCGCGGTACCCGCTGTGGCGGCCACCCAGCGCATCCGTGTACCGTCGACGGCCAAGGCTGGCGAGCCCGGCCTGGACAGCCTGGCCGAATACCTGGGCAAGTACCCCTATGACGGAACGAATTATCTGGAGCAGGGCGTTCTGGCCGACCGGCTCAAGGCCTTGCTGGGTGCCAGCTATCCGACCTTGCTGAGCAATATGCGCACGGTGGGGCCGCTGAACCGCGATGGCGATGCGTGGAGCATCGTTGGCCTGCGCCCCCACCAGGGTGGCGAAGAGATGGGGGCCGTGGTCATCGACCCCGCACGCAATGCACTGCGCGTCTGGCTGCTGACCGATGGGCAGCAGTCCGATTTCAGCGATGCCGGCGGGCCCGACATCGCCTGGCCCGAGCAGGTCCAGAAGACCCTGGCCAATGTGGAGATCAAGCTGGCGGGCTGAGTCCGCCAGCGAAGATCCGGTTCAGTGGGTCAGTCCCGGGGCAGTATGCAGCCCGGGTTCATGATGCCCTGGGGGTCCAGCGCCTGCTTGATGGCGCGCATCATGCCAAGGGCCACGGGTGACTGGTATTTTTGCAGCTGGTCCACCTTGAGCGCGCCCACGCCATGTTCGGCCGAGAAGGAGCCACCGAACTCGGCCACGGCCTCGTAGACCAGGTGGTTGACGCGGTGCTCCTGCTCGTTGAGGAAGGCCTTGGCGTCGCCGCCTTCGGGCGCCTGCACGTTGTAGTGCAGGTTGCCGTCACCCAGGTGGCCGAAATTGACCAGGCGCACGCCGGGGATCTCGCGCTGCAGCACGGCGTCCGTGTGCTCCACGAAGGCCGGGATGCGGGAGGCCGCGATCGAAATGTCGTGCTTGATGTTCAGGCCTTCCTCGGCCTGGGCCAGGGGAATGCTTTCGCGCACATGCCATAGCTCATGGGCCTGGGCCAGGCTTTCGGCGACCACGGCGTCGAGCACGCAGCCGTCCTCGAAGGCCAGCTCCAGCAGGGCTTCGAAGCGTTCGCGCGCATGTTGCTCGGATTCGCTGTCGGAGTTCTCCAGCAGCACGTAATACGGGGGCGCATCGTCCTGCGCGGCAAAAGGGACGCGCAACTGGGGCATGTGCTTGATCACCAGGCCGAGCGCGAAGCGGCCCATGACCTCGAAGCCCGTCAGGCCTGCGCCCAGATGCTGATGGGCCAGGCCGAGCAGGCGCACGGCAGCTTCCATGGACGGTACGGCGGCAAAGGCCGTCAGCTGGGCTGCGGGCTGGGGAAACAGCTTCATGGTGGCTGCCGTGATGATGCCCAGCGTACCTTCGCTGCCGATGAACAGGTCGCGCAGGTCGTAGCCCGTGTTGTCCTTGCGCAGGCCCTTGAGTCCATCCCAGACTTCGCCCTGGGGCGTGACGACTTCCAGGCCCAGGCACAGTTCGCGGGTGTTGCCGTAGCGTACGACCTGGGTGCCGCCGGCATTGGTGCCCAGGTTGCCGCCGATGGTGCAGCTGCCCTCGGCCGCCAGGGAGAGGGGGAACAGCAGGCCCTGCTTTTCGGCCAGCTCCTGCAGGCTTTGCAGGATGCAGCCGGCCTCGACGGTGAAGCTCAGGTTGTCACGGTCGATGTGGCGCACGGCATTCATGCGCGTGAGGCTGAGTACGACCTGGGTGCCGCTCTCATCGGGCGTGGAGCCCACGGACAGGCCGGTATTGCCTCCCTGGGGGATGAGGCTGGTGCCGGCTGCCGCGCATTCGCGCACCACGGCAGCCACCTCGGCCGTGCTGGCCGGCCGCACCACGGCCAGGGACTTGCCGCGCACGCGTCGGCGCCAGTCCTGTTCGTAGGCGATGAGGTCGCCGTCGGTCAGCACATGGGCTGGGCCGACGATCTGGCGCAGGCGTTCAAGCAGGGCGGTCATTTGCAGGATCTTTCAACAAAGAGGGAAAACAGGCTTCAGCGGGCGGCGTCCGGCGCGGCCTGGCGTGCACTGCGCTGGCGCCAGCGCACATGCAGGGCGCAGGCGGTGAACAGCATCAGGCACAGCGCGATCTCGGCCAGGGCCAGCCAGCGGCTGGGAGAGGGGTCGCTCCAGGCGCGGACCACGCCCTCGGTGAAGTACAGCCAGACCAGCAGGCTGACCCAGCGATAGGTATACATGCGGTGCTTGAGCAGGCCGATCAATGGAATCGCCAGCGGCAGGGCCTTGAGCACCAGCCATGAGCCTCCAGGGCGCATGGGGGCCAGCCACAGCTCCCAGGCCAGGCTCAGCACCATCAGTCCCAGCAGGCTGGACACGGCAAGCCAGCGGGTGGCGGCCACATCGGCGCCAGGGCGGGAAATCGGATCAGTCATCGGGGTGGCATCATATCGGCCATGGTCTTGACCTTTGAATCTGTGATTGCTTGGATGGCCGGCCCCCGGGGCGTATGCGGGCGGGGTGGCCGATGAGCGCGGTCCCCGAGTATGGCCCTGAAAGCGCTGGCCCGGCCCCCGCCGGTGCGCCATTGCCCGTGCCGGCGCAGGAGCAGCGGCTGGTCCTGCCGGAGCGGGAGCATGCGGGCTGGGGGCGCCGCTGGCGTGCTCACTGGCAGGCCTTTCCGTGGCGCAACACCTTGCACACGCTGCGCGAGCGCTTGCGCGAAGACCGGCTGGGCGTAACGGCCAGCAGCCTGACCTTCACCACGGTGCTGGCCCTGGTGCCGTTCTTCACGGTGGCGCTGGCCCTGTTCACGGCCTTTCCCATCTTCTCGCGCGTGCAGGTGGTGCTGGAACGATGGCTGATCGACAGCCTGGTGCCCGAGACCATTGCGCGCCAGGTGCTGGGCTACCTGACGCAGTTCGCCTCCAAGGCCAGCCAGCTCGGCATGGCGGGCTTTTCCATTCTCGTGATCACGGCGATCGCGCTGATCCTCACCATCGACCGCACGCTCAACAACATCTGGCGCGTGCGCCAGCTGCGTCCATTGGGCCAACGTGTGCTCATCTACTGGGCCGCCATCACGCTGGGGCCGCTGGTGCTGGGCCTGAGCCTGGTGCTGTCGTCCTATGTGATGTCGGCTTCGCGCGGCCTGGTCAACGCCCTGCCCGAAGGGCTGCGCTTCATCTTCGATTCCATCGAATTCATCGCACTGGCCGCCGGCATGGCGGGTCTGTACCACTACGTGCCCAATACGGCCGTGCGCTGGCGCCATGCCTGGGTGGGCGGGCTGTTCGTTGCCCTGTGCATGGAACTGGCCAAGAAGGCGCTGGGCCTGTACCTGGCATCCGTGCCAACATACTCCGTGATCTACGGCACCTTTGCCACCCTGCCCATTTTGCTGATCTGGATCTACATGGCCTGGATCATCGTGCTGCTGGGTGCCGTGGTCACGGCCTACCTGCCCGTGGTGCTGGCCGGCGTGCAGCGCCTGCCGGGCGAGCAGGGCTGGCAGTTCGAGATGGCGGTGGAGATCCTGCAGTCCCTGGCCGACGCGCGCCAGTCGCCGGCCAAGGGCCTGTATGCCAGCGAACTGGCGCGCCGCCTGCGTGTGGATTGGCAGCAGATCGATCCGGTGCTCATGGCATTGTCCACGCTGGACTGGGTGGGCACCGTGCAGGCGCCTGGAGTGGCTGCGGCCAGCGAGGGTACCGAGCCGCGCTACATGCTGCTGGTCGAACCTGCCGGCACGCCGCTGGCACCGCTGGTGGAGAGGTTGCTGCTGGCGCCTTCGCCGGCCATGGCCCCGCTGTGGGAGCGGACCGGGCTGGAGCGCATGTGCCTGGCCGACCTGCTCAGGGCGCAACCGGCGCCCTGACGACCGGCCTCGCGCAGCCATGGCGCCTACAGTGGAATCTTGCCCGTCAGCAGGTCACGCCACATGACCCAGTCGCCGCGGAAACTGTAGATGGGGCGTTTGAAGCTGGCGGGCCGGTTCTTCTCGAAGCCGAAATGGCCGACCCAGGCGAAGCCATAGCCGCACAGCAGGCCGGCCAGCAGGAACCAGAAATTGCCGGTCACGAAGAGCGCGAGCAGGCACAGCAGGGCCAGGGTGGAGCCCGCGAAGTGCAGGCGCCTGCAGGTGCGGTTGCTGTGTTCCTGAAGATAGAAGGGGTAGAACTCGGCAAAGCTCTTGAATTGGCGCGGATCCACGGCGGCCTGTGCGGCGCCGGGCAAGGGGGCGGAAGCAGGGTTCATGGCAGGCCTTACCAGTGGGGTAGTGGACTTCGTTATACGCCGTCGAGGCAGTCGCCGCCAGCGGAGCTGCCCCAGGGGAAAACCGGTAGAGCGCCCGCAAATCCTGACCCTGTGGAGCCAAAAGCTGCCGTGCTTGCCTTGCTCCGTCGCCCAGGAGGCTGCCGTGGGGGCTGGGTGTGTGCATGATGGGGACTTGCTCCCGCACCACTGCACGGACCGATTCCATGACTGTTTTGCAAGACTCCACCAGCGAAATCCGCGTCGACACTTCCCAGGGCCGCCTTTTCGTCAAGCGCTGGCATGCGCGCGCGGGCAACTCGGGCCCGGCACCGGCGCCCATGGTCCTGCTGCATGATTCCCTGGGGTCGGTGGCGCTGTGGCGTGAATTTCCGCAACGGCTGGTCGAGGCCACGGGCCGCGACGTGCTGGCCTACGACCGGCTTGGTTTTGGCCAGTCCGATCCCCATCCGGGGCGCCTGGAAAGCGGCTTCGTGGCCGAGGAGGCCGAGAGCGGCTTCGCGGCCCTGCACCAGGCCCTGGGTCTGGACGATTTCGTGGCCCTGGGCCACAGCGTGGGCGGCGGCATGGCCACCATGGTGGCGGCACGCTATGGCACGCAATGCCGGGCCCTGGTGACGGAGTCGGCCCAGGCCTTCGTCGAGGACCGCACGCTGCAAGGCATACGCGCGGCCCGCGATGACTTTGCCCGACCGGGCCAGATGGACAGGCTGCGCAAATACCATGGCGACAAGGCGGCCTGGGTGCTGTCGGCCTGGGTTGATACCTGGCTATCCCGGCCCTTTGCCGACTACCGGCTGGATGAAGCGCTGGAGCGTGTGCGCTGTCCGGTGCTGGCCATCCATGGCGAGCAGGACGAATTCGGCTCCCTGGTCCATCCCGAGCGCATACGCGATCGCGCGCGCGGTCCGGTGGAGGTGGAGATCGTGGCCGGTGGAGGCCATGTGCCCCACCGCGAGCAGCCCGATCGCATCGCCCAGCGCATTGCACGCTTTCTGGCACGGGTCTGATGCATCAGCGGTCTCCCGGCGACGCAGAGTACGGATTGGAGGGCCCGGCGCCTTCTTGAGGATGGCGTGCATGCCCTCGCGGAAATAGCATCTTCCTGTCTCGGCGTGGTCGATTCCATGGCCCGGGCGGGCCATGGGCTCAACGGGCGAGGAAGTCCCGCAGCGCGAACAGGGTCTGGTCGGGCGCCTCGGTCATCTGGTTGTGGCCGCTGGGCAACTGGACCACGCTGACCTGGCGGCCCGCGGCACGGGCCGCCTCCACCAGCCCCCTGGCGGCCTTGGGTGGCGTCATCTGGTCCTGCTCGCCCAAGGCGAACAGCACAGGGCACTGCAGGGCGGCCATGGCCGCTTCGCCACCCGCATAGCTGTCGCAGGCCTGGAAGCCCGCGTGCAGCAGGTTGGTACGGGCATTGCTGGCCAGCACGCGCCGTCCCAATGCGATGCCCGCGCCGAACACCCAGCTGCCCGCGCCATTGGGTGGCGCCAGGGTGGCACGCGAAAACACGTTGACCATGCGCAGGGCCTGATCGGGTGTGTTCAGTGCCGATTCCAGCAGGGCAGGCGAGACCTTCATGGGATGCGCCGTGCCCACCAGGGCAAGGTGGCTGGCGCGTGTGCCCAGCCGGGCAGCGGCTTCCATGGCGATCAGGCTGCCCCAGCTATGGCCGATGAGGGCGGCCTTTTCCAGCCCTGCGGCGTCCAGCAGCTGGACGATGCATTGCGCAGCTTCCTCCACGCTGGCCGGCGCTTCGCCCGCGCTCTTGCAGTGACCGGGCAGGTCGATGGCCAGCACGTTCCAGCCGTGGTTGGCCAGGTAGCGGCTTTGCAGTGCCCAGACGCTGTGATCGCACAGCACGCCGTGGATCAGGATGGCCGTGGGCTGGGCGGGGTTGAAGGCCTTGCCGCCGGTATAGGCATAGATGGCATGGCCCTGGACTTCGATCTTCATTTGCAGCTCTCCCGAATTCTTATGCAGCCTTTTCCGCGGCCTTGAGCGCACGCTTGAGGTCGTCGATCAGGTCGTCGGCATCCTCCAGACCGATGGACAGGCGAATCGTGCCCTGGGTGATGCCTGCACCTGCCAGCGCCTCGTCGCTCATGCGAAAGTGCGTCGTGCTGGCCGGGTGGATGACCAGGCTGCGGCAGTCGCCGACGTTGGCCAGATGGCTGAAGACCTTGAGCGTTTCAATGAACCTTTTGCCCTGGTTGCGGTTGCCCCGGATGTCGAAGCTGAAGACCGAGCCCGCGCCGCGCGGCAGCAGCTTCCTGGCCAGCGCATGGGAGGAATGGGTGTCCAGCAGCGGATGGCCCACGCGGCCGACCAGGGGGTGGCTGGCCAGGAACTGCACGACCTTCTCGGTATTGCGCATATGGCGCTCCATGCGCAGCGGCAGGGTCTCCACGCCCTGCAGGATCAGCCAGGCGGTGTGCGGGCTCATGCAGGCGCCGAAGTCGCGCAGGCCTTCGCGGCGCGCGCGCAGCAAAAACGCACCCGTCGTGCTTTCCTC
Source organism: Burkholderiaceae bacterium (assembly GCA_031253795.1). GTDB lineage: Bacteria > Pseudomonadota > Gammaproteobacteria > Burkholderiales > Burkholderiaceae_C > Comamonas. The sequence continues at coordinate 90,433 of JAIRVR010000049.1, forward strand.
GCTGAAGACCATGTTGTGGAAGCCGTCGTAGGGCTGGGTGAGCTCGGGGAAACGGCCGGACTTTTCCCAGTCGAAGCTGCCGCCGTCCACCACGATGCCGCCGACCACGGTGCCATGGCCGGAGAGAAACTTGGTGGCCGAGTGGTAGACGATGTCCGCGCCATGCTCCAGCGGCTTGATCAGCCAGGGCGAGGTCAGCGTGGAGTCCACGAGCAGGGGCACGCCGGCCTCGTGGGCTATGGCAGAGACCGTGGGAATGTCGAGCACGTCCAGGCCGGGGTTGCCCACGGTCTCGCCGAAGAACAGCTTGGTGTTGGGGCGAACGGCGGCGCGCCAGCCATCGATGTCGCCGGGCTGGACGAAGGTGGTTTCTATGCCGAAGCGCGCCAGCGTGTAGTGCAGCAGGTTCTGCGAGCCGCCGTACAGGGCCGTGCTGGCCACGATGTGGCTGCCCGCGCCCATGAGCGTGGCCACGGACAGATGCAGTGCAGCTTGGCCGCTGGCCACGGCGATGGCACCCACGCCGCCCTCGAGGGCCGAGACGCGCTGCTCCAGAACGGCATTGGTCGGATTGGAGATTCGGCTGTAGACATGGCCTGGCCGCTCCAGGTTGAACAGCGAAGCCGCATGGTCGCTGGATTCGAAGACGAACGAAGTCGTCAGGTGGATGGGCGTCGCGCGCGCGCCGGTGGCGGGATCGGGCTGGGCGCCCGCGTGCAGCGCCAGGGTGTCAAAGCCGGGGTCCGAGTAGCCGGGCATTCCTGTCTCCATGGTTGTCAAGGCAAGCGGGCATTGTGGGCTATATTTCCTGTCAGACAGCCGCTCTTCGGGCGGCCCACCGCCACCACGGTGACACAGACAACTTTGGAGATAGGGCATGAAAGTAAGTGACATCCTGCGCGTCAAGGGCAACACCCTCTATACGGTGTCGCCCGATGAGAGCCTGGCCAGCGCGGTGCAGGTGATGTCGGACAGGGACATCGGCTCCCTGGTGGTCATGGAGCATGGCGACGTGGTCGGCATGCTGACCTTCCGCGAAGTGATACAGGGCTTCGTCAAACACGGTGGCGTGGGCGACACTCTGGTGCGTTCGGCCATGGACGATGCACCCATGACCTGCACCATGGAAACCGAAATGGACGAGGTGCGCCGCATGATGCTGGACCGCCACGCGCGCTACATGCCCGTGATGGACAAGCGCATGCTGATGGGCGTGATCAGCCTGTACGACGTGGCCAAGGCCGTGGTCGACAGCCAGAACTTCGAGAACCGCATGCTCAAGGCCTATATCCGCGACTGGCCCGAAGGCGAGCGCCAGGGTGCGGACTGAGCAGGCCTGCGCCCTTGCCGGCCTGCGATGGCGGGCCGCGCCATGTGCCGCCGCCTGCCTGCATGGCGGCGCGGGCATAATTGCAGGCCTATGAGCGGCAACACCTTCGGCACCCTATTCACAGTCACCAACTTCGGTGAATCCCATGGCCCCGCCATCGGCTGCGTCATCGACGGCTGCCCGCCCGGCATGGCGCTGAACGAGGCGGACATCCAGCAGGACCTGGACCGCCGCCGCCCGGGCACCAGCAAGTTCGTCACGCAGCGCAATGAACCCGATGCCGTGGAGATCCTTTCGGGCGTCTACGAAGGCAAGACCACGGGCACGCCCATTGCGCTGCTGATCCGCAATACCGACCAGCGCAGCAAGGACTACTCCAATATCGCCCAGAGCTTTCGCCCGGGCCATGCCGACTACGCCTATTTCCAGAAGTACGGCATCCGTGATCCGCGCGGCGGCGGGCGTTCCTCGGCGCGGCTGACCGCTCCCGCCGTGGCTGCCGGGGCCGTGGCCAAGAAATGGCTGCGGGAGAAGTTCGGCACCGAGTTCCGTGCCTGCATGACCCAGGTCGGAGAGCTGTCCCTGCCATTCGAAAGCTGGGAGCATGTGCCCCACAATCCTTTTTTCGCCCCCGTGGCCGATGTGTCGCGCTATGAGGAATACATGGAGGCACTGCGCAAGTCAGGCGACTCCTGCGGCGCCGCGCTGCGCGTGCAGGCCAGCGGCATGCCTGTGGGCCTGGGCCAGCCCCTTTACGACCGGCTGGATGCCGACATCGCCTATGCCATGATGGGCCTGAATGCAGTCAAGGCCGTGGAGGTGGGTGCAGGCTTCGACAGCGTGGCCCAGCGTGGCACCACGCACGGCGACTCGCTGAGCCCCGAGGGCTTTCTCAGCAACAACGCGGGTGGCATCGTCGGCGGTATCAGCACCGGCCAGGATCTGGAGGTGCGCATTGGCATCAAGCCCACCAGTTCCATCATTACGCCGCGCCAGTCCATCGATGTGCATGGCCAGCCGGCCGAAGTCATCACCAAGGGCCGCCACGATCCCTGCGTGGGCATACGCGCCGCACCCATCGCCGAGGCGCTGTTGGCCCTGGTGGTCATGGACCATGCGCTGCGCCACCGTGCCCAGTGCGGTGATGTGGATTCGGGCCTGCCCCCCATTGCCGCTTCTGCGCTCTGAGGCCCGCTGGCCCCATGTAAAAAGCCGCTCTGCAAGGAGCGGCTTTTTACATGGGGCGGGTCGGATCGCCTGGCACCACGCCGGTGGCGGTTCAGGCCGAGGGATTCCTCACCTCGTCCATGATGTTCTTGAAGTCGTCCACGTCCTCGAAACTGCGGTAGACGCTGGCAAAGCGGATATAGCCCACCTTGTCGAGCAGCTTGAGTTCACGCATGACCATCTCGCCAAGCCGGCTGGACAGGACTTCACGCTCGCCCAGGTTGCGCAGCCGCTCCTCGATGCGATCGATGGCGCCATCGATCTGCTCCGTGCTCACGGGCCGCTTGCGCAGCGCGATCTGGAAGGAGCCCTGCAGCTTGGCGCGCTCGTACTCGATGCGCCGTCCGTCCTTCTTGACGATGGTCGGAAAGCTGACCTCGGGCCGCTCATAGGTGGTGAAGCGCTTGTCGCAGCCGCCGCATTGGCGGCGGCGGCGTATGAAGCCCCCGTCCTCGGCTTCCCGGGTCTCCACGACCTGGGTATCGGGATGGCTGCAGAAAGGGCACTTCATGGGAGCGCGCCAATTACTGGCCGTAGACCGGGAAGCGGGCCGTCAGTTCGGCCACCTGGGCGCGCACGCGGGCCAGGTTGGCTTCGTCATGCGGGTTGTCCAGCACGTCGGCCAGCAGGTTGGCCGTCAGCCGGGCTTCCTCTTCCTTGAAGCCACGCGTGGTCATGGCGGGCGTGCCCACGCGAATGCCGCTGGTGACCATGGGCTTTTCGGGATCGTTGGGGATGGAGTTCTTGTTGATCGTCATGTGGGCGGCACCCAGCGCGGCTTCCGCGGCCTTGCCGGTGATGCCCTTGGCGCGCAGGTCCACCAGCATGACGTGGCTTTCGGTGCGGCCGGAGACGATGCGCAGACCACGGGCCGTCAGCGTTTCGGCGACGACCTTGGCGTTCTTCACGACCTGCTCCTGGTAGGTCTTGAATTCGGGAGACAGTGCTTCCTTGAAGGCCACGGCCTTGCCGGCGATGACATGCATCAGCGGGCCGCCCTGCAGGCCGGGGAAGATGGCGCTGTTCAGTGCCTTCTCATGCTCGGCCTTCATCAGGATCACGCCGCCGCGCGGGCCGCGCAGGCTCTTGTGCGTGGTGGTCGTGACCACGTCGGCATAAGGCACGGGATTGGGATACACGCCGGCAGCGATCAGACCTGCGTAGTGGGCCATATCCACCCAGAAGATGGCGCCGACTTCCTTGGCGATCTTGGCGAAGCGCTCGAAATCGATGGCCAGGGCATAGGCCGAGGCACCGGCCACGATGATGCGGGGCTTGTGCTCGCGCGCCAGGGCTTCCATCTTGTCGTAGTCGATGGCTTCTTCGGCGTTGAGGCCGTAGGACACCACGTTGAACCACTTGCCCGACATGTTCAGCGGCATGCCATGGGTCAGGTGGCCGCCTTCGGCCAGGCTCATGCCCATGATGGTGTCGCCGGGCTTGGCAAAGGCCATCAGCACGGCCTGGTTGGCCTGCGAGCCGGAATTGGGCTGCACATTGGCGGCTTCCGCACCGAACAGCTGCTTGACACGGTCGATGGCCAGCTGCTCGACCACGTCGACGTTTTCGCAGCCGCCGTAGTAGCGCTTGCCTGGATAGCCTTCGGCGTACTTGTTGGTGAGCTGGGAGCCCTGGGCTTCCATCACGGCGGGGGAACAGTAGTTTTCGCTGGCGATCAGCTCGATGTGTTCCTGCTGGCGCAGGTTCTCGGCCTGGATGGCAGCAAAGACTTCGGCGTCGACCTTCTCGACGGTATTGGTGCGTTGAAACATGGCAGTCCTGTGAACTTGAAATTCCCTTGAGGACAAGGGCTGCCCAGGCGAACGGCGGAACACTCCGGCTCCATGTCTCGCATGAAAACTGGGCGGTACGCTCCCCGGTGGTTCACGAAAGGTGGCCCCTCACGGGCCTTTCGCTGGTTTCCACGTCAGCGGCAGCTGCGCATGATGCGGCTGCGCCTATCGCCAGTTGCGTACCCCGCTAGTGTAGCTGAGCCGGCCTGCCGCCGACATGGTCGGCGGTTTGCCGGTGGCGGTCGCAAGGCGCAAAAAAAGCTGGCCTCGGCCAGCTTGCTGCTCAGCGATACAACAGTTACAGCGCTGGATCCTGGGTCTGCAGGGCGACCTGCTCGGTGCGTGCCGGTGTGGACGGGCGTGCCGGTACGGCAGCGGGCGTTTCGACCGCGGTCGCCGTCGCAGCGGCAGGGGCGGGCTTGGTGGTCACCACCTGCATGGCCGGCTTGGCCTCGTCGGCCTTGGCGGTCATGATCGGCGCGGCGCGCAGGCCTGCGGCCAGGCGAAGGCGCTGGTGCTCGGCCAGCACCTTGACGGCGTAGCCGCCGTCGCTGGGCAGATTGGCTGCGCCCACGTAAAAGCGCAGGCCGCCCTCGATGGAACCGGCACGTGCTATGCACTCCTTGAGCACGCGCACACCCACGCGCAGATTGCTCACGGGATCGAAAGCGGCATTCTGGCCGCCGAAGTTCTCGTACTTGTCGGTGTGCACCGTGGTCATGACCTGCATCAGGCCCTGGGCGCCCACCGCGCTTTGCGCGAAGGGGTTGAAGCTGGACTCGATGGCCATGATGGCCAGGATCAGCGTGGGATCGAGCTGGTTGAGCTTGCCCAGGTCATAGGCCTCGCTCACCAGGGCCGCGATGGGCTCGGGTGCCACGCGGTACTTTTTGCTCAACCAATAGGCGACAGCCGCCTGCTCCTTGGGCAGGCTCTTGGGGTTGGTCGCCGTGGCGCGGTCGCTTGCGGCGAGCTCGACGGGCATGCCCTGCTCGGCCAGCTGGCGGGCGGTCAGCCAGGAGCGCAGCTGGCTCTCTCCGGCATCGCGCAGATCGGGGCGGGCGAACAAGGTGATGGCCAGGAAGGCCACAGCCAGGCCCAGCAGGGCGAAGCTGTTGTGGATGATGGCAAGAAAACCGTTGGCCACATCGATGGCGAACGTTCGCGCGGCGGCGAAGAATTTTCCTGACGCTGGCATAGCTTTTTCCTTTCT
>JAIRVR010000060.1 GCA_031253795.1 Burkholderiaceae bacterium
GGTTGAGCAGGATGATGCCGACGTTCGGGCGAAATCCGTCCCGGTCAAGCATAATCGAACCCCAATTTTCTGAATTGTGTCCATTATGCACGGTGCCTTGCCAGCGGCAAGCACGCTGCGCCGATTCCCGCGAAGCCCCTGTTCCATGAAAGCCTCCCAATTTTTCATCTCCACTCTCAAGGAAGCTCCGGCCGACGCCGAAGTGGTCAGCCACAAGCTCATGATGCGGGCGGGCCTCATCAAGAAGCTGGGCGCAGGCATCTACAACTACATGCCCATGGGTCTGCGCGTGATCCGCAAGGTCGAGGCCATCGTGCGTGAGGAAATGAACCGTGCGGGCGCCATCGAGGTGACCATGCCCGTGGTGCAGCCGGCCGAGCTCTGGGAAGAAACGGGCCGTTTCGAGAAAATGGGTCCCGAGTTGCTGCGCATCAAGGATCGCCATGGCCGTGATTTCGTGATCCAGCCCACCAGCGAAGAGGTGGTGACCGATATCGCCCGCCAGGAAATCAAGAGCTACAAGCAGCTGCCCAAGAACCTCTACCAGATCCAGACCAAGTTCCGCGACGAAAGGCGTCCGCGTTTTGGCCTGATGCGTGGGCGCGAGTTCATCATGAAGGACGCCTATTCCTTCGACAAGGACCGTGATGCCGCGCAGATCAGCTATCAGACCATGCGCGCAGCCTACAAGCGCATCTTCGACCGCTTTGGTCTGCAATACCGTGCCGTGCGTGCCGACAGCGGCGCCATCGGCGGTGATCTGAGCGAGGAGTTCCAGGTCATTGCCTCCACGGGAGAGGACGCCATCGTCTACTGCCCGGACAGCGATTACGCGGCCAACATCGAGAAGGCCGAAGCCCTGGCGCCGGCCGGACCCCGTCCCGCGGCGGCCGAGGCCCTTGTCAAGGTGGCCACGCCCGGCAACAGCACCTGCCAGGCCGTGGCCGACCAGTTGGGCCTTGCGCTGTCGCGCACGGTCAAGTCCCTGGTGCTGGCCACGGACAAGCTCGATGACAAGGGCGACGTGGCAGGTAGCCAGGTCTGGCTGCTGCTGCTGCGTGGCGACCACGAGATGAACGAGATCAAGGTTGGCAAGGTGCCGGGTCTGGATGTGGGCTTCCGCTTTGCCACGGTGGCCGAGATCGAAGAGCACTTCGGCTGCCAGCCCGGCTACCTGGGTCCCGTCGGCCTGAAGAAGCCCGTGAAGCTGGTCGTTGACCGCGAAGTGGCCGTGATGGCCGACTGGGTCTGCGGCGCCAACGAGGCGGACTTCCACATCACAGGTGTCAACTTCGGCCGTGATCTGCCCGAGCCCGATGCCGTGGCCGACCTGCGCAATGTGGTGGCTGGCGACAAGTCGCCCGACGGCGCCGGCGAACTGGCCATCGAGCGCGGCATCGAGGTGGGCCATGTGTTCTATCTGGGCACCAAGTACTCCCAGGCCATGGATGCCAGCTTCCTGGCCGAGAACGGCAAGCCCGCCTTGTTCGAAATGGGCTGCTATGGCATCGGCGTGACGCGCCTGCCTGCCGCCGCCATCGAGCAGAACCATGACGAGCGCGGCATTATCTGGCCCGACGCCATTGCCCCGTTCACCGTCGTGCTCTGCCCCATCGGCATGGACCGCAGCGAAGCCGTGAAGCAGGCTGCCGAATCGCTGCATTCCGATCTGCTGGCCCTGGGCGTGGATGTGATCCTGGACGACCGTGGTGAACGCCCCGGTGCCATGTTCGCCGACTGGGAACTGATCGGCGTGCCCCACCGTGTCGTGCTGTCCGACCGTGGCCTCAAGGAGGGCCAGGTCGAGTACCAGCACCGCCGCGACACCGCGGCCAGCCAGATCGCCGTGGCCGACGTGCTGGGCCACCTGAAGCAAAGGCTGGGTCTGTGAATCCGCAGCCCGGCTCCGGCCGACGCGACTGCCTGCGCCGCGCGGCGGCGCTGGCCGCCGCCCCGCTGCTGGGCAGCGTGGCCGTGCCCGCCTGGGCTGGAGGCCAACTGGAAGAGCCCCTGGCCGACTCCGTTCGCACCGCGCTGAGCTCGGCGGTCACGGGGGCGGCCCCTCCCGAGCTGCGCTTTGCCTCGACCGAGGCGCGGCTGGACTACCTGCGCTGGCTCACGGCCAGCAGCGAGCGGCTGCGTCCACGAAAGCCCGAGCTGGCCACTCGCCTGGAGTTCCTGCAGACCGTCTGGTACGAGTCCAAGCGCGCAGGTCTCGAGGTCTCCCTGGTGCTGGGTCTGGTGCAGGTGGAAAGCGCTTTCCGCAAGTTCGCCATCTCCAGCGTCGGCGCCCGTGGCTATATGCAGATCATGCCGTTCTGGATGCGGGTGATCGGCGACGGCGATACCGCCAAACTGTTCCACATGCAGACCAACCTGCGCTTTGGCTGCGTCATCCTCCGCCACTATCTGGATCGCGAGCAGGGCGATATGTACATGGCCCTGGGCCGTTACAACGGCAGCCGTGGCCAGCCCCAGTATCCGAACGCAGTCTTCGCCGCGCAGCGGCGCTGGGAACTGGACGCTTCCCGCGCGGCCTGAACCGGCCCCGGTACCGCGCCTTCAGGAGGCGTCCTGCGACATGCTGGACACCTTGGCCACGGCTGCTGCCGTGCTGCCTTCGTCATGTGGAGCCGCCGCGCCCGGCATGGTGCGCGTGACAAGTACCTGGTCGATGCGGTAGCTGTCCACGTCCATGACCTCGAAGCGGTAGCCACCCCACTGCACGGTGTCCGTGCGCCGCGGAACGCGCCTGAGCATGACCATGAGGAAGCCTCCCAGGGTTTCATAGTCCTCTGCATGCGGAAGCTCGTCGAGCTCGAGGGCGCGCATCACATCCTCCACGGGCGTGACCCCGTCGATCAGCCAGGAGTTCTCGTCGCGCCGCAGGATCTGCTGCTCGTCCTCATCCTGGGAGCTGACCAGGTCGCCCATGACCGTGCTCATCACATCATTGAGCGTGACCACGCCGACGACCAGACTGTATTCGTTGACGATGACGGCGAAGTCCTCGTGCACCTGGCGGAATTGCTCCAGCACCTCGGCCAGGGTCAGGCGGTCGGGCACGACCAGCACCTTGTGCACCAGGGTGTCGTCCGTCAGGGACAGGGGCTGGTTGTTGAGCGCGCGCTGGAACAGGTCCTTGGCATCGACATAGCCGATGATGTGGTCTATGTCGCCGTCGCAGACCGGGTAGGTCGAGAAAGGCTCTTCGGCAATGCGAGCGCGTATCAGATCGTCGGGATCGTCGCGGCGGAAGTAGGCGATGCGGTCGCGCTGGGTCATGGCCGAACCCACGGTGCGTGAGTCGAGCTCGAACAGGTTGGCAATGACCTGCTGCTCCTGGGCTGCCAGCACACCTGCGCGCGCGCCGGCCTCGGTCATGGCCAGGATGTCCTCGTGCGTGATGCGATCGTCGCGCACCGTGGGCAGGCCAAAAAGGCGGGCCACCGCATCGGCCAGGTGATTGAAGCACCAGACCAGGGGCTTGAGAACGGCCATGCACCACAGCATGGGGCGCAGCACGCGAACGGCCAGGGGCTCGGGCTCGGCCATGCTCAGGCGCTTGGGCAGCAGATCGGCGAACAGGATGAAGAGCGAGGTGACGGCGGCAAACGACAGCAGAAAACCCACGGTCTGCGCCCTGCTTTCGGGCAGCCACAGCATCAGCAGTTCGGCCAGATAAGGTGTCAATGCCCCTTCGCCCACGACGCCGCCCAGGATGGCGACGGCATTCAGGCCGATCTGCGTGACGGTGAAGTATTCGCCCGGCTGCGCCTGCATCTTCATGACCAGTTCGGCCCGGGGCTCGCCATCCTCCAGCATCTGGCGCAGGCGCAGGCGCCGCGATGCGGCCAGCGAGATTTCGGCCACGGAAAAGAAGGCACTGGTCAGGATCAGCGCAACAATCACCAGCAGACTTTGGGACAGACTCATAGGCAGGGATGGAAGGCGGCCGCAGCAGCGGGTCTTCCGATCATGATCGATGTGTCTATTCGACCACACAAAGCATGTCCCTGGGCTGCAGGCATGCCCGCAGGGTGTGTCCGCCGCGCGCCCATTGCCGCGGCGCAAAAAAGCCACCCGCAGGTGGCTTCTTCTTCGGGGCACTCGGGCCCGGGGGGCTGCCTCAGGCCTTGGGCGCCAGCAGCTGCTGCAGTTCGCCGGATTCGTACATTTCCATCATGATGTCCGAGCCGCCGATGAACTCGCCCTGGACATAGAGCTGGGGAATGGTCGGCCAGTTGCTGTAGTCCTTGATGCCCTGGCGGATTTCCTGATCGTCGAGCACGTTGACGGTGGCGATGTTCTTGGTGTCCACGCCGCAGGCCTTGAGGATCTGGATGGCTCGGCCCGAGAAGCCGCACATGGGGAAGCTGGCACTGCCCTTCATGAACAGCAGGATGTTGTTGCTCTTGACCAACTGGTCGATGCGTTGCTGGGTGTCGCTCATCTCAAGGTGCTCCGGTCGTGGTGGGCGCCGCCGGCGCGGCGGTGCATGGCAGGATTATTTCATTGTCCGCTCAGACTTGGCTGCCATGCGGGATTGCGCTCCCGTGGCCTTGCCACTGCCCGCCCGTGCAGCGCGCAATGCCGCCGAGGTCGTGGCGGTGCTGTACGGCGGAAAAGCCCGCGGCGCGCAGCAGGCCGGCCACGGCCTCGGCCTGGTCCCAGCCATGCTCGAGCAGCAGCCAGCCCTCGGGCCTCAGCCGCTCAGGGGCCTGGACGATGATGGCGCGGATGTCATCCAGGCCATCGGTACCGCTGGCCAGCGCGGACAGGGGTTCGTGCACCAGGTCCGCCAGGTGGGGATCGTCCGATCGGATGTAGGGCGGGTTGCTGACGATCAGATCGAACGGCTCCTGGTCCGCCAAGGCCTGCAGCCAGCTGCCCTGGACCAGGCGCAGGGGCAGCTCCAGGCGCCGTGCATTGGCGCCGGCCACGGCAAGGGCGTCGGCACTGGCGTCCACGGCCCAGACCCGGGCCTTGGTGCGCTGGCTTTGCAGGGCCAGTGCGATGGCGCCGCTGCCCGTGCCCAGGTCGACCACGCGCCAGGGGAGGGCATGCCCGCCATCGGCAGGCATGAGTTCCAGGGCCCAGTCCACCAGGGTTTCGGTATCGGGGCGCGGGTCCAGTACACGGGCATCCACGGCCAGGTCCAGGCCGTAGAACTCCTTGCGGCCGACCAGGTAGGCCACGGGCTCCCCTTCCTGGCGGCGTGCGCACAGCGCCTCATAGGCCCTGGCCTGGCCGTCACCCAGCATTTCCTGGTCATGGGTGAGCAGCCAGGCGCGGCCGGCTGCAGCACGGTCGAGCACATGCAGCAGCAGCATCTGGGCATCGATGCGCGCCAGGCCCCGGGCCTGGGCTTGTTGCAGGGCTTGCTGGACGGTGGGCATGGAATCAGGCATTGACCTGCAGCTCGGCCAGCAGCTCGGCTTCGCGGGCAGCCTGCAAGGCGTCCAGCACATCACCGAGATCACCTTCCATCACGGCCAGCAGCTTGTACAGCGTGAGGTTGATGCGGTGGTCGGTCAGCCGGCCCTGGGGGAAGTTGTAAGTGCGTATGCGGTCGCTGCGGTCGCCACTGCCGATCAGGCCCTTGCGCAGTGCAGCCTCCTTGGCTTCGCGCTCGCTGCGCTCCTTTTCCTGCAGGCGTGCCTGCAGCACCTGCAGGGCCTTGGCCTTGTTGCTGTGCTGGCTGCGGCCATCCTGGCATTCGGCGACGATGCCTGTGGGAAGGTGGACCACGCGCACGGCTGAATCGGTTTTGTTGATGTGCTGGCCGCCGGCTCCGCTGGCGCGGAAGGTGTCTATGCGCAGGTCGGCGGGGTTCAGCGTGATGGCCTGGGTTTCATCTGGCTCGGGCATCACGGCCACGGTGCAGGCGCTGGTGTGGATGCGGCCCTGGGTTTCCGTGGCGGGCACGCGCTGCACACGGTGGCCACCCGATTCGAAGCGCAGCCGGCCATAGACATCGCTGCCCTCGACGCGCAGCACGACTTCCTTGTAGCCGCCAAGCTCGCTTTCGTTGGCGCTCATGATCTCCACCTTCCAGCCCACGGAGTCGCAGTAGCGGGTGTACATGCGCGTCAGGTCGCCCGCGAACAGGGCCGATTCGTCGCCGCCTGCACCGGCGCGGATTTCCAGATAGGCATCGCGCGCATCGTCGGGGTCCTTGGGCAGCAGCAGGCGCTGCAGCTCGTCGGCCAGCTGGATCAGCTCGGCTTCGGCGCCCGCGATTTCTTCGCGTGCCATATCGGCCATGTCGGGGTCGTCGAGCATTTCGCGTGCGCCTTCCAGGTCCGTCTCGCGCTGGCGGTAGCGTGCATAGCGGCCCGCGATGGCCGTCACGTCGGCATGCTCGCGCGAAATGGCGCGGTACTGCTTCATGTCGCCCATGATGTCTTCGCGCGAGAGAAGGAAGTCGAGTTCTTCGAGGCGCTGGGCGTAGCGCTCCAGCTGTTGGCGCAGGAAATCTTGCATGGCGGAAGTATGCGGGGGGCGGGAGGCTGCCAGGACGAAAAACGGCAGCGGATGGCGTGGGGAGAATGCTCCCCCTGGGGAGCCGCGTTCAGGAGGCGGCGCGGGGCCGCTGCATGCGGGCGCCGCTAAAGCGGCTTGTCCGGCGGAGCGGCACGGTGGGCGGCCGAACGCAGGAACAGGCGCGACACCGTGTCCATGGTCTGGTTGCGCTGTTCGGCATCGCCCTTGTGCAGCTCGGCCAGGGTGCCGTGCAGCATTTTTTGCGTGAGGCCGCGCGACAAAGCTTCGAGCACGGTGTCTATGTCTTCGCCCTTGGCCAGCAGCTTCTTGGCGCGCGCGATCTCCAGCGCCCGCCATTCGTCGGCCTGGGTGTTGAGCTGGCGGATCAGGGGCACGACGCCCGCGTCGGGCCGGCGCTGGTCCAGCCAGTGCATGAAGCTCTGCACGCCATGGTCGATGATGACTTCGGCCTGTTCGACGGCGGCCTGGCGCTGGGCCTGGCCCGTGCGCACCACGCTGGCCAGATCGTCCACGGTGTAGAGATAGACGTCGCGCAAGTCCTTGACCTCGGATTCGATGTCGCGCGGCACGGCCAGATCCACCATGAACATGGGGCGGTGCTTGCGCTTCTTGAGTGCGCTTTCCACGGCCCCCAGACCGATGATGGGCAGGCTGGACGCCGTGCAACTGATCACGGCATCGTATTCATGCAGGTGCTCGGGCAGGTCCGCCAGGCGCATGGTGCCGGCGCCGAACTGGGAAGCCAGCTTCTCGCCGCGTTCCAGCGTGCGGTTGGCGATCATGATCTGCTTGGGGTGGCGGGCCGCGAAATGGGTGGAGACCAGCTCGATCATCTCGCCGGCGCCCACGAAGAGCACCTTGATCTGCGACAGGTCTTCGAACAGTTGGCCTGCCAGGCGCACGGCGGCGGCAGCCATGCTGATGCTGTGGGCACCGATCTCGGTGGAGCTGCGCACTTCCTTCGCAACCGCAAAGCTGCGCTGGAACAGCTGGTTCAGCGTGCTGCCCAGGGCGCCCGCGTTTTCGGCGGCGCGTACGGCGTTCTTCATCTGGCCCAGGATCTGGGCCTCGCCCAGCACCATGGAGTCGAGGCCGCTGGCCACGCGAAAGGCGTGACGGGCCACATGGCCGTCCTGCAGCAGGTAGGAGTGGGAACGCAGCAGGTCGGGTGTGATGCCACCGCTGTGGGCCAGCCAGTGCACCGTGTGGTCCAGTGCCGGCAGTTCGGCCGCGCAATAGATCTCGGTGCGGTTGCAGGTCGAGAGAATGGCGGTTTCCACGGCGCTGTGCTGGCGGCCGGGGCCGGTCAGAGAGGCGCGCAGGCCCTGCAGCGTGGGCACGATCTGATCGAGCGCGAACGCGAAACGGCCCCGCATATCCAGCGGAGCCGTGTGGTGGTTGATGCCGAGTGCCCAGACTGCCATAAACCAGGATTATAAAATTTCGCGCTCATTCAGGCATCCCTGACCACAACACCATGGAATCGGAGTCCGTATATGGACGTGATTGCAAGTGCGAACCATTTGCTGAACTTCGTGGCGCCCGCCCTTTTCCTGTCGGTCGGCCTGTGGCTGTGTGCCAGGATCTTCTATGGAAAAAGCAGTGAAATGCTCTCCTGGTGGGTGCAGATTGCTATCAATTTAATAGTTGGAGGCGCCGTGCTCGCCGCCGGTCTGTGGTGGTTCGGCCGGGACGGAAAAATGGCCACCTACACGGCTCTGGTGCTGGTGATGGCGCTTTGCCAGTGGGTTCTTTGCCGCGGCTGGCGCTGAAGTCCGGCACCGAAGATTGATGCAGATCAATCCGCAGACCGTGGGGTGGGCGCGACAGCATCCTGCCCGGTGACGGCATGGGGGGCTGCCTGGTCGAGCAGCCATTCGCGGAATTGCCCGAAGCCCTGGGAAGGCTGGCGCCCCGCAGGCCGGCACAGAAAATAGCCGCGCTCTATGTGCACGGGCGCGGCCAGGGCCAGGGCCACACGTCCGGCGGCCAGATCGTCTTCGACCAGGCAGCGTTGCACCAGGGCCACGCCCATGCCAGCCGCCACGGCCTGGACCAGAAGCGCCACCAGTTCGAAATCCGCCGCCGGCGCGGGGCAGGGGCCGGGAAGACCCAGATGCGCCATCCAGCGCGCCCAGTTGCCCGGATAGTTGGTGTGGAACAGCAGAGGCCGTGCCAGCACGTCCTGCGGGCTGCGCAGAGCATGCGGGCCCTGCAGGTCGCGTGGATGGCAGATGGGCACCAGATCGCGTCCCACCACGTAGTCGGCGGCCACATGGGGTGGCCAGGGTTCGCTGCCCACGCGCAGCCAGCCATCGATCTCGGGCGCCGTCAGCGGATCGTCGCGGCGGTAGGGCGCGAACGACAGCACGATGCCCGGGTGGCATCTGCTGAAGTCCGGCAGGCGCGGAATCAGCCAGTGGCTGAACAGGGTGGGGACGACGGACAGGCGCAACTGCGGCCCGAAGTGGCGTCGCCGGACGGCGGCCGAGGCCGACTCTATGCTGTGAACGGCCGGCTCCACCGCCTGCAGATATTCGCGACCCGCCTGTGTGAGCACGCTGCGCCGTCCCTGGCGCTCGAACAGGGCAAAGCCCAGATGCTCCTCCAGCCGTGCGATGGCGCGGCTGATGCCTCCCTGGGTGACATAGAGCTCCTGGGCCGCCAGGGAATAGCTGCCCAGGCGTGCTGCCGCCGCAAAGGCATGCAGTTCGGAAAGCGAGGGAGAGTGCATGCGCATGACGGATGCAATTATGACGGTTTGTCATAGTTGCTTGCCTTCTTGTCCCTTTTCGCGCAGGCGCGGGCTGCCCAGAATCGGCGGCTGTCCGGCAAAGCCCTTTCCCCGGCTTCGTCTTCACCGTTCACAAGAGGATTCTTCCATGGCAATGCGCCGCACCCTGTTGTCCAGCCTGGCCGCCTGCACCGCCTCCGCTCTACTGGCCCCTGCGGCTTGGGCCCAGGGCCCGGCGGCCGACTACCCCAACCGCCCCATTCGCCTGGTCGTGCCCTTCGGTGCCGGCGGCTCCACCGACATGGTGGCGCGCCTGTTGGCCGAGAAGATGAGCACCATCCTCGGCAAGTCCGTGGTGGTGGACAACAAGGGCGGTGCCGGTGGCTCCATCGGCGCGGCCGAGATCGCACGTGCCGCGCCCGACGGCTACACCATCGGCATGGCCACGGTCAGCACCCACGGCTCCAATCCGGCCATCTTCCGCAAACTGCCCTACGACCCCATCAAGGACTTCGCGCCCATCACCAATGTGATGTCCGTGCCCAGCGTCTTCGTCATCAATGCCAGCGTGCCGGCCAGGACCATGAAGGAATTCATCGCCCTGGCCAAGGCCAACCCGGGCAAGTACAGCTTTGCCTCGCCGGGCACTGGATCGCTGGGCCATGCCAACATCGAGAACTTCATGAACCTGGCCGGCATCGACCTGCTGCACATCCCCTACAAGGGCGCGGGCCAGGCCATCACCGATGCCCTGGGCGGCCAGGTCAATGCCATGACCGACAACCTGCCGTCCACCCTCCCCCACATCAAGGACGGCAAGCTGCGACCCCTGGCCGTGCTGGCCTTCAAGCGCGCCGACGTGCTGCCCGACGTCCCCACCTACACCGAGCTGGGCTTTGCCCAGATGGGCGATGGCGGCTGGTTCGGGCTGGTCGCGCCGGCCGGCACGCCGAGACCCATCATCGACAAGCTCAACGCCGCGGCCCACAAGGCCATGGCCATGCCCGACTTCGTGGAAAAGCAGAAGTCCATATCGGGTGAGTCCATGGGCAACACGCCCGAGGAGTTTGCCAAGCAGATCCGGGCCGCCATCGATCGCTACACGGCCGTGGCCAAGCGCGCCAACATCAAGCTCGACTGATGGCTGGCATGCAAGACGCTGATTTCCTGCGTGCACGGCCCGATGAGCCGGTGGTCGTGCATGCGGCCACGGGCGCGGCGCTGCCCATCGTCTGCGACTCGCCCCACAGCGGTACGGCCTATCCCGAGGACTTCGGCCACTGCGTGCCCATGTCCCTGCTGCGCCGCGGCGAGGACACGCATGTGGCAGCGCTCTGGGACCAGTGGCCGGCCCATGGTGCGACCCTGATCGAGGCGACGTTTCCGCGCACCTACATCGATCCCAACCGCAACGAAGCCGACCTGGACCCTTCCCAGCTCCAGGGCACATGGCCCGTTCCGCTGGCGCCCAGCGTCAAGACCCAGCAGGGGCTGGGACTGATCTGGCAGCGCATCAGCCGTGACGGCGTGGCCACTCCGTTGTATGCGCGCCCACGCACGGTGGCCGAGGTCGAGCACCGCATCGCGCGCTACTGGCGCCCCTACCATGCGGCGCTGGCCCAGGCCATCGCCGACAGCGTGCAGCGCTTCGGCCGAGTCTGGCACCTGAACCTGCACTCCATGCCCAACGATGTCTACAAGCGCCTGGGCCGCAGCGATGCACCGCCACTGGCCGATTTCGTGCTCGGTGACCGTGACGGCGCGACCTGTGCGCCCGAGTTCATCCGCCTTGTCGGTGAGACCCTTGCGGGCTTTGGCTACAGCGTGGCCTACAACGAGCCTTACAAGGGGGTGGAGTTGATCGGCCGCATAGGACAGCCGCATCTGGGGCGGCACAGCCTGCAGATCGAAATCCGGCGACCGGTCTACATGGACGAAGACACGCGTGCGCCCAATGCGGGCTTCGAGCCGCTGCGCGGCCATTTGCGCGAGCTCATGGCCGTGGTGGCCCGCCATGTGGGCGATGCCATGGGCCGCGGCGCCTCACCAGGGTGAGCAGGTCCTAGGCCAGCCGGTCGGCCGGATCGGTACCGGCCGGCATGCCTGTGGCAACCGGTGCCGTCACGGAGGTGGTGGCCGGTGGCGACAGGTACAGGCCCGCGTCCTTGAGCGAGGCCAGGATGCCGAAGAGCACGTCGCTTTTCACGCTGCCCGCATTGCGGGGGTTGCCCACATAGCCTATGGCCAGAAAGGTCAGCGTGCCATTGGCGATGCCTTCGAGCTGGACCACGGGTTCGGGGCTGTCCAGGATGCCTTCGTGGGCGCGGAAGGCTTCGAGAATCAGGCTGCGCATGCGCTCGGCGTCGGTGTCCAGCGGTGCAGGCAGGCGCAGCAGCACACGGCCGGGCGCTCCCGCCAGGGTCATGTTGCGCACGGTCTTGGTGATGAACTCCGAGTTGGGCACGATGACCGTGGAGCGGTCGCCCAGCTGGATCTCCGTGGCCCGCACGTTCACGCGGCGCACATCACCCTCGGTATCGCCCAGTACCACCCAGTCGCCCACCTTGACGGGGCGTTCGGCCAGCAGGATCAGACCGGAAATGAAGTTCTGCACGATGGCCTGCAGGCCGAAGCCGATGCCCACGGACAGGGCGCTGGCCACCCAGGCGATGCGCTCGACGCTGATGCCCAGCCCCGCCAGCGCGACGGCTACCACGAAGATGCCGCCCACATAGCCCAGCAAGGTGGTGATGGAGCTGCGCATGCCGGGCTCCAGCGCGGTATTGGGGAAGTAGCTGTCCGTGAGCCAGCGCTTGACCACGCGGATCATGAGCAGGCCGGTGCACACCACGGCCAGGGCGGTGAACAGGGCCTGGGGCGCTATGGTGAATTCACCGATCTTCAGGCTGTGGTTGACCGTGCTGCCGCGCCGGAACACCTCGTCCGGCCCCGTTCCCAGCGGTGCCAGCAGGGCGATGATCATGTAGAAGAACAGGGCCACGCGCAGCAGGCCCGAGAACAGGACCGCGGCCTGGTCGAGCAGCCTGGCGTCTATGCCCAGGCCCTGGTTCAGCCGGCCTCCAAAGCCGCCCTTGGAGGACAGCAGTGCCTCGCACAGATCGTCGCTCAGCTGGAACAGCAGGTAGGTGGTGGCGAAGACCACGCCGGTCCACACCATCTGGCGAGCCATGGTGCCGGCCAGGGCCACGAAGCCGCTGGCGGCCAGCACGATGGTGGCCACGCAGGCCAGGCCGGCGCAGGCCACGAGCAGGCCCACCCACAGGGGCCTGCTCGCTTCGGTCTGTGCGCTGCCATCGGCATCGCAGGCCGGGCCCGGTGCGCGCAGATGGCGCAGACCCAGCATCACCGTGGCCGAGGTGAGCAGGGCCGAGAGGGCATGCACCGTGACCTCGGCGGCCAGGCTGGCGCCAACGATGCTGTTGACTTCGGTCAGCAGTGCGCCCAGGGAGGCGATGGCGGCAATCCACCAGGGATAGGGGCTCAGGCGCCGGGCCATGTCGTCCGACACGCCGGGCAGGCGCCATGAACTGCGCCGTCGTGACAGCAGAGTCTGACCCAGCGAGACCACGAAGGCGGCAAACAGGCTGATCTGCACACTGGCCTTGGCCAGGGATTCCAGCGCCGGGCTGAGGTCGTCGCCCGCCCTGAGCACGCTCCAGGCCAGTTGGGCGGCCAGTCCGACCAGCAGTGTGTTGGCGAGCACCGTGGCCGCGGCCCGCAGCGAGCGCCGCAGGCGTCCGCTTGGCAGGCGGGCAGGGGCCATGCGCACCAGCAGGCGTTCCACCAGCCAGGGACCGAGCAGGGCGACCAGCAGGGCCGCGGCCAGGCTGGCGAGAAAGCCGCCGCGGCGCTCGGAGGCCAGCGTGGCGGTCGTGGCCTGGCGCAACTCGCGGCCCAGGGCCTGCAGGCGGGCCAGGTCCTGGGGCACGGCGGTGCGCAGATTGCGCCAGAACGCACTGCCCAACGGCGAGTCCGTGCGCGCGGTCAGCTCGGCCTGGAATTGTTCGCGGCGCTGGCGTATGAGCTCGTTGCCGCGTTGATCGGCGTCGACCGACACCAGGCGCGCCAGCTTGAGGTCGGCATCCACGGCGCTGCGCTGCCGGGCCAGGCTGGCACGCTGTTCGGCCACGTCCGGTGCATCGGCGGGAGCGCCTTTTTCGGGCGCGGGCCCCAGGCCGGCCAGGCGGGAATCGATGTCGGCCAGGTCGGTGGCCCGCCGCGCCGCCACCTGGTCGGCGGCCGTGCCTATATCGGCGATGGCGGCCAGCAGCTTGCGGCCGTCGTCGTCCTCACCGAGTTTCTGGGGAATGGCATCGAGCTGCTTGCGCAACTCGTCCACGGTGGGCAGGGCGGGTTTGCCGTCTGCGGCCGTGGCGGCGGGCGGGCTGCGGTCCTGGGCCAGGCCCGGGCCGGACGCCAAGGCCAGCAGCAGGGCCAGGGCCTTCAGCGCCGCTGCCAGGCCATGGCCCAGGAGATTGCGCAGGGACGGGGTCAGGGCCTGGCGCAGCCGCCGGGCGGAACGGGTGCGAAGCGAGGTCATGGACGCAGATTGTGCGTCCGCCCGCCCCTGGTGGTGTTTCCAAAGGTCCGGCGCTGCACGCCGGACCTTGACTCAGGCTGCCGCCGGACTGAAGAGATCGACGCGATCGGTGATGATGCCGTCCGTACCCAGGTCGATCAGGCGCCGGGCTGCCCATTCATCGTTGACCGTGTAGCTGCTGCAGCGCAGGCCCGCGCCATGGACCTTGGCGACCAGGTCGGCATCCCACAGTGCATGGTTGAGCACCATGGCCGAACAGCCCAGTTCCAGCGCGATGCGCAGGTCGGCATCGCCCGTGGCATCGGCCAGCTTGTCCACCAGCAGGCCACGGGGGATGTGCGGCGCCGTATCGCGCGCGCCGCGCAGCGACTCGGTCTTGAACGAGGTGAACAGCGGCGGGACCCTGTCACCGGGCCAGATGCGGTTCATCAGCTCGCCGGCGGCGCGGCCCGTGGCTTCCTCCTGGCCTGGGGTGGGCTTGATCTCCACGTTCAGGAACAGATGGTTGGCCAGGCACCAGCGCGCCAGCGCCTCCAGCGTGGGCAGGGCCTCGCCCGCCCAGGCGCGCGAATGCCAGCTGCCGGCGTCCAGCCGGGCGATTTCGCCCATGGACAGGTCGCCGCCCGTGCCGTGGCCGTTGGTGGTGCGCTCGAGCGTTGCATCGTGCATCAGGAACAGCACGCCGTCGCTGGACAGCTTGGCATCGCATTCGAACATGCGGTAACCGTGGGCAGCACCCAGGCGGAAGGCGCCCATGGTGTTTTCGGGTGCCAGCTTGCCGGCGCCGCGGTGGGCCACCCACAGGGGGTACGGCCAGGGTTTCAGGTTCTCGGTCATGGCGAGTCCGTCAAGAAGGAAGGCTTGGAAGGAAAAAGAGAGCCTCTGGGGCTCTCTTGGGAGAAGGCCGGGTCGGCCTTCGGGGGGGATCAGATTCGCTTTCCTGTTTCTGCGTCGAACCAGTGCAGGCGGCGCTCTTCGGACGGCCGCACGCGGACGGTTTCGCCGGCCTTGGGGAACGGGGCGCCTTCATCGATCCGCACCGTCATGGTCTCGCCATTGAGCGAGCCGTAGACCAGGCGTTCGGCGCCCAGCATTTCCACGGTGTCCACCTTGATCTCCCAGCCGCCTTCGCTGACGACGGACAGATGCTCGGGGCGGATGCCCAGGATGCGGCCGGCCGTGCCGCCTGGAGCGTTCTTGAGCAGGTTCATCGGGGGCGAGCCGATGAAGCTGGCCACGAAGGTCGAGGCCGGCGTGTGATAGACCTCTTCCGGCGTGCCGAACTGTTCCATCACGCCGCCGTTCATCACGATCATGCGCTGGGCCAGGGTCATGGCCTCGACCTGGTCGTGGGTCACGAACAGGCTGGTGATGCCCAGCTCGGCGTGCAGCTTCTGGATTTCGATGCGGGTCTGGCCGCGCAGCTTGGCATCCAGGTTGGACAGCGGCTCGTCGAACAGGAAGACCTTGGGCTGGCGAACGATGGCGCGGCCCATGGCCACGCGCTGGCGCTGGCCACCCGACAGCTGGCGCGGCTTGCGGTCGAGCAGGTGGGACAGCTCCAGGATCTTGGCGGCCTTGTCCACGCGGCGCTTGATCTCGTCGGCAGGCACCTTGGCGATCTTCAGGCCATAGGCCATGTTCTCGTAGTTGGACATATGCGGGTACAGCGCATAGTTCTGGAACACCATGGCGATGTCGCGCTTGGCCGGCTCCACGTCGTTGACCACCTTGTCGCCGATCAGCAGCTGGCCGTCGGAGATTTCCTCCAGGCCCGCGACCATGCGCAGCAGGGTGGACTTGCCGCAGCCCGAGGGGCCGACGATGACGACGAATTCGCCGTCCTTGATTTCGGCGTTGACGCCGTGCAGGACCTGGTTGGCCGACGGCCCCTGGCCGTAGCGCTTGATCAGGTTGCGAAAGGAAATGGATGCCATACGAAGGTTCTGGTTGGGTCGCAGAGCAAGGGCGCTAGCGTTTCCTCTGCGGGGTTCTATACGGTGGGGTGGGGCGGTGGACGGCTTACTTCTCGGTGTCCACCAGGCCCTTGACGAACCAGCGCTGCATCAGCACCACCACAGCGGCGGGCGGCAGCATGGCCAGCAGGGCCGTGGCCATGACCACGTTCCAGTCGTTGCCGGTGTCACCGCTGGCGACCATGCGCTTGATACCGATGACCACGGGGTACATGTCCTCGGACGTGGTCACCAGCAGGGGCCACAGGTACTGGTTCCAGCCATAGATGAACTGGATCACGAACAATGCCGCAATCGAGGTCTTGGACAGGGGCACCAGCACATCCTTGAAAAACCGCATGGGGCCGGCACCGTCGATGCGCGCGGCTTCCACCAGCTCGTCGGGCACCGTCAGGAAGAACTGGCGGAACAGGAAGGTGGCCGTGGCCGAGGCGATCAGCGGAATCGTCAGGCCGGCGTAGCTGTTGAGCATGCCCAGCGTGGACACCACTTCATAGGTGGGGCCGATGCGCACTTCCACGGGCAGCATCAGGGTCACGAAGATCAGCCAGAAGCACAGCTTCTTGAACGGGAAGCGGAAGTACACCAGGGCGAAGGCCGACAGCAGCGAGATCGCGATCTTGCCCACGGTGATGACCATGGCCGAGACGAAGCTGATCCACATCATGCGCGCCACGGGGGCGCTGGAGCCGGGCCCCGAGCCGCCGAACAGAGCGGCCTTGTAGGTTTCCCAGAAATGCCCGCCGGGCACCAGTGGCATGGGCACCTGGATGATGTCCTGGGGCGCGTGCGTGGAGGCCACGAAGGCCAGGTACAGCGGAAAGCCGACGATCACCACGCCGAGCACCATGATCAGGTGCGAGAAAAAGGTCAGAAGAGGACTACGTTCAACCATGATCAGTACTGCACTTTCTTCTCAACATAGCGGAACTGGATCACCGTGAGCGCGACCACGATCACCATCAGCACCACCGACTGTGCTGCCGAGCCGCTCATGTCCATGGCCTTGAAGCCGTCGTGGTATACCTTGTAGACCAGGATGGAGGTGTCCTGGCCCGGGCCTCCCTGGGTCGTGGCATCCACGATGCCGAAGGTGTCGAAGAAGGCGTAGACCACGTTCATCACCAGCAGGAAGAAGGTGGTGGGCGACAGCAGCGGGAACTGGATGTCCCAGAAGCGCCGCATGGGGCTGGCGCCGTCGATGGCCGCAGCCTCGATCAGCGACTTGGGAATGGACTGCAGGCCTGCAAGAAAGAACAGGAAGTTATAGGAAATCTGCTTCCAGATCGCGGCGATGACGATCAGCGTCATGGCGTTGTTGGAATTGAGCAGATGGTTCCAGTCATAGCCGCTCTGGCGCAGCGCATAGGCCACCACGCCGATCGAGGGCGAGAACATGAAGACCCACAGCACGCCGGCCACGGCGGGGGCGACCGCATAGGGCAGCAGCAAGGCGGTCTTGTAGGCGAGCGCGCCCTTGATCACGCGGTCGGCGAAGATGGCCAGTATCAGCGACAGGGCGATGCCGAACACCGCCACCAGCAGCGAGAAGATGGCCGTGGTCTTGAACGAGGCCAGATAGGCCGGGTCGTCGAGCAGGTGCTGGAAGTTGGCAAAGCCCACCCATTCGGTGGAAAAGCCAAAGGTATCCTGCGCCTGGAAGGACTGCACGACGGCCTGGCCTGCGGGCCAGAAGAAGAAGACCAGCACGATGACCATCTGCGGCGCAATCAGCAGCCACGGCAGCCAGGCGGATCGGAAAAGAACGCGTTTTTCCATGACGGAACTCGGGTAGAACAAAACAGCCCGCAACCTGGCGGGCCCTGGGGCCGCCGGTTGCGGGCCTGTGATGCCAGCACTGCGCGACCGCCGGGGCGGCACGCGCGGCGCAGATCACATGGGGGGATTACTTGTTGGCCCGGGCGAAGCGAGCGAGCTGCTCGTTGCCGCGCGAAACCGCGGTGTCCAGCGCCTGCTGGGGGGTCTTCTTGCCGGTCCAGATCTGTTCGGTCTCCTCGTCGATGATGGTGCGGATCTGCACGAAGTTGCCCAGGCGGATGCCGCGCGACTTGTCGGTGGTCTTGCGGATCATTTGCGTCACGGCCGTGTCGGTGCCGGGGTGCTTTTCGTAGAAGCCCGAGGCCTCGGTCAGCTTGTAGGCTGCCGTGGTCACCGGCAGGTAGCCTGTGCGCTGGTGGCTGGCGGCCTGGATCTTGGTGTTGTTCAGGAAGTTGAAGAAGTCGGCCACACCCTTGTAGTGGTCGGCATTCTTGCCAGCCATCACCCACAGCGAAGCACCGCCGATGGCCGTGTTCTGGGGGGCGCCCTTGACGTCGGCGTAGTAGGGCAGCTGGGACTGGCCGAAGGCGAACTTGCTTTCCTTGACCACGCGGGCATACAGGCCGGAGGATCCCGTGATCATCGCGCACTCGCCCGAGGCGAATGCGGCGTCGGGCACGTTGCCGCGGCCCTTGTAGACGAAGCTGCCATCCTTGGCGGCCTTGGCCAGGTTCTCGAAATGCTTGACGTGCAGGGGCGAGTTGAACACCAGCTTGGCATCCGTGCCGTCAAAGCCGTTGTTCTTGGTCGCGTACAGCGTGTTGTGCCACAGCGAGAAGCTTTCCAGCTGGGTCCAGCTCATCCAGCTCGTGGTCAGGGCGCAGCGGTGGCCCGAAGCCTTGAGCTTTTCTGCGGCCGCGAACACTTCAGGCCAGGTCTTGGGCGGCTTGTTCTCGTCCAGGCCGGCCTTCTTGAAGGCGTCCTTGTTGTAATAGAAGATCGTGGTCGAGCTGTTGAGCGGGTAGCTCATCATCTGGCCGTTGGGGGCGGTGTAGTAGCCGGCCACGGCGGAGATGTACTCGCCCTGATCGAACTTGAAGCCGCCGTCGTTCATGATCTTGGTGACGGGCACCACGGCGCCCTTGGAGGCCATCATGGTGGCCGTGCCCACTTCAAAGACCTGCAGGATGTCGGGCGCATTGCCGGCGCGGAAGGCGGCGATGGCGGCCGTCATGGACTCGTCATACTGGCCCTTGTAGGTGGGCACGATCTTGTACTGAGTCTGGCTGGCGTTGTATTCCTTGGCGAGGTCGTTGACCCAGTCGCCCAGGGCTGCGCTCATGGAGTGCCACCATTGGATTTCGGTTTGGGCTTGCGCCGATGCGGCGGTGGCGGCGATGGCGGCGGCCAGTGCCAGTTGCTTCAGTTGCATGAGTACTCCTCTGGTTCGGTGACGGTTTCGGACCGCTGCACGGTAAGGCAGGGCCGTGACATGTCTGTGTCATTGTTTTCGCATGCTTCGCACCGCACTACAGGCCAAACCCGGTGAGCCGCTGGTCCCGTATGTCAGTCGTGTGACAAAAAATGACACGCGAAGCGGCGCCATTTTAGGTCAATACCATTTCGTTTCAAAAGCGCGGGTTGTTCGTATTGGCTCGTTTAGGCTCTTTCTGTATAAGGCCCAGGATGGGGAGTCTGCTGCGCCGGTGATGAAGGAGAAGCCAGGCGTCGCGGGGCGCGAGGGCTGGACGGCCAGAGCCCCGCAGGCAGCGCGTCCCCGGGGTGCTCGCTTAAAATTGCGGTCCCACTTGGCTTAGCGGCGCCCCACGAGCGCCAGACACGGTCTACCCCCATGAATGTACCGATTGCGTTGGCGGCCCTGCAGGCACAGGCAGCCGAACCTGCACGTCTGCGAGAGATTCCCTATAACTACACCTCGTTTTCCGATCGCGAGATCGTGATCCGCCTGCTGGGCACTTCCATGTGGGATGTGCTGGGCCAGCTGCGCCAGGAGCGGCGCACGGGGCGTTCCGCACGCATGCTCTACGAGGTGCTGGGCGACATCTGGGTGGTGCAGCGCAATCCCTATCTGCAGGACGACCTGCTGCACAGCCCCGACCGCCGCAAATCCCTGGTCGAGGCGCTGGAGCACCGCCTCGGCGAAATCGACAAGCGCCGGGCGCCCCAGCAGGACGCCGTGCGCGACGCCCTGGTGGGCCAGCTGGTCGATGCCGCGCGGCGCGCGGTGCACGAGTTCAACGCCACCTTCGTGGAGGCAGAGCAACTGCGCCGCCGCGTACAGAAAAGCCTGGGCCGGCACACGGCCAAGGACAACATCAAGTTCGACGGCCTTTCGCGCGTGGCCCATGTCACCGATGCCACGGACTGGCGCGTGGAATACCCCTTTGTCGTGCTCACGCCCGACACCGAGGCTGAGATGGCCGGCCTGGTCAAGGCATGCATCGAACTGGGCCTGACCATCATCCCGCGCGGAGGTGGCACGGGCTATACGGGCGGTGCCATTCCGCTGACCTGGCGCAGCGCCGTCATCAACACCGAGAAGCTCGAGGCCATGACCGAAGTGGAGATGCGCCGCATTCCCGGCGTGGACCACGAGGTGCCCACCATCTTCACCGAGGCCGGGGTGGTCACGCAGCGCGTGGCCGATGCGGCCGAGCGTGCGGGCTTTGTTTTTGCCGTGGATCCGACCTCGGCCGAGGCCTCGTGCATCGGCGGCAACGTGGCCATGAACGCCGGCGGCAAGAAAGCCGTGCTCTGGGGCACGGCCCTGGACAACCTGGTGTCCTGGCGCATGGTCACGCCCGACGCACAGTGGCTGGAAGTCACGCGCGTGGGCCACAACCTCGGCAAGATCCACGACGCCGAGATGGCCAGCTTCGAGCTGCAGTACTACGAGGCCGATGGCAAGACCCCTCTGCGCAGCGAGCGCCTGGACATCCCGGGCCAGAAGTTCCGCAAGGAAGGCCTGGGCAAGGACGTGACCGACAAATTCCTGTCGGGCCTGCCGGGCATCCAGAAGGAAGGCTGCGACGGCCTGATCACCAGTGCGCGCTGGGTGGTGCACCGCATGCCCGAGCACACGCGCACGGTGTGCATGGAGTTCTTCGGCAATGCCAAGGACGCCGTGCCCAGCATCGTCGAGATCAAGGACGTCATGTTCGCCGAGCAAAAGCGCTCGGGCGTGCTGCTGGCCGGCCTGGAGCATCTGGACGACCGCTATCTGAAGGCCGTGGGCTACGCCACCAAGAGCAAGAAGGGCAACGGCCATCTGCCCAAGATGGTGCTGCTGGGCGACATCGCTGGCGACAACGCCGACGAGGTGGCGCGCGTGGCGGCCGAGGTGGTGCGCATCGCCAACTCGCGCAATGGCGAGGGCTTCACGGCCGTGAGCGCCGAGGCGCGCAAGAAATTCTGGCTGGACCGCAAGCGCACGGCCGCCATCTCGCGCCATACCAATGCCTTCAAGATCAACGAGGACGTGGTCATTCCCCTGCCGCGCATGTGGGAGTACACGGACGGCATCGAGCGCATCAACATCGAGTTGTCGCTGCGCAACAAGCTCAAGCTGTGCGATGCGCTGACGGACTTCTTCCAGCATGGCGACCTGCCGCTGGGCAAGCAGGACGACGCGGGCGACATTCCCTCGGCCGAACTGCTGGAGGACCGCGTGCAGCAGGCCCTGGCCCTGGTGGCCGAGGTGCGTGCCCTGTGGCAGGGCTGGCTGGACGATGTCGAGAACCTGTTCCCGCAGCTGCAGGACCATACGCTGCGCGCCAGCTGGAAGACCCAGCTCAAGGCGCCCATGGCCCAGATCTTCGCGGGCGCGGCCTTCCAGCCGCTGCAGGCGGCCGTCAACGCCATTCACCAGCGCGTGCTCAAGGGCCGCGTCTGGGTGGCACTGCACATGCATGCCGGTGATGGCAACGTGCACACCAACATTCCCGTCAACAGCGACGACTACGAGATGCTGCAGACTGCCCATGAGGCCGTGGCTCGCATCATGGTGCTGGCGCGCAGGCTGGACGGCGTGATTTCGGGCGAGCACGGCATCGGCATCACCAAGCTGGAGTTTCTCAGCGACGAGGAACTTGCACCCTTTGCCGCCTACAAGCAGCGCGTGGACCCCGAAGGCCGCTTCAACAAGGGCAAGCTGATCCGCAACGAGCCGCTGCAGGCCGTGGTCGGGCAGCGCCATGACGGCCGCTCGCCGCGCGAGTCGCTGATGTTCGCCGACCTGACCAATGCCTATACGCCGAGCTTCGGCCTCATGGGCCATGAGTCGCTGATCATGCAGCAAAGCGACATCGGCGCCATCGCCGATTCGGTCAAGGATTGCCTGCGCTGCGGCAAGTGCAAGCCCGTCTGTGCCACCCATGTGCCACGCGCCAACCTGCTGTACAGCCCGCGCAACAAGATCCTGGCGACCTCGCTGCTGGTCGAGGCCTTTCTGTACGAGGAGCAGACGCGCCGCGGCGTGTCGCTGCGCCACTGGCAGGAGTTCGAGGACGTGTCCGACCACTGCACGGTCTGCCACAAGTGCTTCAACCCCTGCCCGGTCAAGATCGACTTCGGCGACGTGACCATGAACATGCGCAACCTGCTGCGCAAGATGGACAAGAAGAGCTTCCGTCCCGGCAACAAGCTGGCCATGGCCATGCTCAACGCCACCAACCCGGACACCATCAAATTCATGCGCTCGGCCATGGTGGGCGTGGGGTTCAAGGCCCAGCGCCTGGCCTCGGACGTGCTGCATGGCCTGGCCAGGAAGCAGACCCAGCATCCCCCGGCCTCGGTGGGCCGCTCGCCCATAAAGGAGCAGGTGATCCACTTCGTCAACAAGAAGCTGCCGGGCGGCCTGCCCACCAAGACGGCGCGGGCCCTGCTGGACATCGAGGACAAGGACTACGTACCCATCATCCGCAGCCCGCAGACCACGACTGCCGATACCGAGGCCGTGTTCTACTTCCCCGGCTGCGGCTCCGAACGCCTGTTCAGCCAGGTGGGCCTGGCCACACAGGCCATGCTCTGGCACGCGGGTGTGCAGACCGTGCTGCCGCCTGGCTACCTGTGCTGTGGCTACCCCCAGCGCGGCAGCGGTCAGTTCGACAAGGCCGAGAAGATGATCACGGACAACCGTGTGCTTTTCCACCGTGTCGCCACCACGCTGAACTATCTGGACATCAAGACCGTGGTGGTCAGCTGCGGCACCTGCTACGACCAGCTGCAGGGCTACGAGTTCGGCAAGATCTTCCCGGGCAGCCGCATCATCGACATCCATGAGTACCTGCTTGAAAAGGGCGTGACGCTGAAGGGCAAGGAAGGCTACCTCTACCATGACCCCTGCCACTCGCCCATGAAGCTTCAGGACCCGATGAAGACCGTCAAGGCCCTGGTCGGTGATGGCGTGGTCAAGAGCGAGCGCTGCTGCGGCGAATCGGGCACGCTGGGCGTGACGCGCCCCGACATCTCCACCCAGATCCGATTCCGCAAGGAAGAGGAGCTCAAAAAGGGCGAGACCGCGCTGCGCGCCAGCGGTGCCATCGCCGACAAGGACAACGTCAAGATCCTCACCAGCTGCCCCAGCTGCCTGCAGGGTCTGTCACGCTATGGCGGTGACCTGAACAACGGCCTGCTCGAAGCCGACTACATCGTGGTCGAAATGGCGCGCCAGATCCTGGGCGAGAACTGGATGGCAGAGTACGTGCAGCGCGCCAATGCGGGCGGCATCGAACGGGTGCTGGTTTGAAGTCACCCCCTGAGGCGCTTACGCGCCTTCCCGTTGCACGGCGCCCCCTCTCCCGCTTCGCGGGAGGGGGGGCGACACCCTCGGTGCCGGGCGGCGCGGCCGGCACAGGCCCTTCCTCGGCGTCCCTTGTTGTTGGCTGCGCCAGTTGCACGCGGCATGTGGAACGCGCAATTTTTATGGATGAACGAGATGTTCGTTGAAACCTGCCCCCTGTGTGCCGAAGACGGTGGCCTGCCCGTCTGGCGCGGGCGGCGGCTGCGTGTGATCCGTGCGCAGGAAGAGGGCTTTCCGGCCTTCTACCGCGTGGTCTGGAATGCACATGCGGCCGAGCTTTCGGACCTGAACACCGCCGAGCGTGGCCACTGCATGGAGGCGGTGGCCGAGGTCGAGCGGGTGCTGCGTGCGAGGCTGGGACCGGACAAGATCAACCTGGCGGCGCTGGGCAATATGGTGCCTCACCTGCACTGGCATGTGATTGCACGTTTTGCCTGGGACAGCCATTTTCCGGGCGCGGTCTGGGCAGTTGCCCAGCGGCCACGCGACGCGGGCCGCGAAGCCGCCGTGGCGGCGCAGCTGCCCGCCATCGATGCCGAACTGGCCCGTGCGCTGGACGCCTGGCAGTCGCATCAATCCATTGAATGAGGAGTAACGCATGGCCGGCCTGACCCCCGACACCCCCACCCCCGAGGCGCTGACCGTGCACGGCGCGACGCGCGTGCTCGAAGTGGCCTATTCCGACGGTTCGCGCTTTCGCATTCCCTTCGAGCTGCTGCGCGTGTACTCGCCCTCGGCAGAGGTCCAGGGCCACGGCCCGGGCCAGGAAGTGCTGCAGACCGGCAAGCGCGCGGTCGGCGTCACGGCCATCGAGCCGGTGGGCAACTACGCCATCAAGCCCCTGTTCAGCGACGGGCACGACAGCGGCCTGTACACCTGGGATTACCTGTATGAACTGGGCCGTCGCCAGGATGAGTTCTGGGCCCAGTATCTGCAGCGCCTGGCCGATGCCGGCCTGGACCGTGACGCCCCCATGGCCGCCAAGGGTGGTGGTGGCCACGGCTGCAGCGCGCACTGAGACAGTCCGCTATGGGGGCGGCGTGCCCCAGGCGCCACATCGGGACCTTTGCGCGGCGCAGGGTTATTGAGGGTGGTGCTATATTTAAAATAGCTTGAAATGCTTTGTTGAAAGGCGTTTCAAGCTGTTTGTTCTTGATAACCCTGGTACGGCAAAGCCCGTGGATACACGGGGTTGTCGCTGTACGCACTACTACTGCTTGCTTAGCATCCTCGTATGAGCACCACACATTTCGGATTCCAGTCGGTGGACGAAAGCGAGAAGGCCGGCCGCGTGCGCGGTGTTTTCGATTCGGTCGCTTCGCGCTACGACGTCATGAATGACCTGATGTCGGGTGGACTGCACCGTGCCTGGAAGGCCTATACCGTGATGGTGGCCAACCTCAAGGAAGGCGACCGTGTGCTGGACATCGCGGGTGGCACGGGTGACCTGGCCCTGGCCTTTTCCAAGAAGGTGGGCACGACGGGGCAGGTGGTCCATACCGACATCAACGAAGCCATGCTGCGCGTGGGCCGCGACCGATTGATCAATCGGGGCGTCATCCTGCCGACCCTGGTGTGCGATGCCGAGGCCCTGCCGTTTCCCGACGGTCATTTCGACCTGGTCAGCGTGGCCTTCGGTCTGCGCAACATGACGCACAAGGATGTGGCACTCAAGGAAATGAACCGTGTGCTGCGCCCCGGCGGCAAGCTGCTGGTGCTGGAGTTTTCCAAGGTGGCCAAGCCCCTGGAGAAGGCCTACGACTGGTATTCGTTCAAGGTGTTGCCCGCCATGGGCAAGCTGGTGGCGGGCGATGACGCCAGCTACCGCTACCTGGCCGAGTCCATCCGCATGCACCCGGGCCAGCAGGAGCTCAAGGGCCTGATGCAGCAATGCGGCTTCGGCCACGTGGACTATCACAACATGACGGGCGGCGTTGTGGCGCTGCACGTGGGAATCAAGTGCTGAGCGCGTGAGGTGCTCGGTGGTATGCAGGCAAGACGATTATTCGAGGAGATGAGAACATGATGAAGCTGTGGTCTATGGTCTTGGTAGCGATGCTGGTGGTGGCCCATGGCACGGCCGAAGCCAAGCGCATGGGCGGTGGGCAGTCGCTCGGCAAGCAATCGGGCAACGTGACGCAGCGCGAGGCTGCGCGCGCACCGGCCCAGAACACGCCGCCGCAGAACGCGGCCAGCCAGAACGCGGCGGCCAAGCCCGCCGCGCCGGCACCCGCTGCGGCGCAGCCCAAGAAGCCCTGGGGCGCCATGCTGGGCGGCCTGGCCGCGGGCCTGGGACTGGCCTGGCTGGCCAGCTCGCTGGGCCTGGGCGCGGCCTTCGGCCAGTTCCTGCTGTTCGCCCTGCTGGCCCTGGTCATCATGGTCGTCGTCGGCATGGTCATGCGTTCGCGCCGTTCCGCCGCTGGCGCCCGGCAGCCGCAAAGCAGCCCCTTCGCCTTCCAGGGTGCGGGCGCCGGCAATGCGGGTGGCAACGTGGACAGCGCTCCCGTGGCGCGCCAGTACAACCCCGAGAAGGTCGGCAATGACGCATCGGCCCGGCCCTGGGAGCAGAACCACCAGCCCACCGCTTCGGGCGGCTCGGGCGTGCAGATCGGCTCGGCACTGGCAGGCTCTCAGAACTGGGGCGTGCCCGAGGGCTTCGATACCGAAGGCTTCCTGACGGCCGCCAAGCGCAATTTCGTGACCCTGCAATCGGCCTGGGACCGCTCCGACATCGCGTCGCTGCGCGCCATGATGACCGACGGCATGCTGACCGAGATCCGCAGCCAGCTCAGCGAGCGCGAGGCCCAGCGCCCCGGCCAGCCCAACCAGACCGACGTGGTCATGATCGACGCGCAACTGCTGGGCATCGAGGACCTGGGCAATGACTACATGGCCAGCGTGGAATTCTCGGGAATGATCCGCGAGGACGCCTCCGCAGGCCCCACGCCCTTCCGCGAGGTCTGGAACATGACCAAGCCCAAGAGCGGCAGCAGCGGCTGGCTGGTTGCCGGAGTCCAGGCATTGCAGTAATTCCGCTCAGTTCGGGAATAATCGGGGGCTATGGCAACACAGTCCCCTTTTTCTTTTCTGAACGGCCTCATGGAACGCGTGATGGCCGGTCCGCAACCGCCGCAATGGCTGGTCAGCGAGGTGCACCAGCGTCTCGTGCTGTTCCTCAACCATGTGCTGATGCAGGAAAAGGAGGCCACGGAGCGCCTGGTACGCCAGAAGGGCCGCGTGGCGCGCGTGCAGTGGCGCAGCTACTCGGTCGCCTTGCAAGTCACGCCCGCCGGCCTGTTCAACGTGGCCCCCGAGGACGCCCAGCCCGATCTGCTGCTCGAGATCACCGAAACCTCGCCGCTGGCCCTGGCCCAGGTGGCCCTGCGTGGTGACAAGCCCTCCATACGCATCGAGGGCGACGTGCAACTGGCCGCCGACATCAACTGGCTGGTCGACCATGTCGAATGGGATGTGGAGGAAGACCTGGCCCGCCTCATCGGCGACGCGCCGGCCCATACCGTGGCCAGGGTGGCACGCAGCGCGGCCCAGGCCCTGCGCCAGTTCGTGGGCGCACGCATGGGGGGCAAGCCGGCCGCCGAGCCTCCGGTCTCCGATGCTCCTGCCGCGGCACCTGCGGCGGGCAATGCGCCCCTGGTGGCCCTGCCCGGTTTCGAGAACGACAAGCCATGACCCGTTTTCTGCGGGGGCTGGCCATCGTCTGGGTGGTGTTTCGCTATGGCCTTGACGAGCTGGTGCTGTCCAGCTTCGAGCATCCCTGGATGCGCCGTGCGCGCACCATCCTCACCCTGGGGCGGCGGCTGGACAAGCCGCGTGGCCAGCGCCTGCGCGAGGCGCTCGAGGAGCTGGGTCCCATCTTCGTGAAGTTCGGCCAGGTGCTGTCCACGCGCAGCGACCTCATGCCGCCCGATGTGGCCGAGGAACTGGCCCGCCTGCAGGACCGCGTGCCACCCTTCGATTCGCAGATCGCGGTGGACACCATCGAAAAGGCCTTCCGCAAGCCGCTGGACCAGGTCTTCGTGAGCTTCGAGCGTGAGCCCGTGGCCAGCGCCTCCATTGCCCAGGTGCATTTCGCCGTGATCCGCGACCGCGACGGCGTGGAGCGTAATGCGGCCGTCAAGGTATTGCGACCCGGCATGAAGGCCGTGATAGACAAGGATCTGGCGCTGATGCACATGATGGCGCGCTGGGTCGAGCGCCTGTCGGCGGACGGCAAGCGCCTCAAGCCGCGTCAGGTGGTGGCCGAGTTCGACAACTACCTGCACGACGAACTGGACCTGATCCGGGAAGCCTCCAATGCCGCGCAGCTGCGCCGCAACATGGAGGGCCTGGACCTGGTGCTGATCCCCGAGGTGTTCTGGGATTTCTGCCGTACCGACGTGATGGTCATGCAGCGCATGACGGGCGTGCCCATCAGCCAGGTCGAGCGCTTGCGCGAGGCGGGCGTGGACATACCGAAGCTGGCGCGCGACGGCGTGACCATTTTCTTCACCCAGGTGTTCCGCGACGGCTTCTTCCATGCCGACATGCACCCGGGCAACATCATGGTCAGCCTGGAGCCCGAGACCTTCGGCCGCTACATTTCGCTGGACTTCGGCATCGTGGGAACGCTGACCGAGTACGACAAGGAATACCTGGCCCAGAACTTCACAGCCTTCTTCCGCCGCGACTACAAGCGCGTGGCCGAGCTGCATATCGAGAGCGGCTGGGTGCCGCCCAGCACGCGCGTGGATGAGCTGGAGGCGGCCATTCGCGCCGTCTGCGAACCCTATTTCGACCGGCCGCTGGCCGAGATTTCGCTGGGCATGGTGCTGATGCGCCTGTTCCAGACCTCGCGCCGATTCCATGTCGAAATCCAGCCCCAGCTGGTACTGCTGCAGAAAACGCTGCTCAATATCGAGGGCCTGGGCCGCCAGCTCGACCCCCATCTCGACCTGTGGAGCACGGCCAAGCCATTCCTCGAAAAGTGGATGCTGGACCAGATGGGGCCGCAACGCCTGTGGCGCGAGCTGCAGGCCGAGGCGCCACGCTATGCCAAGCTCATCCCGGAGCTGCCGCGCCTGATCCACCAGCGGCTCAAGCGCCCCTCGGGCGAGCAGGACGAGCTGCTCAGGGAGCTGCTGCAGCAGCAAAAGCTGACCAACCGCCTGTTGCAGGCCATCGTGAGCGCCGGCATCGGGTTCGTGATTGCCGTCGTGGTCCTGCAACTGGTGGTTCGCCTGCGCTTTTACTGATAATCCCCCCTCCCCACGTTTGAACACAGGAGAGCCAGCGTGTTGCTGACCATGGTGATTGCCTACCTGCTCGTGACCATAGGCATAGGCCTGTGGGCGGCCAAGCGGGTCAAGAACACGGCCGATTTCGCGATCGCCGGACGCCATCTGCCCATGTACATGATCATCACCACCACGTTCGCCACGTGGTTCGGGTCGGAGATCGTGCTGGGCGTTCCGGCCAAATTCATAGAAGGCGGGCTGCGCGGCGTGGTCGAGGACCCGTTCGGCGCCGGCATGTGCCTGATCCTGGTGGGCCTGTTCTTCGCGGGCAAGCTTTACCGCATGACGCTGCTGACCATCAGCGACTACTACCGCCAGCGCTACGGCCGCTCCATCGAGATCATCTGCTCGCTGATCATCATGCTCAGCTACCTGGGCTGGGTCTCGGCCCAGGTCACGGCCCTGGGTCTGGTGTTCAACCTGCTTTCGGGCGGTACCGTCAGCATTCCCGTGGGCATGGCCATCGGTGTGGTGTCCATCCTGGCCTACACGCTGTTCGGTGGCATGTGGTCGGTGGCGGTGACGGATTTCCTGCAGATGATCATCCTGGTCGTCGGCCTGGTCGTGCTGGCCTGGTTCGCGGGCGACATGGCCGGTGGCGCGGGCAAGGTCATCGACCTGGCGTCCAGCCGCGACCTGTTCAAGTTCTGGCCCGAGCCCAGCTGGCACGAAATCCTGTTCTTCTTCGGCGCGGCCATCACCATGATGCTGGGCTCCATTCCCCAGCAGGACGTGTTCCAGCGCGTGATGTCGGCCAACAGCGAAAAGGCCGCCACGCGCGGCACGGTCATCGGCGGCACGGCCTATATCTTCTTCGCCTTCGTGCCCATGTTCCTGGTGGCCAGCGCGCTGATCATCATGCCCCAGGAGGCGGCGGCGCTGCTGCAGGACGATCCGCAGAAGGTGCTGCCGACGCTGGTGATGGACAAGATGCCCTTCGTCATGCAGGTGCTGTTCTTCGGCGCGCTGCTGTCGGCCATCAAGTCCTGCGCCTCGGCCACGCTGCTGGCGCCCAGCGTGACCTTCACCGAGAACATCTGGCGCCAGTTCCGCACCCAGGCCAGCGACCGCGAGATGCTGCTGGCCATGCGCATCAGCGTGCTGGTCTTCAGCGTCTGCGTGCTGGCCTACTCCATCAAGATGGAAGGAACGCCCATTTACGAGCTGGTGTCCAGCGCCTACCAGGTGCCCCTGGTCGGGGCCTTCGTGCCCCTGGTCTTCGGCCTGTACTGGAAGCGCGCGACCACGCAGGGGGCCATCTGCGCCGTGCTGCTGGGCATAGGCGTGTGGGTGGTCTTCATGGCCACACCTGCGCTGCACCAGGCCTTTCCGCAGCAGCTGGCCGGGCTGCTGGCAGCCGTCACGGGCATGGTCGCCGGGTCGCTGGCGCCGCAGTGGCTGGCCAACCGGCGCGAGGACATTGCGGCCTTCGAGGCCAGCGGGGCGTGAGGGAACGCACGGCGCCAACGCCGGGGAGCCGCTGCCTGTGGCGGTATGGCCATTGCAGCGCAGCAAAAAGAGGCGGGGCGCCTATAATTGAAGGTTTTTGTACCTCCCTTTGAATTAGCGCCATGCCTATTTATGCGTACAAGTGTGGCTCCTGCGGTCATGCCAAGGACGTGCTGCGGAAGATCTCGGATGCCCCGCTGACGACCTGCCCGGCCTGCGGGGCCGAGGCCTTTTCCAAGCAGCTGACGGCGGCGGGCTTTCAGCTCAAGGGTTCGGGCTGGTATGCGACCGACTTCAAGAACGGCGGCGGCAAGAGTGCAGCGGCACCCGCCGCGGCCGATGCGCCCGCTTCCGCCGCAGCACCGGCTCCCGCGCCTGCTCCCGCTGCGGCCGACTGATCAAGGCCAGCATCTTCCATGTCCGCATTGCGCAAATGGCTGTTCGCCGGCCTTCTGGTGATTGTTCCGCTGGTGATCACGTTGGGCGTGCTCAACTGGATCATCGGCACGCTGGACCAGACGCTGACCATCCTGCCCGAGGCCTGGCACCCCGACCGACTGCTGGGCTTTCACATTCCCGGCTTCGGCGTGCTGCTGACGCTGCTCATCCTGCTGGTGGTCGGTGCGGCGGCCAGCAACTTCATCGGCCGCAAGCTGGTGTCCTGGGGCGATGCCGTGGTCAGCCGCATTCCCGTGGTGCGCTCCATCTACTCGAGCGTCAAGCAGGTCTCGGACACCGTGTTCTCGGACAGCGGCAATGCCTTTCGCACGGCGGTCCTGGTCCAGTGGCCACGTGAAGGCGTCTGGACCGTGGCCTTCGTCACCGGCTCGCCGAGCGGCGAGGTCGCGGCCTATCTGCGCGACGAATACCTGAGCGTGTTCGTGCCGACCACGCCCAATCCCACGGGCGGCTATTTCGTCATTGTTCGCAAGAGCGACTGCATCGAGCTGGAAATGAGCGTGGACGCCGCGCTCAAGTACATTGTTTCGATGGGTGTGGTGACTCCTCCCGATCTCACTGCGCCCGCGGAATCCAAATAACAAACTGTCGCGCCCTCCAGGGGCGCAGGAAGCACTTCATCATGGCCATGCGCTCCCACTACTGCGGTCTCGTGACCGAAGCCCTGATGGGCGAAACCGTTACCCTGTGCGGCTGGGTGAATCGTCGCCGCGACCATGGCGGCGTGATCTTCATCGACCTGCGCGACCGTGAAGGCTATGTGCAGGTGGTCTGCGACCCCGACCGTGCCGAGATGTTCAAGACCGCCGAAGGCCTGCGCAACGAATACTGCGTGCAGGTCAAGGGCCTGGTGCGCGCGCGCCCCGAAGGCACGACCAACGACAAGCTCAAGAGCGGTCAGATCGAAGTGCTGTGCCATGAGCTGACCGTGCTCAACGCCTCGGTCACGCCCCCCTTCCAGCTGGACGACGACAACCTGTCCGAGACCGTTCGCCTGACCCACCGCGTGCTGGACCTGCGCCGTCCCTACATGCAGCGCAACATGATGCTGCGCTACCGCACGGCCATCCAGGTGCGCAACTTCCTGGACAAGGAAGGCTTCATCGACATCGAAACGCCCATGCTGGGCAAGAGCACGCCCGA
>JAIRVR010000028.1 GCA_031253795.1 Burkholderiaceae bacterium
GTCCCCCTACGACAACCCGCAGGTGCACAACCGCTGGCATCCCGACATCCCCATGGCGGTCTGGGTGGAGCCGGGCGCGGAGTTCAAGCTGGAGACCTATGACTGGACCGGCGGCGCCATCAAGAACGACGACAGCGCCGAGGACGTGCGCGATGTGGATCTGTCCACCGTCCACTTCCTGTCCGGCCCCGTGGGCGTCAAGGGCGCCGAACCCGGCGACCTGCTGGTCGTGGACCTGCTGGACATCGGCGCGCGCGATGACAGCCTCTGGGGCTTCAACGGCTTTTTCTCCAAGCAGAACGGCGGCGGCTTCCTCGACGAGCACTTTCCGCTGGCCCAGAAGTCCATCTGGGACTTCCACGGCATGTTCACCAAGAGCCGCCACATCCCCGGCGTCAACTTCGCCGGCCTCATCCACCCGGGCCTGATCGGCTGCCTGCCCGATCCCAAGATGCTGGCCACCTGGAATGAGCGCGAGACCGGCCTGATCGCCACCGACCCCGACCGCATCCCCGGCCTGGCCAATCCGCCCAAGGCCGACACCGCCCACATGGGCCAGATGCAGGGTGAGGCCCGCGCCAAGGCCGCGGCCGAAGGCGCGCGCACCGTCCCCCCGCGCGAGCATGGCGGCAACTGCGACATCAAGGACCTGTCGCGCGGCTCGCGCGTGTTCTTCCCGGTCTACGTGGACGGTGCGGGCCTGAGCGTGGGCGACCTGCATTTCAGCCAGGGCGATGGCGAAATCACCTTCTGCGGCGCCATCGAGATGGCCGGCTGGGTGCACATGAAGGTGTCGCTCATCAAGGGCGGCATGGCCAAGTACGGCATCAAGAACCCCATCTTCAAGCCCAGCCCCATCACGCCCAACTACAAGGACTACCTGATCTTCGAAGGCATCTCGGTGGATGAAAAGGGCAAGCAGCACTACCTGGACGTGACCGTGGCCTACCGCCAGGCCTGCCTGAACGCCATCGAATACCTCAAGAAGTTCGGCTACAGCGGCGCCCAGGCCTATTCGCTGCTGGGCACGGCACCCGTGCAGGGCCACATCAGCGGCGTGGTGGACGTGCCCAATGCCTGCGCCACGCTGTGGCTGCCCACGGAGATCTTCGACTTCGACATCAATCCCACGGCCGAAGGGCCCCGGAAGATCATCACCGGCGGCGTGGACCTGCCCGTCGCTCCCGACAAGTAAGCGCGAGGCCGCCCATGCCCACCTACGACTACCACTGCGCCGACTGCGGCGGCTTCGATGCGCTGCGCAGCCTGGCGCAGCGCAACGAGCCTGCGCCCTGCCCCTATTGCGATGCGGCCTCGCCGCGGGTCTTCGTCAGCGCGCCACGCCTGGCCTGCACCAGCCCGGAGCAGCGCCGTGCCCACGACACCAACGAGCGCGCGCGCCACGAGCCCAGGCGCTCGCGGGATGTGGCCGAGGGAAGCTATGGGCGGCTGCGCCATCCCTCGGGCTGCGGATGCTGCTCCACCGGTGGCGGCAAGCGCGGTGCCACGGTCACGGCGCCCAATGGCGCCAAGGCCTTTCCGTCCAAGCGGCCCTGGATGATCAGCCATTGAATTGGAATCCCCCCGAGCGGCTGCGCCGCTTCCCCCAGGAAGGGGGACGCAGCCTTCGCGGCGGGGCGGCCCTTGCTCGGCGGCCCTGGCCTTGGGTTGCGCCAGTTGCATGGGGCGTGGGTGGCGCGCGGCGCCTTGGATGGCGCAGTCGCGGCAGGCCGGGGCCTTGTGCCTTGCCGGCGCGGCCTGTCAGGGCGCGCAGTGCAGCTGCCAGCGGGCCAGGCTCACCACATCGCAGTCCACCTGATCGGCCACGCGGTCGGCCACCAGCCAGGTGCCGGACTGCAGCGACAGCAGCGGGTGGTGCCAGACGCCGGGGTGCAGCTGCACGCCCTGCTGGCCGCTGGTGACAAAGGCCTGCAGGTGCTCGGGCCGGATGTCCCCGGGCGCCAGCGCGGCGTCCGCCACCACCAGCAGCATGGCCAGGGCGGCGCCGAAGGGCGCGAAGGCCTGGCTGCCCAGGCGGTGGCGCTCCACCAGGCGCAGCGCGGCGGGCAGGGGCGTGGCCGAGGCTTCGAACAGGCTCAGGCTGATGGCGCCCGGCGCGCTGGCCTGCGGCCGCGCCAGGTCGTGGTGGCGCACGCAGCTGCCGTCGTTGATGGCCAGGCGCCGGCCGCCGGGCGCGTGCTCGATCACCTGGCCGAAGGGCGCGAAGGCCTCGGCGGTCAGCGGTCGTGCGACCAGCCTCGTGATGGTCGTGTCCGTGGCAAGAACCTCCACCATGCTCAGTGCACCGCGCCGATGAAGCCTGCCAGCTCCGGCGTCCGCGGCTGGGCGAAGAGCTGCTTGGCGGGGCCGCTTTCGTGGATCAGGCCCTGGTGCATGAACACCAGCTGGTCGCCCACGTCGCGCGCAAAGCGCATCTCGTGCGTGACCATGATCAGCGTCATGCCCTCGGCGGCCAGCTGCTTGACCACGGCCAGCACTTCGTTGACCAGCTCCGGGTCCAGGGCCGAGGTGATCTCGTCGCACAGCAGCACCTTGGGCTGCATGGCCAGGGCGCGGGCAATGGCCACGCGCTGCTGCTGGCCGCCGCTGAGCTGATCGGGATAGCTGTCGTACTTGTCGCCCAGGCCGACCTTGGCCAGCATCTGGCGCGCCAGGGCCGCGGCCTCGGACTTCGTCAGGCCCTTGACCACCACGGGCGACAAGGCCACGTTCTCGCCCGCAGTCAGGTGGGGAAACAGGTTGAACTGCTGGAACACCATGCCCACGTTCAGGCGCAGGGCGCGCAGCTGGGCCGGCGAGGGGGTGGCGCCCTCCGCGCCCTTGAGCACGGCGTCGTCGACCACGATCTGGCCCGACTGTATGGACTCCAGCCCGTTGATCGAGCGCAGCAGCGTGCTCTTGCCCGAACCGCTGCGGCCGATGATGGCGACCACCTGGCCGCTTTCGACGCTCAGGTCCACGCCCTTGAGCACATGGTTGTTGCCGTAATGCTTGTGTACGGCGCGGACATCAACGAGCGGCATAGAGCTTTTTCTCCAGGTGGGAAGCGTAGAGGGACAGGGGCCAGCACAGCAGGAAGTAGCCGGCGGCGACCAGGCCGTAGATGAGGAAGGGCTGGAAGGTGGCGTTGGCCAGCATGGAGCCGAGCTTGGTCAGCTCGGTGAAGCCGATGATCGAGGCCACGGCCGTGCCCTTGACGATCTGCACCGAAAAGCCGACCGTGGGTGCTATCGACAGGCGCAGGGCCTGTGGCAGGACCACATGGCGCATCTGCTGGAAGTAGCCCATGGCGAGGCTGGAGGAGGCCTCCCACTGGCCGCGCGGGATCGCTTCCACGCAGCCGCGCCAGACTTCGGCCAGGTAGGCGCTGGTGTACAGCGTCAGTCCGATGGCGGCCGCGGTCCAGGGCGAGATGTCGAGGCCGGCCATGGAGGCGCCGAAGAACACGATGAACATCTGCATCAGCAGAGGTGTGTTCTGGAAGGTCTGGATATAGGCCTTGGCCAGGCGTCGCAGGTTCAGGCTGCGGCCCACGCGGGCGAACAGCACCAGCAGGCCGGTGGCGCCGCCCAGCACGAAGGCCAGCAGGGACAGGGCCAGCGTGGCCAGCAGGCCCTCGGCCAGCTTGGCCAGAATGGGCCACAGCGGAATGTCGGCGATCATGCGGCGTCTCCGGCAGGGGCGGGGGCGGTGGTGGCCACGCGGGGCACGCGCGGTACGCGGCGGCCGACCACGAAGCGCTGGCCGACCCAGGCCAGCAGCTGGCGCAGCGCCAGCGCCAGCACGAAGTACAGGGCGGTCACCACCAGGTAGGTTTCGAAGGCGCGGAAGTTGCGCGACTGGATGAAGTTGGCGGCAAAGGTCAGGTCCTGGGCGGCGATCTGCGAAACCACCGAGGTGCCCAGCATCACGATCACGATCTGGCTGCTCAGCGCGGGCCAGACCTTTTGCAGGGCCGGGCGCAGTACCACGTGGCGGAAGGCGGCCCAACGGCCCATGCCCAGCGCGCTGGCGGCCTCGAGCTGGCCGCGCGGCGTCTCCTGGATGCCGGCGCGCACGATCTCGGTGATGTAGGCCCCCAGGTTGATCACCGTGGTCAGCAGGCAGGCCTGCCATTCGTTGATCTGCACGCCCAGCGAAGGCAGGCCGAAGAAAACGAACATCAGCTGTACCAGGAAGGGAGTGTTGCGTATGCCCTCCACGTACACCTTGAACAGCCAGTGCAGCGGTGCGATGCGCCAGGCGCGGACGGCGCCGCCGGCCACGCCGATGGCGCCGCCGAGCAGGGCGCCCGCGGCGGTCAGTGCCAGCGTGAAGCCGGCGCCCTGGGCCAGCATGCCGCTGTAGTCGAACACGGCGCCGAAGTCGAATTGATAGGCCATGGAGGGATTCCCGGGAAAGAGAGGACCGGCGGGCCGCCCGTGGCAGCCCGCGTGGCGGTCACAGGGTGGCGGGCAGGGGCATCTTCATCCAGCGCTGGGACAGGCCGTTCAGCCGGCCGTCGGTCTTGAGCTTGGCGATGATGGCGTCCACCTTGTGCAGCAGGGCATCCTCGCCCTTGGCCACGCCGATGTAGCAGGGCGTGTCCTCGACGGGAAACTTCACGTCCAGCTGGCGCAGCTTGGTGCGCTCGTTGACGGCATTGGCCACGATGTTGCCCAGCGTCACCAGCTGGACCTGGCCCGTCAGATAGCTTTGCGCCGTGGCGTTGTTGTCTTCGTAGCGCTTGATGGTGGCCGAGGCCGGCGCCACCTTGGTCAGGGCCAGGTCCTCGGTGGAGCCACGGGTCACGCCCACGGTCTTGCCGGCCAGGTCGGCGGGGCTCTTGATGCTCACGTCCTTGGGGCCGTAGACGCTCTTGGGAAAGGGGGCATAGGCCTGTGTGAAGTCGATCACCTTGGCGCGCTCGGCGTTCTTGCCCAGGCTGGAGATGACGATGTCGGCCTTGCCCGTGGTCAGGAAGGGGATGCGGTTGGTGCTGGTCACGGGCACCAGTTCCACCTTCACGCCCAGCTCCTGTGCCACCAGGGCGGCCATGTCGATGTCATAGCCCTGCAGCTTCAGGTCGGTGCCCAGGGAGCCGAAGGGAGGAAAGTCCTGGGGGATGGCCACGCGCAGCACGCCGGTCTTCTGGATGTTGGCCAGCTGGTCGGCATGGGCGGCCGTGCCCAGGCCGGCGGCAGCCAGGGTCACGGCGGCCAGGGTGGTGCGCAGCAAGGCGCGGCGGAAGGTGGAAGCGCAAGTCATGTGAAAGCTCCTTCGGGAGGGGGGGTGAGGCGAAAGGAAACCGGGTCTGAGGGCGCCGCGGCCACTTCGGGCACGGGAGCGTCGAGGTCGATGCCGCTGCGTCTGGCGGCCGATAGCAGGTGGGCGCGCATGGCCCGGGCCGCGGCCGGCACGTCGCCGGCGCAGACGGCCTGCACGATGGCCTCGTGTTCGCGGGCGGGCTGGTCGTCGGCACCGGTCCAGGCAAAGGGCAGGCGCAGGCTGTGGCCTATGGCGTGCTCCAGCTGGCGCGCCATGGCCACCAGGCCCGGGTTGCCCGACAGCTGGGCCAGCAGCAGGTGAAATTGCAGGTCGGCCTCGGCGGCCGCCAGCAGGTCGTTGCGGGCCAGGGCGTGGGCCAGCTGGGACTGGGTCCACTGCAGCTGGCGCTGGCCGCTGGCATCGGCGCGGGCGGCGGTCAGCGCCGTCCAGCCCGGCTCCAGGACCAGGCGCAGTTCGATCAGCTGGCGCGGCGACAGCGTGCCCAGCGCCGGGGTGGCGTAGGCGCGCTGCATGCGTGCACCACC
This sequence comes from Burkholderiaceae bacterium, assembly GCA_031253795.1. Taxonomy (GTDB): domain Bacteria; phylum Pseudomonadota; class Gammaproteobacteria; order Burkholderiales; family Burkholderiaceae_C; genus Comamonas. Next base: position 5,814 of record JAIRVR010000028.1, read on the forward strand.
GCTGCGCGGCCCGTTGATGCGCACGCCCTTGCCCGGCTGTATGTCCACCAGGCCCAGGGTCTCCAGCATGGACAGCGCCTCGCGCAGCGATGCCCGGCTGATGCCCAGCTGCTGGGCCAGTTCGCGCTGCGGCGGCAACTGGCTGCCGCCGGGATAGTGGCCGCTCAGGATGTGCTGCTGCAGGGTCTGGGCGATCGAGGCCGGAATGCTTTGCATGGTGCGTCTGCGGGTGGAAGGTCTCGGCCTGACTGGTCAGACCGCATGCCCAGCAGTTAGCGAATTGCATGCCAGATTCAAAAAGAGGAGCAACTTCCTCAAGCCGGGTTAGGGAAAAATGGGCGACCCGCAGCCGGCGATCGCCCATCTGGCTGCGTTCGGCGGCGTGGCGCTGCCACGAAATGGTGCAATGCAGCATGCATGGTGCAGGCCTGCCCCGTGCCAGGGCATGGCGCCGGGGCTGCAGGCTGTCGCCAGCCGCCTTAAAATCGCGGACTTTGGTCCGAGGAGCGTTGCAGCACGGCAGCAGCCCATCCGCACAGGGATGGCATGCCGTGTCAGGCTTGGGCCAGGCGCAGGATCCGGCATATCCGTTCCGCGCCCACGGTGTCAACGACGCTCACCTGTTGCCATGCCGTTTTTGCAGGTGAGCGCTATGTCGTCCTCTTTCACTCCCCCTCCCATGCGTCTGTCGGGCCTGGAGCCCGTCTCCATCGGCGAGGGCACGCTGTTCGTCAACGTGGGCGAGCGCACCAATGTCACGGGCTCCAAGGCCTTTGCGCGCATGATCCTCAACGAGCAGTACGAGGAGGCACTGTCCGTGGCCCGCCAGCAGGTGGAAAACGGCGCCCAGGTCATCGACGTCAACATGGACGAGGCCATGCTGGACAGCAAGGCCGCCATGGTGCGCTTTCTCAATCTCATCGCTTCCGAGCCCGACATCGCCAAGGTGCCGGTCATGGTGGACAGCTCCAAGTGGGAGGTCATCGAGGCCGGCCTGCGCTGCCTGCAGGGCAAGGGCATCGTCAACTCCATCTCCATGAAGGA
>JAIRVR010000029.1 GCA_031253795.1 Burkholderiaceae bacterium
AACTTGAAGCCGTTGGACAGGTCCACGAACAGAACTTCGCGGTAGTTGGGGTGGATGCCTTCTTTCATGATCTTTCCTTCTGATGCAAGTGCGGTAGCCGTGCCTGACCCGCTGCAACCCTTGTAGCGGTTCAAATCAGGCGTACTTTCCGCAAAGAAAAAGCCCTGCATTATCGCATAGACCTCGGCTTTGCGCCAGCCGGCTGCGGCCGGGGTCCGGTATAGGCTGCACGCGGGCGGATGATGTGCCCCGTGGCCCGCTGTTCCAGGGCCTGGGCCAGCCAGCCGGTGCAGCGGCCCAGCGCGAACAGGCCGAACGCGCTGCCTGCGGGCAGGCCCAAGTGGCGCCGCAGGGCCACCAGTGCGAAATCCACCGAAGGGGCCTGGCCGGTCAGTTCCATGGCCTGCTCCACCAGCGCGGCCCAGTCCGGATGCAGGGGCAGCACATGCTCCAGCAGGAGAGTGGCGCGCACATCGCCATGGGGGTAGAGATGGTGGCCGAAGCCCGGAAGGGCTTCGCCGCGTGCCAGGCGCTGGCGCAGGCGGTCACCGGACCCGTTGGCACCCAGCTCATCCCACAGGGCCTCGACCCGGGCCGTGGCTCCCCCATGCTGCGCGCCCGACAGGGCAGCCAGCCCGCCGATGACGGCCGCGCGCAGGCTGGCACCCGTGGAGGCCACGCAGCGCGCCGTAAAGCCCGAGGCGTTGAGTTCATGGTCGGCGCACAGCACCAGGGCCATGCGGACCAGTTCGGCGCCCTGGTTGTCCAGTCCCCAGGCCCGGGCGCATTGCAGGTGGAGAGGGGCCGCGTCGGGCGGCATGCCCAGCAGGCAGGCTGCCAGCAGGCGTACCAGGGCGGCGCAGCCCGTGGCCAGTCGGTCGGGCGACTGCTGCCAGGCTGCCGTGGAGGCGTCGTCGCTGGCCACCGTGAAAAGAGGCAGAAGGCTTTCCTCGCAGCGGTGGTCTGCCATCTGCCTTTGCAGGGCCGGCAGCAGCGGTGCCGAGCCGGGAGGCTGTGGCGTGAATGCAGCACCGGCACTGCATTGCCAGAGCAGGGCGGCCGTGTCTTCCAGCGTGCGCGTGCGCGCCCAGTCCACGGCATCCTCGCCACGGTAGTACAGGCGGCCGTTCTCGATCAGGGTGATGGAGGATTCGAGCACGGGCAGGCCCCAGTTGAGGGTGGCCTGGGCGACGTCACGCGGTTTGCGGCCCTGGCTGCGCTGGTGTGCCAGTTGCTCGACTTGCTCGCGCAGATAGCGGCTTTCGCGCGGGTGCTCGGCCGCATGGGCCTGCAGCAGACCGCGGCTCACATAGGCATACAGCGTGGCCCGGCTGATGCCGAGCAGGGCCGTGGCTTCGGCCGAAGTCAGATAGGCAGACATGGCGCCATCTTAAATATGTTGATTTTGTTGATCAATATTGACATTGATAGGCAGGCGCCTATTCTGCAAACCCTCGTTCCTGACGTGCCGGAGTCCTCCATGTCCTCTTTCCCTTCCACTTTCGAGCGCCAGAGCGCATCCATCTGGTCTGCCCTCGGCGGCTCGCCCGAAGCGCTGCATCGCCTGCGCATGCAGGGCCATGACTCCTTGTTTTCGGTATTTCCGGTCTCTGACCTGGCGGCTGCCAGCCTGGGTGTGGCCGGACTGGCGCTGTCCGAACTGATGGGCGTGGTACGGGGCGTGGCGCCGCCCGTGGTGGTGGACCGGCGCCTGGCCTCGCTGTGGTTCGGCTCCAGCCTCCAGCCCCAGGGCTGGGCGCTGCCGCCTTCCTGGGATGCCGTCGCGGGCGACTACCGCGCGGCCGATGGCTGGATACGCCTGCATACGAATGCGCCCCATCACCGGGCTGCGGCCCTGGCCGTGCTGGACGTGCCTGCCGACCGCGATGCCGTGGCCGCTGCCGTGTCGCGCCGGGATGCGCAGACGCTGGAGGCCGATGTGGTCGCCCACGGTGGCTGCGCGGCGGTCATGCAGAGCCTGGCCGATTGGGGGGATCATCCCCAGGGGCGGGCGGTGCAGGCCGAGCCCTTGCTGCATTGGCAGGCGCATCCCCATGGCGCCCCGGCGCGGTGGCAGGCGGCGGCGCGGCGCCCTCTGCAGGGGCTGCGCGTCCTCGATCTGACGCGCATTCTTGCCGGGCCTGTGGCCACGCGATGGCTGGCCGCCTATGGCGCCGAAGTCCTGCGCATAGACCCGCCAGGCTGGGAGGAGCCTGGCCTGGCGCCCGATGTCACCCTGGGCAAGCGCTGCGCCCGCCTCGATCTGGCGTGTGCACATGATCGCGGCATTTTCGAGGGGTTGCTGGCCCGTGCCGATGTGCTGGTCCATGGCCTGCGCGATGGCGCACTGGATGACCTGGGTCTGGGCGCGGCCTGGCGGCGCGGCGTGAACCCGGGCCTGATCGATGTGTCGCTCAATGCCTATGGGTGGAGCGGTCCCTGGCGGCAGCGCCGCGGCTTTGACAGCCTGGTCCAGATGAGCGTCGGCATTGCCGATGCGGGTATGCGGAGCCTGGGACGCGATCAACCCGTGCCGCTGCCGCTGCAGGCCATCGACCATGGCACGGGCTATCTGCTTGCAGCCGCCGTGGTCATGGCCTTGCTGCGGCGTGCGCATGGCCTGGGCGGGAGTACGGTGCGTGCTTCGCTGGCTCGCACGGCCTGGCTGCTGACCCGGGAAGGTGTGGGTATGCCCCATGCAGAGGCGATGGCGGCGGCGGGTCGGTCCGACCTTGCCGAAACGATCGAGAACACGGGCTGGGGGGCAGCGCTGCGCCTGCGGCCGCCCCTGGATGTGGAGGGGGTGCCCATGGTCTGGGAGCGGCCTGCCTGTGCCCTGGGCTCGTCCGAGGCGGCCTGGGCCGCACCGTGATCGCTGGAGTGCAGCTCCTGAAAAGCAGCATGCCCTGCGGCGGAGGTTCCGTCGCAGGGCATGGCTGCAGAATGCGCGGGTTGCCGGTCAGCCGCCGCGGCGCATCATGTCGAAGAAGTCCACATTGGTCTTGGTGGCCTTCATGTTCTTGATCATCAGTTCCATGGCCTCGATTTCGTCCATGTTGTACATGAACTGGCGCAGGATGCGGGTCTTTTGCAGGATCTCGGGTGCCAGCAGCAACTCTTCGCGGCGCGTGCCGCTCTTGTTGAGCTCGATGGCTGGGAAGACGCGCTTTTCGTAGAGGCGGCGGTTCAGGTGCAGTTCGCTATTGCCCGTGCCCTTGAACTCTTCGAAGATCACTTCGTCCATGCGGCTGCCGGTGTCCACCAGGGCCGTGGCGATGATGGTCAGCGAGCCGCCTTCCTCGACGTTGCGAGCCGCGCCGAAGAAGCGCTTGGGACGCTGCAGGGCGTTGGAGTCCACGCCGCCCGACAGCACCTTGCCCGACGAGGGCACGACGTTGTTGTAGGCGCGGGCCAGGCGCGTGATCGAGTCCAGCAGGATGACCACGTCCTTCTTGAGTTCGACCAGGCGCTTGGCGCGTTCGATCACCATTTCAGCCACGTGCACGTGGCGCGTGGCGGGCTCGTCGAAGGTGGATGCAATGATTTCGCCGCGCACCGAGCGCTGCATTTCCGTCACTTCCTCGGGGCGCTCGTCCACCAGCAGCACCATGAGGTGCACGTCGGGGTGGTTGGCCGTGATGGCGTGGGCAATGCTTTGCATCATCATGGTCTTGCCGCTCTTGGGCGGTGCCACGATCAGCGCGCGCTGGCCGCGGCCGATGGGGGCGATGATGTCGATGATGCGGCCGGTGATGTTCTCCTCGCCCTTGATCTCGCGCTCCAGGCGCAGCTGCTGGGTGGGGAACAGGGG
>JAIRVR010000040.1 GCA_031253795.1 Burkholderiaceae bacterium
CGCAGCACCAGGTCATCCTGCTCGAAGAAGGTCTTGCAGAAGTCGGAGAAGACCACCTTCAAGTCCTTGAAGCTGATGTTCTCGCCAATCCACAGGCCTTCGCACTGGTGGAACATGGGCGAGTGGGTAGCGTCCGAGTCCACACGGTAGGTGCGGCCCGGGGCAATCACGCGGATCTCGGGCATGGACTGGCCGGCATCGAGCTGATTGCGGTATTTCTTCACATGCTGCACGGCGTGGCGCACCTGCATGGGGCTGGTGTGCGTGCGCAGCAGATTGGGCGCGGTTGCGGTGCCGCCTTCTACATAGAAGGTGTCGTGCATGGAGCGCGCGGGGTGGTCTTCCGGCGTGTTCAGCGCTGTGAAGTTGAACCAGTCGGACTCGATCTCGGGGCCCTGGGCCACATCAAAACCCATGGAGCCAAAAATGCCCTCGATGCGCTCCAGCGTCAGCGACACGGGGTGCAAACCACCGGCACCGCGGCGGCGGCCAGGGAGGCTGACATCCAGCACTTCGGCCTTCAGGTGGGCTTCGAGCTCGGCGTCGGCCAGGGCTTTGCGGCGGGCAGTCAGGGCGGCCTCAATGGCCTGCTTGGCCACGTTGATGGCGGCGCCGCGCGACTTCTTCTCTTCGACGGAAAGCTGGGCCATGCCCTTCATGAGCTCGGTCATCTTGCCCGATTTGCCCAGAAACTGCGCCTTGGCGTTTTCCAGATCGGCAGGGGTGGCGGCCTGCGCAAACAGCTGCTGCGCGCTCTCGACCAGAGAATCCAACTCGTTCATATCGACTCTTTATCGATTTCAATACCTGGTGCTTGGGGCCTGCATGGCAGCAAAAACACCCGGTGATAAAAAAACAAGGGCTAGTGCCTTTTCAAGCCCTAGCCCTTGCTGATAGTGCGTCAGCAGCTACTACATCTGCAGCAACTACTGATCGTGAATCAAGCAGCCAGCTTGGCCTTGACTTGTTCCACGATGCTGCCAAAGGCAGCCTTGTCGTGCACCGCGATATCGGCCAGCATCTTGCGGTCGATTTCGATGGCAGCCTTCTTCAGGCCGTTGGCGAATTGGCTGTAGGTCAGACCCAGTTCGCGAGCAGCGGCGTTGATACGGGCGATCCACAGTTGGCGGAACACGCGCTTCTTGTTACGACGGTCACGGTAGGCGTATTGGCCTGCCTTCATCACCGCCTGCTTGGCGACGCGGAAGACATTGCCGCGACGACCGCGGAAACCCTTGGCAAGGGTCAGAACTTTTTTATGACGGGCACGAGCCGTGACACCACGTTTGACGCGAGGCATGTATTTTCTCCTTGTTCGTCAGTGAATTACAGACCAGCGCCAGGCAACATCTTTGCGATGGAGCCCATATCGCCTTCATGCACGCTAACAATGCCACGCAGGTGACGCTTGTTCTTCGTGGTCTTCTTGGTCAAGATGTGACGCTTGAAGGCTTGACCGCGCTTGACGGTACCACCGGGACGAACGCGAAAACGCTTCTTCGCGCTGCTCTTGGTCTTCATTTTGGGCATTTGAATGCTCCTGTTGATTGTGCTCGTGAGGCGGCTCGCAACACTGCGCGCACTTGCTGGCCCCGAGACACTTCTGGCCGGCCCTGGGGCCGGCATGAACAGGGGACATGGCAGGCCATGTCCCCTGTACTGCGCCGATGCGGCGATGAACGCCGCGCCAGCCCAGATTCTCTTGCCCCTCAAAAAAGGGCGAAACCGCGATTATGCCTTATCGGCTGCCGCAGGTGCAGCAGAAACCTCGGCCTGCGGCTTGCCGCCTGCCGTGGGCTTCTTGCGTGCCGGAGCGATCATCATCACCATCTGGCGGCCTTCCAGCTTGGGGAACTGCTCCACCTGGATGGTATCGGCCAGATCGTCGCGCAGACGATTCAGCAGGTTCAGGCCCAGCTGCTGGTGCGTGATTTCACGGCCGCGGAAACGCAGCGTGATCTTGCACTTGTCGCCATCGGCCAGGAAACGGCGGATGTTGCGCAGCTTGATGTTGTAGTCGCCGTCATCGGTACCGGGACGGAACTTCACTTCCTTGATTTCGATGACGGTCTGCTTGGCCTTGGCTTCGGCAGCCTTCTTCTGTTCAAGGTACTTGAACTTGCCATAGTCCATCAGGCGGCAGACAGGCGGCGTGGCCGTGGCGGCGATTTCCACCAGGTCCACGTCCAGCTCGCCGGCCATGCGCAGGGCTTCCTGCAAAGGAACGATGCCCAGCGGCTCGTTTTCAGGACCCGACAGACGCACTTCAGGCGCCATGATTTCACGGTTGAGGCGATGCTTGCGCTCTTCACGGTGGCGCCGATCACGAAATTCAGTAGCTATGGTTCTCACCCTTGGATTTAGTTGCTACGACAGCGTAGCCGCTTGCGTGCAGCGCACGCAAGCGGCCATCGCCTGCGAAAGAAGCCCTGTCAGGCCTTGGCAGCCACGTCCTTGGCGATAAGTTCCACGAACTCATCCACCGACATCACCCCCAGGTCCTTGTTGCCCCGTGCGCGCACTGCCACTGCTCCGGCGGCCTTCTCCTTGTCGCCAGCGACGAGGATGTAAGGCAGCTTTTGCAACGAATGCTCCCGTATTTTATACGTAATCTTTTCGTTGCGCAGATCAGTCACCACCCTAAGGCCTTGATTCGGCAGTGCTTTTTGCAGCTTTTGCGCCACTTCCCGCACATAGTCGGCCTGGGCGTCCGTGATATTGAGCACGGCGGCCTGCACGGGAGCCAGCCAGGTGGGCATGGCACCGGCGTGCTGCTCGATCAGAATGCCGATGAAGCGCTCCAGGCTGCCCACGATGGCACGGTGAAGCATCACGGGACGATGGCGTTCGCCGTCCTCGCCCACATATTCGGCATCGAGGCGCTCAGGCATGGAAAAGTCAACCTGGATGGTGCCGCACTGCCACTGGCGGCCGATGGCATCCTTGAGCGTGTACTCGATCTTGGGACCATAGAACGCGCCGTCACCCGGGGAGATCACGTATTCGCAGCCCGAAGCCTCCAGGCTGTTGATCAGCGCGGCCTCGGCCTTGTCCCAGATTTCATCGGAGCCGATGCGCGCTTCGGGGCGCGTCGCGACCTTGTAGATGATGTTGGAGAAGCCGAAGTCCTTGTAGACCTTCTGCAGCAAGGTGGTGAAGGCCAGCACTTCAGGCTGGATCTGGTCCTCGGTGCAGAACACGTGGCCATCGTCCTGGGTGAAGCCACGCACGCGCATGATGCCGTGCAGGCCGCCCGTGGGCTCGTTGCGGTGGCACTGGCCGAACTCGCCGTAGCGCAGCGGCAGGTCGCGGTAGCTCTTGATGCCCTGCTTGAAGATCAGGATGTGGCCAGGGCAGTTCATCGGCTTGAGCGCGTAGTCGCGCTTTTCCGATTCGGTGGTGAACATGTTTTCGCGGTACTTGTCCCAGTGGCCGGTCTTCTCCCACAGGGTCTTGTCCAGGATCTGCGGACCCTTGACTTCCTGGTAGCCGTTGTCGCGGTACACACGGCGCATGTACTGCTCCACCTCCTGCCACAGCGCCCAGCCCTTGGGATGCCAGAACACCGTTCCCGGCGAATGCTCGTCGATGTGGAACAGGTCGAGTTCACGGCCCAGCTTGCGGTGGTCGCGCTTTTCAGCCTCTTCCAGCATGTGCAGGTATTGCTGCAGCTCGTCCTTGGAGGCCCAGGCCGTGCCGTAGACACGTTGCAGCATCTCATTGCGGTGGTCGCCGCGCCAGTAGGCGCCAGCCACCTTCATCAGCTTGAAGAACTTGAGCTTGCCGGTGCTGGGCACGTGGGGGCCGCGGCACAGATCCTCGAAGCTGCCCTCGCGGTACAGGCTCACATCCTCGTTGGAGGGGATGCTGGCGATGATCTCGGCCTTGTAATGCTCGCCAATGCCCTTGAAGTAGGCCACGGCCTCGTCGCGCGGCAGCACGCGGCGCACCACGGGTTCGTCCTTGGCGGCCAGCTCGGCCATGCGCTTTTCGATGGCAACCAGGTCTTCGGGCGTGAAGGGACGCTTGTAAGAGAAGTCGTAGTAGAAGCCGTTCTCGATCACGGGGCCGATGGTGACCTGGGCGTCGGGAAACAGCTCCTTGACCGCGTAGGCCAGCAGGTGGGCCGTGGAGTGGCGGATCACGTCCAGGCCATCGGCATCCTTGGCCGTGACGATGGACAGCGGCATGTCCTTGTCGATCAGGTAGCTGGTATCCACCACCTTGGCCTCGTCGCCGGTGCCGATCTTGCCAGCCAGTGCCGCCTTGGCCAGGCCGGTACCGATGGAGGCTGCCACGTCGGCCACGGTGACCGGGCCGGGATACTCGCGCTGCGAACCATCGGGAAGCGTTATGTGGATCATGGGATTCCTTGTCTGAAATGAAACGGCCTCAGGGGCATGGCGCTGCGCAAGCGCCGCGAGGCGGCTGCTGCCCGCAGCCCCATCGGGGGCGTGCATGGCATGGACTACGGGGGGCGCACAGCGCCGTGGATAACGGAAAACGTCTTCGGGAGATGTACGGGGCCCAAAGCAAAAAAGCGCGGAGCCAGGTCCGCGCTTTTTGGAAGGTCGAGTCAGTCTCGTGCAGGCGCGAACCGCCAGCCGCTAGCGGCCGGTGTACATCTCCGATGTAGTTCGCGGTGTCATAACCAGCATTGCCTTTCTCGCCCTTGTCAGTTGAAATTTGCGGCCATTTTAACCCCAGCAAAGAAAAAGCGCCCGAAGCACAAGGCCCCGGACGCTTCTTCACCCCTATTTTCTACCTGAAGCTCATGCGCTGGCGCTTCAGTGGAACTGCTCCTCTTCTGTGGAACCGGTCAGCGCCTTGACGCTGGACGAGCCGCCCTGGATCACCGTGGTCACGTCGTCGAAGTAGCCGGCGCCGACTTCCTGCTGGTGAGAGACGAAGGTGTAGCCCAGTTCGCGGGCCGCGAATTCGGGTTCCTGCACCATTTCAACGTAGTGCCGCATGCCTTCGCCGCGGGCGTAGGCGTGGGCGAACTTGAAGGTGTTGTACCAGTTGCTGTGGATGCCGGCCAGCGTGATGAACTGGTACTTGTAGCCCAGAGCCGAAAGCTCGTCCTGGAAGCGTGCGATGGTCGCGTCATCCAGGTTCTTCTTCCAGTTGAAGGACGGCGAGCAGTTGTAGCTCAGCAGCTTGCCCGGATGGGCGGCATGCACGGCCTGCGCGAACTCGCGGGCAAAGCCCAGGTCCGGCGTGCCGGTTTCGCACCACACCAGGTCGGCATAGGGCGCATAGGCCACGCCACGGCTGATGGCCTGCTCCAGACCGTTCTTGACGCGGTAGAAGCCTTCCTGCGTGCGCTCGCCCGTCAGGAAGGGCTTGTCGTTGGCGTCGTGGTCGCTGGTGATCAGGTTGGCGGCCTCGGCGTCGGTGCGGGCCAGCACGATGGTGGGCACGCCCATCACGTCGGCGGCAAAGCGCGCGGCGATCAGCTTTTCGCAGGCTTCCTGGGTGGGCACCAGCACCTTGCCCCCCATGTGGCCGCACTTCTTCACGGCGGCCAGCTGGTCTTCGAAGTGCACGCCGGCGGCACCGGCGGCAATCATGTTCTTCATCAGCTCGAAGGCGTTGAGCACGCCGCCGAAACCGGCTTCCGCGTCGGCCACGATGGGCAGGAAGTAGTCGATGAACTCCTTGTCGCCGGGGTTCAGGCCACGGCCCCACTGGATCTCATCGGCGCGCTTGAAGGTGTTGTTGATGCGGCGCACCATGGTGGGCACCGAGTCATAGGCGTACAGCGACTGATCGGGGTACATGGTTTCGCTGGTATTGCCATCGGCAGCGACCTGCCAGCCCGACAGGTAGACAGCTTCCAGACCTGCCTTGGCCTGCTGCATGGCCTGGCCGGCCGAGATGGCGCCGAACGAGTTCACGTAGCCCTTCTTGGCGCCGCCGTTGATCTTGTCCCAGAGCTTTTCCGCGCCGCGCTGCGCCAGCGTGTACTCGGGCTGCAGGCTGCCGCGCAGGCGCACCACATCGGCGGCGCTGTAACCGCGCTTGACGCCCTTCCAGCGGGGGTTTTGCGCCCAGTCCTTTTCAAGGGCGGAAATCTGCTGTTCACGGCTCAGTTGCTGGGTCAGGGATTGGGGCATGTTGCTCTCCTGGAGGTGGTTGAAACAAGCGGCTTTCTTGCGTCGGCCTTGGGATCAAATTTAAGCGCTGCGGCGGCGCACCACATCTCTTGTGTCTTATATAAGACCAAATTTTTCATCAACAAAATCAAATACTTATATAAATTTTTCTCGATATGAAAACCAATTTCTCGTATTGAGAAAATTTGGCGCAATGCAGCATTTTCTTTTTTCACAATGCGAAATGAGGTTTTCACTCGATGAAAATCCCTGTGCAGCCAGCCCCGGCCGGTGGCTGGCCAGCACCAGCGGGTACCATCTGGCGCCGCGGGCCCGCGCCTTTGCATTGATGCCCGCCCCTTCGCGAGCCGACCGTGAACGCCACCCACCGCACTTCCGCCTACGCCTGCCTGGCCCTGAGCATGTCCCTGGTCGGCAGCTATGTCGCCCTGTCCAAGCCCCTGGCCGCCATCTTTCCCGTGCTGCTGCTGGCCTGGCTGCGCTTCGGCATCGGCGCCGTGGCCATGCTGCGCTGGCTCAGGCGCCCGGCCGACGAGGCCCCCCTGTCGCGCCGAACGCGTGGCCTGCTCTTTCTGGAATCGCTGTTCGGCAACTTCCTGTTCACCATCTGCATGGTCACGGGCGTGAGCATGACCAGCGCCGTGACCGCGGGCGTGACCATGGCCGCCATTCCGGCGGCCGTGGCCCTGATGAGTTGGCTGTTCCTGCGCGAACGCGTGGCGCCGCGCACCTGGCTGGCGATTGCGCTGGCCGTGGCCGGCATAGGCCTGTATGCGCTGTCGCGGTCCGGCGAGGCCGCCGTGGCAGACCGCGCCGACAGCCAGGCCTGGCTGGGCCAGCTGCTGCTGGTGGGGGCCGTGCTGTGCGAGTCGTTCTATGCCGTCATCGGCAAGCGGCTGACGGCCTCGCTGGGCCCCAAGCGCATCACCTCCATCGTCAACCTCTGGGGCTTCGCCCTGTCCACGCCATTCGGCCTGTACCTGGCCTGGCATTTCGATTTCACCACCGTGGCCTGGAGCACCTGGGGCCTGCTGCTGTTCTATGCGCTGGCTGCCTGCGTCTGGACAGTCTGGCTGTGGATGACGGGCCTGCGCTCGGTGCCCGCCTCACAGGCCGGCATCTTCACCGTACTGCTGCCCATCAGCGCTGCCCTGGTCGGCATGTGCGTGCTGGGCGAGCGCATTTCCGCCATGCAGACCCTGGCCTTTGCCATCGCCCTGCTGGGCGTGCTGATCGCGACCTGGCCGGGCCGTGGCCGCAGGGACGAGGCGCCCACACAGGTTCCGCTGTGAGACAGAGGTAGCCTGCTACCGACCGCAGCAGGGTTGGAGAATCGCCCGTGGATTGCAAAAACTCCTCAAAAAGGAGCGCCACAGCAACAAATCGAGGCAAAAATTTGCCCACCCAGCTTGGAAGAGCGTTTTTTTCCCATTAGCATCAGCCTGCCAGTGGATAGCGACGGTTTTTCGCTGGTAAAGAATCCACTCCCTACTAGGAACAAGCAACATGGCAACTGCAAAGAAGGCAACGGCTGCTCCCGCAGCTCCCGCAGCTCCGGCAAAGAAGCGCACCCCCAACGCCGCCTTCATGAAACCCCTCACCCCCAGCCCCGCTCTGGCTGCCGTGGTGGGTTCCACCCCCCTGCCCCGCACCGAGATCATCAGCAAGCTGTGGGTGTACATCAAGGCCAACAAGCTGCAGGATGCCAGCAACAAGCGCATGATCAACGCCGACGCCAAGCTCAAGGAAGTGTTCGGCAAGCCCCAGGTCTCGATGTTCGAGATGGCCGGCCTGATCGGCAAGCACGTCAAGTGATTCCCTAGGGGCTGTCCCCTGGGAACCCAAGCCGGCCCCAGGGCCGGCTTTTTTATGGCCTGCGGGTTGCTCCCGCCTCTTTTCCAGCATCCGCCATGCGCACCGTGCCCGTACTGCAAGCCGTTCCGGACAGCATCGTCAACCTGGCGGACCACGAAGCCCACGCCCGGGCTCGGCTGGACGACAACGCCTGGGCCTATTTCGCAGGCGGGGCGGCCGACGAGATCAGCCTGACGGCCAACCGCAAGGCCTGGGACGGGCTGGCGCTGTGGCCACGCGTGCTCCGGCCACTGGCAGGCGGCCATACGCGCGTGCAGTTGCTGGGCAGGGAACTGGCCTGCCCCCTGCTGGTGGCACCCATGGCCTACCAATGCATGGCCCATGCCGATGGCGAGCTGGCCACGGCCCACGCAGCCGCCGCCCTGGGCGCCGGCCTGGTGCTCAGCACCCAGGCCAGTCTGCCACTGGAGCAGGTGGCCGATGCCATGCGCAGCAGTGCCGGCCACGGCCCCCTGTGGTTCCAGCTCTACCTGCAGCACGACCGCGGCTTCACCCGGCAACTGATCGCACGCGCCGAGGCCGCGGGCTACGAAGCCCTGGTACTTACCGTGGATGCACCCGCCAACGGAGCGCGCGACCGCGAGCGACGCGCACACTTTCGTCTGCCGCCAGGCATTTCGGCCGTCAACCTGCAGGGCATGGCCATGGCGCCAGCCGTCGCCCCTGGCAGCAGTGCGCTGTTCGACAGCCTGCTGCGCTCTGCCCCCACCTGGGAGGATGTGGCCTGGCTGCAGGAACAGACCTGCCTGCCCGTGCTGCTCAAGGGCGTGCTCCATCCCCAGGATGCGCTGCAGGCCGCACGCCTGGGCGTGGGCGGCCTCATCGTGTCCAACCACGGTGGACGCACGCTGGACACCGTGCCGGCCACGGCCACGGCACTGCGGCAGGTGAGCCGCGTCCTGCAGGCGCAAGGCCACGGCCTGCCGTTGCTGGTCGATGGCGGCATACGGCGCGGCACCGATGTGCTCAAGGCCATGGCCCTGGGTGCATCGGCCGTGCTGGTCGGGCGCCCCGTGGTCTGGGGCCTTGTCAATGCCGGCGCCGCGGGCGTGGCCCATGTGCTGCGGCTGCTGCGCGACGAGCTGGAAATCGCCATGGCACTCAGCGGCTGCGCCCGCCTGGCCGATGCCGGACCCCAGCTACTGCAGGCCCAGGAGGACTGAAGGGGAGGGACTCTGACGGTGGCACCGGGCTCTTTTCACAATGTAAAGACACCCCTACAGACAACCAAGAATTGCAAATGCGATGAATTCTCATTTATAATTTTTTCCATTCCATCAATAGCCAGCCACTACTGCCTGTAGCCATGATCGTCTGTGTATGCCGCCGGGTTTCCGACCGTGAGATCGCACGCCACGCTCACGCGGGCATGAGCTTTGACGAGATCCAATTCGAATTGGGTATCGCCATGCAGTGCGGCCGGTGTGAAAGCTGTGCCCGGGACGTGGTCGCGCAATGCTGCGCCACGCACCCGGTGGCGGCCATACACAACGAAGCCGAAGCACAGACCGTCCAGCTTGCCAACAACATCCTGGAGAGCAAAGCATGGTCCTCCTCTCAGCACTTGTCGGCAGCCTGATCCTCGTCGTTACATGTACTTGGTGGATCCTGCGCAGCTGATACCACGTCTTCCGGGCGGCAGGGCCTTGCACATCGGCGCCCCTTCCGCTCCTTCTGTCTCTATGTCCCAGTCTGATCGTTTTGGCCCCTCCGGGGGCTTCGGCCGTAACATGGCCATTGCGGGTTCGGTCGTCGCCCTGCACGCTGCCACCCTTTGGGCCATGCAGCACGGCCTGCTCCAGCGAGCACCCGAAGAGGTCATCGTTCCGGCCGAGGTGATCGCAGAATTCATTTCGCCGCCGGCTCCCGAGCCACCGGCCCCCGTCCCCCCTCCTCCACCTCCTCCGCCCAAGCCGCAGCCGGTGGTCAAGAAGGCGCCTCCGCTGCCCAAGGCCATTGCCGACCCCAAGCCGGCGCCGGCCGCGCCGCGCGGCACGCTGGACGACGATCCGAAGCCCGTGGTGGAAGCGCCTCCTGCGCCGCCGGCACCGCCTGCGCCGCCAGCCCCCCCGGCTCCGCCGGCGCCGCCCGCGCCTCCGGCACCACCCAAGATCGAGCTGCCGTCCAGCAATGCGGCCTATCTGAACAACCCACGGCCCAGCTATCCTGCGATCAGCAAGCGCATGGGCGAGCAGGGCAAGGTGGTTTTGCGCGTCTTCATCGACGAGCAAGGCATGCCGCAGAAGATCGAGGTCAACAAATCCAGCGGCTACGAGCGCCTGGACCAGCAGGCCGTGGACGCGGTCAAGCGCTGGAAGTTCGTGCCGGGCAAGCGCAACGGTGTTCCTGAAGCCATGTGGAACATCGTCCCCATCAATTTCGTTCTCGAATAAATTTCTCAGGAGTATCCATGGATTCGCAATTCGGCATCGCCCACGTCTGGACGCAGGGGGACTTCGTCACCCGCGCCGTCGCCATCATCCTGCTGGCCATGTCGGTGGCCTCGTGGCTGGTGATGATCATCAAGGCGCTGGACATCATGAAGTTCAAGAAGTTCGCGCGCAACGCCCAGGACTTCTGGCACAGCCCGGATCTGGCCACGGGCCTGGAAAAGCTGGGCAACGACAAGGCCAACCCTTTCCGCTATCTGGTGCTGGAAGGCCGTGAAGCCACGGCCCACCACCGCAAGACCAGCGTCCATCTGCACGACACGCTGGACATCAGCGACTGGGTCACGCGCTGCATGCGCAACGGCATCAGCGAATTCACCGCCCGACTGCAGTCGGGCCTGGCCATCCTGGCCTCGGTGGGTTCCACGGCGCCCTTCATCGGCCTGTTCGGCACGGTCTGGGGCATCTACCACGCCCTGGTGGCCATCGGCCTGTCGGGCCAGTCGTCCATCGACAAGGTGGCTGGCCCCATCGGCGAAGCCCTGATCATGACCGCCCTCGGCCTGGCCGTGGCCATTCCCGCCGTGCTGGGCTACAACGCCGTGGTGCGTGGCAACAAGTCCATCCTCAACAGCCTCAACAGCTTTGCCCACGACATGCACGCCTACTTCGTGACCGGCGCCCGCGTGTCCATCGACGGCAAGGAAGGCGGCAACGTGCTGCCCCTCAAGAAAGGCGCCTGAGCCATGGCATTCGGAACAATGGACGATGACGGCGAAGAGGTGATGAACGAGATCAACATGACGCCGCTGGTCGACGTCATGCTGGTGCTGCTCATCATCTTCATCATCACCGTGCCGGTGATGAAGCATTCGGTCAACGTGGACCTGCCACGCGCCACCAACCAGCCCGAGGACATCAAGCCCGCCACCGTGCGCCTGTCCGTTTCCTCGGATGGCCAGTACCACTGGAACGGCGCAGCCATCACGGACACGCAGCTCGAAGAGAACCTCAAGACCGAGGCCGCCAAGGACCCGCAGCCCGACCTGCACATCCAGGGCGACAAGGAAGTGCGCTACGAGCGTGTGGCCCAGGCCATGGCCGCGGCCCAGCGCGCGGGCGTGCGCAAGATCGGCTTCGTGACGGATCCGGTCAAGTAGGACCGGTCCGCGCTCCCTCCTGGTGGAAAAAACGGCTCCTTCGGGAGCCGTTTTTCTTGGGGCCAAGGCACCTGACAGGGGCCGTAAAACCACAATGCAAGTAAGTCTCACTTGCTTTACAATTGAGAATTGTTATCATTCAAACAACTATTCAATTCTTGAGGAAACCCTGCATGTCCGCCTCTTCCGCCGCCACCTCGCATATGTCCGGCTCCAGCGCCCAGGCCTTTGCAGCACCGTTGGCTGCAGCATCCGCTGCACTGGGCAGCGGCGCTGTGGCTGGCCTCGACAGCACCCTGCTGCTCAACGGGCAGAAAGCCGTCACCATCGTCCACAACGGCACGCCCTACCGCCTGCAGGCCACCAAGCTGGGCAAGCTCATCCTGACCAAATGATTGCGATGCTGCGGCCAGCCAGGCCGCCGGCATACCGGTTTCATCGTGGGGCGACCGCGGACTTCGGGTCCAGGTCGATTAGCCAGCCAACAAGGCCTGCGGGCCTTGCGTAGCCAAGCACTTTTTACCCTACCGGATACCCCAGCAAAAAGCCCCGGCACATTGGCCGGGGCTTTCTGTTTCTGGCCACCGCCGGCCGGGGCCGGCACGGCGGAGCGGATATCACAGGCCGAGGGCGGCGATGCCGGCGCTGGCCACCTGGGCATCCTCGTTGGCCTTGACGCCGCTGACGCCCACGGCGCCCAGGCACTGGCCATCCTTGAGGATGGCGACGCCGCCTTCGAGCAGACCGTCCACGGTGGGAGCGCTCAGGAAGGCCGTGCGGCCGTTGTTGATCATGTCCTCATAGCCCTTGGTATCGCGGCGGCCCAGTGCGGCCGAGCGGGCCTTGGCGGGAGCGATATGGGCCGACACGGCTGCGGCGCCATCCAGGCGTTGCAGCCACAGCAAATGGCCACCGTCGTCCACGATGGCAATGGTCACGGCCCATTTGTTCTTCAGCGCTTCGGCTTCAGCGGCAGCGGCAATGGCCTTGACGTCGGCCAGTTCGAGTTCGTGCTTGGTTTTCATAAGCTTGCGATTATCCATTCCATCTGAAATATCCTATAAGCATAGCAATGCTCCGGCTGCTGACAATACGTACGCTGCGCAAAGCATTCCAAACCAAACCAGGACATGGGCTCAGGGTATTGCAAGTGGCGCCCAGGTCGCCACCTAGAATGGGCGTGTCACAACAACACTCCTTTGGAGGACTGGCCACATGAATGATCAAGTCACCACACTGGGCTCTGCGGGCTACGGTGTCTCGCAGCAAGAGCGCAACCGGGTATTGCGCAACACCTACTGGCTGCTGGCCCTGAGTCTTCTCCCCACCGTGCTGGGCGCTTGGCTGGGCGTGGCCACAGGCATCACGCGCTCGCTGTCCGGCGGACTGGGGCTGATCGTCTTCCTGGGCGGCGCCTTCGGTTTCATGTATGTGATCGAGAAGACCAAGCATTCGTCGGCCGGCGTGGCCGTGCTGCTGGCCTTCACGTTCTTCATGGGCCTGATGCTGTCGCGCATGATCGGCATGGTGCTGGGCTTCAAGAACGGCTCCGAGCTGATCATGACGGCTTTCGCAGGCACGGCCGGCGTGTTCCTGGTCATGGCCTCGCTGGCCACGGTGATCAAGCGCGACCTGTCGGGCATGGGCAAGTTCCTGTTCGTCGGCGTGCTGGTGCTGTTCGTGGGCTCCATCATCAACGTCTTCATCGGCTCCACGGCCGGCATGATGGCGATCTCGGTGGCGGCCATCGGCATCTTCAGCGCCTACATGCTGTATGACCTCAAGCAGATCATCGACGGCGGCGAAACCAACTACATCAGCGCCACGCTGGCCCTGTACCTGGATCTGTTCAACGTGTTCCAGAGCCTGTTGGCCCTGCTGGGCATCATGGGCGGTGAACGCGACTGACGCCCCAACCGGGGTGGAAGACCTGCGCAAAGGCCTCCTTCGGGAGGCCTTTTTGCATGGCAATCACCCTGTTTGCAGCATGTGGGCTTAACTTTTGGCGGACCCTGCCGATAATCCTTGCAAGATGACCATGCCGAATCTTTCCCGCACTTTCGCCGTCCTGCTGCTGCCCACGGTGCTCGCCGGCTGCAAGCTGGACGATATCCCGGGCCTGGGGCCCGATCCACGCGCCGTCGCCCGGGAAGCCGAGGCCAAGGCCATAGGCGGCGCCTGCCGCCACGCCCTGCGCGGGCTGGAGGACTGCTACACCCTCAATCCCAAAGCCCCCAAGGCTCTGGTGTTCGCGGGCTGGAAGGACATGGACGAGTACATGCGCGCCAACAAGATCGAGGGCACGCCTTCGGTGCTGGGCCAGAGCGACCGCCGCCGCAACGACAAGGACGAAGCCGCGGCCGACCCCTCGCCGCGCAGCCGCAGCTGAGGCAAGGGCCTGCACAGGCGCTCCAGCAAAATGCCGTGGCCGCCCCGAAGGCGCCACGGCATTTTTCATGGCGGCCAGCGGCCGCTCAGTCCCCGGCGCGCTCGAACACGGCCATGCTTTCGACGTGGGCCGTGTGGGGAAACATGTTCACCACACCGGCCGCCACGCAGCGGTAGCCGGCCTGGTGCACCAGCAGGCCGGCATCGCGTGCCAGTGTGGCAGGGTTGCAGCTGACATAGACGATGCGCTCGGGGAAGGACCATGCTTCATGGCCTGCCGGCAGTTCGGGCGCGTCTTCGGCGCCCAGGCGGGCCTGGTGGATGTCGGCCAGCGCCTTGGACAGGGCGAAGGCACCTTCGCGCGGTGGATCGACCAGCCATTTGTCGGCCACGCCGTCGGCGATCAGCATGGCGGGCGTCATCTCGAACAGATTGCGTGCAACGAAGCGCGTGGGCGCCAGCGCGTCGCCAGGCACCCTGGCTGCGTTGTTGGCCGCATAGTTTTCATGTGAACGCTGCACCAGGACATCACTGCCCTCGATGCCAAGCACCTCGCGCGCCTGGGTGGCGATCGGCAGGGTGAAATTGCCCAGGCCACAGAACCAGTCGATGACGCGATCGCTCTTTTGCGCGGCCAGCAGGCGCAGGGCACGCGACACCAGTACGCGGTTGATGTGGGGATTGACCTGGGTAAAGTCCGTGGGCTTGAAAGGCATGGTGATACCGAAATCCGGCAGGCCGTAGGCCAGCTGGCTTCCTTCGTCATCCATGCGGTGCACGGTGTCCGGCCCCTTGGGCTGCAGCCACCACTGCACCTTGTGCTCGGCCGCGAAGGCCGCGAGCCGGGCCTTGTCGTCCTGGGACAGGGGCTCCAGGTGGCGCAACACCAGGGCCGTGACCTCGTCGCCGCAGGCCACTTCGATCTGGGGGCAGGTTTCGCGTGCGTCCAGCGAGGCGATCAGGGCACGCATGGGCAGCAGCATGGCGTCCACATGGGGAGGCAGTACCTTGCAGGTCTCCATGTCGGCGATGTAGCGGCTCTTGCGCTCATGGAAACCGACCAGCACCTTGCCCTTCTTGGCCACATAGCGCACGGAAAGTCGCGAGCGGAAACGGTAACCCCAGGTGGGGCCTTCGATGGGGCGCAGCAGCATCTCGGGCCGGACCTTGCCCAGGTGCCAGAGGTTGTCCTCCAGCACACGCTGCTTGATGGCCACCTGGGCCGACACATGCAGGTGCTGCATCTTGCAGCCGCCGCAGGCGCCCGCATGCAGGCCGAAATGGGGGCAACCGGGCCGCACCCGCTGCGAAGACTCGCGGTGGACGGCCGTCAGGCTGGCGGCCTCCCAGTTGTTCTTCTTGCGGTGGGTGTTGGCGCTGACCAGTTCGGTGGGCAGGGCGCCATCGATGAAGACCACCTTGCCGTCGCTCTTGCGGGCCACGCCCTGGGCGTCCATGTCCATGGACAGCACGCGCAACCAGCCTTCGGGCAGTGCGGGGGCATCGGTGTCGGCGTCGGGCAGGTTGTCGGGGATCTTGTTGTCGCTGGATTCACTCATGGTGGCCCGATTGTCTCAGGCCCGCCGTCTCCGCCCGCGGTCGGTGGCCGAAAAACCCGGTAGCACGCCAGAAAGGCCTGCGCAGGCCACGGCGGCCCCGCGCCAGGTCAATGCTGACGGCCGCGCCCCATGTCAATCGCTGGACACTAAAATCCCTGGCACTGCTGCCGTCACTTTTTGCTGCTTGCGCTGCTTTTTTTCATGTCCAATCTCATCGTCCACGGCGGCATGCCCTTGCGCGGCCGCGTCACCCCTTCCGCCAACAAGAATGCCGTGCTGCCGGTGCTCTGCGCCACGCTGCTGACCGATCAGCCGCTGCGCCTGCACGGCGTGCCCGACATCACCGATGTGCGCAAGATCCTCGACATCTTCCGCAAGCTGGGCAGCGAGGTGCGCCTCGACGAGACCTCGCGCACCTTGGACCTGCACCACCGCGATACCCACTTCGATGCCTCGTCGCACCGCCTGCCCGAGGAAATGCGCTCGTCCATCATGCTGGTGCCGCCGCTGCTGGCGCGCTTTGGCATAGCCCGCCTCGAAGACAACGTCAAGGGCTGCACCCTGGGCGTGCGCGAAATCGACCCCCATGTGGACATCTTCCGCTCCTTCGGCGGCGAGGTGGAACGCGCCGAAGGCTCTTTGCTGATCCGCAGCGCCGGCCCGCTCAAGCCCACGCGCCACTGGCTGGACTACGCCTCGGTGACCACCACCGAGAACTTCGTTCTGTGCGCGGCCGCTGCCCAGGGCGAATCCATGCTGACCAACGCGGCATCCGAGCCCCATGTGCAGGAGTTCTGCCGCTTCATGGTGATGATGGGGGCGGACATCCAGGGCATAGGCACGTCGCGCATCACGGTGCAAGGCGGTGGCCGGCTGGGCGGCGGCGAGTTCCGCTTCGAGGAGGACTTCCACGAGATCACCACCTTCCTGGCCCTGGGCGCCATCACGGGCGGCGACGTCGAGGTGCGCAACAGCACGCCCGACAACTTCCCCCTGATCGACCGCACTTTCGCCAAGTTCGGTGTCACGGTGGAGCACCGCGACGGCTGGTCGCGCGCTGTGCGCAATGGCCCGCTCAAGGTGCAGACGCCCTTCACCAGCAATGTGCTGACCAAGGTCGAGGCCGCGCCCTGGCCCTACTTCCCGGTCGACCTGCTGCCCATCTTCATTGCGCTGGGCGTGTGCGCCGAGGGCAATACGCTGTTCTGGAACAAGGTCTATGACGGCGCCCTGGGCTGGACCGGCGAACTGTCGAAGTTCGGTGCCCATGTGTATTCATCGGACCCGCACCGCGTGGTGACCTTCGGCGGCAATCCGCTGACACCGGCCGTGGTGGAGAGCCCCTACATCATCCGCGTGGCGATCGCCCTGTTCATGGTGGCCAGCAGCATCCAGGGCCGCTCCGAGATCCGCAACGCCACCCCCATACGCCGTGCCCATCCGCACTTCGTGGAGAACCTGCGCAGCCTGGGCGTGCAGGTGGAGTGGACCAGCGAGGAGTGACCGGCATGGCCGGCGGCCCGCCGTGCGCGGGGCCGGCCAGGACGACGGAGCCGGACAACAGGCTTGGACGCCCCGCCAGAGCCGGGTTTCAGGAACGCGGGCGGCGCTCCACGGTACGCTGGCGGTCCTCGCGCGCACGCGCCAATTGCTGGCGTTCGGCCAGCAGGTTGATTTCCGTGACGCAGTTGAACTCGTCCAGCGTGAACACCATGGTGGCGCCTGACTCGAGCCTGGTCACGGTCTGGTGCAGAGGCTGCGTCAGATCCACGGGCGGGCGGTTGGAACGGTAGATTAGCTCCTGATCGGCCCCATAGACGGAAAAGCAGGCGGCGGACGCAGCCTGCGCCATGGCGCAGATCCCCAGCACGGCGGCGGTACGCAGATATTGCACGGCAGTCATGGTTCTCCCCTCGATAGTGGGCCCTTGGTCTTGGAAATGGCGCGGGCCTGGCTGCTCGCCATTATGAGGCAGCGGCCGGTGGAGGTGGTTCGACCAGATCGCTGAAATTTCTGTATTGACAGAAATTTCAAACCTTCCCACACTGCAGACATGCAACTGACCCCCATCGCACACCGCTTCATACACCATTGGGGCGACATGGGCAGCAGCTGGGGCGTGAACCGCACGGTCGCCCAGATCCACGCCCTGCTGTTCTTCCATGGCCGCCCCCTGCACGCCGAGGAGATCGCCGAAACCCTGGGCGCGGCCCGATCCAATGTCAGCAACAGTCTCAAGGAGCTGCAGGGCTGGGGACTGATACGCAGCAGCCGTCGGCCCGGTGACCGGCGCGACTATTTCGAGACCTCGTCCGATGTCTGGGAACTGCTGCGCACCATCGTGCGCGAACGCAAGCAGCGCGAATTCGATCCCACCTCCGACATGCTGCGCGCCCTGATCGCCGAGCCCGGCTTCGAGGACGAGTCGCCCGACACCCAGGACCGCGTCCACGAAACGCTGCGGCTCATGGAATCGCTGGGCATCTGGACCGACGAGATGCTGCGCCTGTCGCCTTCCACACTGGACAAGCTGCTGCGCCTGGGCGCCAGCGTGCAGCGCTTCGTACGCGCCGAATCCCGGCCAGCTCCGCCCAAGGGCAGGCGCTGATCCAGGAATTTCTGTCTTCAGAGAAACGGGAGATCACCATGCGCATCCTGGTCTGCGGCGGTTCGGGGTTCATAGGCCGCCACATCGTCAACCAGCTGGCTCTGGCCGGCCACGATCCGGTGGCCCGCAGCCGCCACACCACGCCCGCGCTGGACTTTGCCACGGCCACCACGCCCGGCGACTGGTTGCCCCACCTGGCCGGCATGGACGCCGTGGTCAATGCCGTCGGTGTGCTGCGCGACAGCGCCAGCCGCCCCATCGAGGCCCTGCATGCCAAGGCCCCCATGGCCTTGTTCGACGCCTGCGTCCAGGCCGGTGTGCGGCGTGTGGTGCAGATCTCGGCCCTGGGCATCGAGGGCAGCGCCACGCGCTATGCCAGCACCAAGCGCGCAGCCGACGAGCATTTGCTGGCGCTGACGGCCGCAGGCCGGCTGCAGGGCTGCGTGTTGCGACCCAGCGTGGTCTTCGGCGCGGGCGGAGCCAGCAGCCGGATGTTTCTGTCGCTGGCGCGCCTGCCTGTGCTGCTGCTGCCCACGCCCGTGCAGCAGGCCCGCGTACAGCCCGTGGCCGTGCGCGATCTGGCCGAGGTGGTGGCTCGCATGGCCACCGGCGACAGTCCCGTGGGTCTGGTCGAGATCGGGGGCCCCGATGCACTGCCGCTGGCGGCACTGATTGCCAGCCTGCGCCGGCAAATGGGCCGCAGCCCGGCCCGCATCGTCACCCTGCCCGACTGGATGAGCCGGGCCAGTGCGCGCGCCGGCGACCATGTCGCCCTGTCCCCCTGGTGCAGCGAAACCCTGGCCCTGCTGGAAAAGGACAACGTGGCAGATCCCGCCACGCTCGCGCACTGGCTGGGCCGGCCCGGCGTGGCCGCGGCCCGTTTGCTGTCCACGCTCTAGGAAAAGCAACATGCCATCTCCCTTTGCTGCAGCGCGCGTGCCGCGCCCGCTGCGCGCCATGCACGCCAGCCTGATCGCCGTCTGGCTGGGTACGGCCCTGGCCAGTGCCGTGGAACACCGCGGGCTGAGCGTGCAGGTGCTGGCCGATGCCGGCGTCCATGACGCGACCTGGCAGTCCCTGCTGATCTGGAGCGGCCTGCTGGCCGACCTTGCCGTGGGCCTGGCGCTCTGGCTGCGGCCGGGCCGCGCCAGCTATGCCGCAGCCCTGGCGCTGATGCTCTGCATGACGGCCCTGGCCACGCTGCTGCAGCCCGCGCTGTGGCTGCATCCGCTGGGGCCTCTGCTCAAGAACCTGCCCATCGCCGCCATGCTGCTGTACCTGATGCCGCAGCCACTGAAAACCGGGGAATGAACGTGAATCTCTATCTGCTGCTCAAGACCCTGCATATCGCCTCCAGCGTGCTGCTGGTGGGCACCGGCCTGGGGTCGGCCTTCTACATGTTCTTCGCCAACCGCAGCGGCAGTGTGGCGGCCCAGGCCGTCGTCAGCCGCCTGGTGGTGCGCGCGGACTGGTGGTTCACCACGCCCTGCGTCCTGATACAGCCGCTGAGCGGACTGGCCATGGCCCATATGGCGGGCTGGCCGCTGACCACGCCCTGGCTGGCGCTGTCCCTGGGCCTGTATTTGCTGGCAGGTGTCTGCTGGCTGCCCGTGGTCTGGCTGCAGCTGCGCATGGCGGCCATGGCGCGCGGCGCGCACGACGCGCAGTCGCCTCTGCCGGGCCTGTACGCCATTTATGCGCGCCGCTGGGAGGCGCTGGGCTATCCCGCCTTCCTGGCCATGGCCGTGACCTATTACCTGATGGTCAACAAGCCCGCACTGTGGGGAGGATGAGTGCGGGCACCGGCGTTCACAGCTTGGCGATGGACACCTCGGTGGACTTGACCAGGGCCACCACGTCGGAGCCCACGACCAGGCCCAGTTCGTCGACCGAACGCGTGGTGATGACCGAGGTGACCACGCCCCAGGGCGTTTGCACGTCGACTTCGGAAACGACATCGCCGCGGATGATTTCGCGCACCTGGCCCTTGAACTGGTTGCGCACGTTGATGGCTTGGATGGACATGGTTTTTCTCCTGGATTCAAAAACAGGGTTGGGGGAAACGGTGGGGTCCTAGACCGCCCAGCGCAGGCCATGGGCCGGCACGCCGGGCCAGGGTGTGGCATCGGTCAAGGGGTTGGCATCGGGTTCGGCCGCGGGCTTTTGCAGCACGCGGTCAAGAATGCGCTGCTCTATGGCGGCCAGTGCGGCACTGCCATGGGCACGCGGCCTGGCCAGGGTGATGCGCTCGTCCAGCGCGATGCGACCATCCTCGATCAGCACCACGCGATCGGCCAGGGCCACGGCCTCCTGTACGTCATGCGTGACCAGCAGGGCCGTGAAGCCGTGGCGCTGCCACAGCTGCTCGATCAGGCGGTGCATTTCGATGCGGGTCAGCGCATCGAGCGCGCCCAGGGGCTCGTCGAGCAACAGCAACTGGGGCCGGTGCACCAGGGCGCGCGCCAGGGCCACGCGCTGGCGCTGGCCACCCGAGAGGCGGGCCGGCCATTCGTCTTCGCGGTCGGCCAGACCGACCTGGGCCAGCACCTCGCGGCCACGCTGGCGCGCCTCCTTGGGCAGGCCCAGCGTGACATTGGCCAGCACACGCCGCCAGGGCAGCAGCCGCGCCTCCTGGAACATGATGCGCGTGCCACCCTGGGCACCCTGTACGGCACGGGCGGGCGCGCCGTCGATGAGCAGGCTGCCGGCCGAGGCCTGTTCCAGCCCCGCCACCAGGCGCAGCAAGGTGCTCTTGCCACAGCCGCTGCGGCCCACGATGGCCACGAACTCGCCAGGCTCCACCTGCAGTTGCACCTCGTGCAGCACCTCGCGCTGCCCATAGCGCTTGCTCAGCGTCCGGGCCTGCAGGCGCACGCCGCGGCGGGCTTCGAACTGCGGCGCCTCTCCCTCGTTCTGGGCCAGGCGGTCGGCGCTGTCCAGGCCCTCGGCGTCGAAAGACGCCTCCCAGGCCATGGCCGGCAAGGTAGTGTTCAGTTCCACGGCCTGGGCGATCGTGCTCTTCATGCGGTTCCATCGGCTCATCTCATGCCCTCCGTTGTCAATGCGACTGGTAGCCGGGGTGCCAGCGCAGCCACCAGTGTTCGAGCGCGCGGGCAAACCAGTCGGCCAGCTTGCCCAGCAGGGCGTACAGCAGAATGCCCACCAGCACCACGTCGGTCTGCAGGAATTCGCGTGCGTTCATGGTCAGGTAGCCTATGCCCGACTGGGCCGAAATGGTCTCGGCCACGATGAGGATCACCCACATCAGGCCCAGCGAAAAACGCAGGCCCACGAGGATGGAGGACAGGGCCCCGGGCAGGATGACCTCGCGGTACAGCTGCCAGCGTGTCAGGCCATAGCTGCGCCCCATCTCGATCAGTGCGGGGTCCACATTGCGTATGCCATGGAAGGTGTTGAGGTAGATGGGAAAGAACACCGAGACGCTGATCAGGAACAGCTTGGCGCTTTCGTCGATGCCGAACCACAGGATGACCAGCGGGATCAGCGCCAGGGCCGGGATATTGCGCACCATCTGGATGCTGGAGTCGAGCAGGGTCTCGGCCCAGCGCAGCGACCCCGTGAGCAGGCCCAGTGCCAGGCCCAGGCCGCCGCCTATGGCCAGCCCGCTGAGTGCACGGCCCGCGCTGACCTGCACATGCTTGAACAGCTCGCCGGATTCGGCCAGGGCCTGGGCGGCGCGCAGCACATCCAGCGGTGCAGGCAGCACGCGCGTGGACAGCCAGCCCCAGGCCGAGGCAGCCTGCCAGGCCGCGACCAGGGCCAGCGGCACCAGCCAGGGCAGCAGGCGCCGCCCCACCCCGGCCGCGAAGCGCGCCCAGGCAGACCAGGCATTGCCGCTGGCGCGCTGGGGCAGCGAGGCCACCGTGCTTGCATTGGACATGGCAGCCTCCCTCAGCTTTGCGCCGCGCGCGGCGAGTACAGATTGGCCACGGTCTCGCCCAGCGGACCGCCCGCGGCGCCCTGCCCTGCCAGCCTGTCGCGCAGCGACAGAGGCAGCAGCGGAAAGACCAGCTCGGCAAAGCGATAGGCCTCCTCCAGATGCGGATAGCCCGACAGCACAAAGGTATCTATGCCCAGGTCGGCATATTCCTGGATGCGGTCGGCCACGGTCTGCGCATCCCCGACCAGGGCCGTCCCCGCGCCCCCGCGCACCAGGCCCACGCCCGCCCAGAGATTGGGGCTGATTTCCAGGTCCGCGCGGCTGCGCGAGGCCTTGTCCCTGGCACCTGCATGCAGGGCTGCCATGCGGCGCTGGCCTTCGGAATCCATGCGCGCAAAGGCGGCCTGCGCCTGGATGACGGTATCGTCCTGCAGGCGGCTGATCAGGCGTTCGGCATCAGCCCAGGCCTCGGCTTCGGTTTCGCGCACGATGACGTGCAGGCGTATGCCGAATTTCACGCTGCGGCCATGGCGGGCGGCCCGCTCCCGCACATCGGCGATCTTTCTGGCCACCTCGGCCGGCGGTTCGCCCCAGGTCAGATAGGCGTCGACCTGCTCGGCGGCCAGCGCATGCGCGGCCTCGGAGGAGCCGCCGAAGTACACGGGGGGATACGGCTTTTGCAGGGGTGGAAACAACAGCTTGGCGCCCTTGACCGACAGGTGCTCGCCTTCGTAGTCCAGCGCCTGGCCTTCATGGCTGCGGGCCAGGATGTCGCGCCAGATGCGCAGGAATTCGGCCGACTGTTCGTAGCGCTGGCCGTGGTCGAGGAAGACGCCGTCACCTTCCAGCTCGGCGCGGTCGCCCCCCGTGACCAGGTTGATCAGCAGCCTCCCACCCGACAGGCGGTCGAACGTGGACGCCATGCGTGCCGCCAGGCTGGGCTGGTGCAGGCCCGGGCGCACGGCCACCAGGAATTTCAGGCGCTGCGTGACCGGAATCAGGCTGGAAGCCACAACCCAGGGGTCTTCGCAGGACCGGCCCGTGGGAATGAGCACGCCCTCGTAGCCCAGGCTGTCGGCCGCAATGGCCACCTGCTTGACATAGTCGTGGCTGAGCGCTCGCGCGCCCTCGGACGTGCCGAGGTAGCGGCTGTCGCCATGGGTGGGGATGAACCAGAAAACCTGCATTGCACTGCTCCTGTCAGAGTGCGGCCAGCCGCGCGTATTCGGCGGCCGTGGGCCGCCAGACGATGTCGGCCACCCGCACCTGGCGCGGGATCAGGCCCAGACGAAAAAAGGCATCGGCCACACGCTGCTGCTCGGCCACGGCCTGCTCGCCCAGCAGACCCACGGGCGAGCTGGGCCGGCGGCCGACGAATCGGCTGACCACGGCCACGTCCAGGCCGCTGAAGCCAGCCACCAGGGCCACGGCTTCCTGGCGTGCGGTCTGGGCCAGATGGTCGGCGCGCGTGAGCTCATCGAACAGCGCACGCAGCACCTGGGGATGGCGCTCCACCAGGCCGCGCGCGGCCAGGTAAAAGGAACTGTTGCCCGACAGGCCTTCGCCATTGGTCAGCACGCGCGGGCGTATGGCCAGTTCGGTGGCCGCGTAGAACGGGTCCCAGATGGCCCAGGCATCGACGCTTTTTCGCTCGAAGGCGGCCCGCGCATCGGCGGGCGCCAGATAGACGGGCTGGATCTCGCTCCAGGCGATGCCGGCCTTGTCCAGGGCCCGTACCAGCAGGTAGTGGGCGCTGGAGCCTTTTTGCAGGGCGATGCGCCGGCCCTTGAGCTCGGCCAGCGAGCGCAGCGGCGAATCCGACGGCACCAGAATGGCCGAGCTTTCGGGCTTGGGCGGCTCGGCGCCCACATACAGCAGATCACGTCCCGCGGCCTGGGCAAAGACCGGCGGTGAATCGCCGGTCAGGCCGAAGTCCAGGCTGCCTGCGGCCAGGGCCTCGAGCAGTTGTGGACCGGCCGGGAACTCCAGCCAGCTGACCCTGGTGCCCGCAAAGCGCTTTTCGAGCACGGCCTGCTGCTTGAGTATGACCAGGTTGACGGCCGACTTCTGGTAGCCGATGCGCAGTTGCTCGGGCCCGGCCACGGCCGTGGCCGGCTGGGCACGCGCATAGTGGCCGGCCAGGCTCCAGGCAAAGGCCGTCGTGCCCAGCAGTTGCAGGGCCTGGCGGCGCACGCGGTCCAGGCGGGGGCGGGGAAGATGAGCGGTCATGGCGAAACTCCTTGCCGGACTCAGCGGCCTGCGGCGGCCAGGTCCACGGGCGCCGCGTGCAGCAGATTGAGCTTGCGGGGGATGAGCTTGAGCTCGAAGAAGGTGTCGGCGATCTGCTGCTGCTCGGCCAGGATGTCGCGTGTCACGGCGGCCGTGCCGAAACGTGCGCGGCTCAGGTACAGCTCGGTGACGGACTTGTCCAGGCCCAGCAGGCCGGCCAGCTCGGCCGCGGCCGCCACCGGGTTCTGGGAAGCCCAGCGGTCTATGCCATCGATTTCCTCGATGGCAATGCGCAGTACGTCGGGATTGCGCGTGGCGTAATCGCGCGAGGTGAAGTAATAGGCGCGGTTGTTGACCACGCCCGTGGCATCGGCCAGCAATCGCGCATCCAGCGTCTTTTGCGCCGCAGCCAGGAAGGGGTCCCAGATCAGCCAGGCGTCGACGGCGCCGCGTTCGAAGGCTGCGCGCGCATCGGCAGGGGCCAGGAAGACCGATTGCACATCGCCATACTGCAGCCCATGCTTTTCGAGCAGTTTGACCAGGAAGTACTGCACGTTCGAGCCCTTGTTGTAGGCCACGCGCTTGCCCTTGAGGTCGCGCACGCTGCGGATGGGCGAATCCCTGGGCACCAGCACGGCTTCCAGCGCGGGGCGCGGCACGGTGGCACCCGCATAGACCAGGGGAGCGCCCGCGGCCTGGGCGAAGATGGGCGGAGCTTCGCCCACGTCGCCGAAATCGATGGAACCCACGTTGAGCGCCTCCAGCTGCACGGGGCCGGCATTGAACTCGGTCCAGCGCACCGACACGCCCAGGGGCGCCAGGCGCTTTTCCAGCGTGCCGCGGCCCTTGAGAATCGACAGCCAGCCTTTCTGATGGCCCACGCGCAGCACGCGCTCGCCGGCCTTGTCGGCCTTGCCCTGTGCCAGGGCCGGAGCGGCCAGCGCGGCGGCAGCCGTGGCCAGGCCTGCGCCCAGCAGCTGGCGCCGGCGCCAGGCCGCAATCTGTTCGGGGAAAGAGTCAAACGAAACCATGGCGACATCCTTGAGGTGAGGGGCCGCGCAGGCATGGCGCCGCCCTGGCATGCGCGCAACGGCCGGCATGCCTTGAAAGACAAAGGGGAGAAGAGGTGGCGGCGGGCGGCGAGGGGCCGTGCCGGCCATGGGCGTCAGACGCTACATCGCACGTCGGCGAAGGCGACGGCATCGGAGGGCGCGGCTGCTGCCTGAGGCTGATGCGCGGCATCGGCCACGATCAGTTGCACGGCCTCGTCGATGCGCGCCGAGATATCGGGAGCCACCTCATAGCCCCCTTCGGGCAGCAGGCGCACCTGGTGGTCCGTGGCATAGATGCCCGGCAGGATGTGACGCGCGCCCAGCGACTGCAGCACGGGCCGCAGCGCATAGTCCAGCGCCAGCATGTGGTGGGGACTGCCGCCCGTCGCCAGGGGCAATACGGCCTTGCCCTTGAGGGCCGACTGGGGCAGCAGGTCCAGGAAAACCTTGAGCAGGCCGCTGTAGGCAGCCTTGTAGATGGGCGTGGCCACCACCACGGCCTGGGCGCGTTCCACGCGCGCCACGGCATCGGCCACGCCCGCCTCATGGGCCTGGGCCGCCAGCAGGGCCGCCGCATCAAGCCGTGACAGCGACAGCACGGGCGCGGTGGACAGCCCCTGCAATTGCAGGCGCAGCGCCGTGGCCTGCAGCAGCGCCGTGGAGCGCGAAGGCTGGGAGGGGCTGCCAGCGATCAGGAGTATGGACATGGCGGTGCCTGTACTGGGGTGGGTTGCGCGGGCAGGTGCCGGCCGCAGCCGGCACCCGGGACTCACTTCTTGGTGTAGATCTGGTCGAAGCTGCCGCCGTCGGCGAAATGGTCCTTGTCGGCCTTGGTCCAGCCACCAAAGGACTGGTCGATGGTGAACAGCTCCAGCTTGGGGAACTTGTCCGCGAATTCGGCCTTCACCTTGGCGTCGGTGGGACGGTAGTAGTTGCGACCGGCGATGCGCTGGCCTTCCTCGGAGTACAGGTACTTCAGGTACTCCTCGGCCACGGCGCGTGTGCCCTTCTTGTCCACGACCTTGTCGACCACGGCGACCGAAGGCTCGGCCAGGATGGAGATGGAGGGCACGACGATCTGGAACTTCTCGGGGCCGAATTCCTTGAGCGCCAGGAAGGCTTCGTTCTCCCAGGCCAGAAGCACATCGCCCACGCCGCGCTGCACGAAGGTGATGGTCGCGCCGCGCGCGCCGGTGTCGAGCACGGGAACGTTCTTGAACAGCTTGCCGATGAAGTCCTTGGCCTGTGCGTCGCCGCCGTACTTGCGCTTGGCGAATTCCCAGGCAGCCAGGTAGTTCCAGCGCGCGCCGCCACTGGTCTTGGGGTTGGGCGTGATCACCTGCACGCCGGGCTTGATCAGATCGTCCCAGTCCTTGAGGTTCTTGGGATTGCCCTTCTTCACCAGGAAGACGATGGTGGAGCTGTAGGGCGCAGAGTTGTGCGGCAGGCGCTTTTGCCAGTCGGCCTTGAGCAGGCCGCCGTTCTTGACCAGGGCGTCGATGTCACCGGCCAGGGCCAGCGTGGCCACGTCGGCATCGATGCCGTCGATGATGGAGCGTGCCTGCTTGCCCGAACCGCCATGCGACTGCTTGACGCTGACATCCTGGCCGCTCTTGGCCTTCCAGTGCTTGGCGAAGGCCTGGTTGTATTCGACATAGAGCTCACGCGTCGGGTCGTAGGACACGTTGAGCAGTTGGACCGTCTGCGCCAACGCCGGCAGAGCCGACAGGGTCAAGCCTGCGATCAGGCCGGCGGCGACAGGAAACTTGATAAAGTGGCGGCGAATTTTCATTGGAGTGTCGGTTGAGTGTGGAGACAACGGTCTTGCTGCCGTTGCAATGCATTCTCAAAGCCAACTCTTAAAACACAAACCAATAAGATTTCAGTTTGTTATTCCAAAAACATCTGAATCTACACAGGACAAAGGACTGAACTCCCCATGGCACGTACTGTTCACTGCATCAAGCTCGGCGTTGACGCTGAAGGCCTGGACTTCCCGCCCTATCCCGGCGAGCTGGGCAAGCGCATTTTCGAGAGCGTGAGCAAGCAGGCCTGGGCCGACTGGCTCAAGCACCAGACCATGCTGGTCAATGAAAACCGCCTGAACCTGGCCGATGCTCGCGCCCGCCAGTACCTGGCCCGCCAGATGGAAAACCACTTCTTCGGCGGCGGCGCCGATGCGGCGGCCGGCTACGTCCCGCCCTCGGCCTGATCCGTCCGATGCCCATCTGCCGCCCCCGCTGCGCCGGGGGCGGTTTCATTTGCGGCGCCGCAAACCGGTGGCGCCGCGATAGCGCCTACAATGCGCGCCTCGTTCCTTGGGAGGGCGCAGCGACCGCAGAACCTGCGGCGCAGGCCGGTTTTCACCAGAGGTTTTCCGTGCTTCCATCCGTCTCCCTGCTGGAATCGTTCCAGACATCGCAGTTCACCGTCATGCTGGTGATCTATCTGGTGGCCATCACGGCCGAAGCCATGTCGGGCGCCCTGGCCGCGGGACGGCGCAACATGGACATTTTCGGCGTGGCCGTGATCGCCTTCGTCACCGCCCTGGGCGGCGGCACCATCCGCGATATGGTCCTGGGCCACTACCCCATTGGCTGGACCCAGCATCCCGAGTATGTCTACCTGGTGATCTCGGCGGGCCTGCTGACCATCCTCGTGGCCCGCCACATGCACCACCTCAAGCAGGTCTTCCTGCTGCTGGATGCCATGGGCCTGATCGCCTTCTCGCTGATCGGCTGCAATGTGGCGCTGGAGCTGGGCTATCCGCCCGTGGTCGTGGTGATGTCGGGCATGCTCACGGGCATCAGCGGCGGCATCTTGCGCGACGTGCTGTGCAACCAGGTCCCCGTGGTCTTCCGGCGCGAGCTGTATGCCAGCGTATCCCTGGCCGTATGCCTGCTGTTCCTGGGGCTGCGCACGCTGGACGTGGGCTCCAACACCAGCACGGCCGTGTGCTTCGCGGCGGGGCTGACGCTGCGCCTGGCCGCCATACGCTTTCGGTGGCGCCTGCCCGTGTTCTCCTACCAGCAGCGCTGGGAAGAATAGCCCGCGATAGCCTGCATTTTCCATGTCCGAACCCATTGACTGGCTGCCCGACGGCACCCCTTACAGCCCGCGCTTCGGCGATCGCTACCACAGCGAACTGGGCGGCCTGGACCAGGCCCGCCATGTGTTTCTCGGTGGCTGCGGCCTGCCTGCCGCCTGGGCCGATGCACCCCAGTGGCGCATCCTGGAAACAGGCTTCGGTTTCGGGCTGAACTTCCTCGCGGCCTGGGCCGCCTGGAAGGTCGACCCGCGGCGCCCGCGCCTGCTGCACTTCGTCTCGGCCGAGGCCTTTCCCGTCAGTGCCGACGCCCTGCGCCAGGCCATGCCGCACGATCCCGTCCTGCGCCCGCTGGCCGAGGAGCTGGTCCTGCAATTCCAGGGCCTGCTGCCCGGAGTGCACCGGTTGGCCTTCGAGCAGGGCCGCGTGCTGCTGACGCTGTATATCGGCGACGCCCAGGCCATGCTGCGGCGCCAGCAGATCACGGCCGACAGCATTTATCTCGATGGCTTCACTCCGGCGCTCAATCCCGAACTCTGGAGCGGCGACACCATCAGGGCTCTTGCGCGCCACTGCCGCCGCGGCACGCAGCTTTCCACCTGGTGCGTTGCGCGCACGGTGCGCGACGCCCTGTCCCAGAACGGTTTCCAGGTCCGCAAGGTCGACGGCGTGCCGCCCAAGCGCCACAACCTGCATGCCGTCTACGACCCGGCCTGGCAACTGCGCGGGCCGCGTGCGCAGGCCGCGCAGGCCGCCGTGCCGCAGCGCTGCCTGGTGCTGGGCGCGGGACTGGCCGGCGCAGCCGCCGCCGCCAGCCTGTCGCGGCGCGGCTGGCAGGTGACCGTGCTCGATGCCGGCGAGGCGCCGGCCGCCGGCGCCTCGGCCCTGCCGGCCGGCCTGTTCTGTCCCCATGTCTCGCCCGATGACAGCCTGCTGTCGCGGCTGAGCCGCGATGGCGTGCGCATGGTGCTCGGCCAACTGCGCACGCTTTCGCGGCAAGGCCTGCTCCAGGAGGGCAAGGACTGGGCAGCCACCGGCGTGCTCGAGCACGGCATCGAGGCGGCGCCACGGCTGCCGCGCGACTGGCAGTCGCCAGGCCCGGGCACCTACTGGAGCCGCCCGGCCAGCGCCGACCAGCTCTCGGCGGCCGGCCTGCCCGCAGGCGCCCCGGCCTGCTGGCATGTGCAGGCCGGCTGGGTACGGCCCTGGCGGCTGGTACAGGCCCAACTGGCCCTGCATGGCGTGCACTGGCAGGGCCGTGCCCACGTTGCCAGGCTCGTGCGCACGGACACCGACACGACCTGGCAGGCTCTGGATGCCGCAGGCCGTCCGCTGGCCGAGGCCGAGCTCGTGGTTCTGGCCCTGGGCCCGGCCACGAATGCATTGCTCGAATCCAGCCTGGGCCCCGAGGCCGGCTGGCCGCTGCAGGCGCTGCGCGGCCAGGTCAGCTGGGACAGGCACGACGACACCAGCCTGGCCGCCATGCCACCCTTTCCCGTCAACGGGCATGGCAACCTTGTCCCGGCCACGCCCCAGGCCTGCGAAGGCCTGCCCACCTGGGTCATGGGCTCGACCTTCGAGCGCGACCAGACCGCACTGCCACCCAGCCCCGAAGAACAGGCCGAGGCCCACGCGGCCAACGGCGCCAAGCTGTCCCGGCTGCTGCCGCGGGCGTACGCAGGCCTGCGCGGCTTCTTCGATGCCCCGCCACGTCCGACCTGGAGTGCGGTGCGCGTGGCCTCGCCCGACCGCCTGCCCGTGGTCGGCCCCGTGGCCCGGGCCCCGGGCCTGTGGGCACTGACGGGACTGGGATCACGCGGGCTGACGCTGTCCCTGCTGTGCGGCGAACTGCTGGCTGCCCGCCTGCACGACGAGCCATGGCCGCTCGATGCCCGGCTGGCTGCGGCACTGGCCAGCGAACGCCTGGATCGGCGGCGCTGAGCTCCCGGACCAGTCACAGCCTGGCCTGAAAGAAAACCCGAGTCTTCCCGCAGACGGTTTTTCGCCAATCGTTATGTTTTTGTATACACATCGATAGAATCCGGAACCTGTTTTCAAAAGGAAACAAATCCCCCGCAATCCCTATACAAGCCCTGCGAACACAGTGACCTACTCGTTCCGACCTTGCGCCCCCCGCGCCCCCATCTTCCGCCTGCGTTCCTCGTTGACCCACTCCCTGCTGATGGCGGGCCTTGCCGTCGGCATCCAGGCCAAGGCCCAGACTCCCGCCGCGGACGACGCTGCGGCACACACCTTCCAGCTGGGAACCGTCGACGTGCGTGAAGGCCGCGACACCGTATCCGCAGATGAACAACGACTGGGTTCTGCCGAGATGCAGCGCCGCAATGCCGACACCGTGTCCGATGCCGTGCGCCTGCTGCCCGGTGTCACGCTGTCGCGCAACAACCGCAACGAGGAAATGATTTACCTGCGCGGCTTCGACCCGCGTCAGGTACCGGTCTTCGTGGACGGCGTGCCCCTGTACGTGCCCTATGACGGCTATGTGGACTTCGGCCGCTTCACCACCTTCGACCTGGCCGAGATCCGCGTGGCCAAGGCAGGGGCCTCGCTGATGTACGGCCCCAATACCCTGGGCGGCGCCATCAACCTTGTCACACGCAAGCCCGTGAAACCCTTCGAGGGCGATGCGCGCATCGGCGCGGGCGCGGGCGGCGAACGCAAGGCCGCCGTCAACCTGGGCGGCAACCAGGGCAGCTGGTACTACCAGATCGGCGCGTCCTACCTGGACGCCGACAGCTTCCCCCTGCCCAAGGGCTTCAAGGATTTCAAGAAACAGCCCACGGACACCGGCAACTACCGCGAGAACGCCTATCGCACGGACAGGCGCCTGTCCTTCAAGCTGGGCCTCACGCCCAATGCCAGCGACGAATACGCCCTGGGCTATGTCCGCCAGGAAGGCGAGAAAGGCAACCCCGTCTACACGGGCAGCGCCACAGGCAGGAACGTGATCCGCTACTGGCAGTGGCCCTACTGGGACAAGGACAGCGTCTATTTCCTGAGCACCACGCGCATCAATGCCGACAACCTGCTCAAGACGCGCATCTACCATGACACCTACAAGAACGGCCTGGACATGTACACGGACGCGAGCTATTCGCGCCACGACCCGACCAGCAGCTACAAGGACGTGAGCCAGGGCGCCAGCGTGGAATGGGCCAACTACAGCCTCAAGGGCCATGCGCTGCGCCTGGGCGCGCACTACAAGATCGACGAGCACACGGACGCTGCCTCGGACAAGGACCCCACCAAGCACTACCGCGACGTGACGCGCTCCCTGGTGCTGGAGGACACCATCACCCTGGCCGAGCGCTGGAGCCTGAACCTGGGCCTCAGTCATGACCAGCGCGACGCGCGCGAGGTCTACCAATGGCCCACGGGCTCGGCCAGCGCCACCAACGGCGTGGCCAGGCTCGGCTATGCGCTGGGTGCCGGCAGCGAGGCCTATGTCATCGCCTCGCACAAAACGCGCTTCCCGACCATCAAGGACCGCTACTCGGCACGCATGGGCACGGCCCTGGCCAATCCCGACCTGCAGCCCGAAACCGCCAACCACCTGGAGCTGGGCGTGGCAGGTTCGCCCTGGCCAGGCGGCCAGGGCCAGGCCGCGCTGTTCTACAGCCGCGTGCGCAACCAGATCCAGACCGTGGTCGTGGCCTCCACGGCATGCGGTGGCACCACCTGCAACCAGGCGCAGAACGTGGGCCGCACGCGCAATATCGGTCTGGAGCTGTCGCTGGCCCAGCAGCTGTCGGCCCAGTGGGGCGTGAATGCCAGCTATACCTATCTGAACCGCCGCAACACCAGCGACTCCAGCATCACGCTGACCAACACGCCGCGCCACCGCCTGCTGGCCGGCCTGCAGTGGCGCCCGCACCAGCAGTGGGAACTCAATGCCGAAGTCGAGACCGAGAAGGGCCGCTTCGTTCCGCTGTCGGGCAGCGGCCAGTTGCAGACGCTCAGGCTCCCGGGCTACGGCATCGCCAACCTGCGCGCGCGCTACAAGCCGCGCAGCGACATCACCGTGGACTTCGGCGTGGCCAACATCGGCGACAAGTGGTATCAGTTCGACGATGGCCTGCCCATGCCGGGCCGCAGCTGGTATGTCAATCTCGGCTACCGGTTCTGAGGCCGTGACGCTCGATCAGGCCGGCCGCCGCCGGCTGTTGCGCCTGGCCACGGCGCCGGCCCTGGCAGGCCTGACGGGCTGCGCGGGCTGGGCCGGCCCGCCGGCGGCCCGCGTCGACGTGGCCGTGGTCGGCGGACTGTCGCTGTGCGGCGTCTGGCCCCGCGTGGCCGAGGCTGCGGGTGCCAGCCTGGGCCTGGAACTGCGCACCGTGGCCGCCGCCCCCAAGGAAGGCGTGGTGCCGGCCATGGCCGACGGCCGGGCCCAGCTGCTGCTGATCCACGCCAGCGATGAGGCCATGGGCCTGGAAGCCGCGGACCTGGCCTCGGCGGCACGCGTCTGGGGCTGGAACCAGCATGTGTTCGCAGGCCCGTCCCATGACCCGGCCGGCGTGCGCGGCGCGGCCGATGGCATCGAGGCCATGCACCGCATCGTGGACAGCGGCTCGCCCTTCATCGGCCTGCGTGACCCCGGCAGCTATGCCGTGGTGCAGCGCCTGTGGCGCCACGCCGGCATCCGGCCCGATGCGCGCTGGCTGCGCGCCGACACCGGCCCGCGCCCCCAGGCCGTGCTGCAGCTGGCCGCCGAGCTGCAGGCCTATGCCGTGGTCGGCCACATCCCCTTGCACTTCGGCAAAATGGGCGCCGAGGGCATCTCGCTGCTGCTGCAGGGCGATCCGCTGATGCGCCGGCCCTATGTGCTGCTCGCGCCCGGTCCGCGCCACGGGGCCGATGCCGCGCAGCGCCACCATGCCGCGCGCGTGGCCGAACACCTGCTGTCCGCACGGGGCCAGCAGGAGCTGGCCTTGGCCAATGCCGAGGCAGCAGGCCCCTGGATCTTCGGACGCGACAGCATGCCCCTGGTCAACGACGCGCCGACCGGAGCGGCGTAAAAAGCACGATCGCACCCAACCGCCTGCCCGCCATGAATCCTTCCTTCACCCTGCCCCTGGCTGCCCTCGTGCACCCTGATGACGACCATGCCATGGAACTGCTGCTGGAGCGCGTGGCAAGGCGCCTGCAGCAGGCAGGCTGGCGCGTGGGCGGACTGGTCCATCGCCAGGACCGCTATCCCAATGGCAACAAGCGCATGCAGCTGTTCGACCTGCGCAGTGCAGGACAGTTCGAGCTGTCCCAGGACCTGGGCAGCGACTCGCGCGCCTGCAGCCTCAATCCCCAGGGCCTGGCCCAGGCCAGTGCCGTGCTGCGCCAGGCCCTGGCCGATGGCATGGACCTGGTGGTCATCAACCGCTTCGGCATCGTCGAGGCCTCGGGCCAGGGATTCGCCGCCGAATTCGGTGCCTTCGTGGACGCCGGCACGCCCGTGCTCACGGCCGTGGCCGCCCGCCATCTTCAGGATTGGCACCGCTTCACGGGCGGCCTGCATGCCGAGTTGCCGGCCGACGAGGCGCTGATCGCGCAGTGGTGCCTGGAGCAGTTGGCATGCAGGCCCGGCGCAAGCCGCGATACTTGCACGCCATGACCGATTCTCTGCTCACCCGCCGCCGCTGGCTGGGCCATGCGCTGTCGGCGCTGGCCCTGCCGGCCGCCTTCCCCGCACAGGCCCAGACCTCGACGCTGGCCGCGCGCATCGGCCAGATGCCCGATCCCGCGCGCTTGCGCCGCGTGTTCGCGGCCGGCCCGCCAGCCGGTGTGCTGGTGGCCGCGCTGGCCCCGCACAAGCTGCTGGGCTGGCCCCAGCAGCTCGACGAAGTCTCGCGCGCCTACCTGGGGCCGGCGCTGCAGGCCCTGCCCCATCTGGGCCGCCTGTCGGGTCGGGGCAGCACCATGCCGCTGGAGTCCCTGCTCAAGCTGCAGCCCGACCTGGTCCTGGATGCCGGCACGGCCGATGCCACCTATGTGTCGGCCACCGAGCGGCTGGCACGCCAGACCGGTCTGCCCTGTGTTCTGGTGCAGGGCTCGCTGGCCGAGCATGCCCAGCAGTTGCGCGAAGTCGGCGCCCTGCTGGGCGAGACCGCGCGCGGCGAGACCCTGGCCCGCCACGCCGATGCCGTGGCCGATCTGGCCCGTCGCGCCACGCGCGGCCTGGGGCCGGATCAGCGGCCACGCGTGTACTTCGCGCGCAGCGCCAACGGACTGGAAACAGGCCTTGCCGGCTCCATCAACGTGGAAGCCGTGGACCATGCGGGCGGGCGCAACGTGGCAGCCGAGGCGGGGCGCGGCGGACTGACGCGCGTGTCCATGGAGCAGATCCTGGCCTGGGACCCCCAGGTCATCCTCACCCAGGAGCCCGGCTTTGCCGAGCGCGTGCGCCAGGACCCGCTGTGGCGCGGCGTGGCCGCCGTGCGCACCGGCCGCGTGCACTGCGCGCCGGTCTGGCCCTTTGGCTGGCTGGATGGACCGCCCGGCATCAACCGGCTGATCGGTGTGCGCTGGCTGCTGGAAAAGCTCCACCCCCAGGCACCGGCCCTGCAGGGCCTGGCCCCGCTGGAGCGCGAGGTACGCGATTTCTACCGCCTGTTCTATGGAGCCGATCTCTCGGCCGCGGCCCTGCAGAAACTGCTGGAGACCGCGCGTTGATGCCGCGCGCCCTGGGCTGGTGGGCGGCCTTGGCCCTGCTGCTGGCCGTGCTGCTGTGGGCCCTGGCCTCCGGGCAGTTCGCCATCGCCCCGGGCCAGCTATGGCAGTCGCTGCTGGCGCGTGCCACCGGATCGCCTTCCCCGCTGGCGCCCAGCGCCGAAATCGTGCTCTGGAACATCCGCCTGCCGCGCATTGCCGCGGGCCTGGCCGTGGGCGCCACGCTGGCGGCGGCGGGCGCGGCCTACCAGGGCATGTTCCGCAACCCCCTGGTCTCACCCGACATCCTGGGCGTTTCGGCCGGTGCCGGCCTGGGCGCGGTGCTGGGCATCTTCATGGGCTGGTCCATGGCGGCCGTCCAGGCCCTGGCCTTTGGCGGCGGGCTGGCCGCCGTGGCCGTGGTCGTGGCCATCAGCGCCAGCGTGCGCCGCCACGACCCCGTCCTGGTCCTGGTGCTGGCCGGCATCGCACTGGGCGCCCTGCTGGGCGCGGGCATCGCCTTGATCAAGACCCTGGCCGACCCCAATACCCAGCTGCCGTCCATCACCTTCTGGCTGCTGGGCGGTCTGAGCGCCGTGACCCTGCCCGAGCTGAACGCCACGGTCCCCGTGATGCTGGCCGCCCTGCTGCCCCTGGTGCTGCTGCGCTGGCGCATCAACCTGCTGGGCCTGCCCGACGAGGAGGCCCTTGCTCTGGGCATACCCGTGGCGCGGCTGCGTCTGCTGCTCGTGGCCTGCGCCACCCTGGGCACGGCGGCAGCCGTGTCGCTGTCGGGCATCGTGGGCTGGGTCGGCCTGGTCGTGCCCCATGTGGCCCGCCTGCTGGTCGGGCCCAACTTCGTGCGCCTGCTGCCGGCATCGGCCCTGCTGGGCGCTGGCTTCGTGGTGGCCGCAGACACGCTGGCACGCAGCGCGGCGCGCATCGAACTGCCCCTGGGCATACTCACGGCCCTCGTCGGCGCACCGTTTTTCCTGTACCTGTTGTCACGCACGGGCCGCCATGACTGAAGCCTGTGCCCCGCCCGTGCTGCAGACCCTGGGCCTGGCCACGGGCCATGGCCGGCACCGCGTCAGCGAAGGCCTGGATCTGGCCATTGCTCCCGGCGAGGTGCTGTGCCTGCTGGGGCCCAACGGCGGCGGCAAGACCACGCTGTTCCGCACCGTGCTGGGCCTGCTGGCACCGCTGGCCGGCGAGGTGCGCGTGCAGGGCCAGCCCGTGCAAAGCTGGCCGCGCACCGAGTTTGCGCGCCGCGTGGGCTATGTGCCCCAGGCACAGGCCGGCGTCTTTGGCTTCGAGGCCCTGGACATGGTGCTCATGGGCCGGGCCGCGCGGCTGCCGGCCCTGTCCAGGCCCTCGGATGCCGATCGTGGGCTGGCCCTGGGCTGCATGGAGCAACTGGGCATCGCCCACCTGGCACCACGGCCCTACACCGAGTTGAGCGGCGGCGAACGCCAGCTGGTGCTGATCGCACGTGCCCTGGCCCAGCAGCCCGCCCTGCTGGTCATGGACGAGCCCACGGCCAGCCTGGACTTCGGCAACCAGATCCGCGTGCTGGAACAGATCGCCGCACTGCGCAGGCGTGGCATGGCCGTGCTGCTGTCCACCCACCAGCCCGAACACGCGCTGCAGGTGGCCGACCGCATCGCACTGCTGGGGCGCAATGGCCTGCAGGACTGCGGTGCGGCCGCCCGGGTGGCCACGACCGCAGCCCTGGCCCGCCTCTACGGGGTCAGCGAAGCCGCCGTCGCGGCGCGCCTGCCGCAGGCAGGCCCTGTGGCGTGACGGGCGCCAAGGCGCGGTTCATGGCACCCAGTCCGGTGGCGGATCCAGCGGCAGACCCGCCTGCAGCAGGGTGCGCTCCAGCAACTGCTGCTCGGTCTGGATCGAGGGATCGGCCAGCTGCCGCATCAGGGGCGCGGCCCGGTCGTTGACCGACAGGCGCGCAAACTGGTGCATCTGCCATTGAACGCGCCGGCGCCGTGCCTGCAGCGAAGCGCGCTCCTCGCCATCCCCGGCCATTTCGCGCAGCAGCGCCAGGCCCACCATCTGCTCCAGCACGATGGACGGGTGCGTGGTGAGCACATCGGCCGCATGCCGGCAGTCGGCAAGGCGCTCTGGCGTTTCCCGCAGCGCCGGGAGCTTGCAGGCCGTCAGGAGCACGCCATAGCGGGGCATCATGGTCGCAGCCCAGATGCCTGCCGCCGTGCTGGCGGCCAGTTCCTCGGCATCCAGCGCGCCCTCGGGCTGGAAAGCCCGTGATTCCGCCTCGGTGGGAGGCTGGCGCAGCAGGGCGGCATGCATCCAGCGCAGGCTGTCATACCAATACATCCGGGTATGGGTGGCGGAGCGCTGGGCCTGCATCAGCTGTTCGGCTGGCAGGGCCTGGTACAGCAGCGGCGCCAGATTCCAGGGTTCCAGGGCCCGCCAGCGGTCGATGGCAATGCCCCGGACCACGTTGCCCGGCACGGGTCTGGCGTCGATGAGCAACTGATAGGCCAGCCGGTCGCCGCCCGCGCGCTCCAGGGCAGCCTGCCGCCAGGCCATGACCTGATCGGGAACGGCCTGCTCCTGCGGCATGCGCCCGTCCGGCATCTGGCCGAGGATGGTAGCAAAGGCCAGCTCCCGCGCGTCCTGCGAGCGGCCCAGCGTCCGCGCCACACGCGCCACATAGGCTTGCCAGGCCTGCTCGCGCACATCTTCGGAACGGGCCACGGCCACCGCGCCTTCCTGCGCTGCCTGCACATCCTGTGCCCCCGCCCCGCAGACCACGCCTGCCAGCGCCGCAGCCACCCACCATGCTCGCATCTTCGATTTCCTCCCTGGAAGCGCACAGCATAGCGACCTCCCCGGCCAACCCGCCATCACTTATATCCATATCCACATACTTGCAGGACAAAACAATCGTTTGCTTCTATAAGCGCTTTGCATACAGTCGCGTCCATGCAGGGTCCTGCGCGTGCACGCAGGCTGATG
Source organism: Burkholderiaceae bacterium (assembly GCA_031253795.1). GTDB lineage: Bacteria > Pseudomonadota > Gammaproteobacteria > Burkholderiales > Burkholderiaceae_C > Comamonas. Next base: position 37,982 of record JAIRVR010000040.1, read on the forward strand.
TCCATGGCCGGCGCCACACCAGGGATCCATGCACCGCCGCCCCAGGCGGCCGTCGAAGACCCCACATCCGAAGCGCCATGTACCAATACACCGAATTCGACAAACAGTTCATCCGTCTGCGTGCCGAGCAGTTCCGCGACCAGCTCGAACGCTGGCAGGCCGGCAAGCTCTCGGAGGATGAGTTCAAGCCCCTGCGCCTGCAAAACGGCTGGTACGTGCAGCGCTATGCGCCCATGCTGCGCGTGGCCGTTCCCTATGGCGAGCTGTCCAGCGCCCAGTTGCGCGTGCTGGCCCGCGTGGCCCGCGAATACGACCAGCCCGACGCCGCCCTGCTGGCCGAGGCCCGTGCCACCCAGGACAAGCTGGGCGATATCCCGCTGCACGACGGCCGCCGCATCGGCTCCGACCTCAAGTACGGCTACGGCCACTTCACCACACGCACCAATGTCCAGTACAACTGGATTCCGCTGTCCAAGGCCGCCGATGTCATGGACCTGCTGGCCGGCGTGAGCCTGCATGGCATACAGACCAGCGGCAACTGCATCCGCAACATCAACAGCGACGCGCTGGCCGGCATCGCCGTGGACGAGATCGCCGATCCGCGCCCTTTCACCGAAATCCTGCGCCAGTGGAGCACGCTGCACCCCGAGTTCAGCTTTCTGCCGCGCAAGTTCAAGGTATCCATCAGTGGCTCCGAGGAAGACCGTGCCGCCCTGGGCTGGTATGACGTGGGCCTGCAGCTGCTGAAGAACGAGGCCGGCGAGCTGGGCTTTCGGGTGCGCGTGGGCGGCGGCATGGGCCGCACACCCACCATCAGCCCCGTGCTGCGCGAGTTCCTGCCCTGGAACCAGCTGATGAACTACCTGGAAGCCGTGATCCGGGTCTACAACCGCTACGGCCGCCGCGACAACGCCTGGAAGGCCCGCATCAAAATCCTGGTGAAGTCCGAAGGCCAGAACTACATCGACCAGGTGGACGAGGAGTTCCGCCAGATCGTCGAGGTCGAGGGTGGCCCCCACACCATCACCCAGGCCGAGTATGACCGCGTGGCGGCCAACTTCCGCGAGCCCGAGCTGGACCTGTCCCCCGCCAATGCCGAGGCCGAAACCCTGGCCCTGCTGCGCACGGCTGCCGAGGAGGACAAGGACTTCGGCCGCTGGCTGATCAGCAATGTGCGCCCGCACCGCCATCCCCAACTGCGTGCCGTACTGCTGTCGTTCAAGCGGCTGGGCTATGCGCCCGGCGACGCCACGGCCGACCAGATGGACGCCGCAGCCGACCTGGCCGAGCAGTTCTCGGCCGGCGAAATGCGCGTCACCCACGAGCAGAACCTGCTCCTGCCCTGGGTGCGCCGCGACCAGTTGCCCCAGCTGTACAAGGCAGCCAAGGCCCTGGGCCTGGCCAAGCCCAACATCGGCCTGCTCACCGACATGATTGCCTGCCCCGGCGGCGACTTCTGCTCCCTGGCCAACGCGCGTTCGCTGCCCATCGCGCAAGCCATCACCGAGCGCTACCAGGACCTGGACGAACTCTGGGACCTGGGCGAGATCGACCTGCACATCAGCGGCTGCATCAACAGCTGCGGCCACCACCACAGCGGCCACATCGGCATCCTGGGCGTGGACAAGGATGGCAAGGAGTGGTACCAGATCACGCTGGGGGGCGCAGATGGCTCCCACCTGTCGGGTCCGGCCACGCCCGGCAAGATCATCGGCCCCTCGTTCAGCGCGGCCGAAGTGCCCGGTGTCATCGAGGCCCTGCTGGCCACCTACCGCGAACAGCGCCAGGGCGTGGAAGGCGGCCGCTACGAGACCTTCATCGCCACCGTGCGCCGCGTGGGCATCGATCCCTTCAAGGCCGCCGGCAACGCCGCACGCCAACCCGCCAAGCACACCGAGGAAGCGGCCGCCTGACCCAGGTGAGAGCCGCAGGAGCAACCCCATGAAAATCATCGCCGCCCACGAACACCAAAGCCCCGCCGAAGGCCAGCCCGGCATCCTGGCCCTGGCCAATGACGCCGACCCCTTCACCATGGACCTGGCGGGCCTGATCCGCATCGACCTGCACTTTCCCAAGTTCACCGACGGCCGGGCCTTCAGCCAGGCCCGCCTGCTGCGCCAGCGCCTGGGCTTTGGCGGCGAGATCCGTGCCACGGGCGATGTGCTGATCGACCAGCTGGTGCAGATGCAGCGCTGCGGCTTCGACGTGGCCGTGCTGCGCGAAGGCGTGGACATTTCCGACGCCCAGCGCCAGCTCGACCGCTTCCACGGCTTCTATCAGGGCGACGCCGTCCACCCCGAACCCCATTTCGTCAAGGCGGCCTGAACATGGGCGCGCAAAGCTTTCTGTCGCGCCAGGCAACGGCCAAGGCCACGGGGCTCAACGGCCGTGCCAGCAGCGGCTATGACGACAAGCTGGCCGCCACCGAGGCCCTGTTGCGCCAGGCCGCCACCTTGGGCGCCGACGCGATCACCCAGGCATCGAGCCTGGGCGCCGAGGATGTGGTCATCACCGACCTCATCCACCGCCTGGCCCTGGACATTCCCGTCTTCGTGCTGGACACGGGTGCACTGCACACCGAAACCCTGGCCCTGCTGGAGCGCACCCAGGCCCTGCCGGGCCTGAGCGTCAAGGTCTACCGTCCCCAGCTGGAGTCGGTGGTCCATTTCATCCGCGACAACGGCCAGGACGCCATGTACCGCAGCATCGAGCTGCGCAAGGCCTGCTGCGGCGTGCGCAAGATGGAACCGCTGGCACGTGCCCTGGCCGGCAAGAGCGCCTGGATCACCGGCCTGCGCCGCGAGCAGTCGAATGCCCGCGCCGAGGTTCCTGCCGTGGACCGCAGCGAAGTCGAAAGCAAGGGCCTGACCAAGTTCAACCCGCTGCACGACTGGACCCAGGGCGATGTCTGGCACTACATCGCCAGCCACAGCGTGGACTACAACCCGCTGCACGACCAGTTCTTTCCCAGCATAGGCTGCGCGCCCTGCACGCGCGCCATCAGCCTGGGCGAGGACTTCCGCGCCGGCCGCTGGTGGTGGGAAGACGAGGCGGCCAAGGAATGCGGCCTGCACGCCAAGCAATAAAGCATGCCGTACCAACTGGATTGGAAACAACAAATGAATGCCCGTGTGGACACCTCCGTGCTGAGCCATCTCAGCAACCGCCACCTCGACGCCCTCGAGGAGGAAACCATCTTCGTGCTGCGCGAAGTGGCCGCCGCCTTCGAGCGCCCCACCCTGCTGTTTTCGGGTGGCAAGGACTCGCTGGTCATGCTGCGCTGCGCTGAAAAGGCTTTCGGCAGCGGCCGCATCCCCTATCCGCTGCTGATGATCGACACCGGTCACAACTTCCCCGAAGTGACGGATTTTCGCGACCAGCGCGCCCGGGAACTGGGCGCCGAGCTCATCGTGCGCAGCGTGGAAGACTCCATGGCCCGCGGCACCGTGCGCCTGGCCCACCCCGGTGAAAGCCGCAATGTGCACCAGTCCGTGACCCTGCTGGAGGCCATCGAGGAGTTCCGTTTCGACGCCCTGATCGGCGGCGCGCGGCGCGACGAGGAAAAGGCCAGGGCCAAGGAACGCATCTTCAGCCACCGCGACAGCTTCGGCCAGTGGCAGCCCAAGGCCCAGCGCCCCGAGCTGTGGACACTGTTCAACACCCGCCTGGCACCCGGCGAGCACTTTCGCGTCTTCCCCATCAGCAACTGGACCGAGCTCGATGTGTGGCAGTACATCGAACGCGAAAACATCGCCCTGCCCAGCATCTACTACACGCACAAGCGCGAGGTGGTGGAACGCCGCGGCCTGCTGGTGCCCGTGACCGAGCTCACGCCGCCGCGCGACGGCGAAGAGGTGGTGGTGCGCGACGTGCGCTTTCGCACCGTGGGCGACATCACCTGCACCTGCCCCGTGGAAAGCGATGCGGCCACGGCGGCCGACATCGTGCTCGAAACCCTGGCCGCCGAAGTCAGCGAACGCGGCGCCACCCGCATGGACGACAAGACCAGCGAAGCCTCCATGGAAAAGCGCAAGAAGGACGGATATTTCTGATGACCACAGCAAGCACATCCCCCGCCGCCGCGGCCTTTTCCGAGGCCGGTGCAGCCAATGCCTCGGCCCTGCGCTTCATCACCTGCGGATCGGTCGATGACGGCAAGAGCACCTTGATCGGCCGCCTGCTGGTGGACACGCGCGCCGTGCTGCAGGACCAGCTGGCCGGCGTCACCAAGAGCGGTGAGACCGACCTGGCGCTGCTGACCGACGGCCTGTCGGCCGAGCGCGAACAGGGCATCACCATCGACGTGGCCTACCGCTACTTCGCCACCGAAACGCGCAAGTTCATCATCGGCGACGCGCCCGGCCACGAGCAATACACACGCAATATGGTCACGGCCGCCAGCAGCGCCGACGCCGCCGTGGTCCTGGTCGATGCCACCAAGCTCGACTGGAAGAACCCGCAGTTGACCCTGCTGCCCCAGACACGCCGCCACAGCCTGCTGGCGCATCTGCTGCGCGTGCATTCCCTGGTGTTTGCCGTCAACAAGCTCGATGCCATCGAAGACCCCCAACTGGCCTTCGACCATATCCGCGGCGCACTGGAACGCTTCACGGCCGAGGCCGGCATCAAGGCCGCCGCCACCGTGCCCGTATCGGCCCTCAAGGGCTTCAACGTGGTCAACGCCGAGCCTGGCTGGGCCGGCTACCACGGACCCAGCCTGCTGCAATGGCTGGAGCAGTTGCCCAACACGCCGGCCGACACGGGCCTGGCGCTGGCCTTTCCCGTCCAGTGGGTGGAGAAGTTTTCCTCCTCGGCCGACACCAGCCAGGGTCGGCGCGTGTTCTGGGGCCGCGTGGCCGCAGGCCAGGTGCGCGTGGGCGATGCCGTGCAAATCCTGCCCAGCGGCCAGCAGGCCGTGGTGGCCCAGGTGCTGGACCATGCGCGCGTGCCCGGCAGCATCGCCGCCGGCCTGTCGGCCGGCATCACCCTGGACCGCGAGGTCGATGTCTCGCGCGGCGACTGGATCGTTGCCGCCCCTGTGGCAGCGGTCACCGCGGCAGATGACGACTTCGATGCGCCCGAAGCCGTCAGCGCCTGGCCCAGCCGCCGCGAACTGACGGCCACCGTGGCCTGGATGGACGAAGAGCCCCTGGTGCCCGGACGCACCTACCTGGCACTGCATGGCCACCGCTGGATCAAGGCCAAGGCACGCCGCGTGGCCCACCGGCTCAACATCCACACCCTGGCCCGCGAAGAGGCCGCCCAGCTCGAACCCAATGCCATCGGCCAGGTGGAGCTGCTGCTGCAGGAAAGCATCCCCGCAGCCCCCTTCGCCCAGGCCCGCCAGCTGGGTGCGCTCATCCTCGTGGACACGGCCAGCCACGCCACGGCAGGTGCAGCCCTGCTGGATTGAGAACCCCCAGCCCAGGCCTTCGCGAGCCGGCCCATGCCGGCTCGTGGGCTTTGGGGAAAACCGCAGCGGTCCGCGTCAGAATCCTTGCCATGTGCAGGACCGCGGCCCGAAAAATTCTAGAATCCCGGGTTGATACCGACATTCACACCGCCATAAAAGATTCCCATGACTCACGTCGTCACCGAAAACTGCATCAAGTGCAAATACACCGATTGCGTGGATGTCTGCCCCGTGGACTGCTTCCGCGAAGGCCCGAACTTCCTCGTGATCGACCCCGACGAATGCATTGACTGCGCAGTCTGCATTCCCGAATGCCCGGCCAATGCCATCTTTGCCGAGGAAGATGTGCCGGCCGACCAATTGGCCTTCATCAAGCTCAATGCGGACCTGGCCCTCGAAAAGGGCTGGAAAAGCATCACCAAGCGCAAGGCCTCGCTGCCCGACGCCGACGACTGGAACGGCAAGCCTGGCAAGATCGACATGCTCGAACGCTGAGTTCGCGCCCCTTCTCCGCCACAGCTGCCCATGAGCCAAGACACCCGCCTCGCCACCCCGGCCACCATCGACACCGATGCCCTGGTGATAGGTGCCGGCCCGGCAGGCCTGTTCCAGGTGTTCCAGCTCGCGCTGCAGGGCATCCGCAGCCATGTCGTCGATGCCCTGCCCCATGCGGGCGGCCAGTGCGTGCAGCTGTACGGGGACAAGCCCATCTACGACATTCCCGGCATACCGCTGTGCACCGGCCGCGAGCTGGTCCAGCAGTTGCTGCAGCAGATCGCGCCACTGCAGGCCCGGCTGCATCTCTCCCAGCAGGTCACGCAATTGCAGCGGCAGGACGATGGCCGCTGGCATGCAATGACCACGGCGGGACAGGCCTTCAGCGCGCGCACCGTCTTCATCGCTGCCGGAGTCGGAGCCTTCGTGCCCAAGGCCCTCAAGGTGGCAGGCATCGAAGACCTGGCCCCTGGACAGCTCCACTACCATCCGGCCGAACTCGGCATGGTGCACGGCCAGGCCACCGTCATCCACGGTGGCGACGAGGAAGCCGTGGCCGCCGCCATTGCGGCCGCCGGTCAGGCAAGCGCCACCTACCTGCTGTACCGCCGCGATGTCTTCCAGGCCCCTGCGGCCCTGCTTGAACGCCTGCAGGCACTGCGCGACAGCGGCGCCATCCAGGTGCTCATAGGCCAGATCACGGCCGTTCAGGCCGATGGCGGCCAGCTGCGTTCCCTGCAATGGATGGATGGCGAAGGCCAGGAACATGCCCTGCCGCTCCAGCAGCTCATCGTTTGCCTGGGAATCTCTCCGCGCCTGGGCCCGGTGAGCGACTGGGGCCTGGCGCTGGAACGCAAGCAGCTGGTCGTGGACCCGGCCACCCAGGCCACCGATGCCGCCGGCATCTATGCCGTGGGCGACATCGTCCATTACCCCGGCAAGCGCAAGCTCATCCTCTGCGGCTTTCACGAAGCCACCATGGCCGCCTTTGCCGCGGCCGAATATCTGCAGGGGGAAAAACCGCTGCTGCAATACACCACCACCAGCGCGCGGCTGCACGCCATCCTCGGCGTGTACCACCCTCAGGACTGAATGGCGCCAGCGGGCGCAAAGCTTTCCTACAGTTTGGCGCGGCCGTGTCGATAGAGTGGATAGCGTCCACTACTTTCAAATCACAGCTATGACGGTTGCCACAGCAGATGCCGCCCCCCACACCGCGGTCGCGCCCGCCGATCCCCGCAGCTTCACCTTCCAGATGCCGCTGTTTCGCCCGGGCACGCAAGTCACGCAAAACGGCAAGCAGGAAAAGGTCAGCCATGTCATCCTGCGCCGCCGCGAACTGATGGTCTACCTGGTAGGCCATGAGGACCCCGTCAAGCCGGAGCGCCTGAGCATCGCGCCCACGCTGTTCACCACGCAGCGGCGTGCGCAGCCTCTGAGCTGGATACTCTGAGCACGGGTCCGGCCCTGCCCTGCAGCAGGGCCGCCATGAAAAACAGCCTCCGAAGAGGCTGTTGCCGCTTGCGGCACAGGCCGCCGCGCATCGACCTCAAAGGGCCTGCCGGCCCATCATCTGGCCCAGGCGCACCGGTGCGGCATGGGTCCATTCGGGATTGAAGTTCAGCCGCGCCGATGCAGGCCAGAGCATGACCACGGTGGAGCCCAGCTGGAAACGCCCCATTTCCTCACCCTGGGCCAGCTCCACGGGCTGGTCGTCGTAACGCCACTCCTGGATGCGTCCAGGGCGTGGAGGATTGACGATGCCATGCCACACCGTCCCCATGCTGCCCACGATGGTGGCCCCAACCAGCACCAGCACCATGGGCCCGTACGCAGTATCGAACACGCAGACCACGCGCTCGTTGCGGGCAAACAGGCCGGGCACGCCGCGCGCAGTAACGGGATTGACCGAAAACAGTGCCCCCGGCACATAGATCATGCGCCGCAGCCGGCCCGCGCAAGGCATGTGGATGCGGTGGTAGTCGCGAGGGCTCAGGTAAATCGTCGCGAAATGCCCGTCGCTGAACTGGCTGGCCAGCTGCGCATCACCGCCCACCAGGGCCGTGGCACTGTAGTGGTGACCCTTGGCCTGGAAAATCTGCCCGCCTTCGATGGCGCCGATCTGGCTGATCGCCCCATCGACAGGACAGATCCAGTCGGCGTCAGCCAGTGGCCGCACACCGGGCTTGAGCGCCCGCGTGAAGAACGCATTGAAGCTGGCATAGGCGGCCGGATCGGGCTCGGCCGCCTCCGACATGTCCACACCATAGCGCGCAATGAAGCGCTGGATGACGGCCGTGGTCAGGCCTGCCGCCTGTGCCTGGGCCAGGCGCCCCATGAGGGCCGTCAGTGCCTGCTTGGGCAAAAGGTATTGGGAGAGAACGGCAAGTCGGTCGGACACTGATTTTTGCTATAAAAGTGATAGAAGCTTTGAACGGATTCTAGCCAAGCCGCGCGGCCCGTGCCTCCAAGCAAACACGCAGCTGCCCCTGGACACCGCCCAACGGGCAGCCGCATGACCTGCCGCCGCAGGCGATGCAGGCATGCCGGCAATGTCCGCCCCTGCAATGCGCGCGATTCGGGCTGACGGGGTACAATCGACAGGTTAAGGTGTTTGCAGACTTTTTTGTCGTTGCAAACCCGATTGATCCGGCCCTCTGTTCGGTCTGCGCCTCTTGCGCAGTGCATGCACCACCACCCTTTCCTGCCCCTGCGCCCTTCATCAAGGATTGCGCGCCAGGCAAGGCCTTCGTGGTCCCGACGAACAAGCGCCGCAACCGACCTGACTTGAGAGATTGAACACATGGCCAAAGAAGAACTGATCGAAATGCAAGGCTCCGTCACGGAAGTCCTGCCCGACTCGCGCTTTCGCGTGACGCTGGAAAACGGACACCAGCTGATCGCCTACACCGGCGGCAAGATGCGCAAGCACCACATCCGCATCCTGGCCGGCGACAAGGTGTCGCTGGAAATGTCGCCCTACGACCTGACCAAGGGCCGCATCACCTTCCGTCACCTGGCCAACCGCGGCCCGGCACCGGGTTCGCGCTGATTTTTCGCGGTATTGAAATACCCTCGTTTTTAACGCTACAATAGCTATCTTGTCGGAGCGTAGCGCAGCCTGGTAGCGCATCTGCTTTGGGAGCAGAGGGTCGCGAGTTCGAATCCCGCCGCTCCGACCAATGAATCAAGGGGTTAGCTCGAAAGGGCTAGCCCCTTTCTTCTAACCAAATTCAGGGCCTTCTAACCAGGAGCCCCAAAAAGACAAAGCCCCCTCGGCTGCCATCGCGGCGCCGAGGGGGCTTTTCTGCGTTCGGGGCGCCTACATCTGCCCTGGGGAAAATCAACATCGTCCTGGTGCAGGCGGCGCCCTACCCTTCGGATTTCAGCTCGGCCAGCTGCGCAGCCGGCAGCAAGGCCTCCTCCTCTGGCTTCTCCGCTCCACTCCGCAGCACGCCCAGCGGCGGCAGCTTGATCAGCGCATCAGCCTGGGCGGCCGTGCCATGCAGCCAGGCGTCCCAGTACTCCTGCTCCAGCATCGCGACCCCGCGCTTTTCCTTGCCGGGCCTGTGCATCAGAGACAGGACAGGATGCGCATCGGCGTTCTGCGTGACCATCGTGTAATTCGGGACGACCTCGCCCGTGGCCGGATCCACCCACTCGCTGTAGAGCCCTGCCAGGGCCGCGGGCTCTCCGTCCGCGCGCTGGAACGACCACCACACATTCCGGCTGCCGAGGCCCCAATAGGGCTCCACCCAGCTTTCCACGGGAATAAGACAGCGCTGGCCCGCGCGCCAGGCGGGGGCATAGGTCCAGGACTTGGCCAGCGTCTCGCGCCGCGCGTTGTTCGTGCTCATCGGCTTGCCGTCGGCAGTCATCGGCCGCCGCGTCTTCGAGCTGCGCGGGATCATGCCCCACTGCCCCACCTCGAGCTCGCCGCCGGGCTTGATGTACGGGCCCAGGGCCAACGGCGTGACGTGCGGCTTCCACCAGCCGTTCGGGGCCTGCCTGCCGACCCGGAATGCACGCTCGATTTCGGTCTCTCGCGGGGTGTTGTAGCGGTTGCAGATGACGACCTCCTGATGACCTTGAGGCCAAGTAGGGAGTACATGCTAACTTTCTAAGATTCATCTGAACACTGTATATTTGCACAGTGTTTTGCGAAATCATCGAACTCCGCCGCGCTGGCCTCAGGCTGCCGCCCAAAGACTGGCCGTCGCCCGTCCGGGGTGACCTGCGCATCTCCTACGACGAAGGCAAGACAAACAACAGCAGGCGAAACATGAGGGTGGCCATCCTCTGGGTGAACTGGAGCTGCTCACACGTAGTGCCAGGCCCCAATCTTTCCGAGCCGATCTTGCTGGACATCCTGGGCGACGCAATGCTCTGGCGCGGCCACGTCTGCGCCCGCACAGACGATGGAATTTGCGAGTACGAGCAGATGTGGCTCATCCGCCCCTTGAGCTCCCTAGATGCCCCGCCCCTTGCCAAATTTGATGCGGCTCGCTTTTCCCCCAAGCTGCCCGCGACGCTGCCGCCCCAATCTGAGACGCAGACCGAGTGGCTTGCCAAGCACGGGCGCGAGATGGCCGCCACACGTTGAGGAGCCAGCCATGCACCCTCCGCTGATCTATCCAACCATCCTGTGCATGCACCCCTGGTTCGGCATTCCCGAGGAGGAGCTGCTGCCAGGCAGGCCCGAGGACTACCGCATCGAGCAGGAGGCATCGGACTGGTTCGTGGTGCGCGGGCCAGATGGGCGGGTCATCCACAGCGGCATCGGCCCCGTACAGATCCTGCCGGCGCACCATGGCTGACGGCATGACCTGGGGCGGGTCGCCAACCGCGCCGGGCTGGTATGCCGTGGTCGTGGACTACGACCGCCTGCCCTTTCCCGCAGCCAGGCGATGGACTGGGGCGCTATGGGACGATGAGCGCGGCATCCGCGCGTTCGATGGACCGCACCCCACTGCGGCTGACGCGCTGGACTGGGCCATGGAGATCTGTCCGGAGGGCTGATTGGCGGAGTAGGCGTGCATACAATGCTGATTCATTTACATACGGAAACAATCATGCTCTTCAACCGAACTCTCGCAGTTGCAGCAATAGCTCTCAGCGCAGGCGCATCGCACGCATGGACCCTCGTGTACGCAAATGATGCTGCTGGCAATGCGACTGCTGGCTCGCTGCAGTCATTGAGAACAGCAGTGTCCAACGGCGCCTCTGTCAAGGTCGTGTCGGATAACGCCGGGAAACATGCTTGGTCGGTGCAATGTGCCGTGGCAGCTGTGAAATACGACGCTACACAAGCCGTGGTTTGCGCGAACAATCCCATACTCGCCGCCGACAACTCCATGGGGGCACAGTTTTCCAATGTGTACAGCCCTCCACAAAGCGTGAGCACCATGATCAACACGCAAGGACAATTCTCTCAGGCGCTAGTCCGTCTAAGCGATGGTTCTCTGATTGGCAAGACTCTCATCAACGTCCCGATGCAATGGTTCGTTGACTAAGTACAGAAGCCTACTCCGCGATTCACACTCACCCCTTGATCGGCCGCGTACACGCCGTCAACGCGGCCAGCAGCCGCACCTCGTAGCCTCGCGGCGGTCAATCTCCGCGAGTGCGGCTCGACTCTCGCAAGTCGACCCGCTGCGGTCGCTCAATTCATAGCCAAGCGGTCACTCAGGCTAACGATAGGATTCAAAGCGCGCGATGTACCTACACTCCCGCAGATGATGACCGAACCCACACCAACTCCCGAAAATGCAAGCTCTGCAAAGCCCATGTTCGACTTGGCCGGCTCCGAGGGAGTAAACGAGTCCGAGCGCGTCCTCAGCCAACTTTGTCGCAAGTCCTTTCTGCGTCTCTGGTCTCAAACCAACGTTTTCACAGATGAGGGATTCAAAGACGGTAAGGGTGCCACCAAAGAGCTTTGTGACGCCCTGGTTGTCTTCGGCAACGACGTCATCATCTTCTCGGATAAGCACGTCGTCTTTCAAGCAGACAAGGACCTCAACGGCCACGCCCACCGTGATGCTCAGCCGGCCCATGTGCACGGGGCGGATGCTGCGCGTGCCACCGGCCGCGTCGCCGCCGGCGCCGTTGACGACCGCCCCGTTGATGACCGTGCTGTTGATGCTCATGCGGTGCTCCTGGTCAGAATGCCGTCTGCACCATCACGCCGCGGATATAGAAGTTGCCGCGCACCGAGCCGCCCACGGCCGGCGTTTCCAACTTGGCCCGCAGGCCGGACAGCACGCGCGCCGTGGTGACAGGGATGCGCTGGGCCGTCCGGTCCGCCGTAATGGCCGACAGCGACAGGGCGTCTGCCAGCTTCACGCTGTCGGATGCTGACTCGATGGTGACAACAGGCGCCGAACTCACCCCGCTGTCGCGCGAGCGGCAGATAAAGCCGACCTCGGACACCAGCAGCGAACAGGCTTCGGCAGCCAGCTCAAGGCCGGCAGCCAGGTCCGTTCCGATCCAGCTGCCCAGCGATTCGCCCAGGCCATCCTGCGTAGCACCCATGGCCGAAGTCGACCAGGCCGGCTCCGTGCCCTGGGACGTGATGCCCGAGCCATAGAGCGTGTAGCTGTGCTTTGACAGCGAATACTGCAGGCCGTTGGCGGCCGTGGGCCGAACGATGGAGCCCTCGGGGTAGCCCGTGCTCGGGGCCCAGGCCGGCACGGTGCCCAGCTCGACGGGGATCGACAGCCAGACATTCTCGAAACCCTGGTTTGCCCAGGCCGCCGCACCGGTGCCTCGGTAGTCGAAGCGCTGGACCACGGGCTGCAGATTGCGCGCCATCAGGGCCAGGGAGCGCGGCACCGGCGCCGGGCCGGCCTGGAGGAAATCGGTGGGCGAGGCCTGCAGGAAGGCCGCCAGCGTGCCGGCCGTGATGCGAGCCGACAGCCGCGATCCCGAAGGCCATTCACTGCGGGCAGTGCCTTCGCGCCCGCGGCCGATCTCGATCTGGTTGCCCGTGCGCGAATAGATCTCGACGATCTCCAGCACCTCGGGCGTGGCCGGATTGCTCAGCGTGGCCAGCTGGATCAGGTCGTCGTTGTCCCCGAAATAGCTCAGGAACGCGCCAGCGTCATCGACAGTGACCAGGTCGTCGTTCTCCCCGATAGCGCCCACCAGGGCCGCATCAGCGTTGTTTGTGAAGCCCAGCGGCATGGCGCGACCTCAAACCAGGGCCAGGATCTTGCCGGACCCGTCGTTCCACTCGGCCTTCACGGCGCCGCCGTTGGCGATCATCGGGAAGCCCGTGACCTCGTCCAGATAGGCAATCAGAGGCGACGTGGTCGCATTGCCTGTGTCCACGAACAGAACAACGCCCTTGAGCGTCGGGCCCGCCGCAATTGCGCCAAAGGCCACATCGTCAGCATCGAACACGCCGCCCGTGATGGACTTGTTGGCCAGGGACTGGGCCGTGCCCACCGTGGTACCCAGTTCGTTCAGGAACTCGTGGGCCGTGCTGAATGTGTAGCCGCTGGGAACAATGGCCGCCTTGATGGCGTCGTTGCCGAAATCGATCTGCTTGCCCAGGATCTTCTGGGCACCTTTGGGGTAGAGGACGTTGGACATGCTGCGCTCCTTTTGCGATGGAGGCAGTGTCCAGACAGCGCACGCATCTGGCGAACCCTAGCCGGGGCAAGCGCTCCGCGAAAGTGTGCGGCCAATCACATTGCCAATCCTCAGATGATTAGCAAAGTAATGGTTTGCTTAATAACCATTAAAACCTTCACAAATTTCCAATTTCAATAGAGCGACTCTAAAAATTCACAAGTAAAACTCTATTAGCATGCATGGCTTCACACACTGGAGGAGTAGTTGCAAATGAAATCATTCAAGAAGGTGGTGGTGTCAGTTGGAGCCGTTGCCGCGATGTTCTCGGTAGGAGCATTCGCACAAAGCGGTGGCGTACTATTGCCTATCTCCATCACTAACGCTTCTGGCAATGTTGGCGACATGACAAAGGCTGCGGATGGAAATCCCAATACAATTTGGAATGCTGGCGCTGGCCCCACTCAGTGGATAGATATTGACCTTGGCTCGGAACGGATGTTCTCGGTTTTTCGCATGCTCCCAGCACAGAATCCGGCAGGCAATACTGTGCACCACATTTGGGGGAGAAATGATGCGGGACAATGGTTTGATTTCGGCGAGGTGGCAGGATATACCCAAGACAATCAATGGATTGAATTTAAAAACCTCCTTGAAATCCCAGTCAGAACAATCATCCTTCAAACTACTACCAGTCCTTCTTGGGTAGCTTGGAGGGAGTTCCAAGTCTATGACGGCGGAACACTGCTTGAGAGCTGCCACACCAACTTTCCAAATGGATGGGCCATTTATCGAACAGCTCAGCTCGGTCGTTGCTCAGACTACCAATTTAATACCACTTACTTTATGAGAGATGTTCGCAATCAACCGAAAGGTGCTGAAATATTGGTATGCTCAACCGGCAACCTATATGGCTGGCAGTGGATACCCGGAAACGTAGTAGGTGGTGTGCCTCGTAGTGGGCGTTGCGGAGCCTTCCAATTTGATGAAGTGATGAAAATGCGCAAGAACTGACAATTTTGCGCCTCTTTTTCGCACTTGATCCCCGCGCCCGCCGAGCGCCGCTCGATGATCGAGACCTACTGGCTCATCATCATCGGCCTCGGCGCCGTGGGCTTCATCTGGCAGTTCATCCGGCGCGGCGCCATCAGCCTGTGAGACCGGCCACGCGCTGGGCGATGGCGTTGCGGCGCTGCTCTATCTCGTTGAGCCGCTCGCGCTTGGCCTCGCCCGACAGCAGCCGGTCGCTGTCGATCTTCTTGGCGCGCTGGCCCAGCTCCGCCATCTGCTGTTTGGCAGCGTTGATGGCCATGCGGTTGCGCAGTTTCGGCCCCTCCTCTTCCTGGATGCTCCGCGCCAGCTCGACATCGCCGGACTTGATGGCGGCCTGATGACTGGCCCAAGCCTGCTCCACGCCCTTGGCCTGCTCGTACATGGTGGTCACGTAGCGGCTGGAGCCTGTGGGCAGTTCCTCGACGAAGTTGCCAGCCAGAAAGGTATCGCGCAGGCGCACGGACGGGCGCTCGCCCCGGTCCAGCATCGGGCGCGCAATGGTGTCCGTGGCCGTGGTGCTCACCGTGGCCAGCCAGCCGAAGTACCCGCGCAGCAGGAAGTCCACCTGTTTCGGGCTCAGGCCCGAGTACTCGCCCTTAGCCAGGCGCACCGGGTCCGGCAGACCCCAGGAGCCCAGCAGGCGCGCCACTTCCGAGGTCCGTTCGTTATAGCGGTCCTGCGGGCGCAGGCGCTCGTCGGCCATGCCCTCGATGGCCCGGCCGCTGAAGCTGTCCTTGTTGGCGTAGACGTCCAGGAAGGGCTTGATCGCCTGGGGCGTCGGGTCCATGGCGAAGGTGTTGAACACCATGTCGCTGATGCGCTGGCCGAAGCGCTTGCCCGTCATCTCCTCGCTCATCATCAGCTCGGCCGTGCGTTCGGCCACCGTGCCGATGGCGCCCACCTCGAAGGGCTTGGGGATCCGGAAGGCCTTGTCGCCGATCTTGAACCACCAGAAATTGTCCCGGTCGAAGTCCTCGCGCTTCTTCCAGTCGTCGTCATCGGCATAGGCTGCCAGCAGGCCCAGGCTGGCCATGGACACCGCGCCGGCCATGGCGGCAAAGCGGCGCGGGTCCTCGCCGGCGGCGCGGCCCAGCTTGTACAGGCCCTGCAGCCGGGCATTCAGGAATGGCACGGTCTGGGCCAGAAAGCGCACCGTCTCCCATTTGCCGGACATGCTGAAGTCCATCAGGTCCCGGGCCTGGAAGCTGGCCTCGGCATGGCTCAGGCCCTTGGCGCGCAGGCGCTCGTACAGCGCCGTGCGGTTCACGTTCTCCGTGCGGTCGCCGAATTCCTCGTACACCTCCCATAGGGAGCGCATCTGGTCCTTGAGCTTGTCGAAGCCCTGCTTGTCCAGCATGGTTCCGCTCAGGCGCTCGATCTGCCCGCGCAACTGGTTGGTGTTCTCCTGCGTGCCGAACTTGATGATGATTGCGGGTATCACGCTCGCGCCGCGCGCCGCAGAGACGGCTTGATCCTCCGTGGCACCGCTCTGCCTGGACAAGTCGTAGGCCGTGCCCGCAGCGTCGCCGCCAGCCATTGCAGCGTTTGCCGCAGCACCACCCACCCGGCCCGATGTCTCCAGGGCCTTGCCCGCGAGGCCAGCAGCCCGACCAGCTAGCCCCGCACCCTTCACAGCCAGGCCCGGGCCTACGAACGAGCCGGCCGCCTGCGCCGCAGCCAGCAGCGGGTTCTGTGCCACGTACTTGCCCACGGCAGCCAGCTCGCCGCCGACACCATCAGCGTCCTGCACTTCCTGGCGGAACTGTTGCTTCGAGGCCTTGACCACATCGCTCTGCGCGGCCTCGCCGGCCTGGATGATGTTCTTGTCGATCCAGCCCGAGACATCGTTGCCGGGCTTCACGAAGTTCGCAGCCGCCGAGACACCGCCGGCCGCAGCGTTCGCAGCCTCGATGGCCGTGTCGTTCAGGACGGCCAGGGGGTTGCGGGTCTTGGGCTTTGGCGCGCCATCGCCAACAGGCGTAGAGCCCTGCTTCCACCAGTCACCACCGGAGGCAGAGGATTCGACGGGTGTGGAGCCTTGCTTCCACCATTCATTGCTTTGTGCCATGCCCCCAGTGTTCCCACGCAGGGGCTGGGGCGCGAACCCTGGGCGGGGGCGTGAAAAAGACTGCTGACAGCAAACCGCTCAACAACCCTTTTCTCCAGCGCCCTAGGGCGCGGCGGAAAAGGGTTCTGTTCACTACCGTGGCAATTCCCGTAGTCCAACAACGAGTTACCCGTGCTAACCTCTAGTTCACTGCCGCATAGGCAGCTCAGAAAAACCGTAGTTGTCGTACTTGGTGCGGATAAACGTTCACTGCCGCATAGGCAGCTCAGAAAAGACTGGCATCAACGCTGGGACGAACATCCAGGTTCACTGCCGCATAGGCAGCTCAGAAAGCAACGATTGAGAGCGACAGTCCGACCGTGTTGTTCACTGCCGCATAGGCAGCTCAGAAAACTGGTTGTTGTCGTTGTTGATGTTGCGATCAGTTCACTGCCGCACAGGCAGCCAGGCCATCACGATGCGATGACCAGCCCGTGCTTACCTTCGAAGATCTTGGTCAAGGCATCCCTCACGTGCTGCAGTTCGACGCCGGTGGCCATCAGGTTCACGACGTACTGGCGTGTCCCATCCAACTCCCGTGCGACCTCCAGCGGTAAGTCGGCGCGCAGCACATTACCATCCAAGATGACTTCAAGATCTCGCACCCTCGCTACCAACTGGTCCAGCACCATCAGCTCGATCTCGTCCTGATCGGGGAAGCGCACGAGCGAGAACACATAGTTCGCCGTGCGATCCACGCAATACACGAGCGCCATTTCGTAGTGCTCGTCATGGGACGAGGCAGATACCTCTGCCGTCAAGGCTCTGGGGGCCTGGGTAAGATCGGTAGGAGAAAGCGAGGGAGCCGCCTCGCCGGCCAGGCCCGAGAACAGAGGTGCGGCCGGTGCCCGTGCCGAGAGGTCCTCGTCCCAGAAGGACGAGTCGCGCCAAGTCGAGGCCAAGAACCAGGGCGTGCCGCCTGTGTCGAGCAGCACCGCCATCAAGGCCAGCACGCTGGTGACCAGGCCACCAAAGCCGAATCCGCAGGCCAGCAAGACCAGCAGCGATCCAATGCCCGGCGCACCCGAGGCGTGAGAGAACTTGGTGAGGCCCCGAACCGTCGATAGCCACAGTGGGCGCAGGAAAGCCAGAGAGAAGTTGAACACGCCCACGGCCAGGGCCGCGCAAGCCAGCCACAGCGCCTCGTCCTGGGGATCGTTCAGGGCCTGCGCAAGCGATACCAGGGCCAGCCAGAGCGGCAGAAGGCCCAGCAGCAGACCTAGGCTGCGGCGTGGCCAGTTCTTCTTTTGTCGCATGCGCCCTCCTGTTGTTGGTCTGCGGCGCATGGTACGACATGGGCGCCAGAAACGACGAAGCCCGCCGAAGCGGGCCTTTGCCAAATGCGGCCGGACTTACTTCCGCCCGCCCACGTAGTGCCCACCCTTCCCGCTCTTGCCCGAGCCGCCGACACGCTTGCTACCTTTGCGGCCTGCTGCCTCGAAGGGCATCGATGAGGCTGCGGACTTGCCCGAGGCAAACGTTGTGCCTGAGCCTTGACTTGGCAACAGGTCGCCGGCCTGCGCGGAAGTGGCCGCAGCCAAGGCGATTGCGAGGAATGCGATTTTCATGGAGAGGCCTCCTTGTTGTGGTGAGACCATGCTATCGCTGGGCCTGGTTGTGACGCGGGAATCGCTTTCCCTACTTGCATTGCCACATGTCAGGCTCCGGCTGGGACTGCTCCAGAAACGACGAAGCCCGCGCGGGGCGGGCTTGTGCGGTGAAGAGAGTCAGCAGGCTACGCGTGAGCAGCGCGACGTTCACCAACAGTTCGTAGAGCCTCGCTCAGGTCTACATGATTCGCAACTGCCTTGGCATCAGTCGGCTTCACATCGCCTCCCTTCACAGGGGCTGCCTTCTGGTACTTGTAGTCAACAGTGCCTGGTCCTTGCCGCTTGACCACATCGGCCCGGCGGATCAGCGCAGAGTCATATGTAGCGTTGAAGTCATGCATTGTGTGCTCCTGGGTTCACCGAGGAATTGAAGTAGTGCTTGCGCGCAACCCACTTGAACCCCTCATGTTTTGTGATTGTAGCGACTTCGATCGGACCACCTATCGTAGGCGCAAGCAGACTGAAGTGCGAGAACTTGGCCGCTGTCTCTGCCAGATATTTCGCCAGCTCGATAGCATCCTGGATCGGCATGGCTGGAAGGTACAACGCTCGGAAGGTCCGTTCAATCAGCGCCTGCCTCACAGCCGGGACATTTTCAGGGTTCAGCCCTTCGGCTACGAGCCCGTCCAGCACACCCGTACTGAAACCTAGCACCAGCCGGTTTAGCGCCTCCCCATCGCCCGCCCAACGAACGCCGAACTCGTCCGCGTCGTAGAACCGCTGCATTGACTCTGTTTGACCATCTCCTATGAAGAATTCCCATCCCTGCGACAACACGTCACCAGTTCCATATCCAGAAACTCGATAACCCATCATCGATCCTGGCAGGCCGTCCGGATAAGCGACGTCAAATTGATCTTGAAAAAACTGTTGACATTTTTTCGCAACTTCTTCAACTGAATAGTTCTCTGGATCGAAATAATAAGGACTTTCGTGCACCGCAAACTGAGATCGAAGATCCTTTGACAAAGTTGCAATTGATGATGCGCCGATGGACCCCGATCCATAGGTCATAGCGCCGAGCGGCAAGCCCTTGACAAGATTGAATATCTTGTTGGCATTGTTGTAGACCTTGATAGCTATCCCATTGCTATCAAAAAAGGTGGTTGCGCTATCTGAAGCAAGAACAATTCCGTCAGTGACTTTTACCGAAACGACGATGGTCATCCACAGATCCTCCTGCGACGACTCTAGCATCATGCAATCCAGCCAATCGATTCGAAAGCATGGGAAGACTGCCACTATTCACTGCCTGTGGATGGTTTACATTCCGCCCATGCGCCGCCTGCTTGTACTCCCCGCCCTCCTTGCCGCCCCCGCCCTGGCCGCCAACATGGCCACATGCCTGCTGGACAAGCTCCCGGGCACGCAGAACGATGTCGCTGCCCAGGCGGTGTTCCAAGTGTGCAGCGCTGAGCACCCGGGTGGGATTCAGGCCGTGCCCCAGGGAGATGGCCGGGGCATGCTGGGATTCAAGTCCGGGCCAGAGTGCACAGTGAAAAAGGCGGGTGACACGCGGAGCACCAGAGCGGCGGAGCTGATTGGGATGGCGTGTCGGAGGCTGTATGACGAGGACGGCTGGTGGAAGAAAAACTCCACCCCCGTCAACTAGTTCTTCCGGTACTGCTGTCCATCCGGCGCCGTGTATAGCGTCCCAGACGGCAATGCGTTGAACTGCGCCTGATTCGTCACAGAGATTGGGCCGCCCTGCCCCGGCTGCTGCATGAACTGCCCCGTGGACCGATTGAACACCGTGGACGGCGTGTTGTAGGCCCGGCCGCTGGTCGGGTCCACCTGCTGCCCACCGGGCACCACGAGATACGGATCGGACTGCTGCGTCGCGCCCTCGATGTCCCGCATGTACTGCACCAGGCTGCGGCGCTTGGTCGGGTCCTGCTGCTGGGCCACCTGATTTCGTGCGGCCTCCACCAGTCGGTTCGTGCGGTTCGTGTATCCCTGCGTTTCGCGGTCCATGTCCAGGCGCTGCTGGGTCAGCCCGGCCTGCATGCCGGCGCGCTGGTTCTGACCCTGCTGCTCCATGGCGGCGCGCACGAGAGCATTGCCTTGTCGCATGCCTTCTGCCTGCAGGCCTGGGGCGGCCTGCTGCAGCGCCTGGTCGGTCGTCAGCATGGCCTGGTACTTCTGCACCGCCGGGTTGTTCTCGGCGCCACGGCCGCCCCACTGCTGAGTGTTCTTGATGGAGCTGGCCGAGACCTCGGCATTACGCAGCGCGTTGCGCGAGGCCCAGTCGTTGCCGCTATGGGCAATGGCGGCCTGCACCAGGGGGTTGCCCAGCGAGGACGACAGGCCCGGTGCGATGCCAGGCGTCTGGGTGCTGGGCACCGCGCCCGCGGGAAGCGAGTTCATCGTGCCGCCCGGAGGCTGGCCATTGATGGTGATGTTGCCACCGATGTTGGCCGGGCCGCTGTAGCTGTTGCCATCGCGCATGATGTTGGTGGGACCAGGATGTGCGGCAGGCCCAGGTATGGGAGCAGCTGCAGCACCAGGGGAGCCAGGCACACCGGCTGCACTGGCCTGTTGAGCCATGGCGGCGGCCACCAGAGGATTGGACTGGCGCGTGGTGGGCGTACGGCCAGGCGAAGCGGGGCTGTCTGCATTGGCCGCCCCCGCCAGGGCCGCGCCGCCGGCCACCACGGGCGCGTACGGGGCAGCTGCCTGGGCGGCCTGGCCCACGCCCGACATTGCAGGCTGGGCAGCGCCGAACGCCCGGGCCACCAGGCCGGTACCGCGCAGGGCTGCGCCAGGGATCGCACCCACGCTGGGCAGGGCCGACAGATTGCGCCCCACATCGCTGTTCATGGGATTGCGCTGCGACCCGTCGGCGGCCGGGGCCTGCGGGTAGCCGTCCGTCGGGATCTGGCCCATCAGGGCAGCAGCACGGCGCTGCGCCTGTTCATCGACGATACCGCCGTCGGCAAAGCCGGGCATCGAGAGGTTCATGCTGTCCATCACATTCCTGACAGGTGATCGCCGAGGCGGCGGGGTGACATCCGGCACGTACGCGGGTGCAACGGGCGCGCGGCCACTGGCAGAGGGTTGGCCAGTGGGTGGAGCGCCGACAACTGGGGCTGGTGCGACTGCAGGGCCTGCCAGTTGCGTCTGCGCATCCTCACGCGCCTTGCTCGGCATCAACGAGCTCGCGGTCACTTCCAGGTTGCGCCGGGCGTTGCGTTGGCTCCAGTCCATCGGCGCAGCGGTGGCACCCGAGACCGGGGGTGAGGTTGCCGAGGCCGGTGGTGCAGCGGCCGGGCTGGGCTGCCCCGGCTGTGACGTGCTTGCTGGGGCGATAGGCATGTTGGGGCGAGCGCTAGCGATTTGACTGAATGTGCCGCCCGGCTGCTGCCCATTGATCGACACATCGCCGCTCACGTTGCTGCCGCTGTAGCTGTTGCCCACGCGGGTGACCGCGCCTTGCATGGGCTGTTGGTCGTCCTGCACGACGCCTCCATCGGCATAGCGTTGCACAGGCGTATGCGTGGCGGCGCGCAGTTCATCAAGCGCCTGTTGCCCTACTGCAGCAACAGTGTCGGCGGGCAAGACATATTCGCCGTGGGAGAGCCGTGCCTGGATGGAGTCGCTGGTGCCAGTGCCTGGGCCGCGCACCATGCCACCTGCCAAGCCTGCAGCTTCGGCGATGGGATTGGCCGGCCTGGGCCTGCCGGCCGGCGCGCGGGACGCTGCCGCAGCCAGAGCATCACGCCGCTGGGCCGCTTCGAGAAGTGGATTGGTAGCCATTGAGGTTCCTTGCGGAGTTGCTCATGGCAGTGTGCGGATATGCTCTCGGCGCGTCGAACCCCAGTGGGGGCATCAACAATCAAATCGAGAGGAGCACTATGAGCACAAGTGACTGGCTGGCTTTATTCAACTCAGTGGTGACCTTGATAGCTGCAGCTGTCGCTGCGGTAGTCACATACGTGATCGGCAAAGGGCAGGCAGACATCGCACGACAGCAGGCTGCAGCAGCAGATAGAGAGGCAAAAACATCTCACAACCAGCTGAAGCTCGAGCTTTTTGAACGTCGGTGGGGAGTCTACGATGCCGTATCGAAGGCAATTGCCAACGCCGTTCACACCGGAGACTTCAATGCAGAAGACGAGAGGGCGTATCTTTTAATAATCCGTGGCGCGCGTTGGATTTTCGACCATAGGACAGACGCATATCTCAAGAAGGAACTCTACCAAGTGCTTAACGAGCTTCATGAGACCTATCTTGCCAGCAGGGAAAGCGAAGCCAGATCATCAGATACAGAAAGAATGGCGAAAAGAAATGCTGCGACAAAAGCCGTAACCGATCACTTCCTCGCCATTGATGAAAAGTTCGGACGCTACCTTCAACTCGAAACGTAAGCCTCAGTTCAGTTCTGCGCGGCCAGATTGCTGGAGAGCCTTGAGCGCGGCCCTGCAGATCTCGTCGGGCGTCAACACCAGCAGCAAGGTGGCCGTGCCGGCGTGAGCCGGCGTTGAGCCCCAGCCCCAATGCCGGGCGGCCTGCTCCAGCTCTTGCTCGAAGGCTTGGCGATCAGGGCCCGTCAGCATGTGGCCCACCACATCGGCAGCCGCTGTCCGGTCGCTGGAGAAGAACGGCGCACCCCAGGGCCAGGCGTCGATGGCTTCGCGGGACAGGCCGAACACCTGGTGCGCAATCTCAATGTCCAGCAACTCCAGGTGCTCCGGGATGTCCTGGCCAGGGCGGGCGACGAAGTTTGTGGTCTGGACGGCTGCATACATTTCTTCGACGGCGGTCATAGGACTCCTCTTCAATTGGGTATCGCCAGTCTCCAAGACCTCTCCCAACGGTCAAATCCCTGCAGGGGTGCTCGCGTCCGCTCGCCAGCCTCCGGCGCAGATGTAACAGCATGGTAGGCTCCCGTCAGAGGATCCCAACATGACCACCAGCAACACCCCCGCGGACAAGCTCGCAGCGCTGCGCCACCAGATCGACCAGTTCTCTGAAGTCAGAGACTGGGGCAAGTACCACACGCCAAAGAACCTGACCATGGCGTTGAGTGTTGAAGCCTCCGAGCTGATGGAGATCTTCCAGTGGCAAGACGGGGCCGAAGGCTTTGCGGCCCTTTCCGACGCCAAGAAAGAGGCTGTGGCACACGAGGTGGCAGATGTGTTCATCTACCTCATGCGCTTCTGCTCCGTGACAGGCATCGACCCACTGCAAGCAACCGAGGCCAAGCTCAAGCTGAATGACGCCAAGTACCCGGCCAGTGTGGTAAAGGGCAAATCCGAGAAATACTCCGACTATTGATCTATGCGTCAGATTTTCATTTTTACAGCAGGCGACAAAACAGCTCGCAAGAACCTAAACGTTTCAATTATTCAGCCGGTACCCTTCTCACTGATGGAAGAAATAGCAGGTTCTGAAAAAACCTCTTATTTCCAATCAATTTTTCCTGACAATGATGGATTTTATGCATGGGGCGCTGTCCCTGGCGCTGGGAACGAGCGGAATTGGAAATTGATGCAGCCAGGTGATTTAGTACTCACGGTTTTTGAAAAAAAATATCACTTCCTATCATCAGTTGTTGGAAAATTAAATAACCCAGAGCTATCTCAAAGAATTTGGGGAAACAATCCAGGAGGGTACACGTGGCAATACATGTACATTTTAACGAAACCACAACCAATCGCGGTAAATTTATCAGACAAACCCGCAATAGATTATCTTCCATCGAAATTTCAAGGTTATGCAAAAATTTCCGAAAAGAAAGTTCTTAGAATTTTAGAGAACTATGGAAGCCTGGAAAACTTCATAAAAGATGCTTTTGCGCAGAACATCCCTCCCACGCCGGCTGAAAAGGAAATTGCCCACGCCAGATCAGAAGCTGAAGCCATCCCCCCCTTCACCCCAAGCAATCTTGTTGATGGCCGCGAGAAGGTATTCCGCGAGGTGGTACGCAGAGAAGGACAGCCAATATTTCGAAGCCAATTGCTTGTGGCTTACGACAATCGCTGTGCCGTGACCGGCTGCGAGGTCGAAGCAGTGCTTGAGGCAGCCCACATTGCGCCATATCTCGGGAAAGAGTCGAACACCGTTCAAAATGGACTGCTGCTTCGAGCAGACATACACACCCTCTTCGATTTGGGCCAGCTCAAAATCACGGCAGCAGGAAAGATCGAACTCGATGAGAAGCTGTTTGGCACCATGTATGGGGAGCTTCACGGTAAGCAGATTCGCAAGCCGATCAGCAAGGCGGCTGCCCCGAGCATCGCTGCATTGGAGTTGAAGTTCGGACTGGCCTGACGCTTCAACTCCACTATCGCCCGGGTCGATCAAGCCAGCGGCCCAGGCACACCCGCCTCGCGCGAGCGCACCCATGGTTGGGCTGTCGTTCTTCTTGCGCAGGGTGTCGATCTGCGCGTTGGCATGGCGCTCGATGGCGCGCCACGTCGGTGAGGTGAAGTCGATGCCCGGGTTCGTCATGGCTTGCAGTGTCCAGAGGAACACCCTCTGGAGCGAACCCTGGCCGGGGGTCAGCCCCGCGCGCCGTCAGCGGCCGGCGTCTCGATGCCCTGGCGCACGCCCAGCAGCGGGCTGTCGGGGCGCAGCGGCGTCAGCGGGTCGGTGTTGTTGGGCATGGCGCCAGGGTCGGGCTGCTGCTGGGGTGTGATCCATCCGCCCTGCGGCACGATGGGCGCGGCGTCCTTGTCCTGGAAGCCCACCGACCTGGCCAAGCCGTCGGCGAGCGTGGCCACGGCCGGATTCATCGAAATGAGCTGGCCGGTCTGCACGCCGCTGTACAGCGTCTCCATGCCAGTGTTGGTAGCGTCGGCATCTGCCTTACGGGCCTGGGCCGCCAACAGTTGGGCCTTGGCCTGCACCGTCGGGTCCTGGCCCTGCTGCGCGCGCTGAGCCTTCTGCTCGTCCGTGTACTGGAAGTTCGTGGGGTCCAGGCGCTGGCCCTTGCACAGCTCGGCCGCCAGCTTGGCGGGGTCCAGCTCGTAGATGGGATTGGCCGACACCTGCAGCAGCGTCATCAGGAACTGCTGCTGGGCGTCCCGCTCGACCAGGGCCGAGCTGGCGCGCACGTCGATCTGGAAGTCGCCCTTGATGCTCTCGTCGTCCGAGTAGGTCATCATCCAGTCGAAGTACCGCTGGATGTGGGGCCTGGTCATGTAGTCGTCGAAGCGCTTGGCCAGGCGCCGCAGCACGCTGGTGGCGTTGTTGTTCTGCATCTGCATGCCACCCAAGGTGTTGGGCGCATTGCCGCGGATGCCCTGCAGCATGGCCGGCATGCCTGTGGTGTCCTCGGCCATCTTGAGGGCGAAGTTGATGATGTTCATCAGCGGGACCTGCACGCTGGGCACCACGAACGCATTGAAGGCAGCGCGCACGTCTGGGGCATCTGCATTGGCCTCCGCCCGCCAGACCTTGCCGGGACGCAAGGTGAAGCTGCCATCCTCGGGCGTGATCCCGTTGCCGATGACGACCTGTGGGGCCGCCGACAGGCCGGCGTTGTCCATCATGGCGCGGGCCGACCCGTTGAGCATGCGCTGCGCGGTGCGGACCTGGCGGCTGATACCGACACCCCAGGGCATGCCCGGGCGGCGCTGCCAGGCCAGCACGTCGTAGGGAAACTCGCCATCCTCCTGGGGGCTGAGCACGCGCAGGGATTCGGACAGCGACCGCATGGTGCTGCTGCGGTTCGCCAGGCTGGAAGCCTTGCCCGCCGCTTCGGCCAGCTTGCCGCGCTGCTCCTTGGTCAGTTCCTCAGCCGGGGCGCTGCGCAGGATGGCCGCCACCTCGGCAAATAGCTCAGGGCTGGCGCACTGCTGCTCCAGCTCGTCCATGAGGCCCATATTGATGCGCCGGCACCGCTCGATGTCCTCGCGCTGGCCGAGTCGAACCGAAGCCTGGGTGGAAGCAGCTGCCTCGACCGTCTCCCGCTCTGCTGCAGGAGACGCATTGTTAACCGGGGTGTTAACCAGAGCCGCGTTAACCAGTGCGTCGGCCTTGGATTGGATCTTCGCAGTGAGGTCTCGCGTCCATCCCAGCTTCTTCGCGCGCTTGGAGATGTTGACGTGGCTGGTGCCGGAGCCTTCGGCGATTTCGCGCAGGCTCTTGATGCCCGCCCGGTAGTCCAGCTCGATGCGCTCCCAGTCAGGGGAGCGGGGGGCGAGGGCTGCGCCCCCTGCGCTGGGGGCTTGATCGGGAACTGCGGGTTGGGAAGGCATGCCCGGAGTCTCCCGGGCGCGTGTCTTTTAGGCGAACCCTGGCAGGGGGAGCCTATTTTTTTGGAATCTCAAGCTTGTCAATCAACTTCGCCACCAGCTCATTTACGCCAAATCCAGAGGCGTCCATCGAAGCGTAGGCCTCCGGTGGCACAAGCAACTTTTCAGCAATCTTAAGCTTGATTTCCCGCTGTTCGGAAATTGGCAAAGTTGAAATATAAGTATCAATTGCACTTAGGTCGTAAGCCCTTTGTTGATATCTATGTTGCTGAACTCTATGCACAGATGATTGCCGCACAAAGTAGGCAACCACAAAGGAGAAAAATAAAGCAATCCCGAAACGGGAAATTAATTGAAAGCCATCCATAGAGACAGGCATCAACCTATCCATGTGCTCCCACAGATAAATGCCAGCCCCGACCATGGCCACAATCGCCAAAATTCGAAAAACTTCAGCCAAAATACGTTCCAAGATGGCGTTTTTCATAAAACCACCACTAATAGCCTTTCCTCCAATATTTGATATTAGTTTGTTAACTTCTTTTTCCTTATCGGAGAAATAAGATCGTTTAATTGATAAAAGCTTCTCTAAATCTGCGGAAGAACTTTCGATTTTCTTCTTTTCTGCTGCGACCTCTTCATTCACAGCAAGCTCAAATCTTTCCGTGTACGCCTTTCTTTCATCTTCATATTTTTCAACCTTCTGTTGCAAGAAAACGATTGTCTCTGCGAGTTTCTCAACACGATTTTGTGCATCCCGCAGTCTACCCTCAAGTTTTCCGACATCAGCCAGCATCCCTCCTGCATCTATTACTCTTAAATCTTTTCCATCAAGCCTCGAACCTTCGCCCAATAGAGTGGACAAGTTTCTCATAAACAGAACTCTATCTTCAGCAGCTTGAGGTGGTATTTTATCAAACTCATACTCAAATTCCCGAGCAGTCCGCCTTATAGCATTTCGAATATCAAAAATAAAATTATCAGGTACGTCGCCATTTTTATCTTTATACTCTCGCACAAAGTCGTTTAGCTTAGAAATAGTATTCCTGTAATCCAAATCCGAACCAGATCCAATAAGAAATCCACCTAGGTCCTCAATTAAACCAATCGCATTCCTAACGACATCAATTACTTTATTACCACCAATCATATATTACCAACCCCTAATATTCAATGCCATTTAAATAAATCAACGATAGTTACATCAACGAGGCAGACATCAGCCCATTGCACCTTAGCTGCTCCAGTGAGTATCGATTCTATTTATACCCCAACAACATAAGATCAGCTTAGAGTGGCTAACACCACTTCGTCATAGCCCCTCGCAGAGCAGTTATGCTTGCGGCCCTCATGGCAAGACGACCCGTTAGCAAAGAACTGTGGCGACAGCTACAACCCCTCATCCCAGCCTTCGTGCCTTCTGCCAAAGGCGGTGCGCGCAAGCTCGCAGTCAGCGACGAAGCCGCCCTCAAC
>JAIRVR010000051.1 GCA_031253795.1 Burkholderiaceae bacterium
CGTGGTGGCCGTGCTGCAAGGCATGTATGCCTCCAGCGGCAACACCTTCTATGGCTGGGGCAACATGGTGGTCTCCGACGCCATGGGCAACTGGCTCAAGTGCTTCGCCACCGTGGCCACCATGGTCACCCTGGTCTATGGCCGTCCCTACGCGGCCGACCGCGACATGCTGCGAGGCGGTGAACTGTTCACGCTGTCCATGCTGGCTCTGCTGGGCATGTTCATCATGATCTCGGGCAACAATTTCCTGGTCATCTACCTGGGCCTCGAACTGCTGACCCTGTCCAGCTATGCGCTGGTGGCCCTGCGCCGCGACCACACCACGGCTGTCGAAGCCGCGATGAAGTACTTCGTACTGGGTGCCATGGCCAGCGGCTTCCTGCTGTACGGCATGTCCATGCTCTACGGTGCCACCGGTTCGCTGGACATCGGCCAGGTCTTCAAGGCCATCAATTCGGGTGAAATCAAGCACCAGGTGCTGGTGTTCGGCCTGGTCTTCGTGGTCGCCGGCCTGGCGTTCAAGCTCGGCGTCGTGCCCTTCCACATGTGGGTTCCCGACGTTTACCAGGGCGCTCCCACAGCCATCACCACCATGATCGGCGGCGCCCCCAAGCTGGCGGCCTTCGCCATCGTCATCCGCCTGCTGGTGGACGGCCTGCTGCCGCTGGCCATCGACTGGCAGCAGATGCTGGGCGTGCTGGCCATCGCCTCGCTGCTGATCGGCAACTTCGCCGGCCTGCAGCAGACCAACCTCAAGCGCATGCTGGCCTATTCGACCATCTCGCAAATGGGCTTCGTGCTGCTGGGCCTGATGTCCGGAGTGGTCGACGGCAAGGTCGATCCCGCCACCGTCGAAAACGCCTACAGCTCGGCCATGTTCTATGTGGTCACCTATGTGCTGACCGCCCTGGCATCGTTCGGCGTGATCCAGCTGCTGGCACGCGAAGGCTTCGAGAGCGAGGAAATCTCCGATTTCGCAGGCCTGAACCAGCGCAGCCCGCTGTACGCCGGCGTGATGGCGATCTGCCTGTTCTCCATGGCCGGCATTCCGCCCCTGGTGGGCTTCTACGCCAAGCTGTCCGTGCTGCAGGCGCTTGTGGCTTCGGGCCAGGCCACCTCCATTGCACTGGCCGTGTTCGCCGTCATCATGTCGCTGATCGGTGCCTTCTACTACCTGCGTGTCGTCAAGGTCATGTACTTCGACGCGCCCATCACGGCCACCAGCGTCTCCGCATCGCTGGACGTGCGCGTGGTGCTGACCATCAACGGCGCCCTCGTGCTGTTGCTGGGCCTGCTGCCGGGTGGCCTGATGGCCCTGTGCGCCGACGCCGTCGTGCGCGCCCTGGCATCCTGATCCTTCCACTTTCCTGGAGCGGGGCCCCGGCGGGCCCCGCGGCAAGGACTACGGCGTGTCCCAAACCGCTTCCATCTGGCTCGTGATCCTGGCTGCCCTTGTGGCAGCCAATTTGCCTTTCTTCAACCAGCGCTGGCTGTTGCTGGGGCCCGTGGCTGCGCAGCGCGGCGGCAAGCCGCTGGGCATGCGCCTGCTGGAAATGCTGCTGCTGTATTTCCTCGTCGGTGGCCTCGCCCTGATGCTGGAGCGCAGGGCTGGACAGATCGCTCCCCAGGGCTGGGAGTTCTATGCCGTGACGGCTTCCTTGTTTCTGACACTGGCCTTTCCGGGTTTCGTGTACCGTTACCTGGTACACCGCCGCGGCTGAGGCCGTGGTCCCTGTGGAACGCCGTGAAAGGGGGCCATGATGAAGGTGCTTGACCTGCATTGCCCGCAAGGCCATGTATTCGAAGGCTGGTTTGCTTCGGAAGCCGACTTCCAGGACCAGTTGCAGCGCCAGCTCGTGCTGTGCCCTGTCTGCGGTGACAGCGGCATTTCCAAGCGTCTGAGCGCACCCCGGCTCAACCTGGGCGCCAGGCCTCCCCAGGCTGCGGTGCCAGCCACCGCCGGTGAGCCTCCCGTTTCCAGCCCGCGGCAGCCCGCAGCCTCGCCCGAGCAGCTCAAGGCCCTGCAATCGGCATGGCTGAAATGGTCGCGGCAGGTGGCCCGCAGCACCGAGGATGTGGGCGAACGCTTTGCTGACGAGGCAAGGCGCATGCACTACGGTGAAATCGACGAGCGGGCCATCCGCGGACAGGCCAGCGCAGAGCAGGCCATGCAGTTGCTGGATGAAGGCATTGCCGTCATGCCTCTGGCCTTGCCTGAAGGCAGCAAACAGAAGCTGCAGTAGGAATTTGTCGCCAATCAAAAGTGCGGGCGACAAAGTTAAGCACATCCCACTGATTTCGCAAAGTGGCTGAGCGAAGGGCAGGGAGATTGGCGGCTCCGGTGTTTCCCGTATGTCCGCACAGGCTCTTGCAGACCGTTTTTCGCACAGCCAGCGCTCTTGCTATGACTTTGCAAGCGTGCCAACCATTCTCCATGTGATTGCAAGGGCATGCTCCAGGACAACCCTAGAGCGCAGGCCGGCTTTCCTGGCGCGCAATCCCCAGGGTGGAGGCTTGATTTGTTTGTTTGCGCTTACTCTTGTTGTGTTGCTTGTGATGAATGGTTTTTGTGCCGTCGGGTCGCCCAAGGGACAGTGCTTAGGCGCACATACGTAGGCGTTTTCCCGCTGCGGTGCACAACTCGGCCAAGCCTACGATGCGTCCGACCCTGAACAAGGCTTGGCTCCATGCCTTCCTGCCTTTGGGGCAACCGCCTAGATGGAGTGGATGCAGCGCACATGAGCGACGTTATTCTCGAAACACATCAGCTGACCAAAGAGTTCAAGGGCTTCACGGCCGTGAGCAAGGTGGACCTGTCGGTGCGCCGCGGGTCCATCCATGCCTTGATCGGGCCCAATGGTGCAGGCAAGACCACGTGCTTCAACCTGTTGACCAAGTTCCTGGAACCCACCTCGGGCAGCATCCGCTTCAACGGCGAGGACATCACCCGCGAGGCACCCGCACAGATCGCGCGCCGTGGCGTGATCCGGTCCTTCCAGATATCGGCCGTGTTCCCGCATTGCACCCTGCTGGAGAACGTGCGCATCGGCCTGCAGCGCCGGCTGGGAACCTCCTTTCATTTCTGGCGCAGTGAAAACAGCCTGACCCAGCTGGACGCACGGGCCATGGAACTGCTGACCGAAGTCGGTCTGCAGGATCTGGCCGGCGAGGTGACGGTGAACCTGCCCTACGGCCGCAAGCGCGCGCTGGAAATCGCCACCACGCTGGCCATGGAGCCCGAGCTCATGCTGCTGGACGAGCCCACCCAGGGCATGGGCCACGAGGACGTGGACCGCGTGACCCAGCTCATCAAGAAGGTGTCGGCCGGCCGCACCATCCTCATGGTCGAACACAACATGAAGGTGATATCCACCATTGCCGACCGCATCACGGTGCTGCAGCGGGGCGCGGTGCTGGCGGAGGGGCCCTACGAAGAGGTCTCGCGCAACCCCCAGGTGATGGAAGCCTATATGGGCACGACGGACGGTCAATTGAAGGGAGCGCACTGACATGTCAGCTCCTGCACTGGAAATCAAGGGCCTGCAGGCCTGGTACGGTGAATCCCATGTACTGCACGGCATGGACCTGCTGGTGCAGCCCGGCGAAGTGGTGACGCTGCTGGGCCGCAATGGCGCGGGCCGCACCTCCACGCTGCGCGCCATCATGGGCCTGACCGGCGCGCGCAAGGGTTCGATACGGATCAACGGCACGGAGGCCATCGGCCTGCCCACCCACCGCATCGCCCATCTGGGCGTGGGCTACTGCCCCGAGGAGCGCGGCATCTTCTCCAGCCTGTCGTGCGAGGAGAACCTGATGCTGCCGCCCCCGCTCAAGACCGGTCAGCCCGGCATGAGCGTGGAGGAAATCTACGCCATGTTCCCCAACCTGGCCGAGCGTCGCCACAGCCAGGGCACGCGCCTTTCGGGTGGCGAGCAACAGATGCTGGCCGTGGCGCGCATTCTGCGCACGGGTGCGCGCCTGCTGTTGCTGGACGAAATTTCCGAAGGCCTGGCCCCCGTCATCGTGCAGGCGCTGGCCCGCATGATCACAACGCTGCGAGCCAAGGGCTATACCGTGGTCATGGTGGAGCAGAACTTCCACTTCGCCGCGCCGCTGGCCGACCGCTTCTACGTGGTCGAGCATGGCCATGTGGTCGAGCGCTTCGGCGCCTCCGAGCTGCAGGCCAAGATGCCTGTGCTCAACGAATTGCTGGGGGTCTGAGCCCTCGCCATCCACGTGGCCGGCGCCCGGGGCTCGCCTGCCGCATTCCAGCCATGGCCCTTGTGACAAAAACCGAAGACATCAACGTGAAGGAGACAGCAATGAAAGCAAAACTGACCGCCTTGTCGTGCATGCTGGCCGCGGCCGGCCTGGCCAGCCCGCTTGCCATGGCCCAGGAGAAGGTGAAGATCGGCTTCGTCACCGACATGTCCAGCCTCTACGCGGATGTGGAAGGCAAGAACGCCGTGACCGCCATGCAGATGGCCATCGACGACTTCGGCGGCAAGGTGCTGGGCCAGCCCATCGAACTGTTGAGCGCCGACCACCAGAACAAGGCCGACATCGCCGCCTCCAAGGTGCGCGAGTGGGTGGACACCCAGGGCATTTCCCTGGTCTTCAGCGGCACGAACTCGGGCACGGCCCTGGCCGTTTCCCAGGTGGCCAACGAGAAAAAGCGCGTGCACTTCAACAGCGGCGCGGGCTCCTCGGCCCTGACCAATGAACAGTGCAATCCCTATACCGTGCACTACGCCTACGACACCGTCGCCCTGGCCAAGGGCACGGGTACGGCCGTGGTCAAGCTCGGTGGCAAGGACTGGTTCTTCCTGACAGCCGACTATGCCTTCGGCCACGCGCTGGAAAACGACACCACGGCCGTGGTCAAGGCCAACGGCGGCAAGGTCGTGGGCAGCGTCAGGCACCCGCTCAATGCCTCGGACTTCTCGTCCTTCCTGCTGCAGGCGCAGGCCTCCAAGGCCCAGATCCTGGGCCTGGCCAACGCAGGCGGCGACACCATCAACGCCATCAAGGCGGCCAAGGAATTCGGCATCAACAAGAGCATGAAGACCGTGGGCCTGCTGGTCTTCCTGACCGACATCCACAGCCTGGGCCTGAAGAACACCGAAGGCATGCAGTACACGGACAGCTGGTACTGGGACATGAACGACGCCACGCGCAAGTTCGCCGAACGCTTCTTTGCCAAGACCAAGCGCATGCCCACCTCCATCCAGGCCGCCGACTACTCGGCCGTGACCAACTACCTCAAGGCCGTGCAGGCCGTGAAGACCACGGATGCCGACAAGGTCATGGCCCACCTCAAGAGCACGCCCATCGACGACTTCTACGGCAAGGGCGTGATCCGGCCCGACGGCACCTTCGCCCACGACATGTACCTGGTCGAGGTCAAGAAGCCCGCCGAATCGAAGAAGCCCTGGGACTACCTCAAGGTGCTGAGCACGCTGCCCGCCGACCAGGTCTGGACCACCAAGGCCGAGACCAAGTGCGCGCTGTGGAAGTAAAAGCCGCCTGACGCCCGACACCCCACCCGCCATCCACCGGCCTACCACGACAGCTGCATCCCATGGAAGTCTTTGGTGTTTCCCTGCCGGGCCTGATGAGCCAGCTCCTTCTGGGGCTGGTCAACGGCTCGTTCTATGCCATCCTGAGTCTGGGCCTGGCGGTGATCTTCGGCCTGCTCAACGTGATCAACTTCGCCCACGGCGCGTTGTTCATGCTGGGGGCCATGGTCACCTGGATGGCCATGAACTACTTTCAGGTCAACTACTGGGTGATGCTGGTGGCGGCGCCGCTGCTGGTAGGGCTGCTGGGCGTGCTGATCGAGCGCTTCCTGCTGCGCTGGATCTACAAGCTCGACCATCTCTACGGCCTGCTGCTGACCCTGGGCCTGTCGCTGCTGATCGAGGGCCTGTTCCGCTCGGTCTACGGCGTCTCGGGTCTGGGCTATGACACGCCCGAGCTGCTGGAAGGCGCGACCAACCTGGGCTTCATGATCATGCCCAACTACCGCGCCTGGGTGGTGGTGGCATCGGTCGTGGTCTGCCTGACCACCTGGTTCATGATCGAAAAGACGCGCATCGGCGCCTACCTGCGTGCGGGCACCGAGAATCCGCGCCTGGTCGAGGCCTTCGGCGTCAACGTGCCCGTGATGATCACGCTGACCTATGCCTTCGGTGCGGGCCTGGCGGCCTTTGCCGGCGTGCTCGCGGCACCGGTCTACCAGGTCACGCCGCTGATGGGGCAAAACCTCATCATCGTGGTCTTCGCCGTCGTGGTGATCGGCGGCATGGGCTCCATCATGGGCTCCATCCTCACCGGCCTGGGCCTGGGCGTCATCGAAGGCCTGACCAAGGTCTTCTGGCCCGAGGCCTCATCCACCGTGGTGTTCTTCATCATGGTCATCGTTCTCCTGATTCGCCCCGCCGGCCTGTTCGGCAAAGAAAAGTAAGCAGGGGCACGCCACATGAACTCCAAGAAACTCGCTTCCTTCGGTTACGGCCTGCTGCTGCTGGGCCTGATCGCCGCTCCCTTCTTCGGGGCCTATCCGGTGTTCGTCATGAAGCTGATGTGCTTCGCGCTGTTCGCCTCGGCCTTCAATTTGCTGCTGGGCTA
>JAIRVR010000003.1 GCA_031253795.1 Burkholderiaceae bacterium
GTGTTGGCGTAGTCGATGGCGTTTTGCACCGTCGTGATCTTTTCCGCGTCTTCGTCGGGGATCTCGATGCCGAATTCATCTTCCAGGGCCATCACCAGCTCCACCGTGTCCAGGGAGTCTGCACCCAGGTCAGCCACGAAGGCCTTTTCGTTGGTGACTTGAGACTCTTCCACGCCGAGTTGTTCGGCAATGATTTTTTTGACACGTGCTTCGATATCGCTCATGGTTTCCCTCTGGGGGTTGTGAATGAACCCGCGATTCTAGCTGCTTCGGACCAAAGGCCCTTTGCCGCCGGCCGTCGCGAGGAAACGGCCTCATGGGTTGCAAGCAGGGGCGGCTTCTGGCAGGGGGTCCTGCGCGCCACCCACGCCTTACATGTACATGCCGCCGTTGACGTGCAGCTCCTGGCCCGTGACATAGCCTGCGCCCTTCGAAGCCAGATAGGCCACGGCATGGGCGATGTCGCTGGGCTGCCCCAGGTCGCCCAGGGCGATCTGGGCCTTGAGGGCATTCCTTTGCTCTTCGGGCAGCTCGGCCGTCATGTCGGTGGCGATGAAGCCCGGGGCCACGCAGTTGACCGTGATGCCGCGGCTGCCCAGCTCGCGCGCCAGGGCACGCGTCATGCCGGCCACGCCGGCCTTGGCCGCAGCGTAGTTGGCCTGGCCGGGGTTGCCCGAGGCGCCCACGACACTGGTGATGCTGATGATGCGGCCGAAGCGCTGCTTCATCATGGGCCGAATGGCCGCACGGCTGACTCGGAAAACGGCCTTGAGATTGGTGTCGATGACCGCATCCCAGTCACCGTCCTTCATGCGCATCGCCAGCGTATCGCGCGTGATGCCTGCGTTGTTGACCAGCACATGCAGGCCGCCGTCATTCTTGACGAGGGAGTCGATCAACGCCTCCACGGCCGGGCCGTCGGTGACGTCGAGATTGACGCCACGGCAGCCGGCAAAGCCCGACAGGGCCTGGCTGATCTTTTCGGCACCGGCGTCGGTGGTGGCCGTGCCGACCACACGGTAGCCGCGGGCCGCCAGTTCCTGGGCGATGGCAGCGCCAATGCCACGCGAAGCGCCGGTCACCAGGGCGATCTGGGTCTGATTCTCAGTCATGCGAGGGATTCTTTCACGTCGGCCAGGGTGGCCGGGTCATACAGGGCAGCGGCCGTCAGGTCGGCGTCAATCCGCTTGGTCAGGCCCATCAGCACCTTGCCGGGGCCGCATTCGACCAGATGACCGATGCCGCGGGCCTTCATGGCCTGCACGCATTCCACCCAGCGCACGGGCCCGAAGGCCTGGCGGTACAGCGCATCGCGAATCGCATCTGCATCCTGCTGCACGGCCACGTCGATGTTGTTGATGACAGGGATGCCGGGAGCGGCCAGCGGGGTGGCAGCCAGCGCGGCCTTGAGCTTTTCGGCCGCCGGCTTCATCAGGCTGGAGTGGAAAGGCGCGGACACGGGCAGGGGAAGCGCCCGCTTGGCACCGGCCGCCTTGAGGGCTTCGCAGGCTTTTTCCACAGCGGCCTTGCTGCCGGCAATCACGGTCTGCGACGGATCGTTGAAATTCACGGCCTCGACCACTTCGGCACCGCCGAGGACCGCCGTCACTTCAGCGCAGCCGGCACGCACCTTGTCGGCATCCAGCCCCAGGATGGCCGCCATGGCGCCCGTACCCACGGGCACGGCTTCCTGCATCGCCGCGGCGCGCAGGCGCACCAGGGGTGCAGCCTGGGCCAGGGTCAGCACGCCCGAGGCCACCAGGGCCGAATATTCACCCAGCGAATGGCCGGCCACGGCGTCAGGCTGCGCACCACCTTCGGCCTGCCACACGCGCCAGGCGGCCACACCGGCCACCAGCATCACGGGCTGGGTGTTGGTGGTCAGCGCCAGGGCTTCCTTGGGTCCTTGCTGGATCAGGGTGGCGATGTCCTCGCCCAGGGCATCCGAGGCCTCGGCGAGCGTCTGCGCCACCACGGGGTGGCCGCCCCATCCATCGAGCATGCCGACGGACTGCGAGCCCTGACCCGGAAAGACAAATGCGAACTTCTTCATGTTCTTCAAATTGAAAGATTGTCGGGAGACACTGGCAAGATGCCCGGCCTACATCTTCAGCAGCACCGCGCCCCAGGTAAAGCCGCCACCCACGCCTTCGAGCAGCACGGTCTGGCCCGGCAGAACCTGGCCAGAGCGCACGCCATGGTCCAGCGCCAGCGGGATCGAGGCAGCCGAAGTATTGCCATGCTGATCGACCGTGACCACCACCTTGTCCATGGAAAGACCCAGCTTGCGCGCCGTGCTCTGCATGATGCGGATGTTGGCCTGGTGAGGAATCAGCCAGTCGATGTCGGCATCGGTCAGGCCGGCCTTGTCCAGCGTGGCACGCGCGGCCTTTTCCAGCACGCCCACGGCCAGCTTGAACACGGCCTGGCCATCCATCTTGAGCAGGGGATCGCCCAGCACCTGGCCGCCATAGACATTGCCGGGCACGCAGAGAATGCCCACATGCTTGCCGTCGGCATGCAGGTCCGAGGCCAGGATGCCCGGCTGCTCCGAGGCCTCCAGCACCACGGCGCCGGCGCCATCACCGAACAGCACGCAGGTCGTGCGGTCGTTGAAATCCAGGATGCGGCTGAAGACCTCGGCACCCACGACCAGGGCACGGCTGGCCGCACCCGACTGGATCATGGCGTCGGCCACGGTGAGCGCATAGACGAAGCCGCTGCACACGGCCTGCACGTCGAAGGCCGCGCAGCCATTGGCACCCAGCTTGTTCTGCAGAATGCACGCCGTGGACGGAAAGACCATGTCGGGCGTGGACGTGGCCACGATGATGAGGTCGATGTCCTGCGCCTGGCGGCCTGCGGCCTCGAGCGCCTTGCGGCAGGCTTCAAGCGCCAGATCGCTGCTGGCCACTTCGGGAGCGGCAAAATGGCGCGCATGGATACCGGTGCGCTCGACGATCCACTCGTCCGAGGTCTCGATGCCGCGCTGGGCCAGATCGGCAGCCAGGTCTTGATTGGTGAGTCGGCGGGGAGGCAGGTAGCTGCCCGTGCCGGTGATGCGTGCGTAGCGTCTCATTGGTATCAGGGCGCCGACGTTCCTTGCTCCGCCTGCGCAGCCATCAACAAAGGCAGGGCTGCGGCGATGCGGGTCCGGACACGGTCAAGCAGGTTGTTGCGGGCCGCATCATACGCGCGGTTCAGCGCGTGCTCGAAAGCCATGGCATCGGCCGACCCATGGCTTTTGAACACCAGACCCTTGAGCCCCAGCAGGGCAGCGCCGTTGTAGCGCCTGTGATCCATCCTGCGCATCAAGGCAGATAGAACCGGATAAGCCACGATGGCAGCAATTTTCGTGAAGATGCTGCGCTTGAACTCCTGCCTGAGCGAGCCCGTGATCATCGAGGCCACGCCCTCCGAGGACTTGAGAGCCACATTGCCGACGAAGCCGTCACAGACAACAATCTCGGCCGTGCCCTTGAAGATGTCATTGCCCTCGACATTGCCGTAGAAGTTCAGATGGCCTGCCTTGCCGGCCGCGCGCAGCAATTCTCCTGCACGCTTGATCACTTCGCTGCCCTTGATCAGCTCCTCGCCGATGTTGAGCAGGCCCACCGTGGGCGCATCCTCATTCTTGAGCGCGGATACCAGGGCCGAGCCCAGAACGGCAAACTGCAGCAGATGCTCGGCAGAACAGTCGACATTGGCCCCCAGGTCCAGCACCGTGGTGGCTTCGCCCCTGGCGTTGGGCAACTGGGTCGCGATGGCGGGACGGTCTATGCCTTCCAGCGTCTTGAGCAGGTAGCGCGAGATCGCCATCAGCGCGCCCGTGTTGCCCGCCGACACGGCGGCGACAGCGGCACCGTCCTTGACCTGCTGGACGGCGACGCGCATCGAGGAGTCTCGCTTTTTGCGCAGGGCCACTTCGACGGGGTCGTCCATGCCCACCACCTCGGTGGCAGGCACCACGCTGGCACGTTCGTGCACCAGGCTGCCAAGCTCCTCGGGCTTCCCTACCAGCAACAGGCGTGCATCTGCATGGGAATCGAGGAACTTGCGGCACGCCGCAAGCGTGACACGGGGGCCGTGGTCGCCCCCCATGCAGTCAACAGCCAAAGTGATCATGAGCGACTACTGGCAAGCCTGCTGCGTGGCTTGAGAAGAAATAGGCAGCAATCAGAAAAACAAAAGCCCGCGCTACGAAAACTGTAGCCGCGGGCCCTGCGGGAAGTTCCGAAGATCAGGCTTCGGACTTGTTCTTCAGCACTTGACGACCACGGTACACGCCGTTGGGGCTGATGTGGTGGCGCAGATGGGTTTCACCGGTGGTGGGTTCCACGGCGATGCCAGGCACATTCAGTGCATTGTGCGAACGGTGCATACCGCGCTTGGAGGGGGACTTCTTGTTCTGCTGAACAGCCATGATGGCTCCTGTGTATCTTGAAAGGGTTGGTAAAAACGCGATCAGCCCATTAAAGACACGAGGGGGTTTCGCGCGAAGCCGCTGATTATAGCGCAATCGCTTTTCCCGGCCCCGGCCTTTTTTCGGCAGCCGCCATCAGTCGGCCGATTTGCCCACGTCAAGGCCGCGCAGCACCGCAAAGGGATTGACCTTTTGCTCGCTGGCCTGCACGAAGTCTGCATCGCTGGACTGCATGTTCACGGGCTCGGGGCAGGTCTCGTGGCTCGGCACCACGGGCAGCTCCATCAGCAGCTCGTCTTCTATCAGCTCCAGCAGATCGAACTCGCGGCTCAAGGCCAGCAGGTCTTCTTCGCTGTCGTCATCTTCGGCCTCGGCCGCAGCTTCGTCGGCCACGAAGCGAAAAGACCTGTTGACTTCCAGGGGGATAGGGGCCGTGGCCAGGCAGCGCTGGCAGGTCATGGGCACAACGGCATCGGCATGCAGGTGCAGCCAGACATCGCCCGTGCCCCCCGCCTGCTCCACCAGCTCACCATCGGCTTGCCAATGGACCAGCGCTTCGGCCTGGCCAGCCTCGGGCTGCGCGTCCTGCGCCAGACGGCCAAAGGCCGACAGCGGCGCCTCGCCTTGCAAATGCCCCTCGGCCTGCGCGAAAGCGCGCACATCGAGACGGGCTGCAGAAAATTCCTTGCTCATCCGGGCAGTGTAAGAGAATCCGGGCATGCAAGACTCCCACCCCGCAACGCAACGGGCCGCCGGCCTGGAGCGCACCCTCATTCTGGGCTCGACATCGCGCTACCGGCGCGAGCTGCTGAGCCGTCTGCAGCTGCCCTTCGACACCATCTCGCCCGAAGTGGACGAAACCCCCGTGGCCGGGGAAACCCCGCTGGCCCTGTCCCTGCGCCTGGCCCGCGCCAAGGCCGAAGCCGTGGCTGCCCTGCACCCGCAGGCCATCGTCATCGGCTCGGACCAGGTGCCCGAGCTCGACGGTCAACCCCTGTCCAAACCCGGCAACCATGAACGCGCAACCGAACAGTTGCGGTTGATGCGCGGGCGCCACATGAATTTCCACACGGCCGTGAGCGTGGTCTGCCGCGCCAGCGGCTTTGCCCAGACCGATGTGGTCACGGTGCAGGTACGCTTTCGCGATCTCGGGGACGCCGAGATCGAACGCTATCTGCGCGCCGAGCAACCCTATGACTGCGCAGGCAGCGCCAAGAGCGAGGGCCTGGGCATTGCCCTGCTGGACGCCATCATCAGCGATGACCCCACGGCACTGATAGGGCTGCCATTGATACGCACCTGCCAGTTGCTGCGCGCCGCGGGAGCCGTGCTGCCATGAGCGACACCACGCCCACCGCCACCCACGGCACGCTTTACCTGGTACCGGCGGCACTGGACTTCGGCTGCGACACCCAGGTGCCCCTGACCGAAGTACTGCCCCATGGCACGCTGCGCACGGCCGCCCGCCTCACCCATTGGATCTGCGAAAACGCCAAAAGCACGCGCGCCTATCTCAAGCGCATCGATGCCCTGCACCCCCTGGCCCAGCCCCTCCAGGCCCAGCAGATCACCGAACTGCCACGCGAAGCCCATAAAAAGGGCGACCATGGCGACAAGGGCAGCGCCGTTTTCGACGCCAGGCCCTTGCTGGCACCGCTGCTCGCGGGCCACGATATGGGGTTGGTCAGCGAAGCCGGAATGCCCGCCGTGGCCGATCCCGGCAGCTCGGTGGTGCGCGCGGCGCACGACCTGGAGCTGCGCGTACTGCCGCTGGTCGGCCCCGTGTCCCTGTTGCTGGCCCTGGCCGCCAGCGGCCTCAGCGGCCAGAACTATGCCTTCGTGGGCTATCTGCCCCAGGACAGCGCCGAACGCGTGCAGCGCATCAAGGAGCTCGAAGCCCTCGCCCTGCGCCAGGGCCAGACCCAGCAGTTCATAGAAACGCCCTACCGCAATGCCGCGCTCTGGCAGGCCCTGCTGCAGACACTGCAGCCGCATACGCGCCTGGCCCTGGCCTGCGGGCTGACGCTGGAAAGCGCCCGCATCGAAAGCCGCCTGGTGCGCGAATGGCGCCAGCACAAGCAGCCGCCCGACAACCGCACACCCGTGGTGTTTTCCATCGGCCGCTGATGCAAAAAAGCCCGCGGACCACGAGGTCGGCGGGCTTTCGCGGGATGGCCGGGGATTTCAGCGCAGGCTCGGCAGGCTGGAGCGCAGCGTCTGCATGGCGCCTCCGCCCACGGCCGCGCCAAAGCGCTTGGCCAGGCGTTCGGCCACGTTGTCGCGGCGCGTGTAGTCCACCACTTCCTCGGCCTTGACCACCTCGCGGGCCACATAGTCCAGGCTGCCCAGTTTGTCGGCCAGGCCCATTTCCACGGCCTGCTGACCGGTCCAGAACAGGCCGCTGAAGGTCTCGGGAGTTTCGTGCAGACGGTCGCCGCGCCCGGCCTTGACCACGTTGATGAACTGCGAGTGGATCTGCCCCAGCATTTGCTGGGCATGGGCACGCTGGCTTTCCGACATGGGGCTGAAGGGGTCCAGAAAGCCCTTGTTCTCGCCGGCCGTCAGCAGGCGGCGTTCCACGCCGAGCTTGTCCATGGCGCCCGTGAAGCCGAAGCCGTCCATGAGCACGCCGATGCTGCCCACGATGCTGGCCTTGTCCACAAAGATTTCATCGGCAGCCGCGGCAATGTAGTAGGCGGCCGAGGCACAGGTCTCCTCGACCACGGCATACAGCGGCTTGTCGTACTTGCCCTTGAGGCGCACGATTTCGTCATTGATGATGCCGGCCTGCACCGGGCTGCCACCCGGTGAATTGATCAGCAGCACCACGGCGCGCGAGCCCGAATCCTCGAAGGCGCTGCGCATGGCCGCGACCACGAATTCCGCGCTGGCGTCGGCGCCCGATGCGATCTCGCCCTTGACCTCGACCACAGCCGTGTGCGGCGAGGAATTGGTCGTGGTCGTCGTGTCCTTGAAGAACAGCGCCCACAGCACGACCAGAACCAGGGCCGTCCACAGCAGGCGGCCGAACAGGCGCCAGCGTCGGCTGGCGCGCTGCTCGTTGATGGTGGCAAAGACCAGTTTTTCCAGCACGTCGCGCTCCCAGCCGCCCGTGGCGGCACCGCGCGCCGGGGACGCCGAGGCTTCGGACGTGGTCCTGGCCCAGAGGTCGGACCCGGCAGGCGGCTGCGGGGCGGAACCAGGGTTTTCCGGTGGAATGGGGGAAGTCATGTCAGAACTCGACAGGTTTCAGGTTGTCGGCAGTATGCCAGTGCACCAGGCCCTCGCTTTCGCTCAGGGTGATTTTCACAAGGCCGCCACGGCAAGGCCCGCCTGCGCAGGCACCGCTGTCCGGCGCATAGGCCGCGCCATGGGTGGCGCACAGCAGCCAGCGACCGCTGTCGTCGAAAAAGCGGTTGGCCTGGTAGTCCATCTCCATGGCCACATGGCTGCAGCGGTTCAGATAGGCATGGACCCGCCCCTCGAAGCGGATGGCGAAGGCGCGGCATACCTGGCCCGCATGGACCACATCGAAAGGCACGGCCACCCCTCCCTCGCACAGGGCCT
The DNA here is from genome assembly GCA_031253795.1 of Burkholderiaceae bacterium. Classification (GTDB taxonomy): domain Bacteria; phylum Pseudomonadota; class Gammaproteobacteria; order Burkholderiales; family Burkholderiaceae_C; genus Comamonas. The sequence goes on from JAIRVR010000003.1 coordinate 7,991, forward strand.
GGCTTTCACACAGGAACTGCCGCTCAGCCATGTTCCGGCCCTTGGCGCCAGCATGGCGCAGGCGGCTGACACGCAGATGACGGCTCAGCCATGGGCCAGCAGCCACTGATGCAAATCCGCAACAGATTCGGCCACATGCAAGGGCCCCAGGGCCGCGAAGCCCTCGGTGGAATGGGCTCCGTAGGACACCCCCACACTGGCACAGCCGGCATTGCGGGCCAGTTCCAGGTCATGCGTGGTGTCACCCACCATCAGCACCCGGCCAGGTTCGACACCGAACTCGGCCATCAGCTCCTGCAGCATCAGGGGATGGGGCTTGCCCGCGGTTTCGTCGGCAGTTCGCGAAGCATCGAACATGCCGCGCAGTTGCGGGTCCTGCAGCGCATCGTTGAGGCCGCGCCGGCTCTTTCCCGTGGCCACGCTGAGCCAGTGGCCGCGCGCGCGAAGAGCTTCCAGCATGGGCAGCACGCCCTTGAACAGGCTGATGTCGTCCTGGTGGCGCAGGAAATGGAAGCGATAGCGGTTGCCCAGTTCGGCGTATTTTTCGGGCGAGACATCGGGCGCGGCGCGTGCCAGGGCCGGCATCAGAGCCATTCCGATCACATAGGAGGCTGCCTCGTCACTGGGCGGCGTACCGCCCACATCGGCCACGGCCGCCTGTATGCACTTGACGATGACGGCGGTGGAATCCGACAGCGTGCCATCCCAGTCGAAGGCAATGAGATCGAAGCGGCGTCCGCGCTGTGCACCGGAGGAAACAGAGGTGTTCATAAAAAACGGGAATCCATTGTCAAGCCGCAAAACGGGCCAGTTCCTCGGGCAGCTCGGCACGCAGCTCCACGCGCTCACCGCTGGCCGGGTGGGTGAACTGCAGGCGCCAGGCATGGAGGAACATGCGCTTGAGGCCTTGTTTCTGCAGCCTTCGGTTGAGGTCGAAGTCACCGTATTTGTCGTCACCCGCTATGGGGTGGCCCTGGCTGGCCAGGTGCACGCGAATCTGGTGGGTGCGGCCGGTCTTGATGGTCACTTCCAGCAGGCTCATGGCCGGCAGCCCGAGCAGGGGCCGTGGTTCCAGGGTGCTGCGCACGCGCACCAGGGTGACCGAGCGCATGCCGTCGGGGTCGTCGGCCGTGGTCACCCGCACGCGGCGCTCGCCATCGGCCTGAAGGTATTTGAGCAAGGGCAGATCGATGACCTTGCGGTTGGCCGGCCAGTGGCCCTGCACCAGGGCCAGATAGGTCTTGCCGGTTTCTCGCTCCCGGAACTGGTCCTGCAAATGGGTCAGGGCCGAACGCTTCTTGGCCACCAGGAGAATGCCCGAGGTTTCGCGGTCCAGCCGGTGCACCAGCTCGAGAAAGCGGCTCTGCGGCCGCGCCTGGCGCAGTTGCTCGATGACACCGAAGCTCACGCCCGAGCCGCCATGCACGGCCACGCCGGCCGGTTTGTCGATGGCGATCACATGCTCATCCTCGAGCAGGCTGGGGAAATCCCTGGGCGGGGCCGGGCGCTCCGCCTTTTCGGCCACTTTCTCGGAGATGCGCACGGGCGGCACACGCACCACATCGCCAGCCGCCACCCGGGTCTCGGCGCTCGCCCGCCCCTTGTTGACGCGCACTTCGCCGCTGCGAATGATGCGGTAGACATGGGTCTTGGGAACGCCTTTGAGATGGCGAATCAGAAAGTTGTCGAGCCGCTGTCCCGCCGAATCGGCGTCGACTTCGATCAGCCGCACTGCGGCCGTGGCCGCGTTCAAGGAACCGTTGTGCGCCGGTTTGCCCTCTATAATGTGTTTCACCTGTGCCGAGCTATTTATAAGTGGTTGATTCGCATGGAGTTTAGTCCATACAGCCATTTCCCCCGCACAGGCAGGTCGATGCCATCCGGTGTCATGCACGCGAAACAGCAGGAAAAGATGGCCTGCGGAATTCGGCGTTGCATCGGTTGTGGCTGACAAATTGAAACACTGATACGGAATCTCAAGCTGGCAGAAGGGATCGGACCCGGCGTCCGCCGCTGCCAGCGGATCAAAGCGAGCATGTGGATCTTTTGGGCATGGATGGTCACGCTGTGGAGCAGGAAAACGCCTGCGCCCAGGATCATTGCCGCCCCCAAGCCTCCCGCCTGCCCTGCACGTGCAGCAGCTCCCCGCGGGGCTGGACGGCGTGCCTCTCTCATCGCTCTCGTCCCCCTGCCCTTGCCCCCATTGCTGACTTGAGCCAGTTCTCAAGCATCAAGGCATCCGGCGATTTCCGTTCGTTTCAACGCGTCAGTTCGGCATCTCGGCTCCCCGCGAGCCTGTCTTTGATTACCAGTCAAAGGCGTGTCGGTCTGGCAGCAGTGGCTGCATCCCGGCGCGCCCCAGAGAAAACGAATAAAGGAAACGCATCATGAAACGGATGCTCATCAACGCCACGCAGGCCGAAGAACGCCGCCTCGCCATCGTCGACGGCCAAAAGCTGCTCGATTACGAAATCGAAATCGAAGGCCGCGAACAGCGCAAAGGCAATATCTACAAGGCCGTGGTCACGCGCGTGGAGCCCAGCCTGGAAGCCTGTTTCGTCGATTACGGCGAGGACCGCCACGGCTTCCTGCCGTTCAAGGAAATCTCCAAGCAGTATTTCGCCGAAGGCGTCTCTCCCAGCCAGGCTCGCATCAATGAAGTGATCCGCGAAGGCCAGGAACTGGTCGTCCAGGTCGAGAAGGAAGAGCGCGGCAACAAGGGCGCCGCCCTGACCACCTTCATCTCCCTGGCAGGCCGCTACGTGGTGCTGATGCCCAACAACCCGCGCGGCGGTGGCGTTTCGCGCCGCATCGAGGGCGAGGACCGGGCCGAGCTCAAGGAGGCCATGGACCAGCTCGAGTACCCCAAGGGCATGTCCATCATCGCGCGCACCGCCGGCATCGGCCGCACCGCGCCCGAGCTGCAATGGGATCTGAACTACCTGCTCAAGCTGTGGAACGCCATCGACGGCGCGGCCAGATCGGGCAAGGGCGCCTTCCTGATCTACCAGGAGTCGAGCCTGGTCATCCGTGCCATCCGCGACTATTTCAACAGCGACATCGGCGACATCCTGATCGACACCGACGACATCTACGAGCAGGCGCAGCAGTTCATGCAGCACGTCATGCCCGAGCATGCCGCACGCGTCAAGCGTTACCGTGACGACGCACCGCTGTTCAGCCGCTTCCAGATCGAACACCAGATCGAATCGGCCTACTCGCGGACCGTCACCCTGCCCTCTGGCGGCGCCATCGTCATCGACCACACCGAAGCCCTGGTGTCCATCGACGTGAACTCGGCCCGCGCCATCAAGGGCGGCGACATCGAGGAAACCGCCACCCGCACCAACCTGGAAGCCGCCGACGAAGTGGCGCGCCAGATGCGCCTGCGCGACCTGGGCGGCCTGATCGTGATCGACTTCATCGACATGGAGGAGAGCAAGAACCGCCGCGAAGTCGAGAACCGCCTGCGCGACGCGCTGCGCCAGGACCGCGCCCGCGTGCAGTTCGGCACCATCAGCAAGTTCGGTCTCATGGAAATGAGCCGGCAGCGCCTCAAGCCCGCGCTGTCCGAAGGCGCCCACATCAACTGCCCGCGCTGCGGCGGCTCCGGCCATATCCGCGACACCGAAAGCTCGGCGCTGCAAATCCTGCGCATCATCCAGGAAGAGTCCATGCAGGACAACACGGCCGCCGTGCACTGCCAGGTGCCCGTGGAAGTGGCCAGCTTCCTGCTCAACGAAAAGCGCGGCGAAATCACCAAGATCGAGCTCAAGCAGCGCGTCAACGTCATCATGGTCCCCAACAAGTCCATGGACACGCCGCACTACAAGCTGGAGCGGCTCAAGCATGACGATGCCCGCCTGGAAGGCATGGAAGCCAGCTACAAGCTGGCCGAGGACCTGGACACCGAAACCACGGTGACCCGTCGCTCGCAGGAGCCGACCAACAAGCAGACGCCCGTGATCAAGGGCGTGCTGCCCGATGCACCCGCACCGGTGGCAGAACCGCGTCCGGAAGGCAGCCGCAACCGTGCGGCCGCCGCACAACGCGAAGTCACCCGTCCCGCAGCCCCCGTGGCACCGGCCCCGGTGGCGCGCGAGCAGGGCTTCTTCGCCTGGCTCAAGAGCCTGTTCGGCTTCGGCGCTGCTCCCGCCCCCGTGGCGGCCCCCGCACCGGCTGCGGCCGAGACCCCGGCGCGCGAAGGCCGCCGCGATGGCCGCAACAGCGATGGCCGTGGCCGCCGCAACGAGCGCGCGGAGCGTGGCGAGCGCAATGAACGTGGTGGCGAGCGCGGTGGCTCCGGCAATGCCGAGCGCCAGGCCGGCGCCGAAGGCCGCAACCGCCGCACGCCCAACCGCGATGCGGAACGTGGCGAGCAGCGCGGCGAACGGGGTGAACGCGGCGAGCGCCGCAGCCGTGGCGAACGTGGCGACAGCCGCCAGCCGCTGGAGGCCGTGGCCGCACTGACGCCCGAAACCGGCAGTACCGAAGTGCGTGAGCGCGCACCGCGCGGCGAGCGCCAGGAACGCGGCGAAGGCCGCCGTGAACGCGGTGAACGTGGTGAGCGCGTCGAACGTGCCGAGCGCCTGCCCCGCCCGGTCGAGTCCGTGGCGGAAGCCGATGGCAATGTGGATCAGGCACAGCAGGACGATGCCGCCGGCATCGCCCCCTCCGCCGCCCAGGGAGAAGATCAGCCGGCACGCCAGCGCCGCTCGCGCGACCGCTACGGCCGTGACCGCCGCGAACGCGGCGATCGCGCACCCCGCGATGCCGACACCGCCCAGTCCTTCGACGCCGTGGATGCCGAGCAGGGTGGCAGCGAGGAGCCGCAGCCCGCACGCCGTAGCTACTTCAATGCGGCCAGTACCGCGCCCGAGCAGCAGGCCCAGGCCGAGCCCGTGACCGAAACGGCCGTGCCGACCATCGCAGCCCAGGCCCCGGTGGCACAGGCCGATACGGCTCCGATCGCCGAGATCCAGCCTGCCGCAGCGCCCGCCCCGCAGGTCGTGGCCCCCGTGGCACCCGTGGTGGCCCAGCCCCCCGCGCCCCAGGCCACGGGCCGTGCCATGCCCCAGGTCCAGTCCTATGACCTGCCCACGGCCGAGTTGCAGGCACTGGCCTCCGCCTCGGGCCTGCAATGGGTGGGCTCCGATGCGGACAAGGTTGCTGCCGTCCAGGCCGCCATCGCTGCCGAGCCCCTGCCCGTGCGCATCCCGCGCGAGCGCCCGGCCCTCATCGTGCTGGACGAAGGCCCGCTCATCCTCGTGGAAACACGCAAGGACCTCAGCGACCTGCAGTTGCCCTTCGAGCAGCAGCAGCCACAGGGCTCGGCCCATGCCTGATTCCAGGCAGTGACCACACAGGGGCCCTTGCGGCCCCTGTTTGTTTCCGCTTCCACCGTTTTTGCCCCCAACGCTTGCGAACCGCCATGCTGCTGCTGCTCTCCCCCGCCAAATCGCTGGACTACGACACACCGTTGCCGCCCGGGCTGCCGCATACGCTGCCCCACTTCACCGAACAGCCGCTGGAACTGATCGAGCTGCTGCGCCGGCAGTCGCCCCAGCAGCTGTCCGAGCTCATGGGCATCAGCGACAAGCTGGCCGCGCTCAACGTGGCGCGTTACGAAGCCTTCAGCCCGCGCTTTACCGCCACCAATTCGCGCCAGGCACTGCTGGCTTTCAACGGCGATGTGTATGAGGGGCTGCAGGCCCGCAGCCTGGACGAGGAGGATCTGGACTGGGCCCAGGGCCATGTGCTTGTCCTCAGCGGCCTGTATGGCGTGCTGCGGCCGCTGGACCGCATGCAGCCCTACCGCCTGGAGATGGGCACGCGTCTGGCCACCACCCACGGCAGCAATCTTTACCAGTTCTGGGGCACGCGCATCGCCGAGTACCTGAACCAGCGCAGCGCCAGGCAGCCGGCCGCCGAGCGCTGCATCATCAACCTGGCCTCGCAGGAATATTTCAAATCGGTAGACTTGAAGCACCTGAAGGCGCCCGTGGTGGAGTGCGTGTTCGAGGACTTCAAGAACGGCTCCTACAAGATCATCAGCTTCCATGCCAAGCGTGCGCGCGGACTGATGGCACGATTTGCCATACAGCAGCGCGCATGCAGCGCCCAGGCGCTGAAGGCCTTCGATCTCGATGGCTATGCCCTGGCGCCCGCCGCCTCGGCACCGCAGCGCCTGGTATTTCGCCGCAAGGGCCGCGACTGAGCCCTCGCCCCACGGCCGGCCTTGCCCGCAAGGCCCTTGGAGTCCATTCAACGCGGCAAGGGCCGCACCTGAACGCCATGAGCCACCAAGCCCCTACCGACAACTTTCCCCTGCCCCAGGATCTGCCACCCGGCCTGACCCCCGAGCTCATGCAATGGGTCAGGGACCAGGCGGCCTCGGGACTGGCGCCCACCGTCCTGCTGCATGCCATGCGCGACGTGGGTTGGGGCGAGGAACCCGCGCGCCAGGCACTGAGCCTGGCCGGCATGACCCTTCCCTCAACGGCGACCCCGGCGGTGTCCAGGCAGCCCGCCCAGCACCTGCCCGAACCCGATCTCGAACACCAGCCCTGCAGCATCGACGTGGGCGACCGCCAGGTGCAGGTCCTGGTCAGCATGGACCATCCACGCGTGGTGGTCTTCGCCAACCTGCTCTCGCACGAGGAGTGCGAGGCCCTCATCGCCGACGCGCATCCGCGCATGGCGCGTTCGCTCACCGTGGCCACGCAAAGCGGGGGCGAGGAGGTCAATGACGACCGCACCAGCCAGGGCATGTTTTTCCAGCGCGGCGAGACCGAGGTCGTGCGCCGCCTGGAAGAGCGCATAGCGCGCCTGCTGCGCTGGCCCCTGGAAAATGGCGAAGGCCTGCAGGTGCTGCACTACGGCCCGGGCGCCGAATACAAGCCCCACCACGATTACTTCGCCCCCCACGAGCCCGGTACACCCACCATCCTGCGGCGCGGCGGCCAGCGCGTTGCCACCCTGGTGATCTACCTGAACGAGCCCGCCCTGGGCGGTGCCACCACCTTCCCCGAAGCCCAGCTCCAGGTCGTGCCGCGCCGCGGCAATGCCGTGTTCTTCAGCTATGACCGCCCCGATCCCTCCACGCGCACCCTGCACGGGGGCGCCCCGGTGCGCGAAGGCGAAAAATGGATCGCCACCAAGTGGCTGCGTGAACGCGAATTCCGCTGACCACGGCAGTCCGCCATGATTGCAGCGAAAAATGGCGTGGCAGTCGGAAGGCCGCCAGCACGCCGGGCTGTTCGATTTCAGGTAGCTTCACGGACTGAGGCCGGACCGCTCCACTCCACGGCGGCAGGCACCCCGACACGACGGCAGAACATTGATGAACACCCCTGAACTATCCCAACTGGGCAAGGCCTCGGCCTATGTGGACCAGTACGACCCCTCCCTGCTGTTCCCGCTGCCGCGCGCGCCCAAGCGCGAGGAAATCGGCCTGCAGCCGGGCCATCTGCCATTTTTCGGCGCCGACCTGTGGACGGCCTTCGAGCTGTCCTGGCTGAACCTGCGTGGCAAGCCCCAGGTGGCGCTCGCGCATTTCACCATTCCCTGCGAAACGCCCAACCTCATCGAGAGCAAGTCCTTCAAGCTCTACCTGAACAGCTTCAACAACACCCGCCTGGCCGATGCGGCCGAAGTCCAGGCCCGGCTGCGTGCCGACCTGGCCGAGGCCCTGTGGCGCGGCAGCGGACAAAGCGGCAGCATCGGCGTGAAGATCATCGGCCTGGACCGCTTCGACCAGGAAATGGTGCAGGAACTGGACGGCTTGCTGCTGGACCGGCTGGACGTGGAATGCACGCGCTACCAGCCTGCGCCCGAGCTGCTGTGCGCCCAGCACGAGGAAGCGCCCGTCACCGAAACCCTGGTCAGCCACCTGCTCAAGAGCAACTGCCTGGTCACAGGCCAGCCCGACTGGGGCAGCGTGCAGATCCGCTACAGCGGCGCCCAGATCGACCAGGAAGGCCTGCTGCAGTATCTGGTGAGCTTTCGCAACCACAACGAATTCCATGAGCAGTGCGTGGAGCGCATTTTCATGGACATCTGGACGCGCTGCCGCCCCATCAAACTGTCGGTCTACGCACGCTATACGCGCCGCGGCGGCCTGGACATCAACCCCTTCCGCACCAGCCATCCCGGTGCGCTGCCGGCCAACGTGCGTTCGGCGCGGCAATAGGCACGGCCGCGCTATCGCAGCGTGAACACATCCAGCGAACGCTCCAGCGTCTGGGCGCTGGAGCGCAGCGAGCCGGCCGCGCCGGCCGACTGCTCGACCAGGGCTGCGTTCTGCTGGGTCACGGCGTCGAGCTGGGCCACGGCCTCGTTGACCTGGGCAATCCCTATGGACTGCTCGCGCGTGGCAATGCTGATCTGATGCACCAGGTCGCTGACGCGGCCCACGGCGTCGACCATGCCGTCGATCGTGCGGCCCGCGGCGTCCATGCGCGCATTGCCATCGTTGATGCCATCCACCGTGCGATTGATCAGCCCGCTGATCTCCTTGGCCGCCGAAGCGCTGCGCTGGGCCAGGGCCCGCACCTCGCCGGCCACCACGGCAAAGCCCCGGCCCTGCTCGCCTGCGCGCGCCGCTTCCACGGCGGCGTTGAGCGCCAGCAGGTTCGTCTGGAAGGCAATGCTTTCGATCACGCCGATGATCTCGCCCATGCGCCGCGACGAGCCGCGGATGTGCTCCATGGCCGACCCCACCTCGGCGATGGCCGTTCCGCTGCGGCCCGCCACCTGGCGGCTCTGATCGCTCTCCTGCGCCATGAGCTGGGCCGTATCGGCCGTCTGGGCCACGGTGCCCGAGATTTCCTCCATGGAAGCCGCCGTCTGCTGCAGGCTGGTGGCCTGGGATTCCGTGCGCGAAGCCAGGTCGAAGCTGCCCTGGGCGATCTCGTGGGCCGTGGTCGCAAAACCGCGCATTTCCGTGCGCACGTCGCCCACCACGGCGCGCAGGTTGATCTGGATCTGCTGCAGCCTTTGCATCATGGCACCCATGGCGCCGCTGTAGCCATGGGACAGGTCCGTTCCCAGCTGGCAGCTGGCGATGTCGGCAGCAAAGCGGCTGGCCTGCTCCAGGCCCGCCACACAGCCCTGCTGGAAGCGCCACAGAACAAAGCCCGTACCGGCCGCGAGCACCGCCAGGCGCGCTCCCCAGGCCAGTCCCCCCTGCCAGCCCAGCATATCGGGCAGCATCGCCGCAAGGCCCAGGGCTCCCAGCATCAGCGCCATGCGCGCCACCAATCCCAGATCGCTGCGACGGTCCCACAGCCCGGCCAGGCCCAGGCGGCGCAGTTGTCCGCCGCGCAGCCTCAAGGTCACACGGCCCGATTCGGCTTCGACGCGCATCCGTGCATAGAGAGTCTCGGCGGCCTCGATCTCGGCCGCTGCGGGCTTCGTGCGCACCGACAGATAGCCGCGCGGACGGCCCTCTTCCATGATGGGCGTCACGTTGGCCCGCACCCAGTAGTGGTCACCGTTCTTGCGCCGGTTCTTGACCAGGGCCGTCCAGGGATAGCCATGGGCAATGGTGCGCCACATGTCCTTGAAGGCCGCAGCCGGCATGTCCGGGTGGCGGATGAGGTTGTGCGGCTGCTCCATGAGCTCTTCGTAGGAATAGCCGCTGACCCGCACGAAGGCCGGGTTGCAATGGGTGATCTCGCCCTTGGTATTGGTGACCGACACCAGCAGCTCGTCTCCGGGAAAGTCGTAGTTGCGCTGGCTGACCGGCAAATTCACGCGCATGGGTACCGCTCCTCTTTTGTGATCTTGTTCTTGTGAAATGGCAGCGCTGAAGCCCACGAAACCCAAGGGAAACCAGGAATCGGATACACAATTTCACACCCCCGAAATCATCGCACAGCACGCATACCGCACTGCCATGCTCAGACCTGGTGCATGGTTTTTCCAGTGCATACGCCAAATATGTGGTGATGAATCAGAATAGTTGAGGCGTATAGGGATCACTGTCCTGTGCGGGTTGCACAGGGCCACGCAGCAGCTGCTCGCGCGCCAGCGGATCGCCGGCCGTGGCCTCCCACTCGGCCGTGCGCACCAGGGAGCCCACGCGCACGCCCAGCAGGCGCAGGCGCCGCGTCAGCGGCACACGCTTGAGGCACTGGCCTGCGGCGTGGCGCAGGGTTTTGGCGTCGGCCATGGGCAGGTCCAGCGTATGGTCGCGGGTGGCGGTCTTGAAGTCGTCGTAGCGCAGCTTGATGCCCACCGTGCGTCCCATATAGCCCTTGCGCTGCAGATCCTGCGCCAGGCGTTCGCACAGGTCGGTGAAGATGGCGCCCAGTTCGGCGCGGTCGCGCACGGCATGCAGGTCGCGCTCGAAGGTGGTCTCGCGGCTCATGGATACGGGCTCGCTGTGCGTGACCACGGGGCGGTCGTCGCGCCCCCAGGATGCGCCGTGCAGCCACTGTCCATAGGCGAGGCCGAACCACTGCACGAGCTGGGGCAGGCTCTGGGCGGCCAGCTCGCCGATGGTGTGTATGCCCAGATTCTGCAGCCTGGCATCGGCCTTGGGCCCTATGCCGTTGATCTTGCGGCAAGCCAGCGGCCAGACCACGGTCTGCAGGTCCTCGGGCTGGACGATGGAAATGCCATGGGGCTTGTTGAACTCGCTGGCCATCTTGGCCAGCAGCTTGTTGGGTGCCACGCCGATGGAACAGGTCAGGCCCGTGGCGTCGGAAATCGCCTTCTGGATCAGGCGCGCCAGCACGCGACCGCCCTCGCGCTGGCCGCCGGGCACCTCGGTGAAATCGATATAGACCTCGTCCACGCCGCGGTCCTCCATCAGCGGCGCGATGGAGACGATGATGTCCTTGAAGCGCCGCGAAAAGCGCCGCACCTCGGCGAAATCCACAGGCAGCAAAATGGCCTGGGGACACAGGCGCGCGGCCTTCATCATGCCCATGGCCGAGCCCACGCCGAACTGGCGCGCCGCATAGGTGGCCGTGGTGATCACGCCACGGCCCGTGTAGTCCTTCAGACGGGCAAACGCATCGACCGGTATCTCGTGCAGCCGGCCCTCGAAGCGCGCGTCCAGCGCTTCGTCGTGGGCGCGGCGCCCCCCGCCGATGACCACCGGCAGGCCCTTGAGCTGGGGGTAGCGCAGCAGTTCCACCGAGGCATAGAAGGCATCCATGTCGAGGTGGGCGATGCGGCGCGGCAGGACCGCGCCGGCATCGGCCGAAGGGAGCGTGGCAGGGGTTTCGGACACACTGCCATTATTGCCTCAACTGTGCATCCGTACAGTTCCTCCAGCCTTCAGACCTGCAGGCAGATCAGGACCAGGCCCAGCAGCATCAGGCCCATGCCCATCTTTTCCTGGCGGCTCAGCTGCTCGCTGAGCACGCGGCGCGAGACGATGTAGCTGAACACCACCTCGACCATGCCCAGGGTGCGCACAGGCGCGGCACCCTGCATGGCATACGCCGTGAACCAGGCCAGGGACGCCGCCGCGCCCATGCCGCCGGCCAGCAGCGACACGCGCCAGGCCCGGAAAATGGGACGCAGCCCCTGGGGATGGTGCCAGGCGATCCAGGCACCCAGGCCCAGGGTCTGCATCAGCTGGGCGATGAGCACGCCCCAGCCGCCCGACATCCAGGCCGAGGTCTGTCCCAGGCGCGCCAGTTCGACCGCCCCACCCCGGTAGCCCACGGTGGCGATGGCAAAGCAGGCGCCACAGACCAGGCCGTAGAGCGCCGAGCGGCTGGCCCAGGCCGACAGCGACAGCATCTGGCCCCGCGGTGGCAGGGACAGGATAAGCACACCCAGCGTGGCCAGCAGCATGGCCACCAGGGCCAGGGCCGTGGGCAGTTCGTGCAGGAACAGGCCGGCGAACAGCGCCACCTGCAGGACCTCGGTCTTGGACAGGGTCACGGCCACGGCGAAATTGCGCTCCTTCATGGCCAGCAGCAGGGCCGCCGTGGCCGCGACCTGGAAGAAGGCGCCCAGCGCGATCCAGCCCAGGTAGGCCCATGAAAACCGCGGCAGGCTCCAGGCACCGTCGCCACCGGCATACAGGGCCAGCAGATAGACGCCGGCGAAAGGCAGCCCATAGAGAAAGCGCACCAGGGTGGCCGGCAGGGTGCCGATCTCGGAAGTCAGCGAGCGCTGGGCGGTGTTGCGCACGGTCTGGGCGGCCGCGGCAAACAGCACCACGGGCACCCAGAGCCAGGTCAGGTCTTGGAGGGAAACAGGCATGGACAGAACAACTCGGGCAGGAGGCGCACGAGCATAGCGCCGGCCCTGGCGCTGGGTGCACACGCTTGGCGAAGGCTGCCGAGCCCGGCAACGAAACAGCCTGCAGCACACCGTCCGCCAGGGCATGCGCGCCTGTGCCGCCGGACCGCAGGCCTGCGTGCCAGGGCAGCAGCCTGCTCGCCAAATGCGCCGCCTGGCGCGGCCCGGGATGCGGCCTCAGGTCCGGCCCTGGGCGCAGAAGGCCGATGGCGAAAGGCCGAAATGGCGCTTGAAGGCCAGCGAATAGGCGCTGTGGCTTTCATAGCCCGCGTCCAGCGCCACCTGCAGCAGCGCACGTCCCGCCAGCAAGGCCTGCAGGGAGGCCAGCAGGCGCGCGCGCTGGCGCCAGCGGCCAAAGCTCATGCCCGTGGCCTGCAGGAAATGCCGGTGGAAGGTCTTTTCCCCCATGGCCAGCCGCTGCGCCCAAACACCTGCCGTGGCCGCCATATCGCCTGCGTCGCCACATTCGGCCAGCCTTGTGCACACGCCGGCCATGCGTTCGTCCTGCGGCCAGGGCAGGTGGAATGGCACGGCCATGGGCTGGCGCAACTCCTGCAGCAGCAGTTGCACCACCAGGGCGTCTCGCCCGCTGCGTGGCTGCTCGGCACGCCAGCTCGCGACCTCCCGTATGAGTTCGCGCAACAGGGGCGAGACCTCGATGACGCAGTCCGCATCGGGCAGGTCCCGCGCGGCGCCGGCATCCACGAACAGGCTGCGCACCTGGACCACACCGCGCATGCGCAGGCCGTGGGGCACGCCCGAGCGCAACCAAACGCCGCGCGTGGGCGGGACCACCCAGCGGCCACTGCGCGCGCGCACCTCGAGCACACCCTGTACGGCATAGAGCAGCTGGCAGCAGGCATGCGAATGCTCCTGAACCTCCGTGCCCGCAGGATAGTCGGCAGCCACGCCCGTCACAGGCAGGGGTGCAGCGGCCTGCAGTTCGGGCAGGCCCGCATGGGCACAGGGCAGGGCCGGTGAAGCAGGGCGTACAGGCATCTTGTCCAAATTGGTGGAGTAAATGGCAAATTCTATAAAGACAGACAGATCGACACCTTTTAAGCTGGCCTGACTACCTTGCTTGCCCAACGGACACCATGCAACTCCTGCCCTCGCCCTGCCGACTATCCCTGGCCGCTGGCCGGGGTCCGGGCGCCTGCGCAGGCGCCGCAATACCGCACCGACTCCCCCTGATCCCGGCCTGGCGCAGCTTCTCTTCGTAGGGAAGCCAGGGGAGCGGGGCCGCCGGCAGCCACCGGCGGCTGTCCCACGCATTCCCGCAAGACACCCATGCTTCAGAACCCTGCTTCCAAATACCGCCCCCTGCCCGCCATCGAGCTTGCCGACCGCCAATGGCCGTCACGCAGCCTGGACCGGGCCCCGGTCTGGCTGTCCACCGATTTGCGCGATGGCAACCAGGCCCTGTTCGAGCCCATGAACCGCGAGCGCAAGCTGCGCCTGTTCCACGAGCTCGTTCGCATAGGCTTCAAGGAGATCGAGGTCGGTTTTCCTTCGGCCTCGCAGACCGACTACGACATCGTGCGCCATCTGATCGACGGCGGGCTCATACCGCCCGACGTCACGCCCATGGTCATCACCCAGCTGCGCGAGGACCTGATACGCGCCACGGTGGACAGCGTGGCGGGCGCGCGCCGTGTCATCGTGCACTTCTACAACGCCATCGCGCCGGCCTGGCGCGAGATCGTCTTCGGCATGGAGGTGGCGCAGATCATCGCCATGGTCGAGCAGCACATCGCCCTGCTGCGCGAGCTCACCGATGCGCGGCCCGAGACCGAATGGGTTCTGCAGTACTCGCCCGAGACCTTTTGCATGGCCGAGCTCGAGGTGTCCCTGGCCGTCTGCAACGCAGCCATCCGCGCCTGGGATGCCGGGCCGGCGCGGCCCATGGTCATCAACCTGCCGACCACGGTGGAGGTGAGCACGGCCAATGTGTTCGCCGACCAGATCGAGTGGATGGATCGCCGCCTGGAGCGGCGCGAACATATCGTGCTGTCCGTGCACCCGCACAATGACCGCGGCACGGGCGTGGCCTGCGCCGAGCAGGCCCTGCTGGCCGGCGCCCAGCGGGTGGAAGGCTGCCTTTTCGGCAATGGCGAGCGCAGTGGCAACCTGGACCTGGTGACCCTGGCCCTGAACTTTTACACCCAGGGCATCCCGCCCGGTCTGGACTTCTCGGACATCGCGGCCGTGGCACGCGTTGCCGAGGAATGCACCGCCCTGCCCATCCACCCGCGCCACCCCTATGTGGGCGACCTGGTGTTCACGGCGTTCTCGGGCTCGCACCAGGACGCCATCGCCAAGGGTTTTGCGGCCCAGCGGCCGGGCGCGCCCTGGCGCGTGCCCTACCTGCCCATAGACCCGCAGGACCTGGGCCGCACCTATGACAGCATCGTGCGCGTCAACAGCCAGTCGGGCAAGGGCGGCATCGCTTTCCTTTTGCAGCGCGACCATGGCATCGTCATGCCGCGCCGCATGCAGGTGGAGTTCAGCGCCATCGTGCAACGGCAGGCCGATGCCAGCGAAGCCGAACTGGCCAGCGAGGACCTGTGGAAGCTGTTCGAGGCCACCTACCTGGTGCCGAGCGAAGGCGGCTGGCGCTACCATGGCCATCGCCTGTCCGACAGCGCCAAGGGCCAGGGCATTGCACTGGAAGTGAGCAACGCCCGGGGCCAGCGGCTGCAGCTGCACGGCGAAGGCAGTGGCCCCATCGAGGCCGTGGCGGCCGCCCTGGGCCAGAGCCTGGGCCTGGCGCTGCGCATCGACCATTACGAGGAACGCAGCCTGGGCCAGGGTGCCCACGCCATGGCCCTGGCCCTGGTCGAAGCCGCCCTGCCCGGCGTGGCAGGAACGCGTTTTGGCGCGGGCCGCCATGCCAACATCGTCACGGCATCCATCCTCGCCGTGCTGCATGCAGCCGGGCGGCTGGCCACGGCGGCGCGGCTGCGGGACGGCCTCCTGGCCGTGCCTGCCGAGGCCTGACGGTTCAGGCTGGCCGGCACCCCGCTGCCGGCGTGCACTCAGGCGCGCGGATAGGTGCCGGGCAGCAGGATGGAGCGGTCCACGGTGTCGATCTGCGTATGTCCGCAGAAGGCCATGGTGGTCTCCAGCTCCTTCTGGATGATTTGCAGGGCGCGCGTCACGCCCTGCTCGCCGTGGGCGCCCAGGCCGTAGAGGAAGCTGCGGCCGATCATGGTGCCACGCGCGCCCAGTGCCCGTGCCTTGAGCACGTCCTGCCCGCTGCGTATGCCGCCGTCCATCCAGACTTCGATGTCACGGCCCGCGGCCTCGGCGATGCCGGGCAGGGCTTCGATGGACGAGGGCGCACCATCGAGCTGGCGGCCGCCGTGGTTGCTGACGATGAGGGCATCGGCGCCGCTGTCGGCGGCCAGGCGCGCATCCTCGGCATCCATGATGCCCTTGAGGATGAGCTTGCCACCCCAGAGCTTCTTGATCCGCTCCACATCCTGCCAGTTGAGGCTGGGGTCGAACTGGCTGGCCGTCCACGAGGACAGCGAGCTCATGTCGGCCACGCCGTCCACATGGCCGACGATGTTGCCGAAGCTGCGCCGCCGCGTGCCCAGCATGCCCAGGCACCAGTGGGGCTTGGTGGCCAGGTTGGCCAGATTGCGCAGCGTGGGCCGGGGCGGCGTGGACAGGCCGTTCTTGATGTCCTTGTGGCGCTGGCCCAGGATCTGCAGGTCCAGCGTCAGCACCAGGGCCGAGCAGTTGGCCGCGCGGGCGCGCTCGATCAGGCGCTCCATGAAGCCGCGGTCGCGCATCACATACAGCTGGAACCAGAACGGATGGCGGCCCGTGTGCTCCGCAATGTCCTCGATGGAACAGATGCTCATGGTCGACAGCGTGAACGGAATGCCGAAGGCCTTGGCCGCACGCGCACCCAGGATCTCGCCGTCGGCATGCTGCATGCCGGTCAGTCCCGTGGGCGCGATGGCCACGGGCATGGCCACCGGCTCGCCCAGCATGGTGGTGCGCGTGCTGCGCCCCTCCATGTTCACGGCCACGCGCTGGCGCAGCTTGATCTTCTGGAAGTCGTCCTCGTTGGCGCGGTAGGTGCCCTGGGTGTAGGAGCCCGAATCGGCGTAGTCATAGAACATGCGCGGCACGCGGCGCCGGGCGGCCACGCGCAGGTCTTCGATGCAGGTGATTTTGGAAAGGTCGGTGGACACGTATTCAAGCCTCTGGAGCCCGCTGGCCGCGGGAATGCCATGCATGGTAGTGCGCGGCGCCCGCCGGCGTCAGTCGCTCGGGTTTGAAGTGATTTGCGCAGGGATTGAAATTTTCTGCAGCGCCGTCCAAACCAAGGGCTAACGATAGTGTGCCAACCGCCCATGCAGAGCGACGATGCCGCCCGCACAACATCCAAAACACTTGAAACCAAGGAGAAGCACCTATGGTCTGGCAACAGGTCTATGACCCCCTGTCGAATATGTGGCTGTCCACCCTGCTGGCGGCCGTTCCGGTCGTGGTGATGCTGGTGGGACTGGGCTTTTTGCACATGAAGGCCCATCTGGCGGCGGGCGCCGGTCTGGTGGCAGCCCTGGTGATTGCGGTCTTCGTCTACAACATGCCGGCCGACATGGCCGGGCGCGCCGCGCTGTTCGGTGGCTTCACGGGCCTGCTGCCCATCGGCTGGATCGTGCTGAACATCATCTTCCTGCACCAGCTGACCGAGAAGAACGGCAGCTTCAAGATCCTGCAGGACTCCATCGCCGGCATCACCGAGGACCGCCGCATCCAGCTGCTGCTGATCGCCTTTGCCTTCGGTGCCTTCTTCGAGGGCGCGGCCGGCTTCGGCACGCCCGTGGCCGTGACCGCCGCCATCCTGATCGGCCTGGGCTTTTCGCCGCTGGCCGCCTCGGGGCTGTCCCTGATCGCGAATACGGCCCCCGTGGCCTTCGGCGCCCTGGGCACGCCCGTCATCACCCTGGCCAAGGTCCACGGCTACGACCTGATGGAGGTCACGGCCATGGTGGGCCGCCAGCTGCCCTTCTTCTCGGTACTGGTGCCCTTCTGGCTGATCTGGGCCTTTGCGGGACGCAAGGGCATGTGGGAAGTCTGGCCCGTCATCCTCGTTACCGGCCTGTCCTTCGCCATTCCCCAGTACCTGGTGTCGAACTTCATCGGCCCCGAGCTGGTGGACATCATCGCCGCCATCGTTTCCATGGTCTGCATCGTCTCCTTCCTGCGCGTGTGGCAACCCAGGAACATCTGGCGCTCGACTTCGCTCAAGGGCCACGAGAACAGCAGCGGCGAGGCCCAGCAGGCCCGGGCCGTGACCCAGCATCCGCGCGCCGACGTGATCCGCGCCTGGACGCCCTGGGCCATCCTCACGGTCTTCGTCTTCATCTGGGGACTGCCCTCGGTCAAGGCCGCGCTCAACGGCCTCTTCGCACCGGCCTTTCCCATGGAAGGCCTGCACAACATGATCGAAAAGGTGCCACCCGTCGTGCGCCAGCCGACCAAGGAAGGCGCCATCTACACGCTGAACCTGCTGTCGGCCACCGGCACGGGCATCCTGCTGTCCGCCATCGTCGGCGGCCTGGTCATGAAATACAACCCCGTGCAGCTGGTCGGCCAGTTCATGCGCACGATCTGGCTGGTGCGCTACTCGCTGCTGACCATCGTGCTGATGCTGGCCCTGGGCACGCTGACGCGCTACTCGGGCACGGACACCACCCTGGGCCTGGCCTTTGCCAACACCGGCGTGTTCTACCCCTTCTTCGGCACCCTGATGGGCTGGCTGGGCGTGGCGCTCACGGGCTCGGACACGGCCTCGAACGTGCTGTTCGGCGGCATGCAGAAGGTCGCGGCCGAACAGCTGGGCCTGTCGCCCAACCTCATGGGTGCGGCCAACAGCTCGGGCGGCGTCATGGGCAAGATGATCGATGCCCAGTCCATCGTCGTCGCCTCCACGGCCACGCGCTGGTTCAACCACGAGGGCGACATCCTGCGCTACGTGTTCTTCCACTCCATCGCCCTGGCCTGCCTGATGGGCATCTTCGTGACGCTGCAGGCCTATGTGTGGCCGTTCCACCTGATGGTGAACTGAGCACGGCGCCCTCCCCTGCCGCCGCCGGCGGGCAGGGGGCGCGAAGCCGCCCTGCCGCAGGGCGGCTTTTTTCGGCCGGGCTCAATCCAGCTCGCCCGCGACCAGGACGAAGGCGATGCGGGCCGGGCGGCCCGAGCGGTTGGCCCAGGCATGGCGGGTACCGCGCTGGATCAGTACGTCGCCGGCACGCAGCACCGTCTCCTGCCTGTCCAGGATGGCCACGAGCTCGCCTTCCAGCATCAGCGCATAGTCCACCGAGTCCGTGCTGTGCATGCCCGGATGCTCGCCGGGCTGTACGTGGCGGTGGGCATCGCCGTACATGCGCTGGAACGTGGCCTCCAGCGCACGCCGCAGTTCCTCGGGATCCTGGGGTTCGGCGGGGATGTCGAGGATGCGCAGCACCGTGCCATAGGGCGGTGGTGCCACACCCTGGTGGAGGGCAATGGTGTCGGGCGCGTTGATGTGGGCCGGCGAGGCATCGGTGCGCCACAGATTGGTGATGCGGTAGCCGGGGCGCTCCTCGACCAGGCGCACGGCGGGCGAAACGCCGTCCTGTTCGATGAAGGAACGGCCCTGGTCGTCGTTGGCCGTGACCACACGGCGGATGGGAGGCAGAAGGGATGCAGCGTTCATGGAATCTCGGTGGGAATGGGGATCAGGGGGTGGGCTGGCGCTCGGCGGCCAGGCCCTGCTTGCGGTATTCGTCATGGATGCGCTGCTCCCACTGGCGGCGGTCCTGGTAGAACACCACCTGGTCGCCGCGCTGCGCGACCTGGCGCACGGCATCCGAGCGCGACGCGGCCGCGCAGGCCGCATCCAGGCGGGCCAGGATGGCAGCGGGCACGCCGCGCGGCACGAACAGGCCGGCAAAGGACTCTTCCTGCACGGCCATGCCCAGCTCCTTGAAGGTGGGCACCTCGGGGAAGGCCGGATGGCGGCGCTCCGAGGCCACGGCCAGCAGGCGCAGCTTGCCGGCGCGGATCTGGGGCGCGGCCGAGGCCGCGATGCTGCTCACGAAATCCAGCCGCCCGGCCAGCAACTCCTGGATGGAGCCCGCATCGCCCTTGTAGGGCACATGGACCAGCTTCAGGTGCTGGTCGCGTTCCAACTGGTCCATGGCCAGGAAGGGTGCCGAGTTCGGCCCCGGCGAGCCATAGCTGAGCGGGGCCTTGCGCGCCGCCTCCACCAGCTCGCCCACGGTCTTGAACGGGCTGTCGGCGCGCACGCTCACGCCCAGGATGTTTTCGGTCACGCCGCACAGGGGCTGCACGCTGTCGGGCCTCAGCTTCAGGCCTTTGACATAGTGCGGCTGTACGGTCAGGGGCGTCATGGGCGTGAAGGCCAGCGTCAGGCCGTCGGCCGGCGCCTGGGCCAGCACGTTCATGCCGATCACGCCCGAGCCGCCTTCGCGCGAAACCACGACCACCCCCTGGCCCAGTTGCTGATGGAATTCCTCGGCCAGCGTGCGCGCCATGACATCGGTGGAACTGCCGGCGGCCCAGGGGTTGATGAGGGTCAGCGGCCTCGCGGGAAAGGCCGGCTGCGCGGCGGCCAGGGAACAGGCCAGGGCCATGAGGGCGGCCGGCCACGAACGGGGAATCATGTGTGTCTCCTTGCCTGGAACAGGTTCTTGTAGGAGTTCGGATGTTAATTCAGTCAGTCGACTGAATCAATACACCGCCGCGTCTTCTCCGGGACTTGGCCGGCGCGGGGCCTGGCACTGTCTATGATGCCCAGCCATGATCGCCAGCACCGATGACGCCCCCGCGGGCGGCCCACGCGCCCAGGCCCGGGAACGCCTGCTCCAGGCCGCCGAGCGTCTGTTCGCCCGCCATGGCTACGCGGGCACGTCGCTGCGCGCCGTGATGGCCCAGGCCGGCGTGGACACGGGCGCCATCCACTACCACTTCCGCAACAAGCTGGGCCTGCTCAAGGCCTTGTTCGAACAGCGCGTGACCCCGGTCAACGTCCAGCGCCACGCCCTGCTGGAAGCGCTGGAGCAGCAGTCCCCGCCTGCACCGCTGGAAGACATACTGCGCGCCTTCATCGCGCCCGCGCTGCGCGCCGCATACAGCGAGGGCGAGGCCGACTTCAACCGCGTCACGGCCCTGTGCTCGGTCGATCCCGAGCAGGAAGTCAGGGAGGTGGTCTTCGCCGCCTACGATGCTGCGGCCAGGCGCTTCGCCGACCTGCTGCGCCAGGCCCTGCCCGGGCTGTCCGCGCACGACTTCCAGTGGCGGCTGGAATGCATGTACGGCGCCATGATGTACATACGCTCGGACAATGGCCGCGTCAGCCGCATGCTGGGCGGCGGGCACCGCAGCAATCCGGTCGAACATGTCATCGACGAGCTGGTGGCCTTCACGGCGGCGGGCTTTCGCGCGGCGGGCTACCGTGCGGCGGGCAGCCCCGTCCCGGGCTGAACCGGGTCAGCGCCCTGTCGCGCGCGAGGCCACCACACCGGCACCGCGCACCTCGACCTGCACGCTGTCCAGCACCTGGCCTGCGGCATCGATGAGTTCGATCCGGTGGCGTCCTGGCCAGGGCATCCAGGCCGCAGCCGCGCCGCGGCCTATCTCGCGCGGTGCCCCCGGGGCTGTGCCATGGCCTGCCGCGCCGACCAGGCGCCAGCGCAGGGCGCCGTCCTGCCAGTCCGTGGCGGCGGCCGTGCCTGCAGGGCGCGCCGTCAGCTGCAGGCGCTGGCGATCGGGAGGAATGTCGGGGTCCAAGGCCAGAATGGTGCCGTCGGCCGGCCGCGCGATCCGCACCGGCGAGGCTGCGGCCGTGCCACGCAGGGAGGCCGCCGCGGCCACGCCCTGGCGACCTTCCATGGCGAACAGGGCCTGCTGCGTGCCGGCCATGAACCATTCGCTGCGCGCGCTTTCCAGCGGCAGTCCTGTGGCCGCGTCAGGTCCGAAACGCACGGCCTGCTGCACCACACCGGACGGCGGCCGGGGCGCACGGCTGACCCGGGCCTGGTGCAAATGCCCCATGATCGCCGCCCAGACCGGGGCCGCGCCGCTGGTCCCGCTGACCGAATGCATGGCGTCGCCACGCGCATTGCCCACCCACACGCCCACCGTGTAGTGCCGGGACCAGCCCAGGGCCCAGTTGTCGCGCATGTCCTTGCTGGTGCCGGTCTTGACCGCCGTCCAGAAGCGTGTGGCCAGCACACTGTCGGTGCCGAAGGTCGGCGCGCGCGCCATGTTGTCGGACAGCATGTCCCCCACGATGAAGGCGGCCCGCGCATCCAGGGCCTGCACGGGTGCGGGCTGCGGCTCCGGGGGCCCGGCCGTCCAGCGCGCCGGCGTCATCTGCCCGCCATTGGCCAGGGCGCGATAGGCATTGGTCAGCTGCAGCAGGGGCACTTCGGCACTGCCCAGCGCCAGGCTGAAGCCGTAATAGCCGCCGCTTTCGCGCAACGGCAGGCCCAGGCGCTGCAGCTGGGCGAAAAAGGCATCGGGCGTGACCATGACCAGGGTGCGCACGGCCGGCACGTTCAGCGACGAGGCCAGGGCCGTGCGCGCCGACACCCAGCCCTTGAAGCGCCGGTCGTAGTTCTGCGGAATGTACAGGCCGCCCTGCGTGGGGATGTGGGCCGACGAATCCTCGATCAGCGAGGCCGCCGTCAGCCGCCGCTCGGCCAGGGCCTGGGCATAGAGAAAGGGCTTGAGCGTGGAGCCGGGCTGGCGCAGCGCCGTCACGCCATCGACCTCGGCAGCCTGGCTGAGCACGCCGGAGGAGCCGACCCAGGCCAGCACCTCGCCCGTGGCATTGTCCAATACCACCACGGCGCCATCCTCGACATTGCGGCCCTGCAGCTCGCGCAGATGCTGCTGCAGGGTCTGCACGGCAAAGCGCTGCAGCGGCGCGCTCAGCGTGGAGCGCACCTGGACCTGTCCCCGGAAACCAGGCTGGGCCAGCAGCCGGCGCGCCAGATGGGGCGCAACGCCCTCGCTGGCCGACCATTGCCGCCGCTGCAGGGCGCTGGCCGTGAACGATTCCATGGCCGCGCAGTCGCGCGCGGCCGCATCCTCGGGCGCCATGGCCTGCAGCACGCCACAGGCTCGCCGGCCCACGCGCTCGGGCGAGGCATTCGGCGCACGCACCAGGGCGGCGGCGATCGCCGCCTCGCGCGCGTCCAGGCCATGGGCGGCCTTGCCGAACAGGCTGCGCGACAAGGCGTCTATGCCCACGATCTCGCCACGGAACGGCACCAGGTTCAGGTAGGCCTCCAGGATCTGGTCCTTGCGCCAGCGCCGGTCCAGCACCTGGGCCGCCACGGTCTGGCCCAGTTTCTGCACCACACTGCGTCCCCCCGGCCCCTGGCGCCAGTCCCCGTCGAGCAGGCCGGCCAGCTGCATGGTGATGGTGCTGGCGCCGCGCGTGCGCCGGTTCCAGAGGTTGCCCCAGGCCGCGGCCGATACCGCGGTCCAGTCCACGCCGCTGTGTTCGTAAAAGCGCTTGTCCTCGCTGAGCACCAGGGCCGTGCGCAGCGCGGGCGACACATCGGCCAGGGCCACCCAGTCGCCGCGGCGCACGCTGGCATCGGTGCGCTGGCGCTGCAGCACCTCGCCCTCGCGCGAGAGCAGTTCGGTTTCGGAGGAGCGATGGGCCTGCTGCACTTCGGCAAAGCCGGGCAGGGCCAGCGCCGTGCCGGCCGACGCCAGCGCCAGCAGGGCCAGCGCCGTGGTGCGCAACAGGGGTGACAAGGAAAAGGGCCGCAGTTCGGTCATGGACCCGGCATTGTCCGCCTTTGCGGCGCGGGCATCAGGCCGCCGCGCCACGCACCCCTTTTTTGAGCTTGAAGGCCAGCAGCACCATGAGCACGCCGAAGACCACCGCGTAGGCCGCCAGCACCCAGAGCATGGCCATCATGCCCGCGCCGGGCTGGGCCAGCACGAAGCCGCCGAAGACCACGGACAGCAGGCCCCCCAGCACCAGCAGCCATTCGCCCTCGATCTCCTTGCGCAGGCGCACGGCGGCCACGATCTGCAGCACGCCCGTGACCAGGGCCCAGGCACCGATGTACAGCGCCATGACCAGGGCCGTGATGCCGGGCGCCACGGCTGTCAGCACGCCCACGACGACACCGGCCAGGCCCCACAGCAACAGCACCCTCCAATGGCGCATCTGGTCGCGTCCGCGAATGGCCGAGTACACGCCCAGCAGGCCGTCGACGAAGGTGAAGGCGCCAAAGGTCAGGATCAGCGCCGTCAGCGACACCACAGGCTGGGCCCAGGTCAGCACGCCGAAGGCAATGGCCACCAGGCCGCGCAGCAGAAGCACCCACCAGGTGCGATGGAGGATGGTGGACAGGGGATTGAGGCGCATGGCGGGGCTCCTTCGGACGCGACCCCATGACCTTGGACCAGGCCCGGCGCCCTGTCTGTAGGCGAAGTCCAACAGCCCCGCCACGGGGCGCGGTATGCCTGACCTGGATCAATCCAGGCGCAGCAGCACAGGCTGGTGGTCGGACAGCTGGGTGTCGCTGTCCACGGCCCAGTGGGCGACATGGCTGCGCAGGCTGTCGCTGACCCAGAAGAAGTCGCAGGCACCGGGCTCGGGGCCCCACTGGCGGTCGAACAGGCGGAAGGTGGGCGGCTGCGGCTGGTCAGGGTGCAGCAGGCGCCAGCCATCGTGCCACTGCCCTGCGGCCATGGCGCCCTCCTCGCCCATGGACCACGGGGCGGCCAGCCGGGCGTAGTCGGGCTCGTGGGGCTCGAAATTGAAGTCGCCGCACAGCACGGCGTGCAGCGTATGGGGCTTGGTCTGCTGGGGCGATCCATCGCTGGCCGGCAGGGGCGGCGCCCCGGCCTGGCCCAGGGCCTCGATCTGCAGCGCACGCAGCGCCAGGGCCTGGGCCATGCGCTGGCGCTGCGAGAAGTATTCGAGATGGGTGCACATGACGCGCACCGGCCCCAGCCGCGCGTCCATCACCGTCACCACGGTGCAGCAGCGCGGCATGCTGCGCACGCCGCCATCATGCGGATAGGGCAGGCGATGGTGGGCCACTTGCAGAACCGGCAGGCGCGTGGCGACCAGATTGCCGAAACGTTGCCGGCCCACGGCCGTGAATTCGTCCACGGCCGCGCCGAAGAAGACCTGCCAGCCGGCAGGCAAAGCCTCGCGGATCTGCGCCACCTGGTCGCCGGGCGCACCTTCCAGGCCTGGATAGTGGATGGCGATTTCCTGCAGGCACAGCACATCGGCATCGGCCAGGGACAGCGCATGGGCGATCACGCGCCGTGGGTCCACCAGGCCATCCAGGCCCAGGCACCACTGTGTGTTCCAACTGAGCACCTGCATGGCTGCGCCACCTCAGCCGGCCAGCGGCTCGCGCAGCTGGAACAGATTGCCTTCGGGATCCATGGCGTTGCAGACGCGAAAGCCCGACCCCTGCCAGGACTGCTCCCACAGCTGCCCGCCATGGGCGACGATCAGGGGCCTTACCTGGTCGAAACGTGCCACCGTGGCAAAGAACTTGATGGCCACGTTCTCGCGCGGCTGGGGCGGCTCGGTGATGGTGATGTGGCGCGCAATGGCCTCGGGCACGGCATGCAGCACCATCTGCAGGTCGGGCGACTGCAGCACGATGAGCTCGGACGTATGGTGCTGCATGCGCATGCCCAGCACCTCCATGTAGAACAGCGCCAGCCTGTCGGGCTGCTTGGCGTAGATGAACAGGCCAGCGGATGCAGGACCGGACATGGTGTTCCTCGTCGTCGGTGGAGCGGCTACTGTAGCACCGCCCTCATTTGATGCCCGCGCGCATGAAGCTCTGCACGAACTGGCGCTGGAACAGCACGAAGGCCAGCAGCAGCGGGCCCGATGTCATCAGCGTGGCGGCCGTGATGGTGGACCATTCCACCCCCGACTCCACGCTGGAAAAGACCTGCAGGCCCACCGTCAGCGGGCGGGCCTGCACGCTGTTGGTGACGATCAGCGGCCACAGGAAGTTGTTCCAGTGAAAGCTGACCGACACCAGGGCAAAGGCCAGGTAGACGGGCCGTGCCAGCGGGACGTAGACGCGCCACAGGATCTGCAGCGTGCCCGCGCCTTCCACGCGCGCGGCCTCGTCCAGCTCGCGCGGTATGCCCAGAAAGGTCTGGCGCAGCAGGAAGATGGCGAAGGCCGAGGCGAAATACGGCAGGCCTATGCCCGGCAGGCTGTCCACGGCGCCCAGGCGCGACAGGCTCTGGTAATTGGCCACCAGCAGGATGTCGGGCATGATCATCAGCTGCACCAGCACCAGGGCGAAGGCCAGGCCCTGGCCGCGGAAACGGTAGCGCGCAAAGGCAAAGGCGGCCAGCGTGGCCAGCACCAGCTGGACCGCGAGAATCATGGCCACCAGCAGCGTGGTGTTGAGAAAGTAGCGCGCAAACGGCGCGGCCTGCCAGGCGCGGCGGAAGTTCTCCAGCGTCCACGGCGCGGACCAGTCCAGCCGTGCCGAGAACTCGGCCGGATGGAAGGCGGTCCAGAAGGCGTAGGCCAGAGGCAGCACCCACAGCAGGGCCAGCAGCCAGGCGGCCAGGGTGTCCAGCCAGCTGGGGGCGTACAGCGCCGGTCCCTGCGCAGCGACGGTGTTCATTGGTAGTGCACCCTTTTGTCGAGCACGAAGAACTGCAGCAGGGCCACGGTGGCCAGCACCACGACCAGGACCACGGTGATGGCCGCCGCATGGCCCGTGTCCCAGAACTTGAAGCCCACCTCGTACAGGTGGTACAGCAGCAGGGTGGAAGCGTTGTCCGGCCCGCCGCGCGTAAGAATGAACAGGTGATCGACCAGGCGGAAGGCGTTGACCACGGCATTGACCAGCACGAACAGCGTGGTGGGCATCAGCAGCGGCCATTGCACGCGGCGCAGGAACACCCAGCGCGAGGCACCCTCGATGGCCGCGGCCTCCCGCAGGCTGGGGTTGAGCGTCTGCAGGGCAGCCAGGTAGAAGATCATGAAAAAGCCCGCTTCCTTCCACACGGCCACCGCCGTCACGCAGGCCAGGGCCGTGGACGGATCGCCGAGCCAGTTGCGCGCCTGCAGGCCCAGGGCCGCGCGCACCTGCTCCAGCAGGCCGTACTGGGGGGTGTAGAAGAACAGCCAGATGTTGGCCACGGCGATCATTGGCAGCACCGTGGGCGTGAAAAAGGCCATGCGCAAAAAGCCGCGGCCCGCCAGCCTCTCGTTGACCCACAGCGCCATGGCCAGTGCCAGGCCCATGGACAGCGGAATGGTGGCGCCCGCAAACCACAGGTTGTTGCGCACGGCCTGCCAGAACACGGGGTCCTCGGCCATGGCCGCGTAGTTGTCCCAGCCCACCCAGGGGCCGGGCCGGCCGCCACGCGGCGTGGCATGCAGGCTGTCGATCAGGGTGGCCACGGCCGGCCAGTGCGTGAAGGCCACCAGCAGGACCATGGCCGGCAGCAGCATCAGCCAGGCATGGATGCTGGCGCGCGCGCCGTGGACCCTGTGCATCGTGTCCCTCACCTCAGGTGCTCACTGGTAGCGGCGCAGAATGCGGTCCGCTTCCTTTTGCGCATCCTGCAGGGCCTGGGCCGATGTCTTGCTGCCGTTGAGAGCGGCCTGCACGGCATCGTTGAGCAGCTTGGTCACGCGCTGGTTTTCATGCGTGGAGAACTCGGCCACCGACACCGGCAACTGGTCGCGCGCCACCAGGGCCTGGGGGAATTCCTGGCCGTACTTGCGCAGCGCCGACGTCTCGTAGGCCGCGGGCGAAACCGCCACATAGCCGCTGTCCATGCTCCACTGCGCCGCCAGTGCGGGCTGGGTGATCCACTTCATGAACTGGAAGGCCGCTTCCTGCTGTTCGCGGGAGGCCTTCTTGAAAAGGTAGAAATTGCCACCGCCCGTCGGCGAGCCCTTGCGCACATGGCCTGCGATCTGGCCCACGCCGAAGTCGAACCTGGCGTTGGCGCGGATGTTGGTCAGATTGCCCGTGGTGGTGACGATGATGGCGGCCTTCTTCTCCATGAAGTCCTTGGGTGTCGTGCCCCACTCCACCACGCCGGGCGGATGTACGCCTTCCTTGACCAGGCCCACCCAGAAGTCCAGGGCCTCGATCACCTTGGGATGGTCCAGGGTCACGCGCGTGCCGGCCTCGTTGGCCAGCAGCACATCGTTGGGCGTGGTCAGGGTCTGCAGCATCCAGTAGGCAAAGCCCGTGGAGGGGATCTGTATGCCGTACTGCACGACCTTGCCGCTGGCGTCCTTCCTGGTCAGCTTTCGTGCCGCCTCCCTCAGTTCCTTCCAGTCCTGGGGCGCCTTCCGGGGATCCAGGCCCGCTTCCTGGAAGGCCTGCTTGTTGTAGTACATGACCACGGTGGAACGCTGGAAGGGCACACCCCAGGTCTTGCCGCCCGTCTGGCTGTTGGCCATGAAGCCCGGGTAAAAGCTCTTGAGCCAGGCCTTGTCGGCCTCGGTCTTCACGAAGTCGTCCAGCGGCGCGATGGCGTCCTCATCGATCAGCGTGAACATGTCGGTGGACAGCAGGACCGAGGTGGCCGGTGGCTGGCCGGCCTTGTGGGCCGTCAGCGCCTTGACGATGGTCTCCTGGTAGGTGCCCGCATAGATGGGCGTGATGCGGTACTGCGGATGGGCCTTGTTGAACTCGGCCGCATAGCCGTCGATGACCTTGGTGATCGGACCACCCACGGCCACGGGGTAGTAGAAGGGCACGTCGAGCGGAGCCTGGGCCCGGGCCGGGAGCAGCAGCCCCGTGGCGGCCAGGCCGGTGGCTGCGGCCAGCAGGGATTTGAGGAAGACATGGCGTTGCATGGCGGACTCTCCTGAAAGATGCGCGGTCAGAGGTAAAGCGGGTTGGAAGCGGATGAAAGGGCAGGCACGGCCGGGGCGGTGCAGTAAGGGACTCAGGCCATGCAGCGCCTGCCCTGTGCGTCGAAGAAATGCACGGCCTGGGGCGTCCAGTGCAGACCCAGTGCCTGCCCCGGCCTCAGATCGGCCAGGCGGGTGCCCGGTGCGCGCACCATGAGCTGTTCGCTGCCCACGCGGCAGCGCAGCACCAGGTCGGCGCCCAGGTACTCCAGGCTTTCCACCACGGCCGCCGGGCCGGCGCCGGTGGCCGCCAGGCCCAGGTCCTCAGGGCGCAGGCCCAGCCAGCGCGCACCGGCCGGACAGTCCTGCTGCGGCGTGGCAGGGGTGGCACTGCCCGCGATGCAGGCGCCTTCCAGCCTGGCAAGGTTCATGGCCGGCGTGCCGATGAAGCGCGCCGCAAAGGTAGTGGCCGGCCGGGCATAGATCTCATGGGGCGCGGCGCACTGCTCCACGCGCCCCTGGTTGAGCAGCACGACCTGGTCGGCCATGCCCATGGCCTCGGCCTGGTCGTGCGTGACATAGACCACGGTCAGTCCCAGGCGTTGCTGCAGTTCACGCAGCTCCAGGCGCATTTCCTGGCGCAGTTGGGCATCGAGGTTGGACAGGGGCTCGTCCATGAGGCAGACCCGGGCCCGGGCCACCAGGGCGCGGCCCAGGGCCACGCGCTGCTGCTGGCCCCCCGACAGCTGGCCGGGGCGTCGCGCCAGCAAGGGCTCCAGGCCCAGCATGGCCGCCGTCTGTTGCACGCGCTCGCGCGCTTCGGCCCTGGGCAGCTTGCGCACGGCCAGACCAAAGCCCAGGTTCTCGGCCACGCTCAGATGGGGGAACAGGGCGTAGTTCTGGAACACCATGGAGATGCCGCGTTCGGAGGGCGGCAGATGGGTGACATCGCGCCCATCGATGCGCACCCGGCCCGAGGTGGCGGCCTCCAGGCCCGCAATGATGCGCAGCGTGGTGGACTTGCCGCAGCCCGAGGGACCCAGCAGCACGCAAAAAGAACCCGGCTCAATGCGCAGATCCAGCGCCTGCAGTGCCACGGTGCCGCCCCAGGACTTGGCGACACCCTCCATCTCGATCAAGGACATCACGCCAGTCTAGGAAGACTGTATGACAGCCCCATGTCGCGGGCCCTGACCCGGCCGCGGGCCGGCCGTCAGCTGTGGCCCGGCGCGCGGTTGAGCAGGTGGGTGCGCTGGTCGGCGCTCAGCGACAGGTAGCGCTCGTAGTGGCGCAGGATATCGGCGATGATTTCCTCGCCGCGCAGGTACTGGATGTCGTGGCCCAGGCGGCCGTCCTCGAAGAAGGTAATGGGCTCGTGCACATGGCGGTGATCGCCCTCGCTGGCCGCGTCGCGCACCATGAAGGTGGGTACGGCGCGGCGCGTGCTGCGCACGCCGTAGACGAAATCGCGCAGCGCGGGATCGGGCACGGTCAGGCGCACGGCGCCCTCGCCGTCCAGGTCCTCGCTGACCACGGCCTGCACGCCACGCTTGTGCATCTCGGCCGCCACCTCGTTCATGGCAGGCAGCACCACACCGGCCAGGAAGCGGCGCACGTCGGCACGCGAAGGCTGGTGCACGATCTGCTCCAGGCGCTTGCGCCAGTGCTGGCCACTCCAGAAATTCGTGGCCGGCGCCAGCTCGGGCGCGAAGTGGGCGCGATCGGCCTGCAGGCCGCGCCACAGCCCGTAGCACAGGGACAGCATGATGACGGCCACCGGCAGGGCCGCCACCAGGGTCATGGCCTGCAACGCCTTGAGGCCACCGGCCAGCATCAGCACCATGGCCGTCAGGCCCAGCACGGCGGCCCAGAACAGGCGCTGCCAGACCGGCGACTGCGGGTGGCCGCGCGAGGCGGTGTTGTCCACCACGAAGGCCCCCGAATCGGCCGAGGTCACGAAGAACACGGCGATCAGCACGATGGTCAGCCAGGCCACGGGCTTGAACCAGGG
Source organism: Burkholderiaceae bacterium (assembly GCA_031253795.1). Lineage (GTDB taxonomy): Bacteria > Pseudomonadota > Gammaproteobacteria > Burkholderiales > Burkholderiaceae_C > Comamonas. The sequence goes on from JAIRVR010000003.1 coordinate 38,149, forward strand.
CAGGTACTCGAAAAAGCGGAACAGCAGCGCATCCACATTGGCGGCCGTCTGACCCAGGGCGCCCTGGGCCACATGCGTGTCGATCCAGATGGCGCTGTTGCCGAAGGCCGTCATCCACAGCAGGTTGAAGACCGTGGGCACCAGCAGCACGCCGGTGACGAATTCGCGGATGGTGCGCCCGCGCGAGATGCGCGCGATGAACATGCCCACGAAAGGCGACCAGGAAATCCACCAGGCCCAGTACAGGATGGTCCAGTTGCCGAACCAGCCGGCCTCGTTGGAGGGCTCATAGGCAAAGGTGCGGAACGACAGCTGCACCAAACCGGACAGATAGTTGCCGATGTTCTCGCTGAAGGCCTCGAACAGGAAGACCGTGGGCCCCGCGACGATGACGAAGGCCAGCAGCACGAAGGCCAGGATGAGGTTGAACTCGCTGAGGCGGCGCACCCCCTTGTCCAGCCCCGAGACGGCCGACAGGCCGGCCAGGCCGACGACGATGACGATGACCGAGATGCGGAACAGGGCCGTGCCCGTGTCCCAGCCTGTCAGCGTGTGCAGGCCCGCGGCCAGCTGCAGTGCGCCATAGCCCAGGGTGGTGGCGATGCCGGCGATGGTGCCGACCAGGGCAAACGCGTCCACGCCATGGCCGATGGGGCCGTCGATGCGCTTGCCCAGCAGCGGGTACAGGCCCGAGCGCATGGTCAGCGGCAGGTTGTAGCGAAAGCCGAAATAGGCCAGGACCAGGCCCATGGTGCCGTAGACGGCCCAGGCATGGAAGCCCCAGTGGAAGAAGGTGGACTGCAGGGCCTCGCGCGCGGCGGCCGGCGTGGAGGCCATGGCCGTGGGCGGCTTGAGGAAATGCTGCAGCGGCTCGCCTACGCCGAAATACATCAGGCCGATGCCCATGCCCGCAGCGAACAGCATGGCGGTCCAGGAAACGAAGCTGAATTCGGGCTTGGCATCGTCGGGACCCAGGCGGATGTCGCCGAAGCGGCTGGATGCGACAAAGACCAGGAAAACCAGGAAGGCCGTCACCGCCACCGCATAGAACCAGTCGAAGCGGCCCACGACCCAGGCCTGGGCACCCGAGAAAAAGCGGTCGGCCCGGTCGGGAGCCAGGGCGCAGAACAGCAGCAGCAGGCCCAGCACCAGCAGTGCGGGAACGACGACGGGCGCCGCGAAGGTGATGCGCGGCGGGCGCTGTCCAGGGGGCGCCGCGGACGGCTCGGCCGCAGGGCGGGGATCGGTATTGGCTTCTGGCATGGTCCCTCTCTGTGGTGGTCGATGGCGTGCCCGGGAACCGATTCAAGCGGTGGCCGACCGGCCCTTGTGGGGCTGCCGCCATCCTGCTCGGGGAAGATGTCCGCCGGGCAGCGGGCCGCAAGTATGCGGCGCCAGTCCTGTCCGCCACGTCGGACGAAGACGCCAAAGCCTGGGGACTGGCTGACGCCTTCAGCCGGCCATCTTGGCCGTGACGGACGGCGCGATGATGCGGTGGGCCGGCACCACACCCAGCATGTAGATGCGACCCAGGGCGTTGTGCACATGGACCACCGTGGACATGGCCACGGTCAGCCCCCCGGGGCGGGGCAGCTTCATGACCGAAACCTGCACATCGAGGTGCCGGTCGCGGTCGCCCAGCACCACCTCGCCGTCGCTCAGGGCATCGATGCGGAAGATGCCGGCCCGTTCGCCCACGCGGTAGCTGTGGGCCTGCTTGGCGGGATCCACGCCGCTGAGCGTGCCCAGGTCCTTGATGCCGAAGGGCGCCACCATGCGGTTGCGCAGGCGCATCAGCTGGTCGATCCAGCCCGGCGTACGCGCCACGCAGCGCAGGTACAGGGCCATGGCGCTGCTGCCGTCATCAGGCAGCTGCAACTGGTAGCTGTCGTGGAAATAGGAAGTCTTGAGGCGCTCCTGCAGGGCGCTGCCCGCAGGAACCGGAGAGGGGGTGACAAGAGCCATGGAAGGGAGGGAGAACACGGGGACAGGCCCGCGCAGCCATCATAGGCCGCCGGCCCCGTCCCTGCACCTTCCCGCGCCTCACTTGCCGCCGACCTTGACCCGCGCGTTGGGCACCTCGCCGAACATCTCGGGCGCATACAGCGCCTCCACGCGCGTGGGCGGCAAGGCGAAGTCCCCCGCGTTGTTCAGGCGCAGCGTGTATTCCACGCGCGTCGTGCCCTTGGGCAGGTACTGGTAGTAGGCGCGGTAGGCCTCGAAGCTGCGTTCCTCGTAGGCCAGCCAGCCCGCGCCTTCGCGCCGCTCGCCGGCCGACGCGATCTCCGAGTCGCGCCCCAGGCCACCACCCAGGATGGTGGCGCCCGTGGGCACGGGATCGGTGATGGCCACCCAGGTCATGTCGGTTCTGGCCTGCACATCCAGGGTCACGCGCAGCACGTCGCCGCGCGAGTACTGGCCGGCGGGCAGCCCCTTGTCGGCCTGCTCCACGGCCTGGACCGTGCGCGTGACCGTATAGCCCGCACTGAACGGCGCCTTGAGCTGGACGGCGGCCACTGACTGCAGGGTCAGCCAGGGCTTGCCCGTGCCCTGCTGGGTCACCGACAGTTGGCCCTTGCGCGCATCGCCCAGCGCGCTCCAGGGCAGGAACATGCTGTTGTTGCGCAGGCCGCCCACGGCCGTGCTGGCGCCGAAGCTCGACGCCTGATGGGCAGCGCCCTCGGCATCGCTGGCGCGCATGCGTGTGACCTGGCTCCAGTCCACGCGCGCCTGGGCCGTGCCCAGCGCGGCCTGGGTGCTGCCGGTCACGGGCGTGGCCTCGAACTGCTGCGAGAAACGCTGCAGGGCCAGCGCGCCCCAGAGATTGGCCGTGGTCGTGCTCCAGGCACCGCCGCTCTGGCGCTGGATGAAGCCGTTGGCCATGCGCGGCAGGTCGTCCTTCCAGGCCGCATCCTCCATGTTCACCAGCATCAGGCGCGCCAGGTTGACTTCGGGGCCCTGCATCAGCCACCACCACTGGTCATCCTGCTCGTTGCTGAAGCCCACGCGCGTGCCCTGGAAACTCAGGCGCGCGCGCAGGATCTGCTGGGCCTGGGCCAGTTGCTGATCGCGCTGGGGCAGCTCGCGCACATGCTTGAGCAGGGACACCCAGTCGATGACCGCATGCGTGGGCCAGTCATTGGGCGCGATGGTGATGCTGTCGAGCATGCGCGGGTTGGCTCGGCCCGTCAGCGACAGGGCCTGGATGGCGGCGAGCTTGCGCATTTCCAGGTCCTTGCGCGGGCTCCAGAAATTGCGCTGTATGCGGCCCTCGACGAAGGCGATGAGGCCGTTTTCCATGCGCTCGCGCTCGGCGGCCGGCAGCACGAAGCGCTTGTCCACGCCCTGGGCCAGGGCCGACAGGTTGAGCAGGTGCGCGGTCAGCGTGTCGCTGCCGCGCCCCGCGCGACCTTCGCCCAGCGGGAAGTAGCTGGCCAGGCCGTCCTCGTCCAAGTAGTTGGGCAGTTGGCCCATCATGGACTGCCACAGCGCGGTGTCGTTCATGCCCACGGCCTTGCCGGTGACCTGCTCCAGGCAGCTGTAGGGGTAGCGGGCCCACCAGTCACGCACGCCGGGCAGGCCTTCGGCCAGCTTGGGCGCCAGCGACATGCGAAGGCCGCCACGGCCCGCCAGCGCATCGGCCGGCAGCTGCACGGGCAGGTTGAGCGTGCCTTCGACCTGCATCAGCGTGCCCTGCTGCACGGTCAGCGGCACGGCCGGGATGATGCGCTGGCTGATCTTGAGCCGGTCGCTGGCCGGTTTGTCGCCGCCCGAGGTATCGCGGGCCTCGATCTCCCAGATCAGGGACTCGGCGCGCGTCTGGCCCAACTGGGCCGGCGCGGTGACGTTCCATGCCACCTCGCGCGCCTCGCCTGCGGGAAGGTCCACGGTCTGCGGGGCCAGCTCCAGCAGGGTGGCGCGCGGCGTCACCTGCACCTTCATGGCCTTGGCCGAAGTATTGCGCAGCGTGACCTGGGCACGGAACTGGTCGTCCTCGCGCACCAGGGGTGGCAGGCCGCTGATGATCTGCAGGTCCTGGGCCGTGCGTATGGCGGCCTGGCCGGTGCCGAACAGGGCCAGGCCATGGTCGGCCACGGCCACCACCTGGAAGGTGGTCAACGAATCGTTGAGCGGCACGCTGACCTGGGCCTTGCCCTGGGCGTCGAGCACCAAGCGCGGGTTCCACAGCAACAGCGTGTCGAACAGCTCGCGCGTGGCGCTGTGGCCGCCGCCACCGCCTGCGGCCACGGCCTTGCGGCCGTAGTGGCGCCTGCCGATGACTTCCATCTGGGCAGTCGAGGTCTGCACGCCCCAGTCGCGCCGGCGCAGCATGGCATCGGCCAGCTGCCAGCTGGTGTTGGGCATGAGTTCCAGCAAGGCCTGGTCCACGGCGGCCAGGGCCACCTCGGCGCCGGCCGCGGGCTTGCCGTCGGGCAAGGTGGCCGTGACGGTGATCCTGGCCGTGCCCCGCACCTGGTAGCTGGCCTGGTCGGCCGTCACCCTGACATCGATGCGGTGGGCCTTGGTGCCCACGCGGATTTCGGCCATGCCCAGGCGGTAGGCGGGCTTGGAAAGGTCCACCAGGGCCGTGGGCGCAATGTATTCCTTGCCTTCGTACCGGAAGGCCGTCCACCATTCGCGCGGGGCCTTGAAGCCCCAGGTGAAGAAGCTGTACCAGGGCACTTCGCGCAGGCGCCCGCGCAGGGCAAGCACGCTGACGTAGACATTGGGTCCCCACTCGGGCAGCACCTTCAGCTCCACCGTGGGATTTTGTCCGTTGAGCTGCACGACCTGGGTGCTGACGATGCCTTCGCGCTCCACGGCAACCAGGGCCGTGGCGTAGCGGAAGGGCATGCGCACCTGAAAGCGCGCCGTCTCGCCGGCCTCGTAGCTGCGCTTTTCGGGCAGCACGTCCATGCGGTCATGGTCCTCGCCGCCAAACCACAGTTCGCCCTGGCGCGTGACCCAGACGCTGGTGGCGGCCTGGGAGGCGCGGCCGTCCTTGTCGGATGCCGTGACGATCAGCTCGACCTCGCCGGGCTGGGACAGCTGGGCTTCGCACTGCACCAGGCCCTGGGCGTCGCTGCTGCCCGAGCACACCGTGCCCATGGGCTTGAGCGTGGTCTGGTTGTCGTAGCTGTAAAAGCCTCCGACCAGGCGCTTTCGGCTGGTGGTGGTGACGCGCGAGACGGCCTCCACCTTGACCGGCACGCCGGCCTGGGGCTTGCCGTTCACGCCCAGGGCCAGGGCCTGGAACTGCAGCTTGCGCCCGGTGGTGATCCAGCTTTCGGCACGCACCCCGGCCACCACGGCCGCCGGCCACAGGGTCTGGGTGCTGCGCAGGGTCTGGACCTCGCCATTGGGGTCGGCATAGGTGGCCTCGATCAGCAGTTCGCGCGGCTCGCGCAGCTTGGGCAGGTTCTCGATCTTGAGCTTGCCCAGGCCCTGGGCGTCCAGGGTCACGGGCAGCTTGTCGGCCACCACCTTGCTGTCCTGGGCCGCCGTGGCCTCCTCGTCGTCGCTCTGTCCGTTGTCGTCCGGGCGGCGCGGGGCCGAAAAGCTGAAGTCCTGCCAGTCGCCACGGTCCACCGCGGCCGAGCGCACCAGGGCCGAAACACGCACCGGCAGGTTGGCCGCCGCGCCGCCGGCCACGTAGTTGATCTGGACCTGGACCGGCAGGCTGCTCACACCCACCAGGGATGGCTTGCCCTCGGGTCCCACACGGCCCTCGAGCACGGGCAGGCGGAATTCCTCGACCCGGAAGCTCCCCGTGCCGAAGCGCCCGGCGCTGCCTTCGCCGCGCAGCTCCACGGCATAGCTGCCGAGCTTGGCGCCCTTGGGCACGGAAAAGCTGTTTTCGGCACTGAGGCCGCCCGTGCCCGTGGAGCGCCACTGCAGCGGCTGGGTGAACTGCTGGCCACTGCCTTCATGCGTGATCACCAGCTGCGTGGGCCGCAGCTCGGGCAGGGCAAAGCCGTTCTGGCCCTGGCCCACGCCGGTCTGGGCGCGCAGCAGGTGCTTCATGGACACGGTTTCACCGGCGCGAAGCAGGGTACGGTCGAAGATGGTGTGTGCCACCTCGTCGAGGCGGGCGCTTCGGCTGGTGGGCACGTTGAAGCGCCAGGACTCGATGCCGCGCTGCCAGTCGCTCCAGGTGAAGGCCAGTTCCTGCTGGCCATCCCGGCCCTGGGCCCGTGCGCTGACGAAGTAGGCGGGCGAGCGGTAGCCGTTGCCACCCGTGCAGCGTGGCGGCTCGGGCGACAGTCCTTCCAGCCGCGCCACGCCGCTGGCATCGGTGGTGGCCGAGGTCAGCACATTGCCATTGCAATCCGAGACCTGGACCCGGGCCTGGCCCACGGGCTGGCCCTTGTCCAGCGTGGTCACCCAGGCGGCGGCATTGTCGCGGCCCAGCTTGAAGTGCACGGACAGATTGGTCACCAGGGCCGTCGTGCGCACATACATGCGGCGCTGCGAGCCATAGCGTTCATCGAGCAGGGACTGGCCCAGCAGCGGCGAGTCGATTTCCACCACATGGAAGCCCGGCGGCAGCGGGATGCCCACCACCTCGAAGGGGCGCGGATCGCCCTTGACGGGCTTGGGCAGGTCCAGTGTCCTGACCTCGCCCTGGCCGGCCAGCAGCGACAGCATGCGCGTCTGCACATAGTTGCGGTTGTCGTTGTCGATCACGGGCGGAAGCGGGCCCTTGATGTCGCGCGCGGCGCGCTTGCGCTCGATGTCCGAGCTTTCATAGTCGGCCACGCGGCGCATCCAGGCGATGATGTCGGCGTCGCTGCCCGGTTGCTTGCTGCGCACCTGGCTGGCATCCAGGGCCTTGGTGGACAGGTCGGACTCCACATTGCGCAGCGTCACGGGCAGCAGGGCCGGTCCGTCCGGACCTTCGGCATAGCGCTCGACGATGCCGAAGGGCGAGGCGGCGAACTTGGCCAGCGGCGGCATGGCACCGGTGCCCACCTGCAGGGGGAACATGTCGGCATTGGCCAGGCTGCGCCCCGCCGCGTCCTTGAACTGGGGCGGCAGCTCGATTTTGTAGCTGCCCTGGGCCTGCAGCGTGGCGGGGAAGACGACGGTCTGCACCAGCGAGTCATCGCTGAGCTTTTCGCCGTATTCGGACTCGATGGTGGGCGCCACCTTGGCGGCGCCGCTGCTCAGGCGTATGCCCTCGGCCAGCTTGCGCGGCACGGGTGCGCTGAAGCTCAGGCGCATGGGCCGTATCGGCAGGCAGGCTGCCTGGGCGTTTTCGCGCTGGCAGCTGAACTCGGCCGTGAAGGGTTCGCGCACGCGGTATTCGAAAACGCGATTCTGGCGGCTGGCCACGCCGCCCGGCGTGGCAACGCCCGCGCCGAAGACCAGCTTCATGGTCGTGCCCGCGGTCAGGCGCCGGTTGCAGGCCAGGGTGGCGTATTGCTGGGGGTTCCTGGCGGCGGCCTTGTCCCAGTGGCGGTGCTTGAGCAGGGCTTCGCGGTCGGTTCCCTCGATCAGGCGCACGGGAATGCGCTCACCCACGCCTTCGCCCGTGCACCACAGGTTCTGCTGCAGGCTTTGCACCGTGGCCGGTCCCGACAGGCGCAGGGCGAAATATTGCTCTTCGTCGATCTGGTCGTATTCGCCAGGCGCGATGTCGAGCACAGCCGGGCCGCCTGTCTGGAACTGGTAGCTGGCCGCGCCCGTGACGGCCGCGCCCGAAGGGGACTTGAGGCCGGCCACGAGCTGGGCCGTGCAGCGCACGCCGGGTGGCAGGGCGTTGGTGAAGTCGAACACCCACTCGCGGTCGCTGTTCCAGCGGCCCGTGCCCTTGGCGGCCTGGGCATCGCTGCAGCCGAGCGTGACCGGTGCCGCAGCCTTGGGATCGCCGAAGCGCACGGCCGCGCCATCGAACTGGACCACCACCTGGTCGATCTTGGCCACTTCGCCCTGGGGGCTGAACTGGCGCACGCCCACGGCCTGCGCCGCCAGGGCCACCGACCCCAGCAGCAGGCCACATCCCCACCGGGCCCAGGGCAGGCCCGCCGCCCCCCCGTCCCTCATCCATGCGAACGCTTTCTTGCTCGGCACCCTCATAGCGACAATCCCTTCTGGCGAAAGCACGCTTTCGCTGTATTTTTCTGGAAGTGAGATGGCTTCAGCGCTGCGGCCGTCGGCGCAAAAAGAAAAGCCCTGCACTGGCAGGGCTGGACGGCGCAGGCAGGGCGCCCGGACCACCGGCGCTGGCATGCGCCGGATGAGGAACTGCGCCTACTGCGGCTGAAAGCCACTGCGCCGAATGATACCGGCCCAGACCTGGCTGTAGGCCTGCTCACGGGCCGCCAACTGGGGGGGAGCCATGTAACCCACTGTAAGACCAAGCCCCGTCAGCTGGTCGTACACGTCCGACTGCTTGAGGACGGCCGCCACGCCGGCCGAGAAACGGTCGATGAAGGCCTGGGGCGTGCCGCGCGGCGCATAGATGCCGTAGTAGGGCATGTCCTCGAAGCCCTTGACGCCCTGCTCGGCCAGCGTGGGCACCTCGGGCATGGCGGCCTGGCGCCGTGTGCCCAGCACGCCGATCACGCGCAGCTTGCCGGCCTTGTGGTTCTCCATGAAGTCCTGCACCGAAGCAATGCCTGCGGGAATCTGGTTGCCCAGCATATCGGCCAGCATGGGGGCGCTGCCGCGGTAGGGGGCGGCCACCAGGTCCATCCTGTAATGCTCGCCCAGCAGCTTGACCAGGAACTCCGGCGTGGAGGCCGGCGCCGGAATGCCGATGCTGCCGCGACGCGCGCCCTGGCGCACCCATTGCACATACTCGGCCAGGTTGCGTGCCGGCGTGGCGCTGGAGACGGCCAGCGCGTTGACGAAGGTGGCAAAGCCCGCCACGGGCACGAAGTCCTGGACCGGGTCGAAGCCCGGCTTTTTGACCACCTGGGGCAGGATGGAGATGGTGTGGTCGTGCGTGAGAAACAGGGTGTGGCCGTCGGCCGGTGCGGCCTTGAGCTGCTGGGCCGCGATCTGGCCACCCGCACCCGGTCGGTTGTCCACGATCACCGTCATGCCCAGCTCGTCCTTGAGGCGGTCGGCCAGCAGGCGGGCGATGGCATCGGTGCCGCCGCCGGGCGGAAAGCCCACCAGAATGCGGATGGGCGTGCCGGACTGGGCCCAGGCCAGCGGCGCCAAGGCAGCAGAGGCAGCGGCCGCGCCGGTGGCGCGCAGACCCAGGGACAGAAGCTGGCGGCGGGAGGTGGTCATGGTGTCGTGGCCGTCGATCAGCCCAGGCGGGCCTGCAGACGTTCCTGGTGGCGCTGGAGCTGGGCGCGCACCTGGGCCGGCGCCGTGCCGCCCAGGGTGTTGCGGGCATTGAGCGAGCCTTCCAGACTCAGCGCCTCGAAGACATCGGCCTCGATGCCGGGGTTGAAGGCTTGCAGCTCGGCCAGCGGCAGCTCGGTCAGGTCCACGCCCTTTTGCGAGGCAAGCTTGACGGCGTGGGCCACGGTCTCGTGGGCGTCACGGAAGGGCAGGCCCTTCTTGACCAGGTAGTCGGCCAGGTCGGTCGCCGTGGCATAGCCCTTGAGCGCGGCCGCACGCATGGCCTGCGCATTGACGGTGATGCCGCCCTTCTTGGCGCCCGTGGCAGCGTCGGCCTGGCCGCCGATCATTTCGGCGAAGATGCGCAGCGTGTCCTTCAAGGTGTCCACCGTGTCGAACAGCGGCTCCTTGTCTTCCTGGTTGTCCTTGTTGTAGGCCAGGGGCTGGCCCTTCATCAGGGTGATCAGGCCCATCAGATGGCCGACCACGCGGCCCGTCTTGCCGCGCGCCAGTTCGGGCACGTCGGGGTTCTTCTTCTGGGGCATGATGGACGAGCCCGTGGTGAACCGGTCCGCGATGCGGATGAAGCCGAAGTTCTGGCTCATCCAGATGATGAGTTCCTCGGACAGGCGGCTCACATGGACCATGCACAGGCTGGCCGCCGAGGTGAATTCGATGGCGAAGTCACGGTCGCTGACACCGTCCAGCGAGTTCTGGCACACGCCTTCCATGGCCAGGCTGCGCGCCACGCGCTCGCGGTCCAGCGGATAGGTCGTGCCGGCCAGGGCCGCGCTGCCCAGGGGCAGAACGTTGACACGCTTGCGCACGTCCAGCATGCGCTCGGCGTCGCGCTTGAACATCTCCACATAGGCCAGCAGATGGTGGGCGAAGCTCACGGGCTGGGCCACCTGCAGGTGGGTGAAGCCCGGCAGGATCACATCCACGTTCTGCGCGGCCACCTCGACCAGGGACAGCTGCAGCTCGCCCAGCAGGCCTTCGATCAGGTCGATTTCGCCGCGCAGCCACAGGCGCACGTCGGTGGCCACCTGGTCGTTGCGGCTGCGGCCCGTGTGCAGGCGCTTGCCGGCATCACCGACCAGCTGGGTCAGGCGGGCTTCGATGTTCAGGTGCACGTCCTCGAGGTCCAGCTTCCACTCGAACTGGCCGGACTCGATTTCCTGGGTGATCTGGGCCATGCCCTTCTGGATGGCCGCATGGTCCGCGGCGGCAATGATGCCCTGCGCCGCCAGCATCTCGGCATGGGCCAGGCTGCCCGCGATGTCGGCCTGCCACAGGCGCTTGTCGAAGAACACGCTGGAGGTGTAGCGCTTGACCAGATCGCTCATGGGCTCTTCGAAAAGGGCGGACCAGGCCTGGGCCTTGGTGTCGAGCTGATTGTGCGAGGCGGACGTTGGTTGATTGGCAGACATGTGAAGGCGATCGTCGAAAAAGCCGCGGACGCCACAGCGCCCGCGCGGGCAGGAAGCGAAGATTCTATCGATCTGTGCCGCCCGGGGCCCAGGCGGCCGTGCATGACCTGCATCGGGCCCGGCTGCCGGCCCTGCGCGCAGACCCGGGCGCAGGCTGTCCAGCGCCGCTCGCCATGCCCATAATCCAGGGCGGGCAGCTGCCCCGCCCCACCCTCCACCCTGTCCATGACCGCCCCTGCCAAAGCCCGCCTGCCCCTGCGCCCCGCGCTGGTCTTTGACGCCTGCAATGCCGGCGTGGTGCTGCGCGCCGTGCTCTTCGTGCAGGCCGTGGTGGCCACGGCCGCCATGTTCATGGCCGATTCGCCCCTGCACTGGCTGGAAGGCATGGCGGCACTGACGGGCGCCAGCCTGCCAGGCACCCTGCTCTGGCTGGTGGCGGCCTGCCTGCTCAAGCACCGCCTGCAGCGCCTGCCGGCGCGCGGCCAGTACATGGCAGGCGTGCTGCTGGGCGCCGTGGCCGGCCTGTACGCCTGCGCCATGCTTCAGCTGTCGGGCAGCGAATCACCGCCCTGGCTGGCCTGCGCCACCACGGGCGCCCTGCTGGCCGCCCTGCTGGTGGCCGCCCTGGTGCTGCGCGCGCGCGGCCTGGCACCGGCCGATACCCAGGCGCGGCTGGCCGAGCTGCAGTCGCGCATACGCCCGCATTTCCTGTTCAACACACTCAACAGCGCCATTGCCCTGGTGCGTGCCGAGCCCGCCAAGGCCGAGGCCTTGCTGGAAGACCTCAGCGACCTGTTCCGCTATGCGCTGGCCGAGCCCCACAGCACGACCACCCTGGCCGAGGAAATCGAGCTGGCCCAGCGTTATCTGGCCATCGAACAGGTGCGCTTCGGCGACCGGCTGCAGGTGCAGTGGCAGCTGGACGCCAGCGTCCACCATGCGCTGCTGCCGCCATTGCTTCTCCAGCCGCTGGTGGAAAATGCCATACGCCATGGCGTGGAACCCAGCGCGCGCGGCGGCAAGCTCCAGGTGCGCACCCTGCGCCGCGGCCAGCAGGCCGAAGTCCGCATCACGAATACGCTGGCCACGGGAACGGCCGACGCCGGCACGCGCGGCCATGGCATGGCCCTGGCCAATGTGCGGGCCCGGCTGTCCCTGCTGCACGACCTGCAGGCCGGGTTCAGCGCCCGCAGTCTGCAGGGCCACTTCGTGGTGCGCGTCACCCTGCCGCTGGCACAGCCCGCACGCGCCGCGCCCCCAACGACGAAACACCATGCACATCCTGATCGTTGACGACGAAACCCTGGCCCGCGCCCGGCTGCACACCCTGCTGGCCGATGTGGCCGCCTGCACGGGAGGCCCGACCCACCTGGTGAGCGAAGCCGCCGACGCGCAGCAGGCCATGGCCCTGCTGCAGGCGCCGGGCCCGCGCCCCGTGGAGCTGGTGCTGCTGGACATCCACATGCCGGGCCAGGACGGCCTGACCCTGGCCCGTGCCCTGCGCCGCCTGCCCCTGCCACCGGCCGTGGTCTTTGTCACGGCCCACGCCGGCCATGCGGTCGAGGCCTTCGACCTGGATGCCGCCGACTACCTGACCAAGCCCGTGCGCCGCGAACGCCTGCAACAGGCCCTGGCCAAGGCCGCGCGCAGCGCCCCCCTGCAACAGGGGGTGGAACGCGAGGCCGGCCCCGTGCTGCTGATACAGGACCGGGGCGCCAGCATGCGGCTGCCGCTGTCCGAGGTGCTCTACCTCAAGGCCGAGCAGAAATACGTGACCGTGCGCACCGTCTCGCGCAGCTACATCTTCGATGGTGCACTGGCCGAACTGGAGGCACGCCACGCCGAGCGGCTGCTGCGCGTGCACCGCAACGCCCTGGTGGCGCGCGATGCCCTGCGCAGCCTGGAGCGCCATGACGACCCGGCCGAGGGCGAGGGCTGGGCCCTGCGCCTGCACGGCGTGCCCGAGCTGCTGGCCGTCTCGCGCCGCCAGCTGCCCCAGGTGCGTGCGGCCATGCGGGACCAGGGCCAGCCCCGCTGACGGCAGTCCCGCTGACGGCAGCCCCGCTGACGGCAGCCCCGCCGAGAGCCGCGGGGCATGCCTGCGGTGGCCCGCAAGCTCAGGCCATCTTCCTCGACAGGTCCCACATGGCATCGACCAGCAGGTCCACGTCGCGCGCGTCGTGCCACAGGTGGGTGGAGACCCGCACGCCCCAGTGGTCGGCCGCCGCGCCGATGACGGCGAAGTTGGAGTTGCGGATGACGAAGCCCTGGGGATAGTCGCTGAGCATGCGCGCCACGAAGGTCGAGGACTTGGTCCCGTCCATCACATCGGCCTTGTTCTGGAAGGGGTTGAAGCAGGTCAGCGCCGACAGCAGCTTGGGGTCGTCCTTGGGCGAGTACAGCGAATCCACACCCCAGCGCTCGACGATCTTTTCCTTGAGATAGGACGACAGCGTCAGGTCGTAGGTCTCGATCTTCTTGCGGCCGATGCCATCCCACTGCGAGCAGGCCTGGGCCAGGGCCATGAACATGGGTGTGTGCACGCTGCCGCAGGCCGTGACCGACGCCGCGATGTCGTAGGTTTCCTTGGCCGTGGTGGTGCGATCCAGCGCCGGGTAGGTGCTGGTGTGTACCGGATACCACTTGGGCAGGGGCAGCGGATTGGAGGCGCGGATCTTGTTGCGGATGATCAGGATGCCCGTGGAGCCGGGGCCGCACTGCCATTTGTGGCCCGCGCCCGACATGAAGTCCATGCCCAGGTCGGCGTAGTTGTAGGCCATCATGCCCGGCAGGTGGGCGCCGTCCACGATGCTGATCAGGCCATGAGCCTTGACCACGCCCATGAGGTCGGCAATGGGCAGCATGGTGCCGGTCTTGTAGGTCGGCGAGGACCACATCATGGCCCGCACGCGCTTGCCCTGGGCCTTGAGCGCGCGGATGCGCTCATCGAACAGGTTCACATAGGTGGCCGCCGTCTGGTTGTTGCCCACGGGCAGGGCAATGCGCGAGACCTCGATGCCATAGCGGTCCTGGGCGATCTTCAACGGCGTATCGCCGCCGCCGTGCTCGTGGTTGGTGGTCACCACCACGTCACCGCGCTGCCAGTCCAGGCCCAGGATGGCATGGCACATGCCCGAGGAGGTATTGGCCGAGAAGGCCAGTTCGTCGCCATCCACGCCGAAGCCGGCGGCCACCTGCTTGCGCAGGTCCAGCAGGTTGCTGTAGCCATTGCCCGAGTCGGCCGCCTTCTTGCGGTTTTCGGCATCGAACACATCGAGCACCAGCTTGGGCATGGAGCCTGCCGTGCCGATGTTCATATAGGTCTTCTCCGGCTTGAGGATGAACATGTTCTGTACGCTGGTCCAGAAGGCCTCGTCGCGCACCAGTTGCTCGCGCAGCGCCTCGGCCGCGGTCTGTGCATTGCTGCTTCCGCAGGCTGCGACCAGCGGGCCCAGCGTGGCCGCGCCGGCGCCATAGCCCAGCATGCGCAGGAAATCACGGCGCTTGGAGGTCCAGCGGGGCGCATCGGCTGCGTCGAGACCGGCGATGGCGCAGCCTTCGCGGGCAGCCAGGGGGGATGGTTGGGTGTTCATGGGGGGCTCCCTGGGTCTGTGGCGTTCAGCGACGGCCGACGATGGCCGAGATTTCGATCTTCACGTCGCGCGGCAGGCGTGCGACCTCCACCGTGGCGCGCGCCGGCGCCGCGGTCTTGAAGTACTCGCCATAGACCTTGTTCATGGCGGCGAACTCGTTGAGGTCCTTCATGAAGACCTGGGTGGACAGCACATCCTCATAGGACAAGCCCTGGGATTTGAGCTTGGCGCCGATGTGGTCGAGCACGGCCCGCGTCTGCTCCTCGATGGTCGTGCCGTTGATGGCATTGCCCGCGGCATTGAGTGGCAGCACCCCCGAGAAGTAGATGGTGCTGCCATGGGCCACCATCTGCGAATAGGGGCCTATGGCCGGATAGATCTGCGTGGTCGACAGCACCTCGCGCTTGTTCGGCGCCGCGCAGCCCGCCAGACCCGCGGCCAGCACCGCCGCTGCACCGGCCAGCGCCAGGCGCCCCATGTTCAACCGTGTACCCATGACATTCCTCCTTGAGATCAGAAAACCGAAATGGCCGGCATCCGTGTGATTTCCCACTACCCGGTAAAAACCTGCTGAAGCGGCCCCACAAAATGCGGCAGGATTCTCAAGCCATTGAAACAATTTGATTCAAAAAGGCTTGCTCCCCGGAGAAATTCTAGGCAGATCTTTTGGTAGCTCGATAATCAATTTTCCCCTACGTAGCAGTACGCAGATTAATCTACGCAATGTTACGCAGGCCGCAGAAATGGCTCTGCAGTGGTGCGATGCAGCGCACCGGAATCTGCCCGGACCGGATCTAGGACCGCACCATCCTGGACTTGCGTTCACGCTCTTTTTCGCCATGTCCTCCAGTGAAAACAGGGGACTCCAGCGGCAGAAGGGGCCTGCCGCACGATGTGGCACGAAACCTGCTTTTCAGCATTTGCATCGGAAACGAATGCACTACCGTATCGCAGCAGTCACCGAGAAAACATTCCGAGGAAAATCCGCGACAGCAAAATGCATGACGCATGCCTTTATATACGGGATGATGTTTCCGTTTCCGGCCAGATCATTATTTTCCTGAGACCATGAGAGCCCTGGAAGAAAACCATTGCAGAAAATATCCCGACCATTATCTCCATGCCGCGCAACCAATCCGCGGACATGGAATGCCGGCACGCCCTGCGGCCTGTCGCAAACCCTGGGTGCGCGCAAATCCTGTTGACAAGGATCAAGCCCAGGAAGCACAAAAGCGTCGGTGCACTCCTTGCTGGCTGCCATGCAACTCCCACTGAAACTTGCGCTCTGGTCCATCGTCTCCATCCTGGTCGCCCTGGGCCTGGTCGCGGTGACCGTTCAGCACCAGACCCTGGAGCTGGCGCGCCAGGAACGCAACCTGGTCGAAACCGCCTACCTGCACAGCAAGGAGACCGAGCTGCGCCACTACGTGCAGCTGGCCAGCACGGCGCTGGCGCGCATCAAGGCCAGCGGCGACAGCCTGGCCGAGCAGCAGCGCCTGGCCCTGGCCACCCTGGCCCAGATGCAGTTCGGCGAGGATGGCTATTTCTTCGTCTACGACCAGAGCGGCAAGGTGCTGCTGGACGCCCAGCAGATGGGCCTGGCCAATGTGGACCTGTGCGACCCGGCCAGCCCCGGCGGTGCCGTTCCCGCCAAGCTCATCCTCGATACCGCCGCCACCGGTGGCGGCCTGGTGCGGTACAGCTGGCACAAGCCCTCCTCCCAGCGCATGGAGGACAAGCTCGGCTATGTCGCCACCGTGCCCGAATGGGGCTGGTCGCTGGGCACGGGCCTGTACCTCGACGATGTGGCCCAGGCCCTGGGCAAGATCGATGAAAGCGCCCAGCAGAACATTGCTGCCACACGCTGGCGCATCTTCGGCATCGCCTCGCTGTGCATCGTTCTGATCGGGGTGGCGGGGCTGGTCTTCAATGTCAGCGACCACCGCGTGTCCAGCAGCAAGCTGCAACAGCTGGCCCAGCGCGTGGTGCGCTCCCAGGAGGAGGAGCGCACGCGCGTGGCCCGCGAACTGCACGATGGCGTGGTCCAGGTCCTGGTCTCGTCCAAATTCCTGCTGGAGACGGCCCAGTCCCAATTGCGCCGCATCACGGGCAAGGAGCCACCGCCGGCGGGCCGCATGGTGGACCAGGGGCTGGAGAGAATCAACCATGCGCTGGTGGAAATACGACGCGTCTCCCATGGCCTGAGGCCGGCCCTGCTGGACGACCTCGGCCTGGCGCCAGCGCTGGCGCTGATGAGCCAGCAAATGCACACCGAAGACGGCATGCGCCTGCATTTCGGCACACGCGGACAGGCCCTGGGCCTGCCCACCGGCCACGGCACGGCGCTGTTTCGCGTGGCCCAGGAAGCCGTGATGAACGCCCAGCTGCACGCCCAGGCCACCCAGCTGGAGATGACCCTGCACTTCTCACGCCGCCGCGTCATGCTGGAAGTCAGTGACGATGGCCGCGGCTTTGACATGCGGCGCGTCCAGCGCGACGGCCAGGGCGGCATCGGCCTGCGCAACATGCGCGAGCGCATCGAGGGCCTGGGCGGACGCCTGAGCATCACCTCGGACCGGCACGGCACGCGCCTGCTGGCCGTGCTGCCGCTGCCGGCCGAGTCCCCGACGCCAGCCGGCAAGCCGCCCTCCGTTTCCGAATTCGAACTTCCGCAGGCCGCAGCATGATCCGCATCCTCCTGGTCGATGACCATCCCTTCGTACGCGACGGCGTTTCCATGCGGCTGCAGGCCACGGACCATATCCGCGTGGCGGGCGAGGCCGCCGGGGTGAGCGAGGCCCTGCACCTGGCGCGCGAGCTCTCACCCGACATCGTGCTCACCGACATCCGCATGCCCCAGGCCAGCGGCATCGACCTGGCCGCGCTGTTCCGCGAACAATTTCCGCTGGTGCGCGTGCTCGTGCTGTCCATGCACGAGGACCCCGAGTACGTGCGCCGGGCTGTGGCCCTGGGCGCGCGCGGCTATGTGCTCAAGGATGCGCCGGCCCAGCAGCTGATCGAGGCCATCGACGCCGTCCATGCGGGGGGCCATTACTTCAGCCCCGGGCTGCTGCCCGTCATCGAGGCCACCCCCGCGGCGGACAGCCCCCACCGGGCTCTCACGCCACGCGAGGCCAGCGTGCTGCAGTGGATTTCGGAGGGCCGCTCCAACAAGGAAATTGCGGCCCTGATGGGCACCTCGGTGCGCACCGTCGAAACCCACCGTCTGCACCTGCGCCGCAAGCTGCGCATCGACGGCCATGCCGCCTTCATCAAGTACGCGGTGGACTATGCGGACCTGCTGGGCGGGCAGGCGCCGCCGGCATTGCAGGAAGGCGGCCGCTGCTAGGTCCTGCGCCGGCTGCGCCGCAGCCGTTCAGTGGTGGTGCGCGGCGCCGCTGATCAAGGTGACCATCACGATACCCAGCATCAGCCAGCCCACCTGGGCCACGGTCTCGCGGGCGCTCAGGCGCTTTTGCAGCTGGGGGATCAGGTCGGCCAGCGCCACATAGATGAAGCTGCTGGATGCCACGGCCAGGAAATAGGGCAGCAGCTCCTGCAGCTGGCCCACGAGAAAATAGCCGGCGATGCCGCCCAGCGTGGTCACGGCACCGGCCATGGACACCTTGATCAGGGCCACGCGCCGGTTGGAGCTGGACTGGCGCAGCACCACGATATCGCCCATGTGATGGGGCACCTCGTGCGCCAGCACGGACACGGCCGCGATCAGGCCCAGGCGCATGTCGGCCATGAAGGCCGAGGCGATCAGCACGCCGTCACCAAAGCAGTGCACGCTGTCACCGGTCAACACGGCCCAGCCACCGCCGCGGCTGCCGTGGGCGTGATCATGGTCATGGTCATGGTCATGGTCGTGGTCGTGGCCGTGCACGTGACCATGGTGGTGTGCTTCGCCATGCTCGTGGCCGTGGTGCCACAGCTCGGCCTTGGACAGCAGGAAGAAGAACACCAGCCCCACCAGCAGGGTGATGAACAGGTCATGGGCTCCGGCCTCGCTTTCGAAAGCCTCGGGCAGCAGGTGCATGAAGGCCGTGGCCAGCAGCGCCCCTGCCGCCAGGCTCAGCAGTCGCTGCGGCATCAGCCCCGGCGAACGGTTCCCACCCAGGCCCATCAACAAAGCGGCCACCCAGACGCTGCCGATGCCGGCAGCCAGGGTGGCCAGAATGATTGCTATCAATGTCATAGCGTTTTTATGCGTCAACCATATGCCCATGCAGGCGAAACCCGCGAATTCTCGCAGAACACGGACACCGACGCCGCCACGGCCCGCTATCCCATGGGGACAGCAGGCCGGACGAAATCCATGCCCTTGCTTTCAGCCTACAGAAGCTGTCAAGCCCCCCGACCAACCCCTTGTGGCAAGCGCAGCGACAGCCGCCATCGCCACACGGGGCAAAGGCCAGGGGCAGGCAGGTCAGACGCCGTGCCGCTTGAACCAGGCCAGCATGCGCTCCCAGCCGTCCTTTGCAGCCTGCTCGCGGTAGCTGGGCCGGTAGTCGGCATGGAAGGCATGGGGCGCTTCGGGGTAGATCACGAACTCCGACGCCTTGGCCGCGGCCGGCCCCTGCTTGAGGGCTTCACGCATGCGTTCCACCGAAGCCAGCGGAATGCCCGTGTCCTGGCCGCCATACAGGCCGAGCACAGGGGCCTTGAGCTGGTCCACCAGTTCCAGCGGGTGGCGGGGCTGCAGCTCGGTCTTGGCGCCTTCCAGCCGCCCGTACCAGGCCACGCCGGCCTTGACCGGGCCATGGGCCGCATACAGCCAGGTGATGCGCCCACCCCAGCAAAAGCCCGTGATGGCCACGCGCGACAGGTCTCCACCCTGGGTACCGGCCCATTGCACGGCCGCATCCAGGTCGCCCATGACCTGGGCATCGGGCACCTTGGCGATCAGCTCGCTCATGAGCTTGGCAATCTCGCCGAAGGCCTTGGGATCGCCCTGGCGCGCGAACAGCTCGGGCGCAATGGCCAGGTAGCCCGCCCGGGCCAGGCGCCGGCAGGTGTCGGCGATGTATTCATGCACGCCGAAGATCTCGGAGATCACCAGCACCACGGGCAGGTCCTTCTTGCCCGCGGGCGCCGCGCGGTAGGCGGGCACCTTGAAGCCATTGACCATGAAGCTCACTTCGCCGGCCGTCAGGCCGTCGGCCGGTGTGGCAATGGCCGTCTGCGCCATCAGCGGCGTCGCCGCCGCCGCATAGCCCAGACCCAGGGCCGTCTGCAGCGCCAGGCGCCGCGTCGGCCCTTCCTCCGCACTGCGCCCCGGAACCAGGGCCTTCAGGTCTTGCTGCTGATCGTCACGCATGCATCTCTCCTTGGTGGTGGTTGAGAACCCGGCAAGTCTACGATGCGCGTGTAAACGCTCAGCGACAGCCGTGCATCGACAACGGCACAGTGCCGGTGTGCAGCAGTGCCCCAGGCCAGGCCATGCCTCAATGCGCCTTGTCCCAGTTGGGCCCCACGCCGACCTCGGCCAGCAACGGCACCTTGAGTTCGGCCACGCCGGCCATGAGGCGCGGGATCTCGGCACGCAGCCAGTCCACGTCGCCCTCGGGCAGCTCGAACACCAGTTCATCGTGCACCTGCATGATCACGCGTATGCCGGACTGGCGCGCGTCGAGCTCGGCCTGCACGGCCACCATGGCCTTTTTGATCAGGTCGGCCGCCGTGCCCTGCATCGGCGCGTTGATGGCCTGGCGCTCCGCGGCCTTTTTGCGCGGGCCGCTGCCGCCATTGATGTCGGGCAGGTACAGGCGCCGGCCGAACACGGTTTCCACATAGCCGTTCTGGTGGGCGAACTCCACCGTCTCTTCCATATAGCGCTTGACGCCGGGATAGCGCTGGAACTAGCGGTCGATATAGGCGGCCGCGGCCTTGGTCTCTATGGCAAGGTTCTTGGCCAGGCCAAAGCTGCTCATGCCGTAGATCAGGCCGAAGTTGATGACCTTGGCATAGCGGCGCTGCTCGCTGCTGACCTGCTCCAGCTCCACGCCGAAGACTTCGGCCGCCGTGGCCCGGTGCACGTCGCGGCCCTCCTGGAAGGCGCGCAGCAGCGACTCGTCGCCCGACAGATGGGCCATGATGCGCAGCTCGATCTGCGAATAGTCGGCGCTGGCGATCAGGTGGCCGGGCGCGGCAATGAAGGCCTCGCGCACGCGCCGGCCCTCGGGCGTGCGGATGGGAATGTTCTGCAGGTTGGGATCGTTGCTGGACAGGCGGCCCGTGACGGCCACGGCCTGGGCGTAATGCGTGTGCACGCGGCCCGTGCGCGGCAGGGCCAGCTGGGCCAGCTTGTCGGTGTAGGTACCCTTGAGCTTGGACAGGCTGCGGTGCTCCAGCAGCTTGGCCGGCAGCGGATAGTCCTCGGCCAGCTTCTCCAGCACCTCCTCGTCGGTGCTGCGCGCCCCCGTGGCCGTCTTCTTCACCACGGGCATGCCTAGCTTGTCGAAGAAGATTTCCCCCAGCTGCTTGGGGCTGGCCAGATTGAAGGGCTGGCCCGCGATGTCATAAGCCTCCTGTTCCAACTGCACGATGCGCTGGCCCAGGTCGTTGCTCTGCCGTGCCAGGGTGGCCGCATCGATGAGCACGCCGTTGCGCTCGATGCGGAACAGGGCCTCGCTGGTGGCGATCTCCAGCTCGTAGATGCCGCGCATGCCTTCATGGGCCTGCAGCTGGGGCCAGAGCACGCCATGCACGTCCAGCGTCTGGTCCGCATCCTCGCAGGCATAGGCAGCGGCCTTGTCCACGGGCACCTGGGAGAACGGAATCTGGTGCGCACCCTTGCCACACAGGTCTTCGTAGCTGATGCCCGTGCGGTTGGTATGGCGCAGCGCCAGGCTGGCCAGTCCGTGCGGACGGTGCACTTCCAGCACATAGCTTTGCAGCATGGTGTCGTGCACATAGCCACGGACCTCGATGCCGGCATTGGCGAACACATGGCGGTCGTATTTGACGTGCTGACCCAGCTTGGGCCGCGCACCGTCCTCCAGCCAGGGCCTGAGCCGCTGCAGTACCTCGTCCGCCGGCAATTGTTCGGGGGCGTCGGGACCGGCATGGCGCAGCGGAATATAGGCCGCCTCGCCGGGCCTGACGCTCAGCGAAATGCCGACGATTTCGGCCCGCATCTCGTCGAGCGAAGTGGTTTCGGTGTCCAGGGCCGTGAGTTCGGCCGCCTCGACCTTGGCCAGCCAGCGGTCCAGGGCCTCCCAGGTCAGGACCACGTCGTAGTCCAGATCGCGCTGCTGGGCGGCCTCGGCTTCGGTTGTGGCCTGGTCGGACTCGGCCTGCTCCTCGGCGAACATGTCCCCCGTGGCCTGGTCGGCACGCGGCTTGGCGGTCTTGCGCCCGGCCTGGACGGCCTGCAGCGCATCGGGCTCGGCCACGGCTGCGCCCAGGGCGCGCGCCAGGCCCTTGAAGCCATAGCGCTCGTAGAACTCGCGCAGGGGCGCGGCATCGGGCTCGCGCGGTGCCAGCGCATCGAGCTGGGGCAAACCTGGCACCTGGGCGGCCAGGTCGCAGTCGGTTTTCATGGTGACGAGCTGGCGGCTGAGCGCCAGCTGACCCGAGGCGATGGCGTCGCGCAGGTTCTGGCCGGCCACGCCCTTGATGCCTTCGGCCGCGGCGATCAGGCCGTCGAGCGATCCATGCTCGGCCAACCATTTGGCAGCCGTCTTGGGGCCCACCTTGTTGACACCGGGCACGTTGTCCACGGCGTCGCCGACCAGGGCCTGGTAATCGACCATCAGCGTGGGCGGCACGCCGAACTCGGCCGTGACCCCGGCCACGTCGCGGCGTTTGCCGCTCATGGTGTCCATCACCATGATGTGCTCGTCGACCAGTTGGGACAAGTCCTTGTCGCCGCTGGAGATCACGACCTGCACGCCCTGGGCGGATGCCGCCTTGGCCAGGGTGCCGATCACGTCGTCGGCCTCCACGCCCTCGATGGCCAGCACGGGCCAGCCCAGCAGGCGGACCACGTCGTGGATAGGGTCGATCTGGGCGCGCAGATCGTCGGGCATGGGCGCGCGGTGGGCCTTGTAATCGGGGTACAGCGCATCGCGGAACGTGGGGCCGCTGGTATCGAAGACGCAGACGGCATAGTCGGCCGGCACTTCCTTTTTCAGCGCCTGGAGCATGTTGATCATGCCGCGGATGGCGCCCGTGGCGGGGCTGGCCGGGTTGCCGGGCTCGGCACGCAGGTCCGGCATGGCATGGTAGGCGCGGTAAAGGTAGCTGGAGCCGTCGATCAGCACCAGGGTCTTGGAATTGCTCATGCAGCGATTGTGCACGCCCCGGCCTGGCGTCAGGATGGGACAGGGCGGGTCACAAGTTCTACAATAGGGCCATGCGCGCCGCACCACTCCTCATCCTCCTGAGCCTGGCCGCCAGCCCCGTGCTGGCCCAGAACACCACGCCCGAACCGGCAGCCGCCGCCGCACCCGCGGCAGGCGATGGCCAGCCCGCGCCGGCCGCGCGCGAAGGCCGCGACCGCACCAACCAGCG
The DNA here is from genome assembly GCA_031253795.1 of Burkholderiaceae bacterium. Classification (GTDB taxonomy): domain Bacteria; phylum Pseudomonadota; class Gammaproteobacteria; order Burkholderiales; family Burkholderiaceae_C; genus Comamonas. Next base: position 60,992 of record JAIRVR010000003.1, read on the forward strand.
CGTGGAGCATATCCACGTGGAAGATGCAGGCAGCCGCGTGGACGAGTTGCGCGTGGGAGGCCAGACACGCAACATCACTGTGCAGCCCAAGGTCGGCGACATGCCGGCCTACGAGGTGCAATCCAACGATGGAGCACGCTCCTCGCGCAACCGCGGCGATGGCGACGGCACCAACGGCACGCGCGTCTGGAACCTCAAGCAGTTCTGATCCCGCTCCACTGCACGGCGCACGGCCGGGCAGCGGTCAAGGGCAGCACCCGCAGGCGCTGCCCTTTTTCCATATCTGAAGTCAACGTTTTCCGCCGCGCCCCGAAGGGCGGCACTGCAACATGGCCGTTTTCACCGAAGTCTCCGAGAAAGATGCGCGCGAACTGCTGCGCCGCATGTCCCTGGGCTCGCTCCAGGAGCTGCGCGGCATCCAGGGCGGCATAGAAAATACCAACTACTTTCTCACCACCGACCAGGGTGAATGGGTGCTGACCCTGTTCGAGCGCCTGACGGCCGAGCAGCTGCCTTTCTATCTGTATCTGATGAAGCACCTGGCCCAGGCCGGCATTCCCGTGCCCGACCCCCAGGCCGAAACACGCAGCGGCGATATCCTGCTGCGCGTGTGCGGCAAGCCGGCGTCCATCGTCAACCGCCTGCCCGGCAAGAGCGAGCTGGCACCCCAGGCCGTGCACTGCGCCGCCGTGGGCGAGATGCTGGCGCGCATGCACCTGGCGGGGCGCGACTACGAGCGCCGCCAGCCCAATCTGCGCAGCCTGGCCTGGTGGAACGAGACCGTTCCCACGGTCATCCCCCATATCGGGGCGGAAACGGCCGAACTGCTGCGCTCGGAACTGGCCTTCCAGAACCACGTGGCGGCATCGCCCGCCTGTGCGGCCCTGCCGCGTGGCCCCGTGCATGCCGACCTGTTCCGGGACAACGTGATGTTCGAGGGCGAACGCCTGACCGGCTTCTTCGACTTCTACTTCGCAGGCGTGGACAGCTGGCTGTTCGACCTGGCCGTGTGCCTCAACGACTGGTGCATAGACCATGCCAGCGGTGCCCATGACAGCGCCAAGGCCCGGGCCATGATCGACGCCTACCAGGGTGTGCGCCCACTGACTGCCGCCGAACGCGAACTCTTCAATCCCATGCTGCGGGCCGGCGCCCTGCGCTTCTGGATTTCGCGCCTGTGGGATTTCCATCTGCCGCGCGAAGCCTCGATGCTGACCCCGCACGATCCCACGCATTTCGAGCGCGTGCTGCGCCAGCGCCTGGCCCAACCTGTGGCGCTGGACTGACACCGGCCGGGCGCATCCGCCGGTAAAGTGGCGCGCAGCGCCGGCCGGGGGCATTTGTGGATGGCACTGACGCATCCTCAGTTACAGTGCCCGCTGAAGGGCGCCAGCACACCGGCCGCGCATGCAGGCCCTGCGAACAGGAGCGCCCCGCTTTTTTCCATTCCATGAAACTTCTGATCGTTCCCGCCCGCACCGGCCTGCAATGGGTGCAGCAAGGCATACGCACCTTTCGCCAGCAGCCGCTGGCGCTGGCCGCGCTGTTCTTCCTGTCCATGGCCGCCATGTCGCTGGTCACCGTGCTGCCCCTGATCGGACCGGCCATCGCGCTGGCCCTGCTGCCGGCCACCTCGCTGGCCATGATGGTGGCTGCGGCCGAGGCCTCCCATGGCCGGGCACCCACGCCCGCCCTGTTGCTGGTGGCCTTCCGCACCGGCCGCCAGCGCCTGCAGTCCATGCTGACCCTGGGCGCCATGTATGCCGCAGGCTTTCTGCTCATCATGGGCCTGTCCATGCTGGTGGATGACGGACTGTTCGCCAGCGTCTACCTCGGTGGCGAGCCGCTGACGCGCGAGATCGCGGAGTCGCCCGACTTCCAGGCCGCCATGTGGCTGAGCATGGGGCTGTACCTGCCCCTGTCCCTGCTGTTCTGGCATGCGCCGGGTCTGGTGCACTGGCACAACGTGCCCCCGGTCAAGGCCTTGTTCTTCAGCATCGTTGCCTGCGTGCGCAACATCGGCGCCCTGGTGGTTTTCGGACTGGGCTGGATGGGTGTCTTCATCGTGGCCGGCATGGTCATGGCCTTGATCACCAGCCTGCTGGCGCAGTTCATCGGCGGCATTGCCAGCGCCCTGATGGTGGCCACGGCCATGCTGCTGGCCGCCATGTTCTTCACCTCCATCGTCTTCAGTTTCCGCGACTGCTTTGCCGCGCCCGATGCCAGCGATGGCGACGGCACACTGGGCGCCGAGCCCCCTGCACTGCGCTGACGGCGGCGCCCCCACCGACAGGCCCCTTTCCAGGGGCCTTTTCTTTTTCCGCGCCGTGGACCGCCCGCATGGCATGGCCATGACAACGCCATATGACTGACATGCAGATGTCACACGGCCTGCCTAGCATGCCGAGCGGGCGTCGAACCATTCCCCCATGGGTTGCGACACCCCGGCCCATTCACGACGAGGGCCGCCCCCGACACCACACAACGGAAGCCCCATGTCCCAATCCACGATGCTCTCCCGCCGCAAGGCGCTGCAACTCCTGACCGGCGCCCCCCTGCTGCCGCTCGGCTCCGCCGTGTCCGCCGCCGGCCTGCTGTCCGCCTGCGGCGGCAGCGACGACCCCGTGAAGAACTACGTGGCGGCCAGCTTCACCTCCATGGCCGCTCCCACGCTGGCCAACGCCCAGGCCATGGCCAAGATGACCGTGAGCTCCCAGCTCAAGGTCAAGTACAGCGACGACAGCGAACAGAGCTTCGACCTGGGCTACCAGCCCTTCTTCGTGACCGGCGACGAAGTGGCCGACGGCAAGGGCGGCAAGATCCTGGCCGGCGGCTACTACGACATCAACAACAACAAGATCATCGACCGCACCGTCCCTGGCAGCGAGCGCCACTTCTTCTCCGACTCGCCCGATGGCACCTCGCTGCTGACCGTTCCCAATGCCAAGGTTGATGGCGTCAAGGGCAAGCCCGTGTTCGCCGTCGTGCAGTTCGAATACACGACCTGGGCCCAGGACGGCAAGACCGACATGTACGGCAAGCTGCCCTCGCCCATTGCCGTGCTGACGCTGGACCAGGACCAGACCACGGGCAAGCTCAGCCTGGTCAAGTACCACAACGTGGACACGTCCAAGGTCCATGGCCTGTGGATCACCTGCGGCGCCAGCCTCTCGCCCTGGGGCACCCATCTGTCCAGCGAAGAGTACGAACCCGATGCCTTCACCACGGGCAATGCCCAGCTGCAGGCCTTCAGCCAGAACCTCTACGGCGACGCGGCCAAGGCCAACCCCTACCACTACGGCCACATGCCCGAAGTGACCGTCAATGCCGACGGCACGGCCAGCATCAAGAAGCACTTCTGCATGGGCCGCATCTCGCACGAGCTGGTCCAGGTCATGCCCGACCAGCGCACGGCGCTGATGGGCGACGACGCCACCAACAGCGGCTACTTCGTCTTCGTGGCCGACAAGGAAAAGGACCTCTCCTCCGGCAGCCTCTACGTGGCCAAGGTCGGTTCGGGCTTTTCCATCGATCCTGCTTCGGGCAGCGCTGCCGCCCTGACCTGGATCAAGCTGGGCTCGGCCACCAGCGCCGAAATCGAGCAGCTGGCCAACACACTCAAGCCCACGGACATCATGAGCGTGGCCAAGACCGACCCCAACGACGCCAGCTACACCAAGGTCACGGCCAACGGCAAGGTCGAGTGGCTCAAGGTCAACCCCGGCATGGACAAGGCCGCCGCCTTCCTCGAAACCCACCGCTACGCGGCCCTCAAGGGCGCCAGCATGGGCTTCACCAAGATGGAGGGCACGACCGTCAACGCCAAGGACAAGGTGGCCTACTCGGCCCTGCAGAACTGCGAAAAGTCCATGGTGGCCGGCGATGCGCTGAACGTGCCCGGCAATGGCGTGTCCATCCCCAAGCAGCTCAAGGCCGGCGCCGTGATGGCGCTGAACCTGCGCGGCGGCCAGAAGGACACGGCCGGCGCCGCCATCAACAGCGACTGGATGCCCGTGGACACCAAGGCCCTGCTGGCCGGCGAGGACATCTCGGCCGATGCCCTGGGCAACACCGGCAACCCCAACAAGATCTGCAACCCCGACAACCTCAAGTTCTCGGAAAAGATGCGCACCCTGTTCATCGGCGAAGACAGCGGCCAGCACGTGAACAACTTCCTGTGGGCCTACAACGTGGACACCAAGCAGCTGTCGCGCCTGGCCTCGGTGCCAGCCGGCGGCGAATCCACGGGCCTGCATGCCGTGGACGAGATCAACGGCTGGACCTACATCATGAGCAACTTCCAGCACGCCGGTGACTGGGGCGCCATCCACAACGTGGTCAAGCCCACGCTGGATCCGCTGATCAATGCCAACTACCGCGGCAAGTTCGGTGCCGCCGTCGGCTATCTGACAGGCAGCGCCAGCCAGCCCAAGCTGGCCTGAGCCTGGGGCGCCAAGCGCGCCCTGCCCCGCCCGAAGGCCATGGTGTTCCATGGCCTTTTTTGCGCCTGAACTGCAGAACGCATCTATGTCATGAATCCGACTCTATAGCATGCAAAACGAGATTCATTCTCACTCGCTAGCTATAATTTCTGAGGCCTTGTCAGGCATCACACCCGGAATCCAGCCACCGCCAGCTCCCGCGTACTGCCCGACAGGGTCGATGCCGGCCCCTCCCGGGGCCGGCGCAGGCAGAACAACGCAACAGGAGAGACTCCATGACCGCTTTTTCCTCCGCATGGCTGGCGAGGCTGGCCGCGCTGGCCGCCTTGGCCGCGCCGTGCGCACATGCCGACTATCTCTGGCTGCAGCCTGGTGATGGCAAGACCCAGGTCCGCGCAGGCGAGCTGCGCAAGCCGCTGTCCACACTGCCTGCGCTGGAGGATGTGCGCCAGGTCCTGCCCGAAGGCAAGTCCCAGCCACTGCAGGCCGCTGGCAGCCATTTCGATGTGGCGGACACGGGCCGGGGCGATGTACGGGTCTCGGCCACACGCGCCGGCAGCAATGGCGTGCTGACCTACTACCAGGCACGCTTCGGCCGCAACGACACCCAGGCCGTCAACGACCTGGAAATCGTGCCGACCACGCCGGGCGGCGACAGCTTCCAGCTGGTCTTCAAGGGTCGCAAGGTCGCGGCCAGCCAGGTCAATGTGCAGACCAGCGAGGGCTGGTACCGCACGCTGGCGCCGGCCCAGGACGGCACGGTGAGCTTCAAGCCCTATTTTCCGGGACTGTACGTGCTGGAGGTGACGGCACGTGTTGACAACGGATCGGTCACGCTGGATGGCAAGAAGTACGACGACGTGCGCCACACGACCACACTGAGCTTCGTGGTCCAGCCCTGATCCGGGGCGGCGGCCGGGCCGCTGGGCCGCTGGGCCGCTGGGCCGCTGGGCCGCTGGGCCGCTGGGCCGCCGGATCGCCGGACCGCTACATCAGCCCGTCGGCGCGCAGCATCTGCATGACCTGGAGCACGCCGCTGACCTGGGCGCTCTCGCGCGCATAGTCCTGGGCGTCGAAAAAGCGCACTTCCGCGATTTCCTGACGGGGCTGCAGTTTCTCGTCATCGCCCAGCGCATACAGAAAGCAGTCCTGCTCCATGCGCCGCGGCGGCACTTCGCCATAGGCCAGGGCCGTGACATGGCCCCAGGCGCGCAGGCGCTCGGGGCGCAGCGCCAGGTTCAGTTCCTCTTCGATCTCGCGGCGCAGCGCCTGCTCGGGCGTCTCGCCGGCATCGACCTTGCCCCCGGGCAGGTACCAGGCCTGTTTGTTGCGGGAATAGGCCAGCAGCAGACGGCCTTGGCGGACCACGACGAGGCCGGCCGTGGACAGCGCGGGCACATCGGCCAAGTTCGCGGCGGTGGTCGTCATTCCACCACCGTGAGCTTGGCGATGGACAGCGCCAGCCACTTCGTGCCGTGGCGGCCGAAGCTGACCTGGGCACGCGCGTCATCGCCCGTGCCCTCCAGTGCCAGCACCTTGCCCTCCCCGAATTTATTGTGGAAGACCGCCATGCCCACGCGCAGGCCATGGCCGGGGCTGGCCTTTTGCGGCGGCACGGGCGGGCTGGTGAAGACTTCGCTGCGCCAGCCTTCGGCCTTGTTGCCAAAGCCCCCGCGGTCCCTGGACCCGTAGCCCCCGCTGGACGAGGGAGCGAAGCTGCCGAAGCCGCCCTGCCGCGGCGTGATCCACTTGAGCGCCGCATCGGGCAGTTCGTCGAAGAAGCGGCTCTTGACGTTGTAGCGCGTCTGCCCGTGCAGCAGCCGGGTCTGCGAATGGCTGAGGTACAGGCGCTTGCGCGCACGCGTGATCGCCACATAGGCCAGGCGGCGCTCTTCCTCCAGGCCTCCACGGTCCATCATGGCGTTCTCATGGGGGAACAGGCCCTCTTCCACCCCACCGATGAAGACGGCGTCGAATTCCAGTCCCTTGGAGGCGTGGACGGTCATCAGCTGGACGGCATCCTGGCCGGCCTGGGCCTGGTTGTCACCGGCCTCCAGCGCCGCATGGGTGAGAAAGGCCGCCAGCGGCGACAGCGTCTCGCCGGTGTCGGCGTCGACCAGGCCGGCGGCCGTGCCGGCCGGGGCCTTGAGTGGCTCGTCCACCAGGGGCAGCGAAGCATCCAGTCCCTGGCTGACCGGGCTCTGGGTCAGCGCCGGCGCAAGGGCATGCTCGTCCACGGGCAGGGCCACGGCATCGCGGCCGAAGCCTTCCTGGGTGACGAAGCTCTCGGCGGCGTTGACCAGTTCCTGCAGGTTCTCTATGCGGTCCGCGCCTTCCTTTTCATTGCGGTAGTGCTCGATCAGGCCGCTGTCCTCTTCCACGGCCTCGATGATCTCGCGCAAAGTCCGTCCCTGGGTGCGCTCGCGCAGCACGTCGATCTTGGCCACGAAGCCCGCCAGCTTGGCTCCGGGCGCGCCCGCCACGGCCGAGACCGCGTCATGCAGGGAGCAGCCCGCGGCACGCGCCGCGTCCTGCAGGGACTCGATGCTGCGCGCGCCTATGCCACGCGGCGGAAAATTGACCACGCGCAGAAAGCTGGTGTCGTCGTGCGGGTTCTCCAGCAGGCGCAGATAGGCCAGCGCGTGCTTGATTTCGGCGCGCTCGAAAAAGCGCAGTCCGCCATAGACGCGATAGGACACGCCGGCATTGAACAGCTGGGACTCGATGACGCGGCTCTGGGCATTGCTGCGGTAGAGCACGGCGATCTCCTGGCGCTGCCAGCCATCCTTTTTCACCAGTTGCTGGATTTCATCGACCATCCACTGGGCCTCGGCGATATCGGTGGGGGCCTCGTAGATGCGCACGGGCTCGCCCGGCCCCTGGTCGGTGCGCAGGTTCTTGCCCAGGCGCTGGCTGTTGTGGCTGATCAGCGCATTCGCGCAATCCAGGATGTTGCTGTAGGAACGGTAGTTCTGCTCCAGCTTGATCTGCCGGCGCACATCGAACTCCCGCACGAAATCCTGCATATTGCCCACGCGCGCGCCACGGAAGGCGTAGATGCTCTGGTCGTCGTCGCCCACGGCGATCACGCTGCCCGAGGCCTGCAGCCGGCCATCGACCACATCGCCCGCCAGCTGCTTGAGCCACTGGTACTGCAGCTTGTTCGTGTCCTGGAACTCATCGACCATGATGTGGCGAAAACGCCGCTGGTAGTGCGCGCGCAGCGCGGCATCATCGCGCAGCAGCTCGTAGGAGCGCAGCATGAGTTCGCCGAAATCGACCACGCCTTCGCGCTGGCATTGCTCTTCGTAGAGCTGGTAGATCTCCACCTTTTTGCGCGTGTCGGGGTCGGTGGCCACCACGTCGCCGGGACGCAGGCCCTCTTCCTTGCAGCCGGCAATGAAGTATTGCAGCTGCTTGGGAGGAAAGCGCTCGTCGTCCACGCCGAACTGCTTGCACAGGCGCTTGACGGCCGACAGCTGGTCCTGGGTGTCCAGGATCTGGAAGGTCGACGACAGGCCCGCGGCCTGGTGGTGGGCCCGCAGCAGGCGGTTGCACAGGCCGTGGAAGGTGCCTATCCACATGCCGCGCACGTTGTAGGGCAGCATGGCCGACAGACGGGCCAGCATTTCCTTGGCGGCCTTGTTCGTGAAGGTCACGGCCAGGATGGCGCCCGGGGTGGCCTGGCCGGTCTGCAGCAGCCAGGCGATGCGCGTGGTCAGCACCCGCGTCTTGCCCGAGCCTGCGCCGGCCAGGATGAGCGCATGGCCGGCGGGCAGTGTCACGGCGGCAAGCTGCTCCGCATTGAGGTGGGCCAGCAGGGGGGAGGAAGAAGCGGATGGCGCGGCCCCGGACGCGCCATCGAGCAGATCGATCGGGAACATGCAGGCATTGTAGAAAGTGCTCCACACCCCAGTGCCGGCCGCGGCCTATTTCGGCACGCCATGCGCCATAAGCCCATGCCTATAACCGCTATAACGACATGGTGCTGAACGCCGTCGGCCGGCGCGTATAGAATCAATCACCGGGCCCAAGTTTCTTGCGGTCCGGTTTTTTGTGCCCGGGCCATCGCCGCCCTGGCGACGCGGCCTGCCCGCGCGCCCGCAAGACCGGTCTCCAAGCCAAGCGCCCCATCGCGGAGGAATGTTCCTGCCGCGACCTTCAATGGAGCTTGGAATCAAATGGAAATCTTCGACTACGACAACATCCTGCTGCTGCCGCGCAAGTGCCGCGTGGAAAGCCGTTCGGAATGTGATGCCAGCGTGGAGCTGGGCGGTCGGTCGTTCCGCATCCCGGCCGTGCCGGCCAACATGAAGACGGTGGTGGACGAAAACATCTGCACCTGGCTGGCCCAGAACGGCTACTTCTACGTCATGCACCGCTTCGACCTGGACAACGTGCAGTTCGTGCGCGACATGCAGGCCAAGGGTTGCTTCGCCTCGATCTCGCTGGGCGTGAAGCAGCCCGACTACGAGACCGTGGACCGCTTCGTGGCCGAAGGCCTGTGCCCCGAATACATCACCATCGACATTGCCCACGGCCATGCCGACAGCGTGAAGAACATGATCGGCTATCTCAAGGACAAGCTGCCGAAGGCCTTCGTGATCGCAGGCAATGTGGGCACGCCCGAGGCCGTGATCGACCTCGAGAACTGGGGTGCGGACGCCACCAAGGTCGGCATCGGCCCCGGAAAGGTCTGCATCACCAAGCTCAAGACAGGCTTCGGCACCGGCGGCTGGCAGCTGTCGGCGCTCAAGTGGTGCGCACGCGTGGCCACCAAGCCCATCATCGCCGACGGGGGCATACGCAGCCATGGCGATATCGCCAAGAGCGTGCGCTTCGGTGCCACCATGGTGATGATCGGCTCGCTGTTCGCCGGCCATGAGGAATCGCCGGGCCAGACCGTGGAAGAGGACGGCCAGCGCTTCAAGGAGTACTACGGCTCGGCCTCGGACTTCAACAAGGGCGAGTACAAGCACGTCGAGGGCAAGCGCATCCTCGAGCCCGTCAAGGGCCATCTGGCCGACACCCTGATCGAGATGGAGCAGGACGTGCAAAGCTCGATCAGCTACGCTGGCGGCAAGAAGCTGATGGACATCCGCAAGGTCAACTACGTCATCCTGGGCGGCGACAATGCGGGCGAGCATCTGCTGATGTAAGCACGCTGCGCACCCTGCAAAAAAGGCGGCCTGGCCGCCTTTTTTTTCGCCGCCGGCCGCGGCCCACAAGCACAAGGAAGAGACATGAACAACACCCCCTCCCCGCGTCTGCGCATTGCCGTGCTGGGCACCGGCATGATGGGCCTGCCCATGGCGCGCCGCCTGGCCCAGGCGGGCCACGAAGTCCATGTCTGGAACCGCACGCGGGCCAAGGCCGAGCCGCTGTCCAGCGACGGCGCCGTGGTGCACGATGAAGCGGCCGAGGCCGTGCGCGGCATGGACTTCGTGCTGAGCCTGCTGGAAAACGGCAGCGTGGTCGCCGAGGTACTGTTCGAGCAGGACGTGGCCCAGTCCATGGCCGCGGGCAGCCTGTTCATCGACATGGCTTCGATACAGCCGGCCGAGGCGCGCGAGCATGCCCGGCGCCTGCACACCCTCGGTCTGCGCCACCTGGATGCCCCGGTATCGGGCGGCACCCTGGGAGCCGAGGCCGGCAGCCTGGCCATCATGGCCGGAGGCGACGCCGCCGACTTCACGCAGGCCCTGCCCCTTTTCGCCCACCTGGGCCGCGCCACCCTGGTGGGTCCGCATGGTGCGGGACAGTTGGCCAAGCTCGCCAACCAGATGATCGTGGGCATCACCATCGGCGCCGTGGCCGAGGCCCTGCTGCTGGCCGAACGCGGTGGCGCCGATCCGGCCAAGGTGCGAGAGGCCATCGCGGGCGGCTTTGCCGACAGCCGCATCCTGCAGGTCCATGGCGAGCGCATGGTGCGGCGCGACTTCGCCCCCCGCGGCCGCATGGCCGTGCAGCTCAAGGACATGCGCAATGCGTTGGCCACGGCCCAGGCACTGGGCTTCGAGGCCCCGGTGACGGCCTTGTTCGAGCAGCTCTACGCCCACGGAGTGGAGCAGGGCCTGGGCGATCTGGACCAGAGCGGCCTGTTCGTGGAGCTGGCGCGGCGCAACGCCATGGACTAAAAAATTCGCGCTGCTTTCCTGCAGGCATGCAAAAAATGACGCATAATTGCGGTCTCGTTTGCACAGCAGGCGACTGAGGGGGCTCTTAGCTCAGCTGGTAGAGCAGCGGACTCTTAATCCGTTGGTCGAGTGTTCGAATCACTCAGGGCCCACCAAATTCCCTCAAGACGGACAAGTCGTCCGGATTGAACCCATCGGAATATCCGAGGGGGCTCTTAGCTCAGCTGGTAGAGCAGCGGACTCTTAATCCGTTGGTCGAGTGTTCGAATCACTCAGGGCCCACCACCATTTTTCAGCCTGGACCTTCCAGGCCGATCCGTCGGAAAACTCCAAGGGGCTCTTAGCTCAGCTGGTAGAGCAGCGGACTCTTAATCCGTTGGTCGAGTGTTCGAATCACTCAGGGCCCACCATTTTTCGAGAAAGCACCGTGCAGCATCTGCCCGGTGCTTTTTTCTTGGTGCGGCGAAACGCCGGCACTCCATCCGCCGCGGCCGCGTTTTTTCGCGGCCCCGGCCGACCCCAGGCGGGCCGCCAAGCCGCTACAGTGTCAACCTGCCGCAGCCCAGCAAAAGCGCGCGGCCCGATCGCGCCACGCCCCTTCCGGGGAGCGCACAACCGCCTGCCTCCATGCCGAACAACGCCTCCACGCCCTGGAAGGGCCCGCTCTGGGCCCTGGCCGTCCTGCTTGCCATCCTGGGCATGCTGGGGCCGTTTTCCATCGACACCTATATCCCCGCCTTTTCGGGCATTGCGCGCGCACTCGATGCCACGCCGCTGCAAATGCAGCAGACGCTGTCAGCCTACCTGTTCGGCTTTGCCTTCATGAACCTGTTCCACGGCGCCATGGCCGACAGCTTCGGCCGGCGGCCCGTGGTGCTCTGGGGCCTGGCCGTGTTCACCGTGGCCTCGGCCGGCTGCGCGCTGTCGCAGAGCATCACCCAGCTGGTACTGTTCCGCGCACTGCAAGGCCTGTCCACAGGGGCCGGCATCGTGGTGTCACGCGCCGTGGTGCGCGACCTGTTCCCGCCAGCCCAGGCCCAGCGGGTCATGGCCCAGATCACCATCTTCTTCGGCATCGCCCCCGCACTGGCACCCGTGATCGGCGGCTGGCTGTTCGTGCACCTGGGCTGGGCTGCCGTGTTCTGGTTCCTGACCCTGGTGGGCGTGGTGCTGTGGACCATCAACTGGCGCTTTCTGCCCGAGTCCCTGCCCGTCGAACTGCGCCAGCCATTCCGCTTCAAGCCGCTGATGCAGGGCTACAAGCTGCTGTGCAGCGACCCGCGCTTCATGCTGCTGGCCTTTGCCAGCGGCGTCCCCTTCAACGGCATGTTCCTGTACGTACTGTCGGCGCCGGCCTTTCTCGGCGATCTGCTGCATCTGCAGCCACAGCAGTTCTTCTGGTTCTTCGTGATCTCGATCTCGGGCATCATGGGTGGCGCCTGGGTCAGCGGGCGACTGGCCGGCCGCATACCGCCCAAGCGCCAGATACGCCACGGCTTTCTGATCATGTTCCTGGTCTCCATCGCCAACCTGATCGCCAACCTGATATGGCCGGCCCACGTGAGCTGGGCCCTGATCCCCGTAGGCATCTTCGCTTTCGGCTGGGCCATGATGGTGCCGGTGGTCACGCTGCTGGTGCTCGACATCCATCCCGAGCGCCGCGGCCTGGCCTCGTCGCTGCAGGCCGTGGTGGGATCGACGGCCAACGGCATTGTGGCAGGCATGATCGCGCCCCTGGTCATGCATTCCACCGTGCTGCTGGCCCTGGGCTCGATCAGCATGATGATGATCGGCCTGCTCTCCTGGATCTACCTGCACCACCGCTGGCCCGAGATAGGCCGCCACGCATCGGACAGCTGAGCACCGGCCCGGCGTGCGCCTAGCGCCCGCCCAGCATCTTTTCCTTGTAGTAGCGCGCCTTTTCCGCATACATGACCTGGTCCGCGCGCGAAACCGCCGCCTCGACCTGGCTGCCCGATTCGCAGCAGGCCACGCCCATGGACAGGCTGACGGGCTGGCCCGGGTAGAACTGGTTGTTGAGCTCCAGCAGGGAGACGATGCGCTCCTTGACGGCCTCGGCACCGCGCTCATCCGAAGCCGGCAGCAGCACCATGAACTCGTCGCCGCCTATGCGCGCTGCACAGGCCGGCGCATCCACGGCCTTGGCCAGCACCTCACCCACGCGGCGCAGCATGTCATCTCCGGCCGCATGGCCATGCTCGTCATTGGCCTCCTTCAGGCCATTCATGTCGATGGCGATCACGGCCAGCGGCCAGGGGCCCTTGCGCGCCAGGCGGTTGAGCTCCTCGATGTAGAAGGCCCGGTTGCGCAGCTGTGTCAACACATCGTGCTTGCCCAGATATTCGAGGTAGGCCTCGGCCTTTTTGCGCGCCGTGATGTCCACCAGGGACAGCAGGACCAGCCCCCAGTCGTCGGCATGGCCATCGAGCACGGCCAGCTGCATGTGGATGTGCAGCACATCGCCCGAAAGCGCATAGTTCACGACCTCGCGATGCTGGACCAGCTTGCCGCTCCACAGATCCTGCAGCTGGTCCGAAAAGGAGTCGATCATCTCGTCGCGGAACACGCGGCCCAGCCGGCTCAGCAGCTGGAGCTTGTCGGTGGCGCCAAACATGCGCAGGGTCTGGCGGTTGACGTCCACGACACGGATTTCCTGCATGCAGCGCGACACGAACTCGGGATGCACCTTGAGAAAGGTGGTGAAGTCGCTGATGCCCTGTGCCCGCACATCGTCAAGCAGGCGCTTGATGGCACTGAAGTCCTCGACCCACAGCGACACGGGCGAGTATTCGAACAGGTCGCGCGCATATTGCTCGCTGCGGCGCAGCTTGCGGGCGCCACGCTCTTCGGCCGTGACATCCTCGAGGGACACCAGGACGCTGTCCCAGCTCTCCTCGTGGCCCGGCAGGATGCGGCCGCGGATCTGCACATCCAGGCGCTGGCCATCCAGCGTGTAGTTGACCGTGCGGTTGGCAAAGCTCAGCGAACCCTCCCAGAGCTCGAGCAGCTCGAGCTCCAGCCCGGCCAGCATGTCGTCGCGAAATACCTGGCCCAGGCTGGCCAGCAGGGTGGCCTGGTCGGGCGCCACGAACAAATGCAGGGTGCGCTGGTTGACGCGCACCACCCGGAGCACGGCACTGCACTGCCGCAAGGCCTCGGGGTGGGCCGCGAAATGGGCTCGCAGATCTTCCACACCCTCGGCCCGCCACTGCAGGAAAAGTCGCTTGAGCGCGCTGTAGTCCTCCAGCCATAGCGAGACTGGCGCCAGCTCGAACATGTGTTCGTAATCCAGGCCGGATGCGATCAAAGACTCCACAGGGCACCTCCGCGCCGAAATTATGGCCGCCGCATCCGCCTCCGGGCACCATGCGGGCCAAAAAAAACCGACCTCCGCAAGGAGGCCGGCTCGTGTGTCACGCCATGGCGCGATCAGCGCGGAGCGCGCTTGCGATCACCGCCCTGGGGCTGGTAGGGCTTGGGAGCGCTCTTGCCGAAGGCAGGACGGCGCTCGCCGCCACCGAAACCGCCGCGCGATTCGCCGCCGAAGCCGCGCGACTCGCCTGCCGCACCGCGGAAACCACCGCCTTCGCGGCGGTCACCGCCGCGTGCCGGAGGACGGTCACCAAAACCACGGCCCTCGCCACCGCGGCCATAGCCGCCGCCATCACGCTGGCCGCCACCAAAGCCGCCGCCCTCGCGCTGGCCGCCGCCGAAGCCGCCACCCTCGCGTTGGCCGCCTTCACGCTGACCACCACCGAAGCCGCCAAAGCCGGTCTTGCGGCCATAGCCGTCGGCATCACGGCGCGGGCCGTAGCCACCACGCTCGCCGCCACGGTCACCGAATGCGCGCTCGCGGTCACCGCCAAAGCCTCCGCGGTCGCCGCCGCCGAAGCCGCGGTCACGGTCGCCGCCGAAACCACGGCCACCGCCACCACCATGGCGGCGATCACCACCACGGCCCTCGAAGCCACCACGGCGGCCGCCGCGGCCTTCGTTGCTGCTGGGGAAGCGCTGCACAGGCTCCAGACCGGGGATCACCTCGGCCTTGAACTGCTGGCGGCTGTAGCCTTCGATGTCGAAGATGCGGCGGCGGTCACGGAATTCGGCGAAGGTGACGGCAATGCCTTCACGCCCGGCGCGGCCCGTACGGCCGATGCGGTGGGTGTAGTCCTCGGCCTTCATGGGCAGGCCGTAGTTGAACACGTGGGTGATGGTGGGCACGTCGATGCCACGGGCCGCCACATCGGTGGCCACCAGCACCTGGACCTGGCCATTGCGCAGCGCCATCAGGCGGCGGTTGCGCAGGCCCTGGCTCAGCGCGCCGTGCAGGGCCACGGCCGAGAAGCCATCCTGCTGCAGATCGTTGGCCAGGCCGTCGCACTCGACCTGGGTCGAGGCAAACACGATGGCCTGGTTGATCGAGGCATCGCGCAGCCAGTGGTCCAACAGCTTGCGCTTGTGCTGGGAGTTGTCGGCCCAGAACAGCACCTGCTTGATGTTGGCGTGCTTTTCCTGGGGCGTGTCGATGGTGACCTTCTTGACGCCGGAGCCACCGTCATGCATCACGCGCATGGCCAGTTGCTGGATGCGCGGAGCGAAGGTGGCGCTGAACATCATGGTCTGCTTGCGCTGAGCCGTCAGTTCATTGATTTCGGCCAGATCATCGGAGAAGCCCAGGTCCAGCATGCGGTCGGCCTCATCGACGACGAGGAACTGCACCTGGTCCAGCTTGATCTGCAGCGAACGCTGCAGGTCCAGCAGACGGCCGGGCGTGGCCACGACCAGGTTGGCGTTCTGCAGCTTGGCAATCTGCAGCTGATAGGGCATGCCGCCCACCACGTTGGCGATGCGGATGCCGCGGCAATGCTTGACCAGTTCGATGGCGTCGTGCGCCACCTGCTGGGCCAGTTCGCGTGTGGGGCACAGGATCAGGGCGCCGGGAACGGCAGCCTTGAAATTGCGCGGGTTGGTCGGGTCCTTGCGCTTGTTGCGCTTGGGCGTGGGCTGGCCGCTGGCGGCAGCTTCGGCGCACTGGCGCTCGTACTCGGCGCGGATTTCAGCTTCTTCATCCGCCTTTTGCTGGATCAGCGTGTGCAGCACGGGCAGCAGGAAGGCAGCCGTCTTGCCCGAGCCGGTCTGGCTGGACACCATCAGGTCGATGAAGGCCTGTTCGCCACTGCCCATCGCCAGGGGAATGGCCTGCGCCTGCACGGCGGTGGGCTGGGTGTAGCCCAGGTCGGCCACGGCCTGCACCAGTTCGGGCGCCAGGCCCAGTTCCACAAAGCCGTTGGGCAGCTCGTCGGCCTGCTCCAGGGCGCCTTCGGCAGCCTGCTCGGCACCGGCAACAACCGCGTCCAGCGCGGAGACAGCCTCGGACGAGGCAAAGGAAGAATCGGCAGCGGCAATGGTGCCCTGCTCCAGAGAGATGTCGTTCATGAATGGCTCTAATCGAAAAGCACGCGCAGTCAGCGCTCTGCCACGCTTTTCTCGACGGTTGGGTCAACATCCACCGTCAGACTTGACCGGCCCTTCGCAAAAGGGCGGATGGGCATTTTCGGCTGGCCTGGGCACGGGGCATCTCTGGGAGAGAAGCATCGGTGCCAGGCACACAGCGCAGGGCCCTTGTGTGATGGAGATGTGCAAATTGCCCTTTGTTGATGAGGGCAAGCCGGCAATTCTCGCACACCTGGGGTTTTCCCGCAAGCCCCTCCTTCAAAAGGAGCGTGGCAGCCCTCAGACGTTGAGCAGGCGCGCGCGATAGTGGGCGAGCTCGTCGATGGATTCGTGCACATCGGCCAGCGCAGTGTGGCGCTGTGCCTTCTTGAACGAGGCATAGGCCTCGGGCTTCCAGCGCCTGGCCAGCTCCTTGAGAGTGCTGACATCCACGTTGCGGTAGTGGAAAAAGGCATTGAGGCGCGGCATGTATCGCTCCATGAAACGCCGGTCCTGGCCGATGCTGTTGCCGCACAGCGGCACCTTGGCCTTGGGCACGTACTGCGAAAGGAACTTGATCAGTGCAGCCTCGGCATCGGCCTCGGTCGTGGTCGAGGCCTTGACGCGCTCGATCAGGCCACTTTTTCCATGCGTGCCCTTGTTCCAGGCGTCCATGCCATCCAGAAGGGCATCGGACTGGTGGATGGCAAACACCGGACCTTCGATGCGCGTGGCCAGGTCGGGGCTGGTGACAACGACGGCGATTTCGATGATGCGATCGGTGTCGGGCTGCAACCCCGTCATCTCGCAATCGAGCCAGACAAGGTTGAGATCGGACTTGGCCAGGGTGGCGGGCGTGCCGGGTTCGGCAGCGGAAGGAAGGCAGACGCTGGAGGCTTCGGACATGGGCCAAATTGTCGCCTACACTGCGGCCACATGGCATCCCACCCCGATTTTTCCGCATCGCTGTCCCTGCTGTTTGCCGCCGCCGTGCTGGCCCAGTGGCTGCTGCGCGCCTGGCTGGTGTCGCGCCAGGTGCGCCATGTGGCGCGCCACCGCAACGCGGTGCCGGCCGCCTTTACCCGGCGCATCGGCCTGGCGGCCCACCAGAAAGCGGCCGACTACACGCTGGCCAAGGCCCGCGTTGCCCTGGTCGACATGACCTTGAGCGCCGTGGTGCTTCTGGGGTGGACCTTGCTGGGTGGCCTGGACGCCCTGAACCAGGGCCTGCTGGCCCTGCTGGGCCCCGGCCTGTGGCAACAACTGGCCCTGCTGGCCAGCTTCGTCGTGATCTCCTTCGCGGTGGAGCTGCCGCTGTCTCTGTACCAGACCTTTGTCATCGAGCAGCGCTTCGGCTTCAACCAGATGACGCCGAGACTCTGGCTCGGCGACCTCGTCAAATCCTCGCTGCTGGGAGCGGCCCTGGGCCTGCCCATCGCCGCCCTCATCCTATGGTTGATGGGCTCGGCCGGCAGCACCTGGTGGCTATGGGCCTGGGCCGTGTGGACAGGCTTCGGCCTGCTGCTGATGTGGATTCTTCCCAGCTTCATCGCCCCGCTGTTCAACCGCTTCGAACCGCTGGCCGATGGCGCGCTCAAGGACCGCGTGACAGCCCTGATGCAGCGCTGCGGCTTCACCGCCAAGGGGTTGTTCGTCATGGATGGCAGCCGGCGCTCGGCCCATGCCAACGCCTACTTCACGGGATTCGGCCATTCCAAACGCGTGGTGTTCTTCGACACCCTGCTCAGGCAACTGGACGGTGACGAGGTCGAAGCCGTGCTGGCCCACGAGCTGGGTCACTTCAGGCACCGCCACCTGCTCAAGCGCATGCTGCTGATGTTCGCCACCAGCCTGGCAGGCTTCGCTCTGCTGGGCTGGCTGTCGCAACAGGCCTGGTTCTACGCCGGACTGGGCGTGCGCCCGCCCCTTGAACTGGCCTTGGGCCAGGCGGGGATGCCCCTGGAAAGCCAGGCCGCGGCCCTGGTGCTGTTCCTGCTGGCCGTGCCGGTTTTCAGCTTTTTCATCACGCCCCTGTTCTCCGCCCTGTCCCGGCGCGACGAATTCGAGGCCGACGCCTACGCCATGGAACAGGCCAGCGGGGCCCACCTGGCTTCGGCCCTTCTCAAGCTCTACGAGGACAATGCCTCCACGCTCACGCCCGACCCCTGGTATGTGGGCTTTTACTACTCCCACCCGCCGGCCCTGGCCAGGCTGGAGCGCATGCCTCCCCCTCCCTGATACGAAACATACGACATGAGCACACAACGCTTGCAACAACAGGACTGGTCCACGCAGCAGCGCCGCGCGCTGGGCGCCGACGAACTGCGCACCGCGCTGGCCGCGATGGCGGGCTGGCAGCTCGATGGCGACGCCATCGCCAAGAGCTATGCGTTCGCCAACTATTACGAGACCATGGCCTTCGTGAATGCCCTGGCGCTCATCGCCCACCAGCAGGACCACCACCCCGACCTGACCGTGAGCTATGGCCGATGCGGCGTGCGCCTGAATACGCACGATGTGGGCGGCATATCGTCCACCGACATCGACTGCGCACGGCGCATCGATGCCCTGCTGGAGCGCGCATGAAGTCCAGCACGGTGTTCCATGGCTGAGCGCGCCACGCTGCGCGAAGGGCTGGTCGTCTCCAGCCACGGCCGCCACTGCGTGGTCGAGACTGCGGACGGTGCGCGCCACATCTGCCATCCCCGCGGCAAGAAGAACCAGACCGTTGTCGGCGACCGCGTGCAATGGCAGCTGCCGCCTGCCGGCCAGGGAGAGGAAGGCAGCATCGAGAAGGTGCTGGAACGGCGCAACCTGTTCTACCGCCAGGACGAGATACGCACCAAGTCCTTCGCTGCCAACATCGACCAGGTGCTGATCCTGATCGCGGCCGAACCGGTGTTCTCCGAAAGCCAGCTGGCACGCGCACTGATCACGGCCGAGGCCACGCACATCAAGCCTCTGATCGCGCTCAACAAGCGCGACCTGGCCGAGCCTTTCGCCCAGGCCTGGCAGCGCCTGGAGCCCTACCGCGAGATGCACCTGGGCCGCGAGACACCGCACTACGAGGTACTGTCCCTGTCTCTGGCCAGCGAGGGTGATGCCGACCGCCAGCTGCTGATGCGGCACCTGCAGGGCAAGGCCACCCTGGTGCTGGGCCCCTCGGGATCTGGCAAGAGCACCCTGATCAACCTGCTGGTCCCGGGTGCGCGCGCCGCCACGAACGAGATCTCCCAGGCCCTGAACTCGGGCAAGCACACGACCACCACGACCAGCTGGTACTGGATGGACGCGGAACGCAAGACAGCGCTGATCGACTCACCGGGCTTCCAGGAATTCGGCCTGCACCACATAGCGCCCACCGACCTGCCGCGCTGCATGCCCGACATCGGTGCCCACGCCGGGGAATGCAGGTTCTACAACTGCACCCACCTGCATGAACCCGGCTGCGCCGTCATGCCACGCGTGCAGGACGAGGATTCCACCGCGGACGCGGACCATGACATCAGCGCCAACCGCTACCGCATCTATGCCGAGCTTTTCGACGAGCTCAGCCAAGAACGACGGTACTGAGCGCCACTCCCCCACGCGCTGCGCTTCCCCCAGCGCCTGAAACCGGCACAGCCCCTGCACCAGAGACAGCAAGCAAGGGCCGCCCCGCAGCGAAGCTGTCGTCCCCCTTCAGGGGGAAGGCGCGCAGCGCCTCAGGGGGTGCTTTATTCACCCCAGCAGGCGCGCCAGCGACAGCAGGGCCAGCAGCAGCAGCCAGACCACGACCGAGCGCCACACCAGGCCGACCACGCTGCGCAGGTGGCCGATTTCGGGCTCACGCCCCGGCGTGGCCTCGCTGTCCACGTCAAGATCGATTTCCTCGCCGTCGTCGCGGCTGGCGGAAAGGCCTTCACGGCGCTTGAGGGCCTCACCGCCCAGGCGCACGTTGATGGCGCCCGAGGTGGCAGCCAGGATCACGCCATCGTTGTCGTTGGGAAAGCGCTGGGCATGGAAACGCCAGCCTTCGATGGCCTCCTCGAAGCTGCCCACAACGGCAAAGGACAGGGCGGTCAGGCGCGCCGGAAGCCAGTCGATCACGGTCCAGGCCTGGCGCGCCGCATGCTGCAACTGGACGCTGACCTGCTGCCCTCCGATCAGGCCCTTGCGCGACCAGGAACGCGACAAATGCTCGGCCATGCGATAGATCACAGCACCCAGCGGACCCAGGCCCAGGGCGGCCAGTGCGGAAAACCAGAACAGCACACCAAACACATGGCGATGGGCGGCCAGCACCGAGTACTCGATGACATGGCGCACGACCTCGCTGCGCGGCACCTCGCTGGCATCCACCTGCTGCCAATGCGCCAGGGCCTCGCGCGCCGCATATTCATCACCGGCATCCAGGGCGTCGCGGATGCGTGTGAAGTGGTGGCTGAACTGGCGAAAGCCCAGCGTCACATAGAGCACGGCCACATTCCACAGCATGGCCAGCGGCCATCCCACACCCCACAGCAGCAGCAGGTAAATGCCCAGCACCAGCACGCTGGGCAGGGCCACGGCCACTGACCAGGCCAGCCAGCCATGGTGGGCCTGGCCTGCATCGAAGTTGCGACGCACCGAGACCGTCCAGGCGCGGTAGCCGGCGTGAACCAGGTTGGCCGGCGCCAGCGGGCGCGCCTGCTCGATCAGCAAGGCGATCAGAATGGCAAAGAAACTCATCCGGCCATCATACTGTCGCCGTCGATCAGGCCCATGACCGTTGGCTTGCAAGCCAGCGCCTGGCGCCAGCGGCGCACCGCCGAAAGGCATGCCGGCCTACCCGGACTCAGGCGGACAGGAAGCGATAGAGATTGCGCAGCATGCCCGCCGTGGCGCCCCAGATATAGCGCTGGCGGTCGCCATCCTGGTAGGGTATGGCAAACCATTCGCGCGGCACGCCGTTCCAGACCATGGCGTGGCGCTCGTGGTGGGCGGGGTTGAGCAAAAAGGCCAGCGGCACCTCGAACACATCCGCCACCTCGTAGGGATTGGGCGCGAGCCTGGCCGCAGGATCGACCAGGGCCACCACGGGTGTGATCAGAAAGGCCGTACCCGTGGTGTAGATGGGCAATGTCCCCAGCACCTCCACATCGCCCGAGGCCAGCCCCACCTCTTCATGGGCTTCGCGCAGGGCCGTGGCCTCGGCCGAGGCGTCTTCGGGATCACGCTTGCCGCCCGGAAAGGCCACCTGGCCCGAATGCGTGGACAGGTGGGCCGTGCGCTCGGTCAACAGCACGGTGGGCTCGCTGCGCAGCACGATGGGCACGAGCACGGCCGCATCCGTGGGCTGGCGGTCGCTGAAGCGTTTTTCCAGCACCACTTCCGGCGACCAGGAGGGCGGCAGCGAAAAGCGCTGGCGCAGGGCCTGGGGTGTCTGCGCCGCCATCGGCACGGCCGGGAGATGGCCGTCGACGCCCACCAGGGGCGCCTGGCGCGGATCGGCGATGGCCGACACCGGCTTCGGCGCCGGGCCACCGGTGGGCATGGGAATGGCGGGCAATGGACGAGAGGACACTGGCATTGGCTTATGTGGCAGCGGCCTCCAAAAACAAAAAGCCGCTACAGGCGACTGTAGCGGCTTTCCGGCTGTGACGCAGGCGCTTAGGCTTCGGCAGAAACCTTGACGCGCGAGGGCAGCTTTTCCTTGATGCGGGCCGACTTGCCGCTGCGCTCACGCAGGTAGTACAGCTTGGCACGACGCACATCGCCACGGCGCTTGACTTCGATGCCGGCGATCAGGGGGGAGTAGGTCTGGAACGTACGCTCCACGCCTTCACCGCTGGAGATCTTGCGCACGGTGAAGCCGCTGTTCAGGCCACGGTTGCGCTTGGCGATCACCACGCCTTCATAGGCCTGCACGCGCTTGCGGCTGCCTTCCACCACGTTCACGCTCACGATGACGGTGTCACCGGGGGCGAATTCGGGGATGGTCTTGTTCAGACGGGCGATTTCCTCTTGCTCGAGGGTCTGGATCAGGTTCATATCAACATCCAATCGATCGTGTCCGCGCCAGGATTGGCAAGCACCGGGATTGGTGCCATGGCTGCTTTATTGCTACGACTTGCGCCAAAAAGAAACGGGCAAGCGGCGCGCCAGCAGGCATCGCCCCTCACCCCATCCTTCTCGAGCAGGTCCTGCCTTGGGTCGCAGCGGCCGGATAGAGGATCGAAGAATCGACAATTATAGCTTGCCGCTGATTTTTGCCAAAACGGCCTCGTCCTTGGCCGTGAGCAAGCCCCTGGCGCGCGCCTGGGCAATCAGCTCCGGGCGATGACTTGCCGTGATGGACAGGCTCTGGTCGCGGCGCCAGCGCTCGATCTGGGCGTGGTGACCGGACAACAGCGCCGCCGGCACCTCCTGGCCATCCCAGACTTCGGGGCGCGTGTAATGGGGGCAGTCGAGCAGCCCGTCCAGCGCCGGATTGAAGCTGTCCTGCTGGTAGCTGCCCTCGTCGTTGAGGACACCGGGCTGCAGCCGCGCCACGGCATCGAGCAAGGCCATGGCCGCTATTTCCCCACCCGACAGCACGAAGTCGCCCAGGCTGATCTGATGGGTGACATGGGTGTCGATGAAACGCTGGTCCATGCCCTCGTAGCGGCCGCACAGCAAAATGCCCCCCTGGCCGCCGGCCCATTCGGCCACCAGCCCGTGGTGCAGCGTGGCACCGATGGGGGAGAACAGCACGACCGGCGCGGGCTCTGCCTCGCCGGCTTCCCGGCGTGCCTGCCGGGCGGCCTCCAGGCAACGCTGCAGGGGTTCGGCCATCATCACCATGCCGGGACCACCGCCAAAGGGACGGTCGTCCACGCGCCGGTAATTGCCCTGGGCATGGTCGCGCGGATTCCACAGGTGCACACCGACCAGGCCGGAGCCATAGGCACGCCGTGTCACTCCGCTTTCGAGGAAGGGCGTGAAAAGCTCGGGGAACAGGGTGATGACATCGAAGCGCATGGGCCGCCGCGCTCAGTAATCGGGCTGCCAGTCCGCCACAATGGTCTTGGCCTGCAGATCGACCTTGTCGACATAGGCGTCCACGAAGGGAATCATGCGCTCGCGCTCCTTGCCATCTTCCTCATAGGCCAGGACCAGCACGGTCTGCGGGCCCGTGGACAGCAGATCGCGGACCACGCCCAGGGCCACACCCTCGCGGTTGACCACGGACAGGCCCAGCAGGTCCACCCAGTAGTACTCGCCGTCCTCGGCCTGGGGAAAATCGCTGCGCGCCACGAAGATGCGTGCCCCGCGCAAGGCCTCGGCCGCATTGCGGTCAACCACCGCGGGCGAGGTGGCCACCACGGAGTCCGAGTGCACACGCGCCTGCTTGACGGGCAGCAGCACCGTGCCCGTGAACAGCCGAGCACCCTTTTCCGCAGGCTGCAGATACCACTGCCTGGCGGCGAACAGGGCTTCGGGGTCCGCGCTGAAGGCCGCAACCTTGAACCAGCCCTTGATGCCCCAGGCATCGGCGATGCGGCCCACCTCCACGGCATCGGCAGGCAGTTCGCTGGCTTCGAGATCGGGCATGTGGCTCATGGTGTTCTTCAATGGAGAAAGCAAAAACGGGCTCCGTCAGTCAAGCCAACGGAACCCGCTTTGTGGAGAAAGACTGATCAGGCAGCCTTCTTGGCGGCCTGGATGATCAGGCGATCAGCGGTTTCGGAAGTTTGCGCACCAACGCTCTTCCAGTAGTTCACGCGGTCCAGCGCCACGCGCAGGCCTTCTTCGCCGCCACGGGCGTTGGGGTTGTAGAAACCCAGACGCTCGATGAAGGAGCCGTCGCGGCGCACGCGCTTGTCGGCGGCAACGATGTTGTAGAAAGGACGGGCCTTGGAGCCGCCGCGGGAGAGTCGAATGACGACCATGATTTATCCTTCGGGTGGCGCAGCCACCTATCAAATGCTCAATTCAATGGCTGCACAGTTTTGCGGCGTTGAGACACGCGACATGGCCACCCGGCCAGCGACACGCCGTAAAACCCGAGATTATATCGAACTTCTTTTTCTATGCCTACCATCCGCCCGAGCCAGGACCACGATATTGCCGCCATCGCGGCCATCTACCGCCATCACGTGCTGCATGGCACCGGAACCTTCGAGACCGAACCCCCTTCCGAAACCGACATGGCCACACGCCGCAGCGACGTGCTGTCCAAGGGCCTGCCCTACCTGGTCTGTGTGGACGGCACGGGCCAGGTGCTGGGTTTCGCCTATGCCAACTGGTTCAAGCCGCGGCCGGCCTACCGCTTTTCGGCCGAGGACTCCATTTATGTGCTCGACAGCGCACGCGGCCAGGGCGTGGGCCGGCTGCTGCTGGACGCACTGTCGCGCGACTGCGAGGCCGCCGGCGTACGCAAGCTGCTGGCCGTGATCGGGGATTCGGGCAATGCGGGCTCCATCGGCGTGCACCGGGCCGCAGGCTTCGAGCAGGCCGCCACGCTGCGCTCCATGGGCTGGAAATTCGGCCGCTGGCTGGACATTGTCCTCATGGAGAAGACCCTGGGAGACGGGGACCGTGGTTCGCCCGAATAATGGACGCATGAACCGCCCCAGCACGCCCCTGCCTCCTGCCGCCGCCCAGGCGTCACGCCCCAAGAGCAAGACCCTGGCCGCCTGGCTGGCCTTCCTGGCGGGCCCGCTGGGCATGCACCGCTTCTACCTCCATGGACTGGGCGACTGGCTGGGCTGGCTGCTGCCCGTGCCCACGGCGCTGGGCGTGTACGGCATAGAGCGCGTGCAGCAACTGGGCCAGGATGACCAGCTCAGCTGGCTGCTGATACCGCTGCTGGGTTTTACCATCGCAGGCTGTGCCCTGCGCGCCATCCTCTACGGCCTGATCGACACCGAGACCTGGAACCGGCGCTACAACCCAGGCGCCGATGCCCAGGCACCGGAGGGCCGCACGGGCTGGACCACCATCTTCGCCATCGCCCTGTCGCTGATGGTGGGAGCGGCCGTGCTGATGGCCAGCATCGCCTACAGCTTCCAGCACTACTTCGAATACCAGGTCGAGGAAGCCCGCAAGATCTCCCAGTGAGGGCCCCCGGCTCGATACACCGGACAAGAGCCGCCCTTCAGCCAGGGCGCTTCCCTTGAAGGGCCAGGGAAAGCCCCGCTACGCCGGCACACTAATCAATAAAGCTGCAGGCTGACCCAGTAGGCGATCGATGCCACGAAGGCGCTGGCCGGAATCGTCAGCACCCAGGCCCAGACGATGTTGCCCGCCACGCCCCAGCGCACGGCACTGGCGCGCTGGGTCGAGCCCACGCCCACGATGGCGCCCGTGATGGTGTGCGTGGTCGAGACCGGCACCCCGAGGAAGGTGGCGAAGAACAGGGTCAGGGCTCCACCGCTTTCGGCACAAAAGCCGCCCACGGGCTTGAGCTTGGTGATTTTCTGGCCCATGGTCTTGACGATGCGCCAGCCGCCGAACATGGTGCCCAGGCCGATGGCCAGGTAGCAGCTGACGATGGTCCACAGCGGAGGCTCGGCATCGCCGGCATTGGCATAGCCCGTGGCGATCAGCAGCAGCCAGATGATGCCGATGGTCTTTTGCGCATCATTGCCGCCGTGGCCGAGGCTATAGGCGCCCGCGGACACCAGCTGCAGCCTGCGGAACCAGCGATCCACCTTGTTGGGCGCGGCACGCCGGCAGACCCAGGCCACGAGCACCATCATCAGCGAGCCCAGCAGATAGCCGAGCAGGGGCGAGACGAAAATGAAGGCCACGGTCTTCCAGATGCCGCTGGCGATCAGCGCGCCGGCACCGGCCTTGGCGATGACGGCCCCCACGATGCCGCCGATCAGCGCATGCGAGGAGCTGCTGGGAATGCCATAGATCCAGGTGATCACGTTCCAGGCAATGGCCCCTACCAGGGCACCGAAGACCACATGGGTGTCCACCACGCCGGGCTGGACGATGCCCTTGCCCACCGTGGCCGCCACGCTCAGATGGAAGACGAAGACCGCCACCACGTTGAAGAAGGCGGCAAAGGCCACGGCCTGCGTGGGCTTGAGCACGCCCGTGGACACCACGGTGGCAATGGAGTTGGCCGCATCGTGAAAGCCGTTCATGAAGTCGAACAGCAGGGCGAGCACCACCAGCAGGATCACGACCCACAGGGCCGCTTGTACGCTTTCCATAACAAAGGGACTCCGCGCCGGCTCAGGAATTCTCGAGGACGATGCCCTCGATCAGGTTGGCCACGTCCTCGCAACGGTCGGTCACGGTTTCCAGCAGCTCGTAGATGGCCTTGAGCTTGATGACTTCGCGCACATCGGGCTCTTCGCGGAACAGCTTGCTCATGGCCGAGCGCATAACACGGTCGGCATCGGATTCGAGGCGGTCGATCTCCTCGCAGGTCTTCATCGCGGCATCCACCACGGAAGGATCGGAGATGCGCTCCAGCAACTTGACCGCATCGCGCAGGCGCTCGCAGCACCGCACGCACAGGTCGGTCAGGCGCGTGATCTCTTCAGTCATGTGGCGCACGTCGTACAGCGCCATGGTCTCGGCCGAGTCCTGGATCAGATCGGCCACGTCGTCCATGGTGTTGATCAGCGAGTGGATGTGCTCGCGGTCCAGCGGCGTGATGAAGGTCTTGTGCAGCGCCTTAGTGACCTCGTGCGTCACGCGGTCTGCGGCACGCTCGGCGTTGTTGACATCTTCGTTGTATTTTTCGCGAAGATGGGCATCGTTATAGTTGGCGACCAGCTGCGAGAAGGCATGCGCGGCTTCGACGATGCGATCGGCATGCTGGTTGAACATCTCGAAAAAATTGCCTTCGCGCGGCAATAATTTGCCAAACAGCATGAATGCTCCTTACCGGGAAAAGTGGGGAACCAGGCGACTCACTGCGTCACATTGCGGATGCTTGGCATGGCTTCCCGGCTTGAACGGGGCGAAGTGTACTCCCGAGTCCCGAGCGCGTTTCGGCGCGCACTCATGCCGCCGCGTCAGCCGCCACGAAAAATAAAATACACGGCACCCACCATGCACAGACCGGCCCACAGGAAGTCCCATTTGAGCGGCTGGTTCAGGTAAAGAACGGCGAACGGCGCGAACACGGCCAGCGTGATCACCTCCTGGATGATCTTGAGCTGGGCCACGCTGAACTGCGTATGGCCTATGCGGTTGGCCGGCACCTGCAGCAGATACTCGAACAGCGCGATGCCCCAGCTGGCAAGGGCTGCCACGTACCAGGGCGAGGTGGCGTGGTTCTTCAGGTGGCCGTACCAGGCAAAGGTCATGAAGACATTGCTCATGGCCAGCAGGACCAAGGTCTGCAGTCCGACGGGGATGTTGTTCAGCCAGCTCATACGATTGCGGCCCCAGGGCATGAAAGTCAAAATTATGGCCGCGGAACCCGAGCCGTGCATGGATTCGCTTTTGTTCTGAATTCAGAATTTTTACGTGATTTTTCGCCAAAAACGTCGCTATTACGCAATCAATCGAAAAATAACGCGTCAGCGAAAACATCGCCAAGTGACATCAAATCGTCATTTTTTTGTCATATCCCGGCACGCCCACGGGGAATTCCGGCAAGGCCTGCGGCCCTCTCATTCCCCGAGATAGGCAGCGCGCACCCGCGGATCGCTGAGCAGGCTCTTGCCCGGCCCGGTCATGGTGATCAGGCCGGATTCCATCACATAGCCGCGGTCGGCCAGCATCAGCGCGCGGCTGGCGTTCTGCTCGACCAGCACCAGGGTCACGCCCAGGCCGTGCACATCGGCCACCACCTCGAAGATCTTGTCCACCATGATGGGCGAAAGCCCCATGGAAGGCTCATCCAGCAGCAGCACCTTGGGCTGGCTCATCAGGGCGCGCGCCATGGCCAGCATCTGCTGCTCGCCACCCGACATGGTTCCGGCCAGCTGGTCCTTGCGCTCCCTCAGGCGCGGAAAGATGCCGAACATGCGCTCCACATCGGCCGCGATGCCGGCCTTGTCGCTGCGCGTGTAGGCGCCCATGAGCAGGTTTTCGGTGATGGTCATGCGCGCGAACACGCCGCGCCCCTCGGGCACCATGACCAGCCCCTGGGCCACCAGATCCCAGGCCCCCACGCCGCGGATGCTCTTGCCCAGATAGAAGATATCGCCATCCACGGCGGGCAGGCTGCGCGTCACGGCCTTCATGGTCGTGGTCTTGCCTGCACCGTTCGAGCCGATCAGCGACACGAGCTCGCCCTGCCGCACCTCGAAATCCACCCCCTTGACGGCCTGGATACCGCCATAGGAAACCTTGAGTCCCTGGACCTGCAGCAGCACCGGGGCATGCGCCCGCTCGCCCGTCCCGCCCTCGACTTGCACATGCTCCGCCATGGTTCAGTGTCCTCCCGTGCCCAGATAGGCTTCGATCACCTTGTCGTTCTTCTGCACCTCGGCCGGCGAGCCTTCGGCAATCGGCTTGCCGTAGTCGAGCACGGTGACGCGGTCGCACAGTCCCATGACCAGCTTGACGTCATGCTCGATGAGCAGGATGGTGCGGTGGTCGCTGCGTATGCGCACGATCAGCTCGCGCAGCTGCAGCTTTTCGGTGGCGTTCATGCCGGCCGCGGGCTCGTCCAGGGCGATCAGCTGCGGGTCGGTGGCCAGGGCACGCGCGATCTCCAGACGCCGCTGGTCGCCGTAGCTCAGCGTGCGGGCCTTGAAATCGGCATAGCGGCCTATGCCCACATAGTCGAGCAGCTCGCGCGAACGTTCGCGGATGGCGGCTTCCTCGGCCTTGAAGCCCGGCGTGCGGAAAACGGCGCCGATCAGCCCCGAATGCGTGCGCACATGGCGACCCACCATGACGTTTTCAAGCGCCGTCATCTCGGCGAACAGCCGAATGTTCTGGAAGGTGCGTGCGATGCCGGCCCGTGCCACCTTGTGCACGGCCGTGGGCTCGTAGGCCTGGCCGGCCAGCTCGAAGCTGCCGCTGTCGGGCGTGTACAGGCCCGTGATGACATTGAAGAAGGTGGTCTTGCCCGCGCCGTTGGGGCCTATGAGCCCGTAGACCTGGCCGCGCTCTATGGTCATGCCCACGCCGGACAGGGCCTGCAGGCCACCGAAGCGCTTGGAAATGTCCGCGACCTTGAGCACGGGGGAGAAATTGCCGTCTGCCATTGCGCTGGTCTCCATGCTCAGGATTGCTGGGGCAGCTTCTTGCCGTGTTCGGGCGAGGGCCACAGGCCGCGCGGACGCATCAGCATGATGACGATCATGGCCAGGGCGATGAGCAGCTGGCGCAGTATGGAAGCGTCGAGCCGGCCATCGGTCATCTGCTGCAAAGGCCCGGCCACGTAGCGCAGCACTTCGGGCAGGGCCGACAGCAGCACGGCGCCCAGGATCACGCCAGGCAAATGGCCCAGGCCGCCCAGCACGACCATGGCCACGATCATGACGGACTCCATGAGGCTGAAGGACTCGGGCGAGACAAAGCCCTGGAAGGCCGCGAACATGGCGCCGGAAACGCCGCCGAACGAGGCCCCCATGCCGAAGGCCAGCAGCTTCATGTTCCGCGTGTTGATGCCCATGGCCTTGGCGGCGATTTCGTCCTCGCGTATGGCCATCCAGGCACGGCCTATGCGCGAATCCTGCAGCCGCGCACAGATGACGATGCTGACCAGGACCAGGAAGAGGAAAAGGTAGTAGTACAGCGTCACCGAACTGATGTCGTAGCCAAAGATTTCCTGGCGCTTGGCCAGGTCCAGGCCAAGGATCTTGACCGAGTCGATCTGGCCTATGCCCTTGGGACCGTTGGTGATGTTCACGGGCTGGTCCAGGTTGTTCATGAAGATGCGGATGATCTCCCCGAAGCCCAGCGTGACGATGGCCAGGTAGTCCCCGCGCAGCTTGAGCACCGGAATGCCCAGCAGGATGCCCGTGATGGCGGCCAGCAGTGCCGCCAGCGGTATCACCAGCCATATCGAGGTGTGCAGGCCGTCGGGGAACAGGGCGGCAAAGCCTTCGAAGGTCTCGGCCAGATGGGGCGAGGCCATGAGGGCAAACATATAGGCCCCCACCGCGTAGAAGGCCACATAGCCCAGGTCCAGCAGGCCTGCATAGCCCACGACCACGTTGAGCCCCAGCGCCAGCAGCACGTACAGCAGGGCGATGTCGGCGATGCGGACCCAGGCGTTGCCAAAAAGCTGCAGCACCAGCGGCAGTATCAGCAGGGCCAGGCCGCCCACGATCCATTGAACGGTCTTCTTGCTTGTCATGCGGCTCTCCTCAGGCGCGATCGGCCACGCGCTCGCCCAGCAGGCCCGAGGGGCGCAGCGTCAGGATGATGATGAGCACGATGAAGGCGAAGATGTCGGTGTAGTGGCTGCCCAGGACGCCCCCGGTGAGGTCGCCTATGTAGCCTGAGCCTATGGACTCGATCAGGCCCAGCAGCATGGCGCCGACCACGGCGCCGGCCAGGTTGCCGATGCCACCGAACACGGCCGCGGTAAAGGCCTTGAGGCCCGGAAGAAAGCCCATGGTGTGGTGGGCCGTGCCGTAGTTGGAGGCATACATGATGCCGGCGATGGCCGCCAGCACGGCGCCGATGATGAAGGTGGCCGAGATCACCATGTCGGGCTTGACACCCATCAGGGCCGCCACCCGCGGGTTCTCCGCCGTGGCCCGCATGGCGCGACCCAGCTTGGTGAAATTGACCAGGTAGGTCAGCGCGGCCAGCGCAATGGCCGTGACGGCCAGCACCAGGATCTGCGTGGGCGTGATCACCGCGCTGCCGATTTCGAAGGGCGTGCTGGGCAGCAGGGTCGGATAGGCCTTGTAGTTGGGCTTCCAGATGATCATGGCCAGGGTCTGCAGCAGCAGGGACACGCCGATGGCCGTGATCAGCGGCGCGAGGCGCGGGCTGTTGCGCAGGCGCCGGTAGGCCACCTTCTCGATCACGAAGTTCAGCGCGGCGGCCACCACGCAGGCGATCAGCGTGGCCAGCAGCAGGATGAGCCAGCCCGGCGCTCCCGGCATGGCCTCCTGCATCAGGCCGATGCAGCTCCAGCTGGTCAGCGCCCCCACCATGAGCACTTCGCCGTGCGCGAAGTTGATGAGCTGAATGATGCCGTACACCATGGTGTAGCCCAGGGCTATCAGGGCGTACATGCTGCCCAGGACCAATCCGTTGATGACCTGCTGAAGCAGTATGTCCATATGCGCGCTCTCCTCTCGTCCAGGATGGAGACATTCAGCGTGCCTCGCATCCAAACGACGGAGCCAGCAATGCCATGGTAGTGGAAGCTCTCCCGCCGCATCCGTGCTTGTGGCCCGGATGCCGAGGGGGATTGGCGGATTCTAGGCAGGGGCCGGGGGGCTGAGCGGCCTCGCGGCAGCCGGGTTTTCCGAGGCTTTACAAGCACGGCAAAGGCTTTTAGGAAGCAGTGCAGCAATTGCCATGGTCCGGCGACGGACCTAGGACCTGTTCACGCTGATGCGGGGATCTCGTTGCCCGGCTGCGGGGTCGCATGCAAGGCGCACGTGCGCAGCAAGGCCCTTGCCTTGCAAGCGCGGGCAACGCCGCAGACGGCCCCGCAGCCGGGCAACCCGAAGGGAAGCTGCCTCCCAGCCCGCCACTCGGCGTTGCGCTCCTTGTGCGTGTGGACACACGCACGGCGTCGCGCGCCTTGATTGGCGGGCTGGCAGACAGCTTCGTGACCCCACATCAGCGTGAACAGGCCCTAACATCCCGGATCCATACCCATCTCCGGGAGACCGCGATGACTTACCAAGGAAGCTGCCACTGTGGCCGCATCGCCTTCGATGTGGAAGGCGAACCGGGCCAGGCCATGGCCTGCAATTGCTCCATGTGCTCGCGCAAGGGCGCGCTCATGTGGTTCGTGCCGCGCGGGCAGTTGCATCTGCGCACACCCGAGGACCAGATGCAGACCTATACCTTCCACCGGCACGTGATCCAGCACCACTTTTGCCCCACCTGCGGCATCCACCCCTTTGGCGAGGCCGCCGATGCATCCGGCCGGCCCATGGCGGCCATCAACCTGCGCTGCCTGGAGGGCGTGGACCTGAGCGCGCTGCAGATCACCCACTACGACGGCCGCTCCGCCTGATCCGGGGAGCAGGTGCTTACTGCCCGGAATCCACCACATCCCCGCCACCGGCCGGGCGCGCGGCTTCGTTGAGCGCCCTGAGCTGCTCCAGTTTCTGGCCGATCTTGATCTCCAGCCCGCGCGGCACGGGCTGGTAGAAACCGGGTTCGTCCATGCCATCGGGCAGGTAGCGCACCCCGGCCGCGAAGCCTCCCTCCTCGTCGTGGGCATATCGGTAGTCCCGACCATAGTCCAGCTGCTTCATCAGCTGGGTGGGGGCATTGCGCAAGTGCAGGGGCACTGGGCGCGTGGTATCGGATTTCACAAAGGCCCTGGCCTTGTTGTAGGCCATGTAGCCCGCATTGCTCTTGGGCGCGACGGCCAGGTAGATCACGGCCTGGGCCAGGGCCAGCTCGCCCTCGGGGCTGCCCAGGCGCTCATAGGTCGCGGCGGCGTCATTGGCCATTTGCATGGCGCGCGGATCGGCCAGGCCTATGTCTTCCCACGCCATGCGCACGATGCGCCGCGCCATGTAACGCGGATCGGCCCCACCGTCGAGCATGCGCACCAGCCAGTACAGGGCGGCATCGGGGTCCGAGCCGCGCACCGATTTGTGCAGGGCGCTGATGGTGTCGTAGAACTGCTCGCCGCCCTTGTCGTAGCGGCGCATCCGCTCGCCCAGCACCTGCAGCAGCCAGGCATCGGAGATGCGCCCGATCTGGGCCTGCTCGGCCGTGATGGACAGGGTCTCCAGCGTGTTGAGCAGGCGCCGCGCATCGCCGTCGGCGTAGGCCGTCAGGCGCTCCAGCGCATCGTCATCGATGCCGGGCACCGCACCCAGATCCTGGGCCTTGGCGACGATCTGGCGCAGGTCCTCCGTGGTCAGCGACTGCAGCACATAGACGGCCGCGCGCGACAGCAGGGCGGAGTTGACCTCGAACGAGGGGTTTTCGGTGGTGGCGCCAATGAAGGTGAACAGCCCGCTCTCCACGTGGGGCAGGAAGGCATCCTGCTGGCTTTTGTTGAACCGGTGCACCTCGTCCACGAAGACGATGGTGCGCTGCTGCATCAGTCCGTCGCGCGCGGATTCGGCCTGCTGTACAGCCTCGCGTATGTCCTTGACTCCGCCGAGCACGGCGCTGATGGAAATGAACTGCGCATCGAAGGCATCGGCCATGAGGCGGGCGATGGTGGTTTTGCCCACACCCGGAGGCCCCCACAGAATGCAGCTGTGCGGTCGTCCCGACTCGAAGGCCAGGCGCAGCGGCATGCCCGGGCCCAGCACATGCTGCTGGCCAATGACCTCGGCCAGGCTGCGCGGTCTCAGGCGCTCGGCCAGTGGCTGGTGGGAAGGATTGGACGCGGAGGAGAACAGGGATTGCGAAGCCATGCCGCCATTGTCTCCCCCGCGGCCGCCAGCGGCACGGCCAGGGGACGCGCCCCTGCACGGCGGCACAGATTCCAGGAAGCCCGCCATCTGTTTTGGGCATGCCACCGGTTGGATACAGATCAATTTCCGGATGCAATGCAAGAGTAATCACTGACATATGGCACTCCGCCCGGGGGCTTGGCCCTAAAATCGCCACCCACGCGAAGGCCGCCGGCCCGGTGCGGCCCCCGCACGGGCCACATCACCGAGCGCCGGCCGGTCTGCGGCCAGTGCACGAACCGCGCCGCATCCCGGCCCCACCACCACCCTGCCCGACCATCCGGCCGCACGAGCTGCGGCAGGACTGGTCTTTTTTGCTTTTTTGCAACCATGCACACACTCAAGACCCGGGACCTGATCGCTCTCGGCTTCATGACCTTTGCGCTGTTCCTCGGCGCGGGCAACATCATTTTTCCGCCCATGGTCGGCCAGGGCGCCGGCGAGCATGCAGCTTCGGCCGCCACGGGCTTCTTGCTGACGGGCGTGGGACTGCCCCTGCTGACCGTGGTGGCCCTGGCCCGTGTGGGCGGCGGCCTCGACGCGCTGACCTCGCCCATGGGCCGCAAGGCCGGCATGGTGCTGGGCCTGCTGATCTATCTGATCCTGGGTCCGCTGTTCGCCACGCCGCGCACGGCCACCGTGTCCTTCGAGATGGGCTTCGCGCCCTTCGTGGGCCACAGCGGCACGGCCCTGTTCGCCTATTCGGCGCTGTACTTCGCCCTGGTCACGGGCCTGGCCCTGTACCCAGGCAAGCTGATCGACAACGTGGGCAAGCTGATCACGCCGGTACTGATCCTGGCCCTGGTGGTGCTGGGCGTGGCCGCCGTGCTGCTGCCGGCCGGGCCTGCCTCCAGCGCCAGCGGCGACTACCTGTCGGCTCCGCTGACCGAGGGCTTTCTGCAGGGCTACCAGACCATGGACGCCCTGGGTGCCCTGGCCTTCGGCATCGTCATCGTCAACGCCATCCGCGACCGCGGCATCGTCAATGCGCGGCTGCAGACACGCTACGCCATCATCGCGGGCGTGATCGCCGCCGTGGGCCTGGGCCTGGTCTATCTATCGCTGATCTACCTGGGTGCCACCAGCCAGGCCATCGCGCCCCAGGCCGAGACCGGCGTGCTCATCCTCACGCGCTATGTGCAGCACACCTTCGGCCCCATCGGCAGCCTGCTGCTGGCCCTGGTGATCTCCCTGGCCTGCCTGACCACGGCCGTGGGCCTGGTCAGCGCCTGCGGCAGTTACTTCAGCGAGATGCTGCACCTGCCCTACCGCCCCGTCGTCGTTGCCATGGGACTGGCCTGCATCCTGGTTTCCAACCAGGGCCTGGCCCAGCTGATCGCCCTGTCCGGCCCGGTGCTGGTCGGCATGTACCCGCTGGCCATTGCCCTGGTGGCGCTGAGCCTGCTGTCGGGCCTGTGGCGCAATGCCCGTCGCGTCTTCATGCCGGTCCTGGCCGTGGCCCTGGTGTTCGGCCTCATCGACGCCATCAAGGCCGCGGGCTGGCAGGACTGGCTGCCGGCCATGGCCAGCCATTTGCCGGGCAACGGCATGGGCTGGGCCCTGCCCGTGGCCACCACCCTGGTGCTGGCCGCCCTGCACGACAGGTTGCGCCCCGCCCCCGTCGCCCTGCGCGGCTGAGGGCCGCCCGGCCACCGGGATGGACGGAGCGGGAGGTTCAGGCGGTCTTGAAGCGCGACATCAGCTCCACCAGCTGATGGGCCTGGCGGCGCAGGCTTTGGGCGGCCGCGCTGGTCTGTTCGACCAGGGCCGCGTTCTGCTGCGTGCCCTCTTCGATGCGCACGATGGCACTGTTCACATGGCTGACGCCCGCGCTTTGCTCGCCGCTGGAATGGCTGATGGCGCCGATCACGTGCGAAACCTGGGCAATCGCCTGCTGCACCGATGCCATGGTCGCGCCCGCACTGTCCACCTCGCGCGCACCCAGGGCTACGCGCTGGGCATTGGCCTGGATCAGATCGCGGATCTCACGCGCCGCGCCCGAGCTGCGCTGGGCCAGCGAGCGCACCTCGGCCGCCACCACGGCGAAGCCCCGGCCCTGCTCGCCCGCGCGCGCAGCCTCCACGGCGGCATTGAGGGCCAGGATATTGGTCTGGAAGGCAATCGAATCGATGACCTCGATGATGCTGACCACGCGTTCGGACGCATCCTGGATGCTGCGCATGGTGCCCACGACGGCCGAGATGGCGCCGCCGCCCCGCTCGGCGATGTCGCTGGCGCTGGAGGCCAGGGCATTGGCCTGGTGGGCATGGTCGGCATTGCCGCGCACCGTGGAGTCGAGCTGGTCCATGGACGAGGCCGTCATCTGCAGCGCCGAAGCCTGCTGCTCCGTGCGCTGGGCCAGGTCGCTGTTGCCCGCCGCGATCTGCGAGCTGGCGGACGCCACCTGCTCGGCATTGCCGCGCACTTCCACGACGATGCTGCGCAGCTGGGCCTGCATGGTGCCCAGGGCCTGCAGCAGCTGGCCCAGCTCGTCGCGACCGCCGGACGCCACGGCATTCGTCAGCTGGCCCTGGGCCACGCGCTCGGCCAATTGCACCGCACTGCGCAGCGGCGCCACCACGGCCCGCGTGATGAGCCAGCCTATGGTCACGCCCGCCACGGTGGCCAGCAGCATCAGCACCAGGCTGAGCTCGGTGGCATGCCTGCCGCTGCTGTAGGCCTCGTCGGCGACGGCCTTGCTGCGCTGGGCAATGCCGGCCTTGAGCTGTACCAGCAGCTCGGCAGGCTCGCGGTCCACGCCGCGCACGGCCATGTCGCCGACCGAGGGATCGAAGCCCGTCGCCTCGAACTTGTCCAGGCCCACGCGGTAGCCTTCGGCCATCTTGCGGTGCTGGGCCACGAAACGCTCGGCCAGCTCGCGCAGCGCCGCATCGTCGATCAAGGCCATCAGGGCGGCCGTTTTTTCCTCCACGGCACGTTCATCGGACTCGAAACCCTTCCAGTGCTGCTCGCGCAAGGCATTGTCCGAGCCGCGCAGCAGCACGTTCTTCCATTCCTGGACCTGGGTCTTGAAGTGGCCTTCCACCTCGGCGGCCAGGCGCTCGGCCGCCATGTGGCGCTGTACGTCGCCATGGAAAACGCCCAGGGACTGGTGGGCGGACCAGAGGCCGAAGAAACCGGCGGCCAGGGTGAAAAACAACGCCATGGCAATGGCGAGCGGCAACTTGCGACTGAGATTCATAGGGACAGGGGGAAAGCGGCCAGCCCGCCGGGAACGCATCCCGGCAGGACGGCTGGCCAGAGGCCGCCATTGTCCCGACGATATTAGGCAAAACCATTACAAAACCGCACAGACTGTCGGTGGACAGTCCGGACGGCCTCAGGCCCTGCCCCCGGTCTATTGCTTGAGCACATCGGCGCCGGCAGGCGCCTTGAACTCGAAGGTGGAAGCCGGCAGCGAGGCCTGGGTCTGCAGCTGGCTGAAGCGGATCAGCGAACGCTGGCCAAAGCTGTCCAGGATGTCCAGCGCCGCGAGCTGCCCGCCGGCCTCGAAGCCCACGCGCACGCTCTTGAGCTGGCCATTCCTGTCCCTGGGGCTGGCCTGCACCCACTGCAATCCATCCTGGTCGGGCACGGACTCCAGATCGAAATCGGCGCTCAGCGCCTTGAGATCGCTGGCCGAGGCCAGGATGGCCGCGGGCGTGCTGCCCAGGGCCTGGGCCTGGGCCCGCTGAGTGACCTGGTTGAGGTCGGCGTCATACAGCCACAGCGTCTTGCCGTCGGCCACGATGGTCTGCTCGAAGGGCTTGGTGTAGACGAAGCGGAATTTGCCGGGGCGCTGGAATTCGAAGTGGCCGCTGGAATTCTTGGTGCGCGGCGGCTGGCCATCCTTGGACGGGGCCGTGACGGCCTGGGTGAAGTCGGCACGCCCAGCCTGGGAATTCTTCATGAAGGCCTCCAGGCTCTTCAAGCCATCGGCCCAGCTGGCCGTGACACCGGCCACCATCAAAACTGCAGTCAACAGACGTTTCATTTTTTCTCCGTATTGGGGACGGCATCAGTCGCCCGAACGGGCAGGCACCAGCACATCGCGCTGGCCACTGGCCGTCAGGCCGCTGACCAGGCCCGCCTTCTCCATATCTTCCAGCAGGCGCGCGGAGCGGTTGTAACCAATTCTGAGCTTGCGCTGCACATAGGAAATGCTGGCCTTGCGGTCCTTGAGCACGACCTCGACGGCCTGGTCGTACATGGGGTCCTTCTCGCCACCGCCACCCTCGCCGGCCTCGGCGCCGAATTCACTGTCGCCCTCGGCGGTGCCGCCTTCGAGCACACCCTCGATGTAGTCCGCCTCGCCCTGGTCCTTGAGGTAGCTGACCACGCGGTGCACTTCCTCGTCGGAGACGAAGGCGCCATGCACGCGGATGGGCAGGCCCGTGCCGCTGGCCATGTAGAGCATGTCACCCATGCCCAGCAGGGACTCGGCCCCCATCTGGTCCAGCACCGTGCGGCTGTCGATCTTGCTGCTGACCTGGAAGGCAATGCGGGTGGGGATGTTGGCCTTGATCAGGCCCGTGATCACGTCCACGCTGGGGCGCTGGGTGGCCAGGATCAGGTGGATGCCGGCCGCGCGGGCCTTCTGGGCCAGGCGCGCGATCAGCTCCTCGATCTTCTTGCCGACCACCATCATCAGGTCGGCCAGCTCGTCGATGACGATGACGATGTGCGGCAGGCGCTGCAGCGGCTCGGGCTCCTCGGGCGTCAGGCTGAAGGGGTTGGGAATGGACTCCTCGCGCGCCTTGGCCTCATCGATCTTGGCGTTGTAGCCCGCCAGATTGCGCACGCCCAGCTTGCTCATGAGCTTGTAGCGGCGCTCCATCTCGGCCACGCACCAGTTCAGGCCGTTGGCGGCCTGCTTCATGTCGGTGACCACGGGGCACAGCAGGTGCGGAATGCCTTCGTAGACCGACATTTCCAGCATCTTGGGGTCGATCATCAGCAGGCGCACATCGCGGGCCTCGGCCTTGTACAGCAGCGACAGGATCATGGCGTTGATCCCCACCGACTTGCCCGAACCCGTGGTGCCGGCCACCAGCACGTGCGGCATCTTGGCCAGATCGGCCACGACCGGATTGCCCACGATGTCCTTGCCCAGGCCCATGGTCAGCATGCTCTTGGCGTCGTGGTAGACCTGCGAGCCCAGCACCTCGGACAGGCGGATGGACTGGCGCTTGGCATTGGGCAGCTCCAGCGCCATGAAATTCTTGCCGGGAATCGTCTCGATCACGCGGATGGAGACCAGGGACAGCGAACGCGCCAGATCCTTGGCCAGGTTCACGATCTGCGAGCCCTTGACGCCCGTGGCCGGCTCGATCTCGTAGCGCGTGATCACGGGGCCCGGCATGGCGGCGACCACATGCACATCGACACCAAAGTCCTTGAGGCGCTTTTCGATCAGCCGGCTGGTCATCTCCAGCGTTTCGGGCGAGACGCTTTCCTGGCGCTGCTGCGCCGCATCGAGCAGATCCACCTGGGGCAGCTTGCTGTCGGGCAGTTCGGAGAACAGGGGCTTCTGGCGTTCCTTGACCACCCGCACGCTGGGCGACGCGGCCTCCTGGAGCACGGGTTCGATGATCTGCACGGGCTGCGGGTGCTGCACGGCGCTTTCCGTGCGCTCTTCCTGCACCACTTCCTCCCGCTCGCGCGCGGCGCGGCGGCCTGCGGCTTCGTCCCGGGCCTTTTCACGGCGCGCAAAAAGAAAGAGCACCCAGCCGTCCAGGCGTGCGCCCATGGATTCGGCCAGATGACCCCAGGAAAAGCGGAACACCATGGCCAGGCCGATCACGGCCACGCAGATGCCGATCAGGCCCGAACCCATGAAGCCCAGCCACTGCAGGCTGTGGTAGCCCAGCATGTAGCCGAAGACGCCGCCGGCCGGGCCGGGCAGCACGCTCTCGAAGCGGTACAGGCGCGTCCACTCCAGTGCGCAGCTCGCACCCAGCAGCAGCAGCAGCCCGCCCCAGAAGCGCAGGCGCCGCCGCCACAGGGGCGGCAGGGTCACGCCGTCGCGCGGCACGCCACCGCGCAGCCAGCGCGCAAAGGAAGACAGCCAGGTCTGCAGCGAGGCCAGCACCAGCCACCAGACCGACATGCCGAAACCGAAATAGCAGGCGTCGGCCAGCCAGGCACCGACGCGGCCCATCCAGTTGGCGACCAGGCGCGCGTGTCCCGCCCCGGAGGTGGACCACGCTGGATCCTGGGGCGAGTAGCTGAGCATGGAGGCAAGCCAGAACACCAGGGCCAGCAGCCCCGCCAGCAGCAGCATTTCGTGGCCGAAGCGCGCCACCATGCCGGGGCGCGCCGCAGACCTGGATTTGCCCTTGGCGGATGTGGAAGCGTTCAGAGCGTTCAATGAGTAAGTCATACGCAGGCGGGAGCTTACCCCAGCCCCCTCGGACTGGCCGCAAAAACAGCCAGGGCGACCCGCTAGCGTAATGCAAGCACTTGCAACAGAGCATGACGCCGCCGCATGACGGCGCCACGTCGATCATTTTTGACAATCCGGGCCATTGATCCATATGGCAACGGGAACCTGACTGCGGAGCGATACTCCACTGCTCTGCCCGGTGTATCTTTTTTTCTGCACGCCGACTGCCGGCGTGCGCCTTTTTCAAGAACTGCATCCATGTCCTCTACGCAACACGCCAAAGTCCTGATCCTCGGCTCCGGCCCTGCCGGCTACACGGCCGCCATCTATGCCGCGCGCGCCAACCTCAACCCGCTGCTGGTGACCGGCATGGCCCAGGGCGGCCAGCTGATGACGACGACCGAGGTGGACAACTGGCCAGCAGACGTGAACGGCGTGCAGGGCCCCGAGCTGATGCAGCGTTTTCTGGAGCACGCAGAGCGCTTCAAGACCCAGGTGGTGTTCGATCACATCCACAGCGTCGATTTCTCCAAGCGACCCTTCACGCTGACCGGCGACTCCGGAACCTACACCTGCGACAGCCTGATCATTGCCACCGGCGCCTCGGCCAAGTACCTGGGCCTGCCCTCCGAAGAGGCCTTCATGGGCCGCGGCGTCTCGGGCTGCGCCACCTGCGACGGCTTCTTCTACCGTGAGCAGCCCGTGTGCGTGGTCGGCGGCGGCAACACGGCCGTCGAGGAGGCCCTGTACCTGTCCAACATCGCCAGCAAGGTGACCCTGGTGCACCGCCGCGACAAGTTCAAGGCCGAGCCCATCCTCGTGGACAAGCTCATGGACAAGGTCCGGGCCGGCAAGATCGAGCTCAAGACCCACTTCGTGCTCGACGAGGTGCTGGGCGACCAATCCGGCGTGACCGGGATCCGCATCAAGAGCACCCAGGACGGCCATGCCGAGGACATCCAGCTGCAGGGCTGCTTCATCGCCATCGGCCATGCGCCCAATACCGAGATCTTCAAGGGCCACCTGGAGATGGATGAGACCGGCTACATCATCACCCAGGGCGGCCTCAAGGGCTTTGCCACGCAGACCAGCGTGCCCGGCGTGTTCGCGGCCGGCGACGTGCAGGACCATGTCTACCGCCAGGCCATCACCAGCGCCGGCACGGGCTGCATGGCCGCGCTGGACGCCCAGCGCTTCCTCGAACAGGAATAAGCACGACGCCACCCCGCCCTGCTCTCCCGCACGGCGGCAAAAGCCCCTGGCTGCAGCCGTGTTTGGCGGGCCCAGGGGCTTTTTTCATGGAGACGCTATAATCCGTGGCTTTGCTGAATTTGAAGCGCGCCCTGCTCGCATGGCCAGGACACTTTCAGCATGGGGTTACCGCCACCCTTTATGGCGAGGTGAGGTTGCCGGCAGGCCATGCAGCAAATGCAGGGCATCAGCGTCGGCGGCTGTACAACTATCGGAGTGTCCTCATGGCACGCGTATGTGAAGTAACGGGCAAGAAGCCCATGGTGGGAAACAACGTTTCCCACGCCAACAACAAGACCAAGCGTCGTTTCCTGCCCAACCTGCA
>JAIRVR010000009.1 GCA_031253795.1 Burkholderiaceae bacterium
CTCGCAATGGATGCCGTTCAACAAGCCAACTCCGGCCACCCCGGCGCCCCCATGGGCATGGCCGACATGGCCGTGGCACTGTGGAGCCGTCACCTCAAGCACAACCCCGTCAACCCGCAGTGGGCCGACCGCGACCGCTTCATCCTGTCGAACGGCCACGGCTCCATGCTGATCTACGCCCTGCTGCACCTCACGGGCTACGCGCTGCCGATAGAAGAGCTCAAGAACTTCCGCCAGCTGCACAGCAAGACCGCCGGCCACCCCGAAGCGGGTATCACCCCCGGCGTGGAAACCACCACAGGCCCGCTGGGCCAGGGCATCACCAATGCCGTGGGCTTCGCACTGGCCGAAAAGCTGCTGGCCGCCGAGTTCAACCGTGCAGGCCATGCCATCGTCGACCACCACACCTTCGTCTTCCTGGGCGATGGCTGCCTGATGGAAGGCATCAGCCATGAAGCCGCCGCGCTGGCCGGCGCCTGGAAGCTGGGCAAGCTGGTGGCCCTGTACGACGACAACGGCATCTCCATCGACGGCAAGGTCGCGCCCTGGTTCATCGACAACACGCCGGCCCGCTTCGAGGCCTATGGCTGGAACGTGATCCGCGACGTGGATGGCCACAACGTGGACGCCGTCGACGCCGCCATCGCCGCCGCCAAGAAGAGCAGCGACAAGCCCACCCTGATCTGCTGCAAGACCCACATCGGCAAGGGCTCGCCCAACCGCCAGGACACGGCCAAGGCCCACGGCGAACCCCTGGGCCTGGACGAAATCACCCTGACCCGCGCCGCCCTGGGCTGGGAGCACGGCCCCTTCGAGATCCCCGCCTCCGTCTACGGGGACTGGGATGCCAAGTCCGCCGGCGCCAAGGCGGAAGCCGCCTGGGACAAGCAGTTCGCGGCCTATGCCAAGGCCTTCCCCGAGCTGGCCGCCGATTTCAAGCGCCGCATGGCCGGCGACCTGCCCGCCAACTTCGGCGAGATCGCCGCACAGATCGCGTCCGACGCACATGACACGGCCGCCACCGTGGCCAGCCGCAAGGCCAGCCAGCTGGCCCTGGAAGGTCTGACCGCCGCCCTGCCCGAACTGCTGGGCGGCTCGGCCGACCTGACCGGCTCCAACCTGACCAACACCAAGAGCACGCCCGCCCTGCGCGTGGACGACAAGGGTGCCGTGGTCAAGACCGAGGACGGCAAGATCGGCCGCCACATCAACTACGGTGTGCGCGAGTTCGGCATGGCCGCCATCATGAACGGCATCGCCCTGCATGGCGGCTACATCCCCTACGCCGGCACCTTCCTGACCTTCAGCGACTACAGCCGCAACGCCATCCGCATGGCCGCACTGATGAAGCAGCGCGTGGTCCATGTGTTCACGCACGACTCCATCGGTCTGGGCGAGGACGGCCCCACCCATCAGTCCATCGAGCATGCCGCATCGCTGCGCCTGATCCCGGGCCTGGACGTCTGGCGCCCCGCCGACACCACGGAAACCGCCGTGGCCTGGACCGTGGCGCTGAGCCAGCGCAACAGGCCCACGGCCCTGCTGCTGTCGCGCCAGAACCTGGCCTACGCCGCCAAGACCGAGGACGCGCTGGATGACATCGCCTGCGGTGCCTACGTGCTGTCCGAGCCCAAGGCCGTGGGCCTGAACAAGAAGGCCCAGGCCGTCATCATCGCCACGGGCTCCGAAGTGCAGCTGGCCCTGGCCGCCCAGAAGCTGCTGGCCGAGCGCAAGATCGCCGTGCGCGTGGTCTCCATGCCCAGCACCACGACCTTCGACAGGCAGGACGCCAGGTACAAGGGCCAGGTACTGCCGGCCAACCTGCCGCGCATCGCCGTGGAAATGGGCGTGACCGATTTCTGGTGGAAGTACGGCTG
Source organism: Burkholderiaceae bacterium (assembly GCA_031253795.1). Taxonomy (GTDB): domain Bacteria; phylum Pseudomonadota; class Gammaproteobacteria; order Burkholderiales; family Burkholderiaceae_C; genus Comamonas. The sequence goes on from JAIRVR010000009.1 coordinate 1,878, forward strand.
CGCCGCCGTCGTCGGCATCGACACCTACGGCGAATCGGCTCCGGCACCCGTGCTGTTCAAGCACTTCGGCTTCACGGCCGAAAACGTGGCCGATACCGTGCAGGTCGCCCTGCAGCGTTCCGGCAAGTAAGCTGCGAGAAGGGGCCTGGTGGCCCCTTTTTGCCGCCCGCCAGGCCCGCCCTGGTCCACCGTCCAGTTTTCCGTTTTTCGCAATCCGTCAATCCAAGAGGCAAATATGACGATCAAGATCGGTATCAACGGCTTCGGCCGCATCGGCCGCATGGTGTTCCGCGCTGCCGTGCAGAACTTCAGCGACATCGAAGTCGTGGGCATCAACGACCTGCTCGAACCCGACTACCTGGCCTACATGCTCAAGTACGACAGCGTGCATGGCCGTTTCAAGGGCGAGGTCTCGGTGGAGGGCTCCAACCTCATCGTCAACGGCAAGAAGATCCGCCTGACCCAGGAGCGCGACCCCGCTGCCCTGAAGTGGAACGAAGTCGGCGCCGACATCGTCATCGAAGCCACGGGCCTGTTCCTGACCGACGAGACCGCGCGCAAGCACCTGGCCGCCGGCGCCAAGAAGGTCATCATGTCCGCCCCCTCCAAGGACAGCACGCCCATGTTCGTCTTCGGCGTGAACTGCAAGACCTACGCCGGCCAGGACATCATCTCCAACGCTTCGTGCACCACCAACTGCCTGGCTCCCGTGGCCAAGGTGCTCAACGACAAGTGGGGCATCAAGCGCGGCCTGATGACCACCGTGCACGCCGCCACCGCCACCCAGAAGACCGTGGACGGCCCCAGCAACAAGGACTGGCGCGGCGGCCGCGGCATCCTGGAAAACATCATTCCCTCCAGCACGGGCGCAGCCAAGGCCGTGGGCGTGGTGATCCCCGAACTCAACAAGAAGCTGACCGGCATGTCCTTCCGCGTGCCCACTTCCGACGTGTCGGTGGTGGACCTGACCGTGGAACTGAACAGCGAAGCCACCTATGAGGAAATCTGCGCCGAAATGAAGGCCCAGTCCCAGGGCGCGCTCAAGGGCGTGCTGGGCTACACCGAAGACAAGGTCGTGGCCACGGACTTCCGCGGCGAGCCCTGCACCTCGGTGTTCGATGCCGAAGCCGGCATCGCCCTGGACAAGACCTTCGTCAAGGTCGTGTCCTGGTACGACAACGAGTGGGGCTACTCCAACAAGTGCCTGGAAATGGTGCGCGTCGTCGCCGCCAAGTAATCCACGGCCCTTCGCCTGGGAAAGCCGGCATCGGACGCGATGCCGGCTTTTTTTCGCCCGCCTCCTGCCTGCACGCCCGCAGCGGAACCTGCGACACTATCGGCCTGCCACCGCGAGGTTTCCATGGCCGTCCACGCAAGCTCCACCACTACGCTGATCGTGCTCCTGCCCCTGCTGGCCTGGCGCCTGCATGCGCGCTACCGGCGCCTGGTGGGGCGCCAGCGCACGAACAAATACCGCCCCTGGATCACCCTTGGCATCTACGCCCTCCTGCTGGGTGCCGTGGGCTGGGCCAGCTGGGGCCATGGTCCGGCCCTCGCGGCCCTGGCCGGCGGACTGGCCTGTGGCGGCCTGCTGTCGCGCTGGGCCTGGGCGCGCACGCAGCTGGAGCCCACGCCCCAGGGCCTGTACTACACGCCCCACACCCACCTGGGCATTGCCCTGTCCCTGCTGTTCCTGGCCCGCATCGCCTGGCGCGTGGCGGAGCTGGTCTGGCTCCCGTCCGGTACCGACCCCAGCCTGCATGGCTTCGTCGCCAGCCCGCTGACGCTGGCGGTCTTCGGCTTGATGGCCGGCCACAGCACGGGCTATGCCATGGCCCTGTACCTCTGGCGCAGGCGCGTGCTGGCCGCCAGGCGTGCGCGCGGGAACGCTGCATGAGCCTGACTGCATGGATTGCATGCTATGCCATCGATAGCGCTTTCTGCTACTGGGTGGTGTGGCGCGGCGGCGCCGACTGGATGGAGGGCTGGCGCGCCCTGCCCCTCATAGGCTGGTGGGCCACCCGCTGGAACACCGAGCAGATCCGCCTGTACATGCTCCTGGTCTGGGTGGCACACAGCCTCTGGTTCGTCGCGGGCCTGGTCTCGCCGGGCCTTCGCTGGTAGCACTGCAGGCGTTGCTCGACAGCCGCAGGCCTGCCATGCGCGCATCATGGCCGGCATGACTACTTCCACTGCACTGCACGGCACCATAGGCTTCGACGATTTCCTCCAGGTGGAGCTGCGCGTGGGCCGCATCGTCGACGCCCAGGTCTTCAAGGAGGCGCGCCGTCCCGCCTACATCCTGCAGGTCGACTTCGGCCCGGAGTTCGGCCTGCGCAAATCCAGCGCCCAGATCACGGCCCTGTACCAGCCCCAGGATCTGGTGGGCCGCCAGGTCGTGGCCGTGCTCAATTTCCCGAAAAAGCAGATCGGTCCCATACAGTCCGAGTGCCTGGTCACGGGCTTTCACAATGCCCAGGGCGAGGTGGCCCTGTGCGTGCCCGATCGCGAGGTGCCGCTGGGGACCAAGCTGCTTTGATGGATCGCGCCTACTCGATGCGTACGTCGGCGGCCTTGACGATGCGGCCCGCCGCCGCCCAGTCGTCCCTGAGCAGGCGCTGGAACTCCGCGGCCGGCAGCGTGCCGGCCTCCACGCCCACGCGCGCCAGGCGTTCCTGGACCACGGGCTCGGCCAGTACCTTGCGCACGGCGGCATTGATGCGCTCGACCTCGGCCGGCGGCGTTCCGGCAGGCGCCAGCAGGCCCAGCCAGGAATCGAAGGCATAACCGGGCACGCCGGCCTCGGCCACCGTGGGCAGGTCGGGCAGGAAGCGCGAGCGCTGCTGGCCCGAATACGCCAGCATCCGGATGCGTGCATCCTTCTGGAAGGCCAGCATGCCGATGGTCGCGCCCGTCACCAGCTGCACGCGGCCGGCCAGCAGCTCGGTGGTCGCGTCGCCCGTGGACTTCATGGGAATGTGCTGCAGCTGGATGCCTGCCTGGGCGGCCAGCGAGGCCGAGGCCAGGTGCGAGGCGCTGCCATTGCCGGCCGATGCGTAATTGAGCTGGCCGGGCTGGGCCTTGGCACGCTGGATCAGCTCGCCCAGCGACTGCACGCCCGAGGCGGCAGGCACGCCGACCACATAGCCTGTGCGTCCCAGGAAGGACACGCCCACGAAGTCCTTGAGCGGGTCATAGGGCAGCCTGGCGTACAGGTGGCTGGCCAGGTTGTGGCTGGCCGCGGCCAGCACCAGGGTATTGCCGTCGGGCGCGGACTTGGCCACCTGGGCCGTGCCCACGCTGCCACCGGCGCCCGCGCGGTTTTCCACCACCACGGTGGCACCCAGGGCCTGGCCCAGCTCGTTGCTGAAGGTACGCGCCACCGTGTCCTGCGTGGCGCCGGCACCGAAGGGCACGACGATGCGGATCACGCGCTCGGCCCGGGCCAGCGGAGCGAGGCCGAAGGCCAGGGCCGCGGCCAGGAGCACGCGGCGGGAGACAGGGGAAAGCGGGGAGGTATTCATGGTGCAGTTTCCTGGGGAGCCGAAAGCCATCGCTGCGCGAGCCGCACGAAATAGCTGGCGCCGATGGCAAGAATGTCGTCGTTGAAGTCGTAGGAGCGGTTGTGGATCAGGCAGGGGCCATCACCATGGCCCGGCAGGCGGTGGTCGCCCTGGCCATTGCCGATGAAGGCGTAGCAACCGGGCCGCGCCTGCAGCATGTGGGCGAAGTCCTCGGCCGCGAGCACGCCGGGAAACTGCGTGTCCACGGCGTCCGCGCCCGCGATCCCGCGCATCACCTCGGCCGCGAAGGCGGACTCGGCCGCATGGTTGACCAGGGGTGGCGAGGCGCGCCGGAACTCGATGTCGGCCGTGCAGCCATGGGCCAGGGCCGTGTGCCCGGCCTGCCGGCGCAGGGCCGCTTCCAGCGTGTCCAGTGCCTGCAGCGAAAAGGTGCGCACCGTGCCGCCCACCCAGGCGCTGTCGGGAATGACATTGGGCGCATCCGAGCCCTGGATCTGGGTGACGGCCAGCAGGGCACGCTCGCGCGAATCCACATGGCGTGCCACCAGGGTCTGCAGCTGCTGGGCCAGGGCTATGGTGGCAGCCACGGGGTCCACGCCCGTGTGCGGCAGCGAGGCATGCGTGCCCTGGCCGCGCAGCACGATGCGGAAGGTGTTGCTCGACGCCATGAGCGCGCCCGGATTGAGCGCGAAGCCCCCGACGCGGTCCAGCGCGAAATTGTGCAGGGCGAACACCGCGTCGCAGGGAAAGCGCTCGAACAGGCCCTCGTCGATCATGCGGCGTGCGCCGGCCTTGCCCATTTCTTCGGCGGGCTGGAAGATCAGGTGCACCGTGCCCGCGAAATCGCGCGTGCGCGCCAGGTGCCAGGCCGCGGCCAGCAACATGGTGGTGTGGCCGTCATGGCCGCAGGCATGCATGCGGCCCGGGTGCTGCGAGCGGTGGGCGAAGCGGTTTTCCTCCTCCAGCGGCAGCGCATCCAGGTCGGCGCGCAGGCCGATGGTGCGGGACGCTGTCCCTGTCTCCGGGTGCCGGCCGCGTATCACCCCGACCACGCCCGTGCCGGCCAGGCCCTGGTGCACCTCCACGCCCCAGGAGGCCAGGCGTTCGGCAACGATGGCCGAGGTTCGGTGTTCTTCGAAGCCCAGTTCGGGGTGGGCATGCAGGTCGCGCCGCAGCGCCACGAAGGGCGCCATGTCGGCAAAGCTGTCTATCAGGTGGGGCAAGGCTGGGTACTCCGCCCCCGGCCATCGGCCACTGCGCATCTGCAGCCCGCGACCGGGGTGAGCCAGCCATTGTGTTCAGCCACCCTGCATGCCGCAACGAAGCAAAGCGCATATGCATGCGCTCCAGATGCACAAGGCCTATGCCGGGCGGTTCCAGGGTGCCTTGAGCAGCAGCCTTGCCAGGCCGCAAAAGCCCGTGGCCCCGGCCACGACCAGGCCGCAGCCCGCAAAGGCCGACAACCCATGCCACCAGGGAGAGACCGTGGCACCCAGCACGGCACCCAGCAGTACCAGCGCGCCCGCGCCCAGTTGCACCTGGCGCTGCAGCTCCAGCGGCTGGCGGGGGTCGCTCACCACGGGCAGGCCTGCCGACTTCCAGGCGTCCAGCCCGCCTTCCAGCACATGGCCGGCGCGGCCTGGCGGCAGAGCGGCAGCCAGCAGGCCGGCATGGAGCCGCGTGCGGTGGCCCGAACGGCAATGAAAGACCAGGACGGCGGGCATACCGGCCAGCATGGCCTGGCTGCACTGCGCCAGCGGCAGGTGGCGCGCACCGGCGATGTGTTCGCGCGCGAACTCGTCGGCAGCGCGGACATCGACCAGCAGCGCCCCCTGCGCCAGCAACTGCCGGGCGGACTCGGGTGGAACAAGGGGCAGGGACATGGGGACTCCTGTGGGTGGAAGGCGCCGGATCAGGCGCAGTAAATGCTCTTGAGCGTGGCCACCAGCTGGTGCACGGCGGGGTTGGCGATGCGGTAGTACAGGGTCTGGGACTCGCGACGGAAACTGACCAGGCCTTCCTCGCGCATGCGCGCCAGGTGCTGGGACAGGGCCGACTGGCCCAACGGTATGCGCTCCCGCAGCGCACCCACGGACAGCTCGCCCTGCTCGATCAGCAGGCACAGCACCAGAAGGCGGTTCTCGTTGCCCAGCGCACGCAGCAGGGCCGCTGCCTGGGCCGCGCCCTGCTGCAAAAAAGCCTGTTCGGCCGATACCTGGGTGGATGGCATGATTATTCAGATAAATCTAATTTAGTAAATTCTAATATTATTGATGCCTCTTTGCACAGGAAGGACCACGGCATGACCCCGCCGCTGCACATCGTTCCCTTCTTCGATACGGCCACCCATACCGTGACCTACCTGGTGTGGGATGCCGTCACGGCCGAGGCCGCCGTCATCGACCCCGTACTCGACTACGATCACCGCAGCGGCCAGGCCGGCACGGCATCGGCCGATGCCGTGCTGGCCACCGTGCAGACACGGGGCCTGCGGCTGCGCTGGATACTCGAAACCCACGCCCATGCCGACCACCTGAGCGCCGCCCCCCATCTGCGCGAGTGCACGGGCGCGCAGATCGCCGTGGGCGAGCGCATCCGCGAGGTGCAGCGCATCTTCCGGCCCGTTTTCAACCTGCCAGCCACGGGCCAGGCCTTCGACCGGCTGCTGGCCGATGGCGAGACCCTGCCGCTGGGCGGGCTGCGCATCGAGGCCCTGCACACGCCGGGCCATACGCCGGCCTGCGTGTCCTACCGCGTGGAGGATGCGGTCTTCGTGGGCGATACCTTGTTCATGCCCGACTACGGTACGGCCCGCGCGGACTTCCCCGGCGGTGACGCGCGCACCCTGTACCGCTCCATCCAGCGCCTGCTGGCCCTGCCACCGGCCACGCGCCTGTTCATGTGCCACGACTACAAGGCGCCCGGCCGCGACCACGATGCCTGGGAAACCACGGTGGCCGCCCAGCGCGCAGGCAATGTGCATGTCCACCAGGGCATGGACGAGGCCGGCTTCGTGGCCCTGCGCGAGCAGCGCGACGCCACCCTGCCGGCGCCCGCGCTGCTGCTGCCTTCCATCCAGGTCAATATCGAGGCCGGCCGCTGGCCCCGGGCCGAGGACAACGGCATGCACTACCTGCGGATTCCGCTGCGCCGGGCGTAAAGTGGAGGCCTCAGGCCACCCGCACCCACCCCTGGAGAACCCATGATCCACAGCGCCCACGCCGCCAGCACGGACACCCCCTACCGCGTACGCCTCGACGACCCGCAAGGCCATGTCTGGCATGTGGACGAGCCCGCCGACAAGGGCGGCGGCGACACGGCGCCCAACCCCTTGCAATTGCTGCTGTCGGCCCTGGGTGCCTGCACCACGGTCACGCTGCAGATGTATGCGGCGCGCAAGCAATGGAAGCTGGAGCGCGTGGACGTGCAATTGCAGCTCAACCCCGAGGGCACGCCGGCCAGCGGCAACCTCATCGAGCGCCACATCAGCCTGCAGGGCGATCTCGATGCGGAGCAGCGCCAGCGGCTGCTGCAGGTGGCCGAGGCCTGCCCGGTGCACAAGCTGCTGGCCGGCGAGGTCCGCATCCACACGGCGCTGCAAGACCCTGCCCAGCCCTGAAGGCACAAGGCCCCGGAGCATGGGCATGCTCCGGGGCCTTGCGGCCGGGCGTGGCCGGGGACTCAGCCTTCGCGGACCTCGATCTCGCCCGTGTCCACATAAAGCTCGAACTCGCGCTTGGCCAGCGACACGGTGATGGGCTGGTCCTCCTGGGTCCAGGAAAGCACATAGCTGCCGATGGCGGTGTCCACCTGCACCTGGGTGCCGCGCGGTATGTCCTCCAGCGGCCCGTCGCCGACGCGGTGCTGCACCGTGCCGGTGATCGTGGCCTGGAAATGCTCGGGAAAACGCTGGACTTCCACGGCGCTGACCACGGCTTCCTCGGCGGCGTCGGTAGGGATGTCTGCGGATGTATTCATGGCATGTTCTCCTTGTAGAGGGAGGAACGGCGCCTGCAAGGAAAGCGGGCGCCGCACCGTTTTTTGAATGTAAACAATCTTCCCCGGGCACCACTGTCAGCGAACAGGCCCTGTGCATGCGGGCCGGATTTGCCAGCGTCGTCCCGGTGCACGACACTGGCGCCATTGCATAGAACAGGCGTTGCGCCCATGACCGACCCCCACAGCCCCCAGCACCTCCCCACCCGCACGGCCGATGTGGGCGGCATTCCCATACAGCGCGCCATTCCCCAGCGCGCCCTGCGCAAGGTAGGGGCCTGGTGCTTTCTCGACCACGCGGGCCCGGCCGATCCCGAACCGCCAGGCATGCAGGTCGGGCCGCATCCCCACATCGGCCTGCAGACCTTCACCTGGATGATCCGCGGCGAAGTGCTGCACCGCGACAGCCTGGGCAACACCCGGATCATCCGGCCCGGGCAGGTCAACCTGATGACAGCCGGCCATGGCATCGCCCACTCCGAGGAAAGCCAGACGCCCTCGCACATCCATGCAGCCCAGCTGTGGATCGCCCTGCCCGATTCCAACCGCAATGGCCCGGCACGTTTCCAGCACTATCCCGAGCTGCCGCAGACCACGGCCGGCGACTTCACGGCCACCGTGCTGGCCGGCGAGGCCCTGGGCCTGCACTCGCCCGCCGAGGTCCATACACCGCTGATGGGCGTGGACCTGTTCGCGGCGGGCACGGCATCCCCGGCCCGCGTGCGCCTGCCGCTGCGCACGGATTTCGAGCACGCCGTGCTCAGCCTGGAAGGCCGGGTCGGTGTGGAGGGCCAGGATCTGCCCATGGAGGAACTGCTGTACCTGCCCCCGGGCACGGAATCGGTGGAGATCGAGGCCGCGCCCGGCAGCCGCCTGCTGGTCATCGGCGGCGAACCCCTGGACGAACCCATCCTGCTGTGGTGGAACTTCGTGGCGCGCACGGGTGAGGAAATCGCCGAGGCACGTGCCCAGTGGGAAGCCGAGGCCCTGCCCGGCCATGCGGGTGTGCGCCGCTTCGGCCCGCCACTGGACTCCCCGCTGCGGCCGCTGCACGCCCCCTCGCTCGAAGGCACGGTGCTGCGCGCCTCGCGCTGAGACCGGCCCGGCCAGGAACGGCCGCCATGAAAAAAAGCGCTCCGGAAATCGGAGCGCTTCTGTCAGCCTGGTCGCCCGAATCAGTCGGGCGCACGACACTCACGCAGCACTGGCCGCGTTCAGCTGTGTGTCATCCTCCACGCCGCGCACGCTGTCGCGGCCATGCTTGTCCTTGAGCTTGCCCAGGTCGGTCTCCACGGCGCGCTTGAGCTTTTCAATGGCGGCGTTGAAGGCGTCCTTGACCTTCTCGGCCTCGGCGTTCACGGCAATGGGGGGGCGGCCGTTGGCCCGCGTCTCCAGCACGCAGCGCTTGCCCGGACCACCCGTGGTCTTGAGGGCGTCCACGCCGGTGAGAAACACCTCCACGCGCACCACATAGTCCTTGAATCGCGCCAGCTTGGCGTTGATTTCTTCCTGCGCCCATTGCGCCAAAGACTCTCCACCCTGGATGGAATCGTCGGCATGAACCTGAACTTGCATGCATATCCTCCTAGTCGCCAAATGCCGCACCCTCGTGCGGCGGGGGTTGTCGGGGCCATCGAAGAATTGGCGAAACCATCGTAACGCCCCGCGGGCCTGCTGCCCAGCACCCGCCACCCTTGGTCGTCAGGTTTTTCCCGCTGGAGCGGCTGCCCGGTTTTCCGGTCTGTCCCCAGACTACACCTGGGAGCGCCGGGCGCGGGCTCAAGACCGGGGCGCGCATTGAGATGCCTCAAGACAACTCTTGCATTCGCCTACAAAAACCGGGCGGCGATGGCCCTGGGCCGCTCGCGGGCGTTGACCCCTCTCCTACACCGGCGTGCCATGAATGGGCTTACAACCTGGGTTATCAGGATTCACCAGCCGCCCCGCACTCCATGAGCCCTCTTGCTTCCCGCCGCCTCAAGATCGGCCTGTCGGCCTGCTTTTCCCACGCGGACCCGCAGCGTCCGCTGTTCACGGGCAAGACGCTGCAGTATGTGGAGCAATCGATAGCCCACTGGATCATGTCGGCCGGCGCCATGGTGGTCATGGTGCCTTGCCCCACGGGCGAGACGGCGCGCGGCGACGTGACGCTGGAGCACTATGCCGAATGGCTGGATGGCGTGGTCATGCATGGCGGCGCCGATGTCTGGCCCGGCAGCTATGGCGAGGAACCGCTGCGCCCCGAATGGCTGGGCGACCGCGTGCGCGACCTGTACGACCTGGCCGTGGTCGAGGCCTTTTCGCAGGCCGGCAAGCCCATCTTCGGCGTGTGCCGCGGACTGCAGCTCATCAACGTGGCCTTCGGAGGCACCCTGTACCAGGACATAGAGACCCAGGTGCCCGGCTCCCAGCTGCACCGCAACCCCACGGAATACGACCGCCACTACCATGACATCGCCATCGTGGGGGGCAGCCGCCTGGAGGCGCTGTATCCCAGCCTGCGCAGGGCGCGCGTCAACAGCATCCATCACCAGGGCATCAAGGACGTGGCGCCCGAATTCGACGTCGAGGCCTGGAGCATTCCCGACCACATCCCCGAGGCCATCTTCCGCAAGCCCGGCACGCTCAAAAGCTATATCGCGGCCACGCAGTGGCATCCCGAATTCCAGTTCCGCAACCCCGACACCAGCACGCTGGACGACAGCGTGCTGTTGCGCGACTTCCTGGCCGCCTGCTCACGCGCCCGCGTCAGCCCGGCCGTCAGCCACAGCCCCTTCCAGATCCGCAACCGCGCCGCACGCCTGCTGCGGCGTGCCCTGCTGCGAAGGCACTGAAGGCCGCGCCTGCCCCATTTCCCGGGCCACCACCCGCTCCAGCTGTCCACGCAGCCAGGCATGGGCCGGATCCGACTGGTGGCGCGCATGCCAGATCATGTACATGGCCAGCGGAGGGAACTCCACCGGCAAGGCCGCCCATGCCAGCGACACCAGGGCCGTGCGGCGCAGCAACGAGGGTGCCGTGGCCAGCAGCGGCGTGCCGCTCACGAAAGCCGCCAGCGCCGCGAAACCCGGCACGCGCACGGCAAAGCGCCGCTCCAGGCCACGCCCCTGCAGCTGCTGGTCCAGATCCAGGCCCTGGCCCGGCGCATAGGCCACGGTGGCATGCCCGGCCTCCAGATACGCCCGGGCATCGCCGGGCGGCGAACGCATGGCTGCATCGTAGAACACCACGTATTCGTCACTGAACAAGCGCTTTTGCAGAATGTCCGTGGCATCGGGTGGACGCGGGCTGATGGCCAGCAGGCAGGCATTCGAGCGCAGCAGGCCGGCATCGGGCGCGCCGCTGTCCATGATGCGCAGGCGGACCAGGGGCGCGGCCTCGCGCAGGCGCGCCGCCAGCGCGGGCAGCAGCAGATCGCGCTGGAAGTCGTTGGCGGCCACGGTGATCTCGCCGCGCCAGGCGGCGGGGTCGAAGCCCGGACCCTGGCTGAAGCGCTGCATGCGCCCGAGCATGTCGCGTGCCGGCTCCAGCAGGGCGCGCGCATGGGCCGTGGGCGCGATGCCGCGTCCCTGCTTGACGAACAACCGGTCACCCGTGATGGCGCGCAGCTTGTCCAGCAGGTGGCTGACGGCCGACTGGGTGGTGCCGAGCCGGGTGGCTGCGGCCGTGACCGAGCCGGTTTCCAGCACAGCCACCAGCAGCTGCAGCAGCCGCCCATCGAGGTGGGACCAATCGATTTCGCTCATGCATCGCATGATTGGCGGCCACTTCATCTTTGGCAATGCGCACCGGACACTGGACTGATCCAACGCAAACACCGGAGACATGCATGGCCGATCCGCGCCCCATCCCCGGCACGGTCCTGTTCGATGGCGCCCAGGCGCGCAAGGGCTATGCCCTGAACAGGATGTGCTTTTCCTTCAACGAGCAAGCCAACCGCGAGGCCTTCCTGGACGACGAGCAGGCCTACATGCGCCGCTACGGCCTGAGCCCGGCCCAGATGGCTGCCGTGGGCGCGCGCAACGTGCTGCAGATGCTGGCGGCCGGCGGCAACGCCTATTACCTGGCCAAGCTCGCCGGCATCTTCCACCTGGACATGCAGGACCTGGGCGCCCAGCAGACCGGCATGACCAAGGCCGAATTCCAGGCCATGCTGCACGCGCAGGCATGAGCCCCGACCACGACGGCACAGGAGACACCCCATGGCACATCTGATCGGAGGTCTGGGCACCTCGCACATTCCGGCCATCGGCAAGGCCCTGCACCAGGGCCTGCAGCAGGAGCCCTACTGGAAGCCCTTCTTCGACGGCTTCCCGCCCGTGCGGCAATGGCTGGCCACACAGAGGCCTGACGTGGTCGTTCTGTTCTACAACGACCACGGCCTGAACTTCTTCCTCGACAAAATGCCCACCTTCGCCGTGGGCGCGGCGGACCGCTACTGCAATGCCGACGAGGGCTGGGGCATTCCCACGCTGGCGCCGCTGCGGGGCCACACGGCCCTGTCGTGGCATCTGATCGAATCGCTGGTGGGCGAGGACTTCGACGTGGTCAGCTGCCAGGAGATGCTGGTCGACCATGCATGTACGCTGCCGCTCAAGCTGTTCTGGCCCGAAGGCGACTGTCCCGTGGCCGTGGTGCCGGTATGCATCAACACCGTGCAATTCCCGCTGCCCTCGGCGCGGCGCTGCTATGCACTGGGCCAGGCCGTGGGCCGCGCCATCGCGCGCTGGGACAGCAGTGAGCGCGTGGCCGTCATCGCCTCGGGCGGCCTGTCCCACCAGCTCGATGGCGAGCGCGCGGGCTTCATCAACAAGGCCTTCGACCTGCAATTCCTGGACAGCATGGCCACCAATCCCGAATGGGCCACGCAGTTCAGCGTGCACGAGCTGGTGGAAAAAACCGGCACCCAGGGAGTCGAGCTGCTGATGTGGCTGGCCATGCGCGGTGCGCTGTCCGCGGCCGCGCCCGGCGTTCGCCGGGTGCATGGCAACTACCACATCCCCATTTCCAACACGGCCACCGCCTTGCTGGCGCTGGAGACGGTGTAGCCGTGGATCAGTGGTGGTGGCCGTGGCCGCCGTGCACGTGGCGGTGCTCGATTTCCTCGGGCTTGGCCGCGCGCACCTCATTGACCTTGCAGGAAAAGCGCAGCGCCATGCCGGCCAGCGGATGGTTGCCGTCCAGCAGGACCACGGGGCCCTTGATCTTGACCACATGGTAGATCTGGGGTTCGCCCTGGTCATTGGTGCCGCGCAGCTGGCCGCCGACCTTGACTCCGGGCGGGAATTCGCCCTTGGGGATGGTGCGCTGCAGGCTGTCGTCGCGCGCGCCGAAGGCTTCGTCCACCGCCAGTTCCACGGTCAGCGCATCGCCCACGGCCTTGCCGTCCAGAGCGGCTTCCACCTTGGCGAAGATGTTGTCGTAGCCGCCGTGCAGATAGGCCACGTCGCCCTTGTCGAGCAGCTTGCCCTGGGCGTCCGTGATCTTGTAGTTGAGGGTGACGGCAGTGTCTTTGGTGATGTTCATGGCAGTTTCCGGGAAACGCGGCACGCGCCGCGCAAAGCCGCCATTGTCGGGCAACCGGCCTATTCCAGCGTCACGCCCGTGGCCTTGGGCGCGCATGAGCGCGTCGGTGGGCGGCCCGCTCAGCCCAGGCACTGGCGCGCACACTCCAGCAGGCTGCGCGCCCAGCGCGCGCGGGCCGAGGTGTGCTGCCACAGCAGACCCACGCTGCGCACCTCGGCGCCCACCCCCTCTCCTGCCACCGCCTGCGGCAGGGCCAGGGCACGCACATTGCGGCCCTGGGCCAGGGCCGCGCCGATATCGGGCACCAGGCCCACGCCCAGGCCCTGGTCCACCATCATGGCCACGGCCAGCACGGAGTTCAGCTCCATGCGCTCCTGGGGTGCGATGCCCTGGGCCCTCAGGTAGCGGTCGCCCAGCTTTCCGCCGGCCAGCGAACGGTCATAACGCACCAGGGGGCGGGTGCGCAGCAGCACCAGCGGATCCTCGTGCGCCTCCTCGGCGCGGCACAGCACGACCAGGGGCTCCTGGCGCAGCACGGCCCAGCTCACGGTCTTGGGCAGGTCGAAGGAGGGCCGCAGGCAGACCAGCGCATCCAGCTCGGACTGGACCAGGGCCGTGTACAGCTCGGGCGTCAGGCCCGAGCGCACGCCGATGCGCACGTGGGGATGGCGCTGTACGAAGGCCTGAAGCACGCCGGGCAGAAAGCCATGCAGGGCCGTGTTCACCGTGCCCAGGCGCAGCTCGCCGCCGTCGGCGTCCGAAGCCACCCATTCGCGCAGGCCATCCACCTCCTGCAGCAGCAGGCGCCCGCGCTCGGCCAGGCGCTCGCCCGCGGCCGTGGCGCGCACGCTGCGGCCATGGCGCACCAGCAGGGCCGCGCCCAGCTCGCCTTCGAGCACACGCATTTGCTGGGCAATGGCCGAAGGGCTGAGATCAAGCTGGCGCGCGGCCTCGGACATGGACCCGGCTTCCACGACCCGCAAGAAATTGTGTATGTACCTGATGTCCATTTCGCACATTTTCTTTCATCACAAACCAGGCGCAAGCCCTTTTTCCCGGAGCCGACCTGGCCCACACTGCGGTCCACAAGACATGAGGAGACACGCATGGATTCCCTGAGCCCCCGCCCCGCCGCCCTGACACGCCGGCAATGGCTGTCCACGGCCACGGCCGCGCTGGCCGCCACCGCCATGCCGCCGGCCCGGGCCCAGCGCCGCGGCAGCCGCCTGGTCGTGCCCTTTGCTCCCGGCGGCGGCAACGACGTATTCGCGCGGCAGATGGCCCATGGCCTGAACGAGACCTTCGGCTACGCCATGATCGTGGAGAACAAGGCTGGCGCGGGCGGCAACCTGGGTACCGAGTCCGTGGTGCGCGCGCCCGCCGACGGCAACACCTATCTGCTGGGCCATACGGGCACGGTGTCCATCAACCCCTCGCTGTATGCGGGCCTGAAGTTCAATGCCTCCACCGACCTGCTGCCCGTGGCCATGTTCGCGTCCTCGGCCCTGCTGCTGGTGGTGCCCGCAGCCTCGCCGGTGCGCAGCGTGGCCGACCTGGCCGACCAGCTGCGCCGGCGCAGCGGCGAGATGAACTACGCCTCCAGCGGCTCGGGCACCGGCGGCCACCTCACGGGCGAGATGTTTGCCCACGCCCTGGGCGCCAAGGCCATCCACGTACCCTACAAGGGCACGGCCCCATCCTTGACGGACCTGGTGGGTGGCAATGTGGACTTCAGCTTCGGCGTCATCCCGGCGGCCATGGCGCTGGTCAAGGCCGGCAAGCTGCGTGCCCTGGCCGTGACGGGTGCCCGGCGCCAGCCCCAGCTGCCCGATGTGCCCACGGTGGCCGAATCGGGCGTGCGCGCCCTGGCCGATTTCGAAAGCTCGCTGACCTATGGCGTGCTGGCTCCAAAGGGCACGCCGCAGGAGGCGGTCGGTGCCCTCGGCCGCGACATTCTCAAGGTGGCGGCATCGGAATCCTTCCAGTCGCGGCTGGGCATCGAGGGCGCCGTACCCCTGCTGGGCGACGGCGCGCAGTACGCGGCCCGCATACGCCAGGAAAGCAGCAAATGGGCGGCCGTGATCAAGGCCTCGGGAGCCACGGCCTGAGGCCGCACGCAGCATGAGCCTGGTCAACGATTTCCTGGGGCCGGCAGACGGCGGTACATGGTTTGGCGATGCGCAATGGATCCAGGCCCTGCTGCGTTTCGAGTCCGGGCTGGCCCAGGCCCAGGCGGAATGCGGCCTGATCCCCGAGGCCGCTGCCCGGGCCATTGCCCGCGCCTGTGCCCAGGCCCCGCTGGAGCGCGACGCGCTGGTGGAGCAGGCCCGCGCCACGGGCGCCCTGGGCCTGGCCGTGGTACGGCCGCTGCAGCGCTGGCTGCAAGAGCATGCGCCGGAAGGCCTGGCCTGGCTGCACTGGGGCGCCACCACCCAGGACGCGGTGGACACGGCCCTGGCCCTGCTGACGCGGGACGCACTGGCCGCCCTGCAGGCCGAACTGGGCGCACTGCAGGCCGCCCTGGTGGCCCTGGCACGCAAGCACGCGGCCACGCCCATGCTGGCGCGCAGCCTGCTGCAGCCCGCGCAGATCACCAGCTTCGGCTTCAAGTGCGCGCAGTCGGCCGCCGCCCTGGGGCGCAGCAGGCAGCAGCTCGACCAGCTGGCGCAACAGGCGCTGTGCGTGCAGCTGGGCGGTGCCGTGGGCAATGGCGCCGTGCTGGGAGCCCAGCGCCTGGCCGTGGAGCAGGCCCTGGCCCGGCAGCTGGGACTGGGGTCCTGCGGCCACAGCTGGCACACCCAGCGCGATACCTGGATGCGCCTGGCCATGGAGGCCGCCGTATGCGGCGGCAGCCTGGCCAAGCTGGCCCTGGACTGGTCGCTGATGTCCCAGTACGAGGTGGGAGAGGTCAGCGAGGCCCCGCGCGGCAGCACCTCCAGCGCCATGCCCCACAAGCGCAACCCCGTGCACTGCATGCAGGCCCAGGCCCAGGCCCAGGCCATCCCCGCTCAGGCGGCCCTGCTGCTGGGCTGCATGGCCCAGGCCCATGAACGCGCACTGGGCCAGTGGCAGGCCGAGGTGGCGCACTGGCCCGACCTGTGGCGCCATGTGCATGGCGCGGCGGCCGCGCTGCGCCAGGCCGCCCAGTCGCTGCGGATCCACCCTGAGAGAATGCTGGACCATGTGGCGGGCCTGCAGGGCCTGGTGTTTTCGGAAGCCTGCGTGCATGCGCTGGCGCCGCTGACCGGCAAGGCCGAGGCCCTGGCCGCCGTGGAGCGGCTGGCCCCCCTGGCGCTGGAGCAGCGCCAGCCCCTGGCCCGGCTGCTGGCCGGCTGGGCGGCGGCGCGGCTGGCGCCCGGCCAGGCACAGGCGCTGTCCACCGCCCTGGACCGGGCCTGCGACCCGGAGCGCGCCGTGCAGGCCTCGCGGATCGAGTGCCAGGCCCTGCTGGCAACCATGGAGCCGCCGGTCCGCCCACCCGCTTGATACAGGAGTCCCTCCCATGAACCCACCGAACGACGACCGCCTGCAGCGCGGCCTGGACAACCGCCGCCGCGTCCTGGGCGATACCTGGGTGGACCAGTCCATCGCACGCGCCAACACGCTGAATGTGGAGTTCCAGCGCATGATCACCGCCTATGCCTGGGACGGCATCTGGAGCCGCCCCGGCCTGGAGCGCCGCACGCGCCGCGTCATGGTGCTGGCCATCACGGCCGCCATGGGGCGCTGGGAGGAGTTCGAGCTGCACATCCGCACGGGCCTGCTGGCCGACCCGGCCGACGAGCAGGCGGCGCCCCTGGACCTGGACACCATCCGCGAAGTGCTGCTGCAGACCGCCGTCTATGCCGGCGTGCCCGCGGGCAACACCGGGATGGCCATCACGCTCAAGGTGCTCCAGGAACTGGGCCGCACGCCACCGCCCGCGGACTTTCACGGCGCATGAGCGCCGTGCCCGGGGCTCATGCCGGCTGCGGCAGCTCGTCGGCCGTCGCGCCCGGATAGCGCGCAAAGCGCCGGTCCTCGGGGCCGTGCACGGGATCCTGTTCGGCCCAGGGCCAGCCGCCGAACTGGGTGCGCCGGTAGTCCTGCAGTGCCTGCATGATTTCCTGCTGCGTATTCATCACGAAGGGACCGTACTGCACCACGCTCTCGCCGATGGGCCGGCCCTGCAGCACCAGGCATTCCACGGCGTCATGGCCGCTGTTGTGCAGCTCCCAGTCGCGGCTGGCATCCACATGCAGGGCCGCGTGCTGGCGCTGCGCCGTGGGTCCGATGTGCAGCTCCTGCCCGACGAAGAAATACAGCATGCGCTGCGTTCCCTCGCCCACGGCACGCGGCAGGCTCCAGCGTGCGCCCGGTTCCAGGCGCAGCGTCCAGATGGCCACGTCGGCCTCGGCCTGCGAAGCCCAGGACTCGGGCGGTGGCGCCAGCGGACGCGCACCGGGCAGGGCACCGGCCACCACGGTCACATCGGTCTTGCGGCCATGCCCGTCCCGGTGTTCCAGGCGCGGGATACGCTCGTTCCAGAACATGGTGAAGTGGGGCTCGACCATCTTGGAGCGCGCCGGCAGGTTCAGCCAGATCTGGAACAGCTCCAGCGGATTGGCCGCCTCCCGGTTCAGCAGGGGGAACATTTCCGAATGCTGTATTCCCTTGCCGGCCGTCAGCCACTGTACGTCGCCCCCGCCGAAGCGCGCGGCCGCGCCCAGGGAGTCGGAATGGTCGATCAGGCCCTTGCGCACCAGAGTCACGGTTTCGAAGCCCCGGTGGGGATGGCCGGGAAAGCCCGGCACGCTATCGCCGTGGTACATGGAAAAGCCGTTCCTGCCGCTGAAGTCGCTGCCCATCTGGCGGCCTTCGAACTCCACGGCCTGCACGCCCATGCGGCCGTCGCCGGCCGGATAGGCGTCGTCGTGGTGGGCACAGAACAGGAACGGGTCCATGGTGGGCCACAGCGGGCCCAGCGGTTGGCTTTTGAAAATGGCGGTGTCTTGGCTCATGGCGGTGCTTCCTCGTGGAGGCAGCGCGCAAAAGGCACTGCCATCCCCTGGATATACGCCCATTTGCGCCATTTGGAAGTCACCATGGCTGGGACAGTCCGGCGCGCCAGTGCAACGCCCCGGTTGCGGCGCTCAGTTGCGCGGCGGTGTGGCCAATCCCTTTTGCACGGCCGGGCGCGCGAGGAAGGCTGCCAGCACACGCTGCAGCTCGGCAAAGCGCTCCCAACCCAGCAGGGCGCCCGCGTTGTAGCCCTGCTCCACCACCATGTTGCGCACCCAGGGCCACAGGGCAATGTCGGCGATGGTGAAGTCGTCGCCCATGACCCAGGCGCGGCCCTTCAGGCGCTGCTCCAGCACGCCCAGCAGGCGCACCGACTCCTTGAGGTAGCGGTCGCGCGGACGCTTGTCCTCGTAGTCCTTGCCCGCGAATTTGTGGAAGAAGCCCAGCTGGCCGAACATGGGACCCACGCCGCCCATCTGGAACATCAGCCACTGCAGGGTTTCATAGCGCGCGGCCGGATCCGCGGGCAGCAGCGGGCTGGCGCTTTTCTCGGCCAGGTAGACCAGGATGGCACCCGACTCGAACAGGGCCAGCGGCCGCCCGCCCGGGCCCTGGGGATCGATGATGGCGGGGATCTTGTTGTTGGGAAAGGTGCCCACGAATTCGGGCGAGAGCTGGTCATCGTTCTCGAAGCCGATGCGATGCACCTCGTAGGCCAGGCCCATTTCCTCCAGCGCGATCGACACCTTGACGCCATTGGGCGTGGGCAGCGAATACAGCTGGATGCGGTCCGGATGGGCCGCAGGCCATTTGCGCGTGACGGAAAAGTCGGAAAGCGAATTCTGGGAAGTCATCAAACACCTCGGATGCGCGGCAAGGTCCGCAAGGATGGGGGCCGCTGCATCCTAACGCCGCACGCGCGCGCCTGCAGGGCCGGCCCAATAATGGCCGGCGACTTTTTCGACAACAAGCACAGGAGACATCCATGACACAGCTTCCCTCCCGCCGACACGCCCTGGCCCTGCTGGCCAGCCTGACCGCCCTGCCCCTGGGCGCCGGTGCCGCCGGCTATCCCGACCGGCCCGTCACCGTGGTCGTGCCGTACTCGCCGGGCGGCGGCGTGGACATCATCACCCGCCTGATCACGGCGCCCATGGCCGAGCTTCTGGGCCAGTCCATGGTGGTGGACAACAAGCCCGGCGGCGGCACCAACATCGGCATGGGCGCCGTGGCGCGGGGACCGGCCGACGGCCACCTGCTGCTGACGGCATCGAACACCCTGACCACCAACAAGGCGCTGTATGCCAAGCTCAGCTTCGACCCGCTCAAGGACCTGGTGCCCGTGGGCCGCATCGGCGAAGCGGCCCTGGTCGTCGTGGTCCCGGCCAAATCCCCCCACAGGACCCTGGCCGACCTGATCGCCGCCGGCAAGGCCAGGTCCGGCGGACTGTCCTATGGCACGGCCGGCGTGGGCAGCTCGGGACACATGGCCAGCGCCCTGCTGGAACGCGCCGGGGGCTTTCAGGCCGTGCATGTGCCCTACAAGGGTGGATCTGCCGCAGTGACCGACCTGCTGGGCGGGCGCCTGGACTTCATGGCCATCAACCCGCTGGAGGTCACGGGCCATGTGGGCAACGGCACGCTGCGCGCCCTGGCCGTGCTCAACCGGGACGGCTCGCGCCTGCTGCCCGGCGTGGCCACGGCACGCTCCCAGGGCGTGAACGTGCAGGCGACGGTGTGGTGGGGTCTGGTCGCGCCGGCAGGCACGCCGGCCGCCGTGGTCCAGACCCTGAACCAGGCACTGAACAAGGCCCTGGCCCAACCGGCCGTACAGCAGAAGCTGGCCGACATCGGCGCCACGCCCCTGGGCGGAACGCCCGCCGAGTTCGGTGCATTCATCCAGTCCGAAAGCGCGGAGCTGGGCGAGGTCATCAAGGCCGCCCACATCCGAGCCGACTGAAGCGCCAAGCCCGCCGCCGGGCCTGCAGCTCAGGGCGCGGGCTTTTTCTGCACCAGGGCGATGCTCAGGCCCTCGGGCGTGACCGTGATGGCACCGGGCTCCATGTTCAGGGACTCGACCAGGGCCAGTTCCTTGTCCTGCAACTGGTAGAGCACGACCTGGCCCAGGGCCTGCTCGGCCACGGCGCTGGCATAGGTGGTGAGCATGTCGCTCATGGCCGGCGCCAGTTCGTCGATGGCCAGGCTGTTGACGCGGATCTGGTGGGCGCGCAGCGTGCGGTCCGTGGGCTCGTAGCGCAGCGAGAAGTCCAGGTCCATGCGGCCGTTGTAGGCCTGGCGCAGCACGGGGCCGGCCAGCTCGGCCTGCAGCACGGCATTGAGCGCATTGCGCTCGGGCAGCAGGCCCACGGTGGGCGAGTGCAGCTTGAGCTGCAGCATGCCGGCCACGGGGAACTGGCGGGGAAAGCGCTGGGCCACCACCTCCTGCAGTTTCTGTCGCGAAACCGTGACGTTGCCCGGTACGGACTTACCCGAACACCCGGTGGCAGCCAGGCTGCAGCCCGCTGCCACCACCATCAACAAAGAGCGGCGATTCATGACGTCGATCCCAGACCCTGAAAAACCAAACGGAACTCTGCAGCGCCATGCATGACAGGCACATGACGCTATGTTTTTTATTGCAGCCATTGTCGACCCAGGTCCTATCCCCTGTCCTGCCGATGGATGTTGCCCCGCACCGAGCGCCGCCGCGCTCCAGCGCAAAACGACATAGCTGCTAGTGCAGCCGCGGCATAGGCAATCCCTGGTGGCTTACGGAAACTCGGCCGCTCGAAAAGTTCCCGTTCCCAGAAAAACCAAGGAGACACCATGAGCCGACAACTCACCCTCGCCCTGCTGGCGGCAGGCTGCGCCTGCACGCCGGCCCTCGCCCAGTCCACCAGCAGCGTCACCCTCTACGGCATCATCGACCTGTCGGTGCGCACGCAAACCGGTCTGTCGGGCGCCAATGCGCCGGCCGCGGGCAGCATGGGCTCGGTCAACAGCGGCGTGGGCCCGACCAGCCGCTGGGGCCTGCGTGGTGTCGAGGACCTGGGCGGCGGCCTGCGCGCCACCTTCAACATGGAGTCCACGCTCAGCGCCGACGTGGGCGGCATCGGCGGCGTAGCCGGGGTCTTCGACCGCGCGGCCACCGTGGGCCTGTCGGGCCACTGGGGCGCCGTGACGGCCGGCCGCCAGAACACGCTGATCTCGGACTCCGTGGGCCTGGTCGACCCCATCGCCCTGCGCTTTGCGGGCCTGAACCCCAACATCCAGGTCACCAGCCTCACGGGCCACGGCCTGAACAACGAATGGGGCGCTACCAATACCAAGGTCGGCTCCAACCGCGTCAACAACTCCATCAAGTACTCGGGCAGCTTCGGCGGCCTGACCGCGCGGGCCATGTACAGCTTCGGCGAGACCGGCGTCTCGGCCTCGCGCCTGGACACGCGCGGCCTGGGCCTGGACTGGCGCCAGGACAACCTGGTGCTGACCAGCGCCTACACCCAGTTCCACGACGCCAGCGGCCGCACGCTCGACGCCTACAACCTGGGCGGCGCCTGGAGCACGGGCGAGCTGCGCCTGATGCTCAACTACGGCCGCAACAAGGCCGAGACCGGCGATACGGCCACCACCACCAACAAGGTGCTGGCCCTGGGCGCACGCTATGCCATCACCCCCGTCATCGGCCTCAACGGCGGCTACTACAAGGTCGACCGCGAGCGCACGGGTCAGGGCGATGACGGCTTCCAGCGCCTGATCGGCTTCGTGGACTACCAGCTGTCCAAGCGCACCAGCCTGTTCCTGGAACTGGACACGACCAAGTGGAAGAACGGCTACCAGGGCGTTGGCAACAAGAACCGCGCCAGCGGCATCAGCCTGGGCATCACCCACGCCTTCTGACCGCGCGCCAGCCAGCCTTGGCCGCGCCGCCAGCCCCCGGGTCGGTGGTGCGGTTTTTTTCGCCTGGCCATGGATATCCATTCATAAATTCATTCCTTGATTTGCATATCCTGTTGATTTTCAATAGATTGAACCCAGATCAAATGCATTCATCAATCTATTCACCATGGCCACCGAAGACCTATCCCAGCAGGCACTGCAAGCCTTGCGCCGCCAGGGCGGCGTGCTCAGCGGGCGCGAGCTGCAGCAACAGCTGGGCGTGAGCCAGCCCACGGTGTCGCGCGCGCTGGCGCCGTTGATCCGGTCGGGGCGCGTGCGCAAGGTGGGCGCGGCGCGCACCCAGCGCTATGTGCTGCCACGCCAGGTGGCCGGTGTGGGCGCGGACGTGGCACTGATGCGCGTGGACACCCAGGGCCGGCCTTCGCCCTTCGGCAGCATGATCGCCCTGCATGGCGGCGGCTTCTGGGTGGACGAGACCGACGGCCTCAGCGAGCGGCATGACGGCCTGCCTTGGTTCCTGGACGACATGCGCCCCCAGGGCTTCATCGGCCGCAGCTTCGCCCACAGCCATCCCGAACTGCAGCTGGGCGGCGATCCGCGCCAGTGGGGCGAAGACGACGTGCTGCGCGCCCTGGCCCTGTTCGGCGAGGACCTGCCGGGCAACCTCATCGTCGGCAGCGCGGCCTTCCAGCGCTTTCACAGCCTGCCCGGCCGCAGCCTGCGCGCCGACTCGCCAGCCGACTACCCGCGCCTGGCCATGCAGGCCATGCAGGGTACGCACCCGGGGTCCTCCGCGGGCGGCGAGCAGCCCAAATTCTGCTGCATCACGGCCGGGCGCAGCGTCATCGTGAAGTTCTCGCCGGCCGGCGACGCTCCGGCCGAACAGCGCATACGCGACCTGCTGGTGTGCGAGCACCTGGCCCTGCACACCCTGGCCCAGGCCGGGCTGCCCGCCGCACGCACGCAGCTCTTTCTCGACGGTGGCCGTGCCTTCCTGGAATCCGAGCGCTTCGACCGCGCCCAGGACGCCTCGGCACAGGCCAGCCCGGGCCGCATCGGCATGGTCTCGCTGCAGGTGCTCAATGCCCAGTACATCGGCGAGGTGGACAACTGGGCCGCCACGGCCGGCCGCCTGGCCGCGCGCGGCCTGGTCACCGAAGCCGATGCGCGCACGCTGCGGCTTCTGGAAGCCTATGGCCAGCTCATCGCCAATACCGACAGGCACTACGGCAATATCTCCTTCGTGCTGCCCCAGGCCCAGGGCGACTGGGCGCTTTCGCCCACTTACGACATGCTGCCCATGCTGTACATGCCCATCAACGGCGAAATCGTGGAGCGCGAGTTCAGCGTCCGGCAGATGCGGCCCTCGGCCGCCACCCTGGCCGAATGGCCCCAGGCCTGGGACCTGGCCTGCCGGTTCTGGCAGTCCGCCGCCCAAGACCCGCGCATTTCCCCGGCATTCCGCGCCATCGCCAGGAACAATCTCGGCACCATGTCGCCTTCTGAATAGGCAATCCCGCGAAAGCGACCGAGCAACCTGTGGATATTCATCAGATAAGCTGTGCCCAATCCTGTTGACAGACACTTATCAAGGCTGTGAAAAATCTGTAGGCAGGCATCTTCCACACCGCGGCTGACGCCAAGGCACAGGGCGCTGCACAATCAGGGCTTGTCCAATCGCCGCCGACCGCCCATGAACGCCCATGCCCAAGACCCTCGCATCGACGACGTGCTTACCTACTGGCTGGGAGCTGCGCGGCCATCCAACGGGCAGGCGCTGGAGCGCAAGAACCTGTGGTTCATCAAGTCCGATGCGACCGACGCCGACATTCGCGCACGCTTCGGCCCTCTGGTCGACGAGGCCCTCGCAGGCCGCCTCGACGGCTGGGCTGCCACGGCCCGGGGCCGGCTGGCGCTGATCGTGCTGCTGGACCAGTTCACGCGCAACCTGTTCCGGGCCACGCCCCGCAGCTTCGCGGGCGATGACCGGGCCTTGCAGCTGGCCCTGGATGGCATGGACCAGGGCCATGACCGGGATACCGACATCCCTGCCGTGGCCCGCATCTTCTGCTATCTGCCGCTGGAGCATGCCGAGGACCTGGCCCTGCAGAACCGCAGCGTGGCGGCCTTCCAGGCCCTGGCCGACGAGGCGGCAGCGGCTGCGCCCGCCGTGCGTGAATTCCTGGCCGGCACGCTGGACTATGCACGGCGCCACCACGAGGTCATCGCGCGCTACGGCCGCTTTCCCCACCGCAACCCCATCCTGGACCGCCAGAGCACGCCCGCCGAAACCCTGTACCTGGCCCAGCCGGGCGCGGGCTTCTGAAAAGCAGGGCAGAAAAAAGGAGGCCGCGGGGCCTCCTTGATTCGGGAAATGGCGTGGCGCCTCAGGCCACCTGGGGCTGCGGTTCGCGGCCACGCGGCTTGTGGTCCTCGCCATCGCGCCAGCGCAGCGCCCAGCGCTCCACCGTATAGAACGACAGCGCCGACAGCGCCAGCGAGATGGCCAGGCCCAGGACCACGACCACGGGCCAGGAAAACTCGGCGCGTAGATAGCGCACCACGGGGTAGTGCCAGAGATAGACGCCATAGGACAGGCGGCCCAGCTTCACCAGGGTGGGACTGGACAGCATGTCGTGCACCAGGCCCGAGCCCTGGCTGACCGCCACCAGGATGACCACGGCGGCGCATTCGACCACGGTGATGCCCCAGAGCATGGCATCCTGGTTGTCCCACTCCAGGGCCATGAGCAGGGGCACGGCCAGGGGCAGCCACATGGCATGGTGCATGCGCGCCTTGACGGCGGCCGCGAAGTCGGGACGCTCCACCATCAGCGCAGCCAGCAGTGCGCCCGCGAACAGGCCCGAGGCGCGCGTATCGAAGCGGAAGAAGATCTCGTAGAACTGCTGGCCCTGGTCGACCCAGTAGACGCGCCACAGCCAGCTCAGCACCCACAGCAGGGCGATCGGCCGCCACAACTGGCCGGGCCTGGAGTAGCGCAGCAGCAGCACCAGCAGAGGCGGCCAGATCAGGTAGAAATGCTCCTCCACCGACAGCGACCACATATGCAGCAGCGTGTCGGGGCTGTCGAAGAAGGCGATGCCATAGTCGGCCAGGTAGAGGATGGACACCAGGGCGTCCGAATAAATGTCGTCCAGCTCGGGCCAGAGCATGGGCGCGAAGATGCAGTAGGCGGCCAGGAACAGGGCCAGCGCAGGCATGAGCCGGAAGAACCGGCGCCGGTAAAAGCGCCAGAAGCCGATGCGCCCCTCGGACCTGTACTCCATCAGCAGCAGCGAGGTGATCAAAAAGCCGCTGAGCACGAAAAACAGGTCCACCCCGAAGAATGCACCGTCGAACATGGGCACATGGGCATGCGACAAGATGACCAACAAGATCGCCACGCCGCGCAACCCGTCGAGGGCGCTGTTGTAGCGCAGTTTGTAATCCTTCACGACCAAAACCAGACACCTTTCCAACGCCGGGGACTCGCCCCGGGCCATGAACAAACCCCATGGAACATGGAGCACGCGGACATGGCGCGGCCGGCCCTGGCAGGGGCGCACGCATGACCCAGCGCGATAAGAGAGACGGCACGGCTCCCAAGTTCCCTCCCCGGGAGCGGTGCAGCGTACGCTGCACGCCGCCGCGATGCGGCTGCCGGGAAGTGGGGGCATCCCCTCAGGGGCAGACCACCGTGCACGGGACAGGCCATGCGGAGCATGGCGCGGCCGAGGATTTCAGCGAGGGCCGATTCTAGCCATCACTGCCGCCGAACCAGGTTCTCATGGACATTCGGGTGCCTTCCGGCCGCCCCTCCAACGCACGCTGCGAGTATGGGCAGGGCCTCTGCGCCATCCGTAACAGGAGGTGTGCGCCACCCGCCGCATGCCATGCCGGCACACGGCGGAGCCGGCGCAGGCAAGACTTCGCCCCAGGGGTCTGATCCAGCCGATGCACACGTCAACAATTTGGAACAAAACGCAGGGCATGCCATGCATGACAAGCCTTGAGCGCTATTATTTTTAAGACTGCGGCGTACAGCTGGATGAGAGCGCGTCCTGCAGACTGCGGTGTGCTGGCCCCTGCCAATCCACGGGCTGCTGGTTCTTGGCGCGCAGATAGTGTTCGGTGAACAGGGCCAGATAGCGCTCCAGCACACGGCCCGCGCGCCGGTCCTGGGCATGGCCGGTCAGTTCCAGGCACAGGGCGGCCACCTCGCTGGTGCAGAAATGGTCTTCGCGCGTGGAGCGGCGCAGCCGGTAGCGCGAGACCTGGTCGGGATGCAGGCTGAGCACCGGGAAACGGTCCAGGTACGGGCTTTTGCGGAACATCTTGCGCGCTTCGGGCCAGGTGGCGTCCAGCAGGATGAACAGCGGGCGCCGGCCCGCATGCCCGGACAGCGCCGCATCGGGCGCGGGCAGGGACTGGACCACGCGCCCGGGCGGCTCGACGAACTCGCCCGGAAATACCACGAAGGGCTGCCAGCGCGCATCGCCGAGCAGGGCCAGCAGGTCCGGATCGGCAGCAGTGCGCGACCAGCCAAAGGCATGGGTCTCGGCCACCACGTCGGCGATCAGCCAGCCCGTGTTGCTGGGCTTGAGCGGCTCGGCATCGTGCATCAGCAGGCAAACGCCGGCCTGGGTGTCCAGTTGAGGCCGCAGCGCGCACAGGCAGTGCGATGGCCGCAGCCTGCAGCCATCGCAGCGCTCGCCGCGCGGACCGCCACGCGACAGAAAGGGGCGCGTGCTGCGGGCCAGCCGCTGGGTGCGCAGGCGCGATACGGCATGTGGCACCACGCCCGAATCCACGCCACGCAGATAGGACAGCGGCACCGGGGCATCGCCCTGCGCAACCTTCGGGCTCTCCACCTCCGGGGCCATGCTCAGCCCCCCACGCATTCCAGCTCGAAAAGGGGCAGCCCGGCGCGGCGGCTCATCCACACGCCTCCGCCCAGCTCCTTGAAATGCTCGGCCAGCCCGCGCCGGTACAGGTCGGCGCGGTGGCGGAACAGGCGCGGGTCGGTCAGATCCTCATCGATGATGTCGCGCTCGTAGTCCTCGCGCGCGACGGCCTCCACATACAGGGCCCCCTGGCTGAGCCGGCCCAGATTGGCCAACGCCCGCTTGAGGTCCGGCGGGCTCAGATAGGGCAGCACGCCCTGGCAGATCACCAGATCGAAGGGCTGGTCCGGATCATGGGCCGCGTAGTCCACCACCGAACCACGCTCCCAGCCGTAACGCGCGCACAGGTACTCGCTCAATTCCACGCCGTGGTAGCTGGCTGCGGGGAAATGGCGCTGCACGGCCTCGCGCCACAGCCCGATGCCGCAGCCCACATCCAGCACCCGCCGCACGGGCACACGCAGATAGCTCAGGTAGGAACACACGAAAGTGCCCAGCCGGTTCACATGCTCGGGGTCGACCACGCTGGTCTTCTTGTCGAAGTAGAAACGCTGGTAGTAGGCCTCGTCGAACCACTGCTCACTTGCCGATTGCACGCATGCTCCTTGGAAAGGCCCCCGGACGGGCGCCAAGGCCGCGAGTATGGCGCAGGGGCCGCGCCGTGGGGCGCGCTGCGGTATTTGCCGCCCCGCGCCCGCACCGGTTTCAGGCGCGCCTCAGGCCTTGGGAGGACGGTGCATCAGGCACAGCTTGTTGCCGTCGAGGTCGCGCAGATAGGCCAGGAACAGGCGACCTCCGGGCGATGCCTCGCGCCAGCCCGGCGGATCCTCGCAGCTCACGCCACCGGCCGCCACGCCGGCCGCATGGGCCGCCTCGGCCTGCTCGGGCGACTGGGCCACGAAGCCCGTGGTCGCGCCATTGCCGTGGCAGGCCGACTCGCCGTTGATGGGTGTGGAAATTGCAAAAGTGCCACCCGCGCTGCGGTAGAAATAGCGGTTGTGGTTGGCCTTGCCCGGCGCAATGCCGAGCGCCCCCAGGAACGCGTCGTAGAACTGCCGGGACTTTTCCAGGTCGTTGACCCCGACCATGACGTGGCTGAACATGCCTGTCTCCTTTGTGGATATGTGCGGCAATGGTAGCGGCAGCGCAGGGCATGGCTGTCGCCCAGGTGCGTGGGCCGCATACTGTCGCCGCGGCGGACCCTGTACCCACGCCCCATCCACACATGCGACTCCTCCACACCTCCGACTGGCACCTGGGCCAACACTTCATGGGCAAAAGCCGCCAGGCCGAACATGCCGCGCTCATCGCCTGGCTGCTGGAGCAGGTGGATGCCCGGTCCGTCGATGCCGTGCTCATCGCGGGCGATCTCTTCGATACCGGCGCGCCGCCCAGCTATGCGCGCGAACTCTGCAACCAGCTCGTCGTCGGCCTGCATGCCAAGGGCGTGGCCCTGGTGCTGCTGGGCGGCAACCACGACTCCGTGGCCACGCTGGAGGAAAGCCGCGAGCTGCTGGCCCGCCTGGACACCACCGTGATCGCGGCCCTGGACACCCCCGCCCGGCACGTGGTGGAGCTGGCGCCCCGGCACCCTGCCGACCGGTCCGCCGAGCCTGGCTGCCTGGTCTGCGCACTGCCTTTCCTGCGCCCGCGCGACCTGGTGCTCAGCCAGGCCGGCCAGAGCGCCGAGCAAAAGCAGCAGGCCCTGCAACTCGCCATACAGGACTGCTACCAGCAGGTCTACACAGCCGCCCTGCAACGCCGCGAGGCCCTGGGCCGCAGCCTGCCCATTGTCGCCACGGGCCATCTCACCACCGTGGGCGCCAGCAGCAGCGAATCCGTGCGCGAGATCTACGTGGGCTCGCTGGACGCCTTTCCCACGGCCGCCTTTCCGCCTGCCGACTATGTGGCCCTGGGCCATATCCACCAGCCGCAGAAGGTGGGCGGCCTGGAGCACATACGCTACAGCGGATCGCCCATCGCACTGAGCTTTGACGAGGCCCGCCAGGCCAAGCAGGTGCTGCTGGTGGACCTGGGCCCCGAGGGCCTGCAGGCCGTCACACCCCTGGCTGTGCCCTGCTGGCAGCCCATGGCCTCGATCAGTGCCAGCCTGGACGCCCTGCCCGCCCGGATGAAGGCCGCCGCCACCGACCATGGCGCCCTGCCAGACCGCCCGCTGTGGCTGGAGGTGGTGGTGGAGCAGGACGACTACCTCGCCCAGCTGACCGAGCGCGTCGAGGCCCTGGCCCAGGACCTTCCCGTGGAACTGCTGCGGGTGCGGCGCCAGCGCGGCCGCAGCGCACCGGCCATGGCCGCCCGCGAGGGCGAATCCCTGCGCGACATCAGCCCCGACGAGGTCTTCTCGCGCCGCCTGGCGCAGGAAAGCCTGGAACCGGCCCTGGCCCAGGCCCTGACCCGGCGCTACCGCGCCGTGGTCCAGGGCCTGGCCGGCGACACGGAGGCCGGCGCATGAGAATACTCACGCTCAGACTCAAGAACCTCAACTCCCTCAAGGGCGAATGGCGGCTGGACTTCCGCCAGCTGCCCTTTGCGGGCAATGCGCTGTTCGCGATCACCGGCCCCACGGGCGCGGGCAAGTCCACCCTGCTGGACGCCATCTGCCTGGCGCTGTACCACGAGACGCCGCGTCTCAGGAACATCTCGGTCTCGGCCAATGACCTCATGACGCGCCACACGGCCGACTGCCTGGCCGAGGTCGAATTCGAGGTCAAGGGACAGGTCTACCGCGCCTTCTGGAGCCAGCGCCGCGCACGCGACAAGGCGGATGGCGCCCTGCAGGCACCCAAGGTGGAACTGGCACGCGGCGACGGCACCATCCTCAGCAGCCAGACCAAGGACAAGCTCGAACGTGTGGCCAGCATCACCGGCCTGGACTTCGCGCGCTTCACAAAATCGATGCTGCTCGCCCAGGGCGGATTCGCGGCCTTTCTCCATGCCAGCGCCAACGACCGCGCCGGACTGCTCGAAGAACTGACGGGCACGGAAATCTACAGCCGGATATCGCAAAACGTCTACGAGCAGGCACGCCAGGCGCGCCAGCAGCTGGACCAGCTCCAGGCCCAGGCCGACGGCGTGGAATTGCTCACGCCCGAAGCCTGCGACGCGCTGCAGGCCCAGGCCGAAAGTCTGGTGGCCGAGCAGGCCGTGCTGCAGGCCGAATACCTGGGCATCCAGGCCCAGCACCAATGGCAGGAACAACTGGCCCAGGCCGCGCAGGCGCTGCAGGACGCAGGCACCGGCTGCGCCGAGGCCGTCCGCGCGCTGGAGCAGGCCGCCCCCGAACTGCAGCGACTGGCCCGTGACACGCCCGCCCTGGCGCTGCAACCGCTGCACCAGGCCTGGCAACACGGCACGCAAGCCTGCGAGCAGGGTCGCCGGCAACTGCAGCAATTGTGCGACCAGCAGCTGCAGACCCAGTCCAGGCTGCTGCACCGGCACCACCATGCCCTGGCCCTTTCCTCCCGCATCGCCCAGGCTGCGCAGGACAGCCTGGACCGCCAGCAGGCCGAGCACCAGGCGCTGGAACAGTTCTGCGCCAGCCATGCATCCCATGCGCTGCTGGGCGAGCGCCTGGGCGGCTGGCGCCAGCAGTTCCAGCTGCGCGCCAGCCAGCAACAGCAGGCAGCCAGCCAGCAGCAGGCCCTGCACAGGATGGATGCCGAACAGGCCCGCCTGATGCAAAGTGCCGAAGCCGGCGCGGCCCAGGTCCAGTCCGCCAGCGACGCCCTGGCCCGCGCCACCGCCACGCTGCAAAGCGCGCAGCAGGCGCAGGCGCAACGCCTTCAGGGCAGTGCCGGCATGGCCGAGCTGCGCGCACGCGCGCATGCCGAACAGGACCGCCTGCACCAATGGCAGCAGGCGCAAGACCTGGCCACGCAGCGGCGCGAACTGGCACGCCAGCAGGCGGCGCTGGAGCTGGAATTGCGCGAGGGCCAGGCGCAGGCACGGTCCCAGGACGAAACCCTGCAGGCCCTGCGGCAGCAGTACAGGAACGTCAAGGAACAGGTCGCGGACAAGCAACGGCTGCTCGCCCAGGAGCAGCGCATACAAAGCCTGTCCGAGCACCGCCACGCGCTGCGGCCCGGCCAGCCCTGCCCGCTGTGTGGCGCGCACGAGCACCCGGCCGTGGCCGCCTACGAAGCGCTGGACGCCTCTGCCACCGAGGCGGCACTGCGCAGCAAGCAGGACGAGCTCGACACCCTGCAGGTCCAGGGTGAAACGGCACGTGCCGCCCTGGCCGCCTGCATGGCTGCGGAGGCCGCGCGCCAGCGCCAGGCGGGCGAGCTGGAAGGCGACGTTGCGCGCTGGCACGGCGCATGGCAGGCCCTCGCACCCTCCCTGCAACTGACACCCGACAGCTGGCGGCAGGCCGAGCCGCTGGCCGCATCGGCACAGACCTGCGCCGAACAGCTGGACACGCTGCGGCGCACCGTACAGGCCGCCGAGCAGGGCGAGCAGGCCGTGCTGCAGGCCAGGGAGGCCGTCCACCAAGGCAGCCAGGCGTCGCAGGCCGCACAAGGCCAGCTGGCACTGCACCGCCAGGCCCTGGCGGACCACACCGTGCGCCGCGAGGAACTGCTGCAGGCCATCGGCGACCTGCAGGCCCAGGCGCAAGTCCTGGCCGCGCAATTGCAGGCCTCGCTGAAGGAAACCGGCCACGGCCTGCCGGACGATGCCCCATCCTGGCTGCAGGCACGCGAATCCGAATGGCAGCGCTGGCAGCAGGCCCAGCGCGACCTGCAGCAGCTGGCCCAGTCCATGGCCTTGCAGCGCCAGCAATGCCATGCCGCCGAAACCGAGGTACGGCACTGGGGCGCGCAGTGGGAAGGGCTGCGCCACCTCGCCGGCCCGGCGCCGGCGCAGCCGCCTTCATCGCCCTTGCCGCCCCTGGAACAGCTGCCCCAGGCCCTGTCCGAGTGCACCAGCGACATTGCCGCCCTCACCCGGCAGCAGGACGCCCTGCAAGGCCAGCAGCAGCAGGCCCGGGCCACACTGGCCCGCCAGTGCGAACAGCTGGCCGGAGACCTGGCCACATGGCAGACCGCCCTGGCCGCCAGCCCCTTTGCCGATGAGCCCACCTATCTTCAAGCCCTGCTGCCGGCACCCGAACGCCAGCGCCTGACCATGGTGCGCGAGCAACTGCAGGCCGCGCAGCAGCGCACGGCCACGCTGCTCGAAGCCGCCCGGCACGCCCACGCCAGGCTGCAGGCCCAGGCCCTGACCGAGATGGCACCGCAGGAAATCCAGGCCCGCCTGCACGCGCTGGAAGAGCGCCGCGCAGCCCTGAGCGAACAGCTGGGCGGTACCCGCAACCAGCTGGCCGACGACCAGCGCCGCCGCCAGGGCCGGCAGGCCTTGTTCGAACGCATCGCGGCCCAGGCCAGCGACAGCGACCTGTGGCAGCGCCTGGACGGCCTGATCGGCTCGGCCAAGGGCGACAAATACCGCCGCTTCGCCCAGGGCCTGACCCTGGACCATCTGCTGCACCTGGCCAACCGGCACCTGCAGCGGCTGCATGGCCGCTACCTGCTGCGCCGCAAGCCCGATGGCGAGCTGGAGCTGGACATCGTGGACAGCTGGCAGGGCGACAGCGCGCGTGACACGCGCACGCTGTCGGGCGGCGAGGCCTTCCTGGTCAGCCTGGCCCTGGCTCTGGCCCTGTCCGACCTGGTCAGCCACAAGACCTCGATCGATTCCCTCTTCCTCGACGAAGGCTTCGGCACCCTGGACGCCGACACCCTGGAAGTCGCGCTCTCGGCCCTGGACTCGCTCAACGCCAGCGGCAAGACCATCGGCATCATCAGCCACGTGGAAGCGCTCAAGGAAAGGATTCCCGTGCAGGTCAAGGTCGAGAAGGGCGGCGGCCTGGGGCATTCACGCCTGGTGGTGACGCCGTGATCCGCGTGGCACCGCCCCGGCGCGCTGCCGCGCAACTGTCACATCCCTACGGCACCATGCGGCGGGCCCAGCCCGCGCGCCGCGCGACCCCTTTTCTTTCCAGAGGATCTGCCCCATGCAAGTGCGCTTTCCCAACCCCTTCGGCCTGGCTATGCCCGACACCCAGGCCGTGCGCGACTACCAGGCCGAGCAAGGCTTTTCGGACGCCTATGCGCAGTTTCTGAGCGCACAGAACGGTCTGGACTTCACGCGGCTGCAAGCCGATCCCGACCGCGGCGCCTACCTGCTGGAGGACGACGAGCCCCAGGGCACGCATGCCGACCTGCGCGTGCTGCACCACTTTCGCGCGGGTTCGGAGCACTACGACGTGGAGGCACACCAGCGCGACAACCTGTTTGCCTCGCACTTCATGGTCATAGGCCACGACCACGGAGGCAACCCCTTCGTGGAAGTGCTGCGCGGCAGCCTGCGCGGGCGCATCGGCAGCCTGGACCACGAAATGTTCGCGGGCTGCGACGACCTGCAGGAGTTCAGCGAGGAAATGGAGCTGGACGGCTTCGCGGATGCCGAAGCCGGCGAACAGGCCGACATGCTCTGCGACCCGGACCTGGGCCTGATCTGGTTCCATGCCGACAACCTGGAACTGTTCCTGCAGCAGTGCATCCACTGCGACCAGGACTACGCGGGCTTCGTGGTGGATCAGCCGGGACTGGACGAGGATTGAAAACGCATCTGGTCGATGTGGATCCGTTGCGGCTGAAGGTCCACGCCCAGCAGGTCCAGCATCTCCACCAGCCCCTGCAGGGGCTGGGCCTCGCTGGCCGTCGCCAGGCACAGCGTCATGCCGGCCCGCCCCGAGGCATGGGTGCGCACATGGGGTGCCAGCTGCGGCACCAGGGACTCGGCCGGATCGAGAAAGCGCACGCCGGGTGCCGCCGCCTCGAAGCAGGGCTGCAGCCAGGGCAGATGTGTGGATGACAGCGTGCACACATCGGTGCCCGGGTGGTCGCGCAGCAACTGCGCCATGAAGGCCGCCACCTGCCGCCACGTGTCCTCGGGCCGCGACAGGAAGCTGCCGTCCTCCACCAGGGCCACCAGGGACGAGGCATCGACAAGGGCCACGGGCCGGCCCCGCGCCTCGCGCTGCACATAGGCCTGGATTTCGCGGCTTTGCACCAGGGACCGCACGCCCAGCAGGGCCACCTGGCCGCTGCGCGTGGCTTCCAGCGCCCGGGCCACGGGCGGGTAGATGCCGAGCACGGGCAGGCGGTGCCGGGGCGCGACCTCGTCCAGCACCATCACGGAAGGCGCATTGGAGGCCAGCACCACGGCCTGCGCGCCCCGTTCGGCCAGGGCGTGGATGGCCTTGTCCACCACCTGCGCCAGCGCCCGCCGGGACTTGGCGCCATAGGGAAAGCTGGCCCGGTCGGCCAGATACAGAATGTCCTGCTGCGGAAAATGCCGGCGCACCACCTGCACCAGGCCATAGCTGCCGATGCCGGCATCGAACACACCGATGGGCGCGTGGAGATCGTGGGCGGAAATGGCGGCCGGCATGGCAATCCTCGGGATCAAGTGACCGACAGTCTAAAAACGACACCGGCGCGCACGCCAGGGCCGGTTGTCGCACGCGCCACCGGGCCACTTTCCGCCATGGCGGCCAGGCCACACGGCCCGGCGCATCATGGAGGCCTGCGTCGCCCCCTACCCCATGCCAGACACCTCACCCCGCAACACGCCCGATCTGCCCTCCATGCCCCCACGACCGGGCGAAAGCCGGCAGGACTGGGTCTACCGCCAGATGGCCGGCGCCATCGCCACAGGCCTGCTGGGGCCTGGCCAGCCCGTGCCCTCCACGCGCACCCTGGCGACCCGCTGGGCCGTGTCGCGCGGCGTGGTGGAACTGGCGTTCGAGCGCCTGGCCCAGGAAGGCTATCTGCAAGCCACCGTGGGCCGTGGCACGCGCGTCAGCGACCCATTGCCCGAACACTTTCTGCGGGCCGCACCGGCCACCACCCCGGCTTGCGCCAGCGTTGCCACGGCAGAGCCCGCGGTGCCCGCCGTGCGCGCCGGGCAGCCCTTTGTGGCGCGGCTGCCCGACACCATGGCCCTGGACCTCAAGGCCTGGCGCACCAGCGTAGCCCGCGCCGCCCAGGCCCTGGAGCCCGGCCTGCTCCACGCCTCCGATCCGCGCGGCCTGCCCGCACTGCGCGAGGCCATTTGCCGCCACCTGGCCCTGGCACGCGGCGTGGTCTGCACGCCCGGCGACATCCTGATCGTCACCGGCATACGCCATGCCATCGACCTTTGCGCCCAGTTCCTGGCCCGGGAAGCCCGCCCGGCCCGCGTGGCCATCGAAGACCCCGGCTACCGCGGTGCCGCCGAGCTCTTTGCGCTGCGCGGCTGCGCCACCGTGGCCGTCGCCGTGGATGGCGAAGGCATGAAGGTGCAGGACCTGAAACACAGCGGGGCCGGCGCGGCCTATCTCACGCCCGCCCACCAGGCGCCCACGGGGGTGGCCCTTTCGCCCCGGCGCCGCACCGAACTGCTGCAATGGGCCCAGGAGCACGATGCCACGCTCATCGAAGATGACTACGACAGCGACTTCAGCTACGAAACCGCGCCCCTGCCCGCCCTCAAAAGCCAGGACACCACAGGCCGCGTGCTGTTGTGCGGCAGCTTCAACAAATCCCTGTTCCCGGCCCTGCGCATAGGCTATATCGTCGCGCCGCCCCGTCACCTGTCCGCCCTCATCTGCCTGCGCGCCGCCACCGGCCGCGCCAATGCCGTGCTGGACCAGCTGGCCCTGGCCGACTTCATGGCCAGCGGCGCCTTCACCCGCCACCTGCAGCGCACACGCCTGCGCCACCAACGCCGCCGCGACCTGGTTCTGGCCGAGCTGCGCACCGCCGGCCTGCCCGCCGAGCTCGGCCAGGGCCTGCACGCGGGCTTTCACTTTGTCCTGCGCCTGCCCCCGGGCGTCAGCGAGGCCGCCGTCATCGCATCTGCGGCGCAGCGGGGCTTGGCGCTGCAGGGCCTGGCCTCGTTCTGGCAAGGGAGCTCACCATCCCCCCCGCCTGCCCTGGTCCTGGGCTATACGGCCCTGACCGATGCCCAGGCACGCTGGAGCGCCAGGCAACTGGCTACCGTGATCCGGCAACTGCAGCAGGCCGGCCCAGCCGCTCTCGCCCCACCATAGTCCCTGGCGCCGGGCCGTGGGCATTGGTCAGTTGCGGCACGGAGATTCACGGCCGGCTTGGCGAGGTTGCCTGGCCACTGGCGTGGCATCCGGTGCAGGGGCAGGAGCGACGACGGGAGCCACGGAAACCGTCCAAAGCCCTTGGTGGGGGGCCAGCG
Organism: Burkholderiaceae bacterium; assembly: GCA_031253795.1. Taxonomy (GTDB): domain Bacteria; phylum Pseudomonadota; class Gammaproteobacteria; order Burkholderiales; family Burkholderiaceae_C; genus Comamonas. The sequence goes on from JAIRVR010000009.1 coordinate 38,005, forward strand.
CGCTGGAAAACCCGTCTGCGCCGTCCACCGAGCCGCCTTGCCAGGAGCGGCAGGCTTTCTCCGCGCCGGGTTCCAGCTCGGCACACCAGTAATTGCGCGCGGCGAATGCATACGGGCCACCCAGGTCCAGCAGTGTGAAACGGTCGGCCTGGGAGGAATTCAAGGGATGGGCTCCGTGGGGCACCGTACCCGTCAGCCATTTCAGCAAAACAATGCGCATCCCGCCCCATTGGCCATCAGGCTGGAAGAAGGCCTGGATATCGGACACATGGACACGCGCATCGCCGTGCGAAAAGCTCTCCACCCCGTCATGGAAATCAAACGACTCCAGCAATGAGCGGATACGGTGCTTGTTGTCCTGCGTCACAGGCGCAGAGAAAGCAATGGACCCGCCGGGCTTCATCGCCGCGGTGAAATTGCGGCAGGTGCCTGAAGGGCATTCCGTGAAATCCAGGAGATGCCGGTAATTTCCCGCAGACAGGGTATAGGTGGTGGTCTGTGCGGGCGATGGAACGGGTGCGTACAGCGTGCATGCGGCCACCAGAGCGCACGCGATGGTTTTGACATCCATGGGTTGTGCCTGTCCCGACGGAATCTCCGGGTGGCAGGGCCGGAAACTGCTTGGTTTGAGGAGGGCCCTGCGATCACCTGCGGGGGCAGCGCACATGGGCCGCGAGCAGTTTTTCATTGCCGGCTGGCGGCGGCAAGCCGTGCATGCGCAGCCAAATGACCCGACGCGCAAGACGCTGCGCTTCAGCGCATCGGTCCTTGGTGCCTGGACCACCGTCCGGCCCCTGCACGGCCCCAAGGCCGGGTGTTCCGGCCATGGCGGCCATCCCGAGCCACTTCAATTTCCTGCCGGCATGCCCGAAGAGGCAAGTCCGATGGTGTCCTCGGCTGGACCGAACTGTCAGTGCGCTCGCGCATGCTGAAAGGCCGGTATCTGCGCAAATCACCAGTACAGATATCAATTTCGCCTTGTCGCTCCCTCCTGCTTGCTTCTGCGTTGATGCCCTGGATTGTCAACTTCGATTCAATATCTGTTGAAAATCGCAAGCATTCTTGATGGCACAGAAAGCAATCCTGTCTTGCATCAATTAAAACCAGCTCTCAATCTGGAATATCCATCAAAATGGATAACGACTCATGGCCCTGATTTGACATCAGTGGAATCCACACTCGATATGGATGCGGAGGAGGCATCTGGCGCCTGCACCTTTTCCTTCACTTCTTTTGCGACAATCCACTTATTTACCGGACGATATATGAAGAAATAGAAGAAAACTGCAAAACCCATTGCCGACAATGCAAAGAAACAGCGTTGCTGACTTTTTATTTCTGCAACCCGCTGCTTCCAATCAGGAGTCCCCATTGTGCTGCAGAAAGCATCAACCTCGTCTGGTGAAAATCCAGTTTCCATGATTTTCTGTGGAACGCGATGATTGCAATCACGTACATCCAGGGCAGAGGCCATCAATGGCATAGAAAATGCTCTGCTCACATGATTTTCCGACACAAATACCCAGCGACCTGTCGCACGGAATTTCACAAGATCGGCAGCATAAAAAGCGCCACCAAGACTCAAGGTACCACAGAGATAGATCAACACTCCACCAAGAACACAGGCAATACGGAATTTCTTGCTTGGAATCCTCTCCTCCCGCACCCTGCGTTCATCTGCGTCAAAGCAATCGCGGCATTCACTGATCTTGGAGATGGGAATGCCATACTGACGACACCAGGCCATCAGTAGCTTGGCGTTGTCCAGCGTGCTGACGGAAACGCCTGAAAACAGCCGAAAGGACTGCAGGCTGGTCTGCTCGTCCACAAAGGCACGGATGTCGGGATCGGGAATATCCTTGCTGCCATGCACCAGCAGCCAGAATCTGCGCAGCAGCAAGTGCAGCGACCGTGTGCGCCACATCACCACGGCAAAGCCGGCAGCCAGCCCCAAAAAAGGCACCCAGGCCAGCAGGGATCCACTGATGGTGCCGACCACTCCCGTCAAGCCTTCCATCAGCCTGCCTTTCCTGGGGCGCCATGGCGCGAAATCCAATACGACGCATCCCTCACCATACTGCCTACTCTTTCTGCCTTTTCATGCAGCCCGGCCTTTTACGATGGCCACGCCCCCGTCAATCAAAACGCACCGGCTGCACACCCCGGTGCCTGGGCCGCACGACCACCGTGCCCGCGATCTTGTCGTGCCAGCCCTGCTTGCGCGGATCGAAGGCCACCCAGATCAGGCCCAGCCCCAGGGGAATGGCGGAGACGAAATAGCCCGCATAGCGCAGCAGGGCCTGCCGTGTGTCCATGGGTTGCCCGGTGCGGGCATCCACGATTCTGGCGGCAATCGCCATCTTGCCCGGAGTGGCCTGCTTCCACAGCCAGAAGGCGACCACGGCCATGGCGGGCAGCACCCACGAGATCAGAAAATCGGCCGACCCATGGATCCATTTGTCCGACTCCAGGTATTCCCAGCCGTAAATGGACAGCAGTGCGGGCAGCATGAGCACCAGCAGGATCAGGGTATCGATGAGGGTGGCACCCGTGCGCGCCCAAAAGCCCACATATTCGAGATCATCGTCCTGCATGGAATTCCTCCTGAAGAAAAATACCGCAATGCCCGTTTGTCCGGCGGGGAGGTCCAGTGTCCACGAAAAAAGCCGCGCAAATATGAATTTGCGCGGCTTTGGCGGACCAGGGCCCCCGCATGGCGGGGGCGGAGGAATCAACGGTCGAACACGGCCTGCAGGTCCTTTTGCCCCTTCACACCGGCCTGCAGCGCCAGCATGAGCAGAATGCGGGCCTTGGGGGCGCGCAGGTCGTCGGCCATGACGGCGCCGGCCTCGAACGAGGTCTTGCCCCCACCCTCGAAGCCATAGCTGGGCATGACGCGGCCGTTGTGCACGCGCGTGCTGACGACCACGGGCACGTTCTTGGAGATGGCGTACCTGGTGGCCTCCAGCATGGGCACATTCATATTGCCCATGCCCAGGGCATCGATGACGATGCCCTTGACGCCGCGGTCCACGGCCTGGCGCAGGGCCTGGCCGTTGGCGCCGCCGTACATGGGAAAGATTTCCACCTCGGGCATGGACTGGGCCTGCAGGGCAATGTGCTGGCGCCGCGCGGGCACGGAAGCAAAGCGCACGCGGTCAAGATAGACCTCGCCCAGCAAGCCGAATTCGCCCGAGCGGAAGGTTTCCACATTGGCCGTGTGGGTCTTGGTGACGTAGCGCGCGGCATTGATCTGGTTGTTCATGGCCAGCATGGCACCCTTGTCGCGCGCCTGGGGATCCACGGCAATGCGCACGGCATTCAGCAGATTGCGCGGCCCGTCAAAGTCCGGGACCGAGGCATTGCGCTGGGCGCCGATGAGCACGACGGGCTTGGACGACTGCACGGTCAGGTCCAGCCAGAAGGCGGTTTCCTCCAGCGTGTCCGTGCCATGGGAGACGATGGCGCCCGCCACCTCGGGCCGCGCCAGCGCGGCCTGCACGGCCTGGCTCAGTTGCACCCAGCGGGCCGGGTCCATGTAGTCCGAAGGTACGTTGGACAGGTTGTTGACCTCGATGCGGGCGAACCTGCCCACGTCGGGCACGGTGGCCAGCAGGTCGTCGCCCGAGATGGCCGGCACGGGCGCATTCCTGACCGGGTCGATCTTCATGGCGATGGTGCCGCCCGTGGCGATGAACTGGACCACGGGCTGGTCCTGGGCTGCGGCGCTGAGGGTGGTCATGGGCAGGGTGCAGGCGGTGAGCAGGGCGAGGGTGGTACGGCGAAAGGCATTCACGGGCTTTGTCTCCTGGTGGTGGCGTCCAGGAGGCATGCTAACCATGGCGCATGGCCCGCCGGCGCCAGGCGTCCCGTGTGAAACCCCGATGGACAGGGCGTGGCGTGATCAGGCAGCCAACGCGGACTCGATGTCCCGCGCCAGCTTGGCCGGCGCGTCCTGGGGCGCATAGCGGCGCAGGACCTGGCCGTCGCGGCCGACCAGGAATTTGGTGAAGTTCCACTTGATGGCCTTGGTGCCCAGCACGCCCGGGGCCTCGGCCGTAAGCCAGCGGTACAGGGGATGGGCGTTGGCGCCGTTGACGTCGATCTTGGCCATGAGCGGAAAGCGCACGCCGAAGTTCAGGTCGCAAAAGCTGGCGATCTCGGACTCGCTGCCCTTTTCCTGGGCGCCGAACTGGTTGCAGGGAAAGCCCAGCACGACCAGGCCACGCTCTCCATATTGCGCATGCAGCTCCTGCAGGCCCGCGTACTGCGGCGTGAAGCCGCAGGCGCTGGCGGTGTTGACGATGAGCAGCACCTTGCCGCGGTAGTCCGACAAGGGCACGGCCTGGCCGGTGATGGAGGTGGCCTCGAAGTCATAGGCCGAACGGGGTGCGGCGGCGGTCTCGGTCATGCGGTGCTCCCAGGGGATGGAAGGGCCATGGTAGCGCAGCCCCCGCGGGACAGCCGCTGGCGCGCTGTTCAGGCACGGCGACGGGAGCTTGTCTCACAGACAGGCCGCGGCCACGGTCGTACCTTGGAGGGCCCGGGGCGGACCGCGGCCCGTCCCCTTTCTCGCTGGCGGGCACCGACAAGCCGCAAAGGCGCCTTACCTGCCGTCGTTTCTTCCCCCACGATCAAGAGACCTCGTATGACCCGCACTTCTTCCGCACTCCGTTCCACCTCCGCCAACGGCCATCTGGCCCTGGACACCAAGGCCCTGGAGGCTGCCAAGCGCAGCCTGGACGACGGGGCCGTGACGCCCCATTTTGGTCCCTGGCGCGAGGACATCATCAAGCTGCTCAACGACTCCCTGGCCACCGAGCTGGTCTGCGTGATGCGCTACAAGCGCCACCACTACACGGCCGTGGGACTGGCCTCGCCGGCCATTGCCGAGGAATTCCTGGTCCATGCCAACGAGGAAATGTCCCATGCCGACAAACTGGCCCAGCGCATCGTGCAGCTGGGCGGGGAGCCCGACTTCAACCCCCAGACCCTGACCGAGCGCAGCCACGCCGACTACAACGGCGAAACGGACCTGAAGGCCATGATCCGCACCAACCTGATCGCCGAGCGCGTGGCCATCGAGGCCTACAGCCAGATGATCGACCTGATCGGCGACAAGGACCCGACCACGCGCCGCTTGGTCGAGTCCATCCTGGAGCAGGAGCAGGAGCACGCGGACGAACTGTCCGACTGGCTGGAAAAGTAAGCGGGCGGCGCGGCCCCGGGCGCGGTCCGCTTCACCCAGACTTCACAGCCGCGCGGCCCCGGTCGCCCACAATAACGGGGCTGGCCCCGCAGGCATGGCACGCCGCGCAAGCGGGGTGCCGCTTTTTTGGGCATTCTCTCGGCTTTGCGGGATGGACCCGCCCCCTCACGGCCCCGATGCCTCGGCACCGGGGCCGTCTTGCACCATGCGCCTTTCTCTTGATGATCTGAAGCTGCCTCTGGCAGCCGCTTGGCTGCGCCTGCGCGGCAGCCGCCTCGGCCTGCGGGTGGCCGCTCTGCCCTGGTGGCACCGCTGGCCCACCCGGCGCGAATGGCTGCGCCTGGCCGCGGCCCTGCCCTTGCTGTTCGTGCTGTATGTGCTGGCCCTGATTCCCTTCACGCCCGGCATACGCGACATCCGCAAGGCCAAGCTGGAGCAGCCGGCCCAGGTGATGAGCGCCGACGGCAAGCCCATCGCCCTGTTCAAGCGCAGCAACCGCCAGTGGGTGAAGCTGGACGACATCTCGCCCTCGGTGCTGCAGGCGCTGATCGCCACCGAGGACCACCGCTTCTACCAGCACCACGGCATGGACTGGCGCCGCACCCTGGGCTCGGCCATCCACACGCTGCGCGGCGACCCGCAGGGCGGCTCCACCCTCACCCAGCAGCTGGCACGCAATCTCTATCCCACCGAGATAGGCCGCGCGCCCACGCTCAACCGCAAGCTCAAGGAGGCCATCACGGCCTTCAAGATCGAGGCCCTCTACACCAAGGAGGAGATCCTCGAAACCTATCTGAACACCGTGCCCTTTCTCTACAACGCCTTCGGCATCGAGATGGCGGCGCGCACCTATTTCGACAAGCCGGCCGCCCGGCTGACGGTGCTGGAAAGCGCCACCCTGGTGGGCATGCTCAAGGGCACGAGCTATTACAACCCCGTGCTCAACCCCGACCGCGCCCTGTACCGCCGCAACACCGTGCTGTCGCAGATGGTCAAGCGTGGCAAGCTGTCCGAGGCCGACTACGCCCAGCTCAGGAAGCGCCCCATGCGCATCGACTTCGAGCGCCAGGAAGAACCCCAGGGCATGGCGCCGCACTTTGCCCAGCAGTTGCGCAAGTGGCTGATCGACTGGGCCGACCGCAACGACTACAACATCTACACCGACGGCCTGGTGGTGCACACCACGCTGGATTCGCGCCTGCAGGCCTGGGCCAGCCAGGCCGTGGCGCGCCAGACCCGCACCCTGCAGGGCGTGGCCAACGGCGCCTGGAGCCAGCGTGACGGCTGGAACGCGGCCAACCCCCTGGTACAGCAGCTGGTGCGCGAAAGCCCGGCCTGGCGCGCGGCGCGCAAGCGCGCGGGCCCTGACGGCAAGGAAAGCGAGGAGGACACGCTCCGGGCCTTGCTGGCCGACAAGGCCTGGATGAAGCAGCTGCGCGAGGACAAGACGCGCGTGCAGGCCGGCTTCGTGGCCCTGGACCCGCGCAGCTCCGAGGTGCTGGCCTGGGTGGGCAGCCGCGACTTCGCCCAGGACGCCTACGACCATGTGCAGCAGGCCCGGCGCCAGCCCGGATCCACTTTCAAGCCCTTTGTGTATGGCGCCGCGCTGCAGCAGGGCGCGCGCCCCGACGACCGCCGCGTGGATGGACCCGTGGAAATCCAGCTGGCCGGCGGCGAGGTCTGGCGCCCCACGGACGCCACACCGCCCACGGGCCGCGAGATGACGCTGCGCGACGCCCTGGCCTACTCCAAGAACACCATCACGGCCGAGGTGATGCAGTCCGTGGGACCGGGCCGCGTGGCGCGCCTGGCTCGCGCCCTGGGCGTGCGCCAGAGCCCTCTGGACGAGGTGCCCGCCTTGGCCCTGGGCAGCAGCCCCGTGTCCCTGCTGGAAATGACCAATGCCTACGCCAGCCTGGCCCACGGCGGGCGCTACCTGCCGCCCCGGATGGTCACGCGCATCGAGGATGCCGAGGGCCGGGTGCTGGCCGAGTTCAGCCCGCCCAGGCCCGAGCGCGTGATGGACGAGGACCAGGCCTATGCCCTGGTCGACATGCTGCGCGCCGTGGTGGACAAGGGCACGGCCGTGGCCGTGCGCCAGCGCTACGGCATCCATGCCGACGTGGCCGGCAAGACCGGCACCACCCAGGGCAATGCCGACGGCTGGTTCATCCTCATGCACCCGGCCATCGTGGCCGGCGCCTGGGCCGGCTTCAACGATGCGCGCATCACCCTGCGCAGCGACCGCTGGGGCCAGGGCTCGCGCAGCGCCCTGCCCATGGTGGGTGATTTCATGTCGCGCGCCCTGCGCAGCCCCGCCATCGACGGCAAGGCCCGCTTCGAGCCGCCCGAGCAAAACCACTGGTGGTCCGACATGGTGGGACGCCTGCGTGAACGCATGCAGGGCTGGTGGGGCCCGCAGGCGCAGGCACCGCAAGACAAGGCCCGCCCGCCCGAACCAGCCCCGGCGCCCGACGCCACCCCCGATCAGGCACCCGGTCCACTGGCTCCGCCGGGTCCGGGCCTGTCGCCCGGCGAGGAAATCATTGAAAGCACGCCCGCCCTGCCTGCGCCCAGCGTGCCGCTGACCGAGGGCACGCTGGGGCCTGTGCAGGAGCGCGGCGTGCAGGAGGCGAGCCCCGGCATGCCGGAACCGACCGGCCAAGGTGAAGCGCCGGCCGGCTCCGGGGTGGTGATTACGCCGATTCAGCCTTGAACGGGACTGCACTCCCGCGCGCAGGGGAATGCCGGGGAGTGCAGGGGCCGGATCTGGCGCGGGTCAGCGCGAAGTCCGCGTATGGCCCACGTTGGTATCGATGGTCCCGAAGACCGTGACCCCGCTGCCATCGGACGCCTGGCTGCCGGGCGCATTGCCCGCCACCCCGCCCGCGCAGCCCGCCAGCACGGCGCATACCGCCAGCCATGCCGATGCGGCAAGACCTCGCATGCCGTGTTTCATCATCCATCTCCTTGAGGCACCGGCATCCAGCGGCCGGCAAGGGCCATGGTAGCCGTGCCGGCGCGCCAGACCGCCGGCCAGGGTCATCACCCTTCGAGATAGAGCGCCGCCAGCCGGTCACGCGCGGCCGTGTCCACACCCAGGGCCTCGCGCAGATAGCGGTCCATGCCACCGAAGTCCGAACGCACCATGTCGGTCGCCGCGGTCAGGTAGGAGGCCTGCACGCGCCACAGCACGTCCAGCACCTCGGGCGGCATGGCCGCGAAGGTGGTGGCCGGGCGCTGGTAGAGCTGGTTGGTCAGCAGGTAGTCCTGCATGACCGTTTCCTCGTCCACGCCCAGGGCCGTGAGCAGCAGGGCCGCGGCCCAGCCCGTGCGGTCCTTGCCGGCCGTGCAGTGGAAGACCAGCGGGTCCTGGCTGTCGAGCAGCATCTGGAACAGTTGGGCAAAGCGCGGGGCATAGGCGTGCACGAAGCTGCGGTAGGTGTCCTGCATCAGCTCTTCGGCATGGGCGGCCGTGAGGTCGCGGCCCTCGGCCAGCAGGGCGCTGGCACGCTGCACCACGGTGGGCTCGACCACGAGCGCATGGCGCGCGATCCCCGGCCACTCATAGGCCAGGTGGGCGCTTTCCATCTTGCCGCGGAAATCCGCGCTGCGCGCAAGCTTCAGGCCCTGCAGCACCTGCAAGTCGGCCAGGCTCAGGCCGGCCAGGTGGTCGGCCCGGAACAGGGTGCGCCAGCGCACGCGGCGGCCGTCGAGGCCGGTGTAGCCACCGAGGTCGCGGAAATTGGAGGCGCCATCGAGCGCAATGGAGCGCGAGGGCGCGCTGGCGGAGGCAGCAGCAGCCGCCGCCGGGGTGAGCAGTTCGGTATCCATGCCCCTAGGGTAGCCCAAGCATGTGTTGGCCGCATGTCAGCCCCGCGACCTCGCCCCCGGTGAACAGGGGCGTGGCGCGTGGTGCACTCAGCCCAGGTGCGGGCCCAGCAGGCCCGCGAGCTCGAACATGCCCGCGCTGTCCTTGCCGAAGACGGCACGCAGCTTGTCGTCGGCCACGATGGTGCGCTTGTCCTGCGGGTTCTGCAGGTTGTGGGTCTTGATGTATTCCCAGAGCTTCTTCACGGCCTCGGGGCGGCTCACGGCGTCGGCGCCGATCACGGCGGCCAGGGCCGCGCTGGGGGCCTTGCCCGCGGCCGTGCTGGACTTGCGCACGGTCTTGGCCGCCGTCTTGGTGGCGGCCTTCTTGGCGGGCGCCTTCTTGGCCGGCGTACTCTTGGCGGCCGCCGTCTTGCGTGGCGGGTATTTGCTGTCGCGCTGCTCGAACTCGAAGTTGACCTTGCCGGCCGCGCCGTCCCAGACCAGGAAGGCCTTGAAGTTGCGGCGCGTGCGGTTGGAGACGAACTTCTCCAGCAGGTCGGTCTTGCCGGTCTGCAGCAGCTTGTGCATCTGCTCGCGCTCTATGGGCTGCTGCAGGATGATCTGGCCGCTCTTGAAGTCGCAGCTGGGCGTGGCCTGGGCCAGCGTGGGCACGGCCTTGGAGCAGACATAGTTGCTGCCGTGCTCGAACACCGGCGCGCCGCACTTGGGGCAGGGACCCAGGGTCTGCTGGCTGGCGAAATCCACCAGCTCACCCGTGTCCTCGGAGGCCGCATCGTCGCCGAAGTCGAATTCCAGCTTGTAGTTGCCGGCCTCCTCGTCGCGCACGATGGTCACTTCGGCCACGAAGGGCCAGCCGGCCTTGGAGCGGAAGCCGTCCAGGGGCCCCAGGCGGCGCTCGCGCAGCAGCTGCTCGGCCTCGGCCGTCTCGAAGGTGCGGCCGGCCGGGGACTTGGTGAAGGAAAAGCCGCAGCCCGCGCTGTGCCCGTCGCTGCCGGTGCAGCCGTAGCGGCGGTAGTTTTCCTTGACCACGCCACCGCAGTTGGGGCAGGGCGTGGACAGGGTGGCGTAGTCGCCGGGCACGGTATCGCGGTCGTACTCCTTGGCCTTCTTGACCAGCTTTTCCGTCATGGACTGGATTTGCTGCATGAAGGCATCGCGCGAGAGCTGGCCCTTTTCCATCTGGGCCAGCTTGTATTCCCACTCGCCCGTGAGGTCGGCACGCGACAGCTCCTCCACGCCCAGGCCGCGCAGCAGGGTCATGAGCTGGAAGGCCTTGGCCGTGGGAATGAGCTCGCGGCCTTCGCGCAGCATGTATTTTTCGGTCAGCAGGCCTTCGATGATGGCCGCGCGCGTGGCAGGCGTGCCCAGGCCCTTTTCCTGCATGGCCTCGCGCAGCTCATCGTCCTCGACCTGCTTGCCCGCGCTTTCCATGGCGCCCAGCAGCGTGGCTTCGGAGTAGCGCGCGGGCGGCTTGGTCTTGAGTCCCTTGGGGTCGACCTGGCTGGCGCGCGGCTGCTCGCCGGGCTGCACGGCCACCAGGGGCTGGCCCTTGTCGCCGGCCTGGCCGCCTTCGACCTCGTTGGCCGCTTCCTTGCCGTAGATGGCCAGCCACCCGGGCTTGACCAGGACCTTGCCCTCGGTCTTGAAGCTGTGCTGCTCGACCTTGCTGATGCGCGTGGTGACCTGGTGCTCCGCGCTGGGGAAGAACACGGCCATGAAACGGCGCACCACCAGGTCATAGAGCTTTTGCTCGGCCTCGGACAGGCCGCTGGGAGCCTGCGTGGTCGGGATGATGGCAAAGTGGTCCGAGACCTTGCTGTTGTCGAAGATCCGCTTGCTGGGACGCACATAGTTCTCGTCCAGCGCCTGCTGGGCAAACGGTGCCAGATGGCGCATGCCGCTGCCGGCCAGCATGGAGAAGGTCTGGTGCGCCACGGGCAGATAGTCCTCGGGCAGGGCACGCGAGTCGGTACGCGGATAGGTCAGGGCCTTGTGGCGTTCGTACAGGCTCTGGGCCAGCGCCAGCGTGGTCTTGGCCGAGAAGCCGAACTTGCCATTGGCCTCGCGCTGCAGGCTGGTCAGGTCGAACAGCAGGGGGCTGGCCTGGGACGTGGGCTTGGATTCCTCGCTGACCTGGGCCGGCTTGCCGCGCACGGCGTCGGCAATCGCCTGGGCATCGCGCTGGTTCCAGATGCGGTCGGCACGGGCCTCGGCATCCTCGCCCTTCTTCCACTGCGGATCGAACCACTTGCCCAGGTACTGGCCGGCCTGGGCATCGAAGCCCGCGTGCACTTCCCAGTAGTCGCGGCTGACGAACTTGCGGATCTTTTCCTCGCGCTCCACGACCAGGGACAGCGTGGGCGTCTGCACGCGGCCCACCGTGGTCAGGAAGAAGCCGCCGTCGCGCGAATTGAAGGCCGTCATCGCGCGCGTGCCGTTGATGCCCACCAGCCAGTCGGCCTCGGAGCGGCTGCGCGCAGCGCTGGCCAGGCCCAGCATCTGTGCATCGCTGCGCAGGTTCTGGAAGCCGTCACGGATGGCCTGGGGCGTCATGGACTGCAGCCACAGGCGCTTGACGGGCTTGCCCAGACCCTTGCCGTCGGGCTTGGCGCCCGCGGCGTACTGCTCGATCAGGCGGAAGATCAGCTCCCCTTCGCGGCCCGCGTCACAGGCGTTGATGAGTTCGGTCACGTCCTTGCGCTTGGCCAGCCGGACCACGGCATTGAGCCGGCTCTTGGTCTTGTCCACGGGCTTGAGGTCGAAATACGGCGGGATCACGGGCAGGTTGGCGAAACTCCATTTGCCGCGCTTGACGTCGAATTCCTCGGGCGCCTGGATTTCCACCAGGTGGCCCACGGCACTGGTCACGACGTAGTGCTCGCTCTCGAAGTATTCATCGTGCTTTTCGAATTTGCCGGCCACCGGGGTCAGCGCTCGGACGATGTCCTGCGCCACCGAAGGCTTCTCAGCAATCACCAGGGTCTTTGTCATTGTGTGTGCTCGTCATTCATCGCAGCGCCAGCATGATGCGGCCTGCGCTTCTACAATCCATGGCTTACGCGTGCACGCGCACGCGCATGTGTGCCTATTCAAGTTATCAGAGAAAACATGTCCCGCACAGCCTTGCCCCCATCCGGCGGCCGCCGCATCCAGACCCGCCGCTCGGGCGTCCATGGCAAAGGCGTGTTCGCCGCGCAGGATATTGCCGAAGGTGAAACCATCATCGAGTATGTGGGTGAAATCATCACTTGGCAGCAAGCCCAGGACCGCCATCCCCACGATCCTGCGCAGCCCAATCACACCTTTTACTTCCACGTCGATGAAGACCGCGTGATCGATGCCAATTACGGTGGCAATTCCTCGCGCTGGATCAACCACAGCTGCGCGCCCAATTGCTACACCGACGAACGCGAGGGCCGCATCTTCATCACCGCGCTGCGCAATATCGCCGCTGGCGAGGAGTTGAGCTACGACTACGGCCTCATCATCGACGAGCCCTATACCAGGAAGCTCAAGGCCGAATACCCCTGCTGGTGCGGCGCCGACAGCTGCCGCGGCACCCTGCTCGCACCCAAGCGCGGCTGGCGCCCGCCCATGCCCGGCGATGCCCAGCCGGCGGCCAGCGCCGCGGCATCGTCCGACAAGCAGACCGCGGGCAAGCGCAAGCAGGGCACCAAGCCCTCTCGCCCCAAGGCAAAGACGAAGGCAAAGGCCAAGCCGAAGGACCGCGCATGATGGCCTCGGACCCCATCCACTGGCCCGCGGAATCGCTGTGGCAGGCCATAGAGCCGCAACTGCCGGGCTTTTCCGTGGAGATCGTGCCCAGCATAGGTTCGACCAACACCGAACTGATGGCGCGTGCCCGCGACGGCCGCAACGAGCCCGTGCTGCTGGTGACCGAGCAGCAGACGGCGGGCCGGGGCCGGCTGGGCCGCGAGTGGACCAGCGGCATCGGTGACTCGCTGACTTTCTCACTGGGCCTGCCGCTGGCACCCGCCGACTGGTCGGGACTGTCCCTGGCCGTGGGCCTGAGCGTGGCGCAGAGCCTGCAGCCCCATTTGCCGCCCCAGGGTGGCACGCGTCCACGCATCGGCCTCAAATGGCCCAACGACCTGTGGATCGATGGCGACCGCAAGCTGGGCGGCATTCTGATCGAGACGGCCAGCTTCGTGGGCACCGCCGCCCACGAACCCGGCACGCCGCGCTACGTGGTGGTGGGCATAGGCCTGAACATCCGCCCACGCCCCGGTGATGGCATGCGCACGCCACCGGCCTGCCTGCTGGAGCTGGACGAGCGCCTGGACGCGCCCACCGCGCTGGCCTGCGTGCTGCCCGCCCTGGTCTCCGACATCCAGACCTTTGCCGCCCAGGGCTTTGCGCCTCTGGTGGAACGCTTTGCCCAGCGCGACCTGCTGCGCGGCCGGGCCGTCCACCTCAGCGACGGCGCCAGCGGTGTGGCCGAGGGCGTGGGCCCCGATGGCGCCCTGCTGGTGCGCACGGCCCAGGGCCTGCAGGCCGTGACCAGTTCCGAGATCAGCGTACGGCCTGCCGCTGTAGGCTAGGGCCTCACACACACCGCCGGAACACAGATGCTGCGAATCGCTTTCTTGCTGCTGGTGCTCGCCAATGCCGGCTACTACCTCTGGGGCCACGGCCAGCTGGCTTCCCTGGGCCTGGCCCCGTCGCCCCAGTCCGAGCCCGAGCGCCTGGCGCAGCAGATCCACCCCGAAGCCCTGAGCCTGCTGACAGCGGAGCCCGCTCCGCAGCCGGCGCCCGAGTCGCAGTCCGTGGCCGAGACCACCCCGCCGGCACCCACCACGCCCGCAGGCAATGGCCAGCCCACGAGCTGCCTGATGGCCTCCGGCATCGAGGAGCGCTATGCCGATGCCCTGCGCCGCGGCCTGCAGGCCCAGGTGGCCAGCGACCAGTGGGACCTGAGCAGCAACCACCAGCCGGGCCGCTGGATGGTCTACATGGGCAAGTTCCCCGACGCCGATTTCCTGGAGCGCAAGCGCGCCGAACTGCGCTCGCGCAAGATCGACTTCGACCGCGCGGGCGGCGCGCTGGAACCCGGCCTGTCGCTGGGGCGCTTTTCCAGCGAAGAGGCCGCCACGCGCGAGCTCACCAACCTGGCACGCCAGGGCGTGCGCACGGCGCGCGTGGTCCAGGAGCGGCCCGACGTGACGCTGTACACGCTGCGTCTGCCCCAGGCCACGGCGGCTTTGCGCTCCCAGGTGGAAGCCATGGGCGGCAAGGCCGCCTTCGAAGGCAAGCCCTTCCGGCCCTGCTGAGCGCCCTGCCCCGGCACAAAAAGGCCCGCCGGCCCCTTGGGGCTGGCGGGCCTTCGTCATGCAGGCGCCGGGATCAGGCGGCGTTCACAGTGATCGCGGGTCCAGGGCCATGAGCTGCTCCACCAGCACCTTCAGGTCCGTGGTCAGGCGCAGGTAGCCGGCCTGGTCCAGTTCCAGGGTCTGCTCGTCCATGTACAGCTTGCGGTTGATCTCGATCTGGATGCTGTGGCGGTGCTCGGCCGGCTTGCCATAGCGGCGCACCAGCTCCACGCCCTTGTAGGGATGGTTGTAGTCCACGCTGTAGCCGCGCTCGCGCAGGAAGCTGCAGATGCGCTGCGACAGCGCAGGGTCGGACGTGCTGCCGTCGCGATCACCGATGACGAAGTCGGCATGGACCAGGCCCGGGTGCAGCGTGGCATGGCTGGCCGCGATCGAAGGCATGGAGTGGCAGTTGATGTGGATGCTGTAGCCATGGCGGGCATGGGCGGCGTCAATGGCACGCTCCACGGCCGCGTGGTAGGGCTTCCAGCAGCGCTCGATGCGCTGCAGCAGCTCATCGGCGGGCAGCTGGCGATCGTAGATGGGCACGCCTTCATCGGTGAACTTCCAGATCAGGCCCTTGCCCAGGCGCACCTTCTGCAGCACGACCGGGTCGGTGGTCACGGGCAGCGGCCAGTCGCCAGCGATCATGCTGGTGTCGATCTCGGTGGTGTCGCGGTTGGCGTCCAGGTAGATGCGCGGGAAATGCGCTTCCACCCAGCCCACGCCCATGCCGGGGGCAAAGGCGTAGATTTTTTCCACATGGGTGTCTTCCGCCTGGCGCAGCGTGGCCAGGGGCAGGCAGGAGCCGAAGTCGGCGGGGTAGACCGTGCCGCTGTGCGGAGAGTCCAGCACCACGGCGCTGGAACCGGCCACGCTGGAGACCATGGGCTGCGCGGCCTCGGCCGTGCCCGAGCCGGTGGCTCCGGGCTGAGATTGCAGGAAGTTCTGACTGATCAGTCGCAAGACGGGATGCATGGGGAAAGTGGTCTGTCTCGTTTACGCATTGCGCCGCTGCGCTGCGGGTGCCCCTCCATGAAACCGGCGCGCCCCAGGCCAGGGACGCCGAGCAAGGGCCGCCCCGCAGCGAGGGCGTCGTCCCCCTCCCGCGAAGCGAGAGAGGGGGAGGCGCGAAGCGCCTCAGGGGGAGCCTCAATCCAGCTGGATCTGGGCGGTGGCAGCCACCTTCTTCATCTTGGCGACTTCGCTGGCGATCTGCTTGGTGAAGGCCTCGCTGGTGGTGCCGGAGATGTACAGGCCCTGGGCTGCCATGCGCTTTTGCACGGCCGGGTCCTTGAGGGCGGCGACGATGGCCTTTTGCACACGGGCGATCTGTTCGGGCGGCGTGCTCTTGGGCGCCACCAGGCCGAACCACGAGGGATCGTTGAGGTCGGCATGGCCGGCTTCGGCATAGGTCTGCACATCGGGCAGCACGTCCAGGCGCTCATGCCAGGACACTGCCAGGGCCTTGACCTTGCCGCCCTTGATGTGGGGCAGCGAGGAAGCGACCTGGTCGAAGTACACGGGCACCTGGCCGCCGAGCACGTCGTTGATGGCCGGGCCCGCACCACGGTAGGGAATGTGCTGCATCTCGGTGCCCGTGCTCTTCATGAACTGGGCGCCCCACATGTGGCCGATGGTGCCGTTGCCGGGGGTGGCGAAGCTGACCTTGCCGGGGTTGGCCTTGAGGTACTTCACGAACTCGGCGAAATTGTTGGCCGGCACGAGCTTGGGATTGATCACGATGACGCCCGGGGCCTTGACGATTTCGGTCACACCGACGAAGTCGTTGATGGCGTCGTAGGGCAGCTTCTTGAACACGGCGGGGTTGACGCCGTGCGTGGACAGGGTAGCGATGCCGAAGGTCACGCCGTCGGTGGCACGCGCCACTTCGGCCATGCCGATGGAGCCGCCGGCACCGGCCTTGTTCTCGATCACCACGGGCTGGCCGCCCAGCAGCTTGGGCAGCACGTCCTGCATGTTGCGGGGCACCATATCGGTGGAGCCACCGGCCGGGAAGGGCACGACGATGCGCAGGGGACGGGTGGTTTCCTGGGCGAAGGACATTCCAGGAACGACAGAAGAAGCGGCAATGGATGCGAGGAAATGACGACGCTGCATAAGTTCTCTCTAGTTGATGAGGACAGATTAAAAGAATTTACTCCGGGAAAAAAGCAAATACTGTGCCTGTTAATATTCCGAACAGGAATAGTTTCATCATATCCCTGTCATGAGTCTGCGTCGCCTCAACCCGCCCATACACCTGCTGCGAGCCTTCTCCACCGTGGTGCGCTTCGGCGGCGTGTCGCGCGCGGCCGAGGCCTTGCACCTGACCCAGAGCGCGGTCAGCAAGCAGATCCAGGAGCTGGAGAAATGGGTGGGTGTGCCGCTGTTCGAACGCGAACGCAAGCGCCTGAGCCTGACACCTGCCGGCGAACGCTACGAACGCGCCATCCGCGCCCTGCTGGGCCAGCTGGAGGCCGCCACGCTGGAGCTGATCACCAGCGACGACAGCCGTGGTGCCCTGCACCTGTCCTCGTTGCCGACCTTTGCTGCCAAGTGGCTGATTCCCAAGCTGCCCCAGTTCCAGCAGCGCTATCCGCAGATCACGCTGCACTTTGTACCCTATGTGCACAGCTACCAATTTGACAGCCCGGGACTGGACTGCGCCATCCTGTTCGGCGACGGGCACTGGAGCGGCGCCCACGCCCACTACCTGGTCGGACGCCAGGTGGCGCTGATCGCACCGCCGCGCGGCACCGGCCCCGAGGCGCGCATCACCACCCCACAGGATGTGGCCCGCTGCACGCGGCTGCGCCATGTGACGATTCCCGACGCCTGGGCGCGCTGGAGCGAGGCCCACGGCGTGCATGGCATCAGCCCCTTCGCAGGCCCGCAATTCGACCAGTTCACCACCATCATCCGCGCCGTCATGGCCGGCATGGGCGTGGCCCTGGTGCCGCGCTGCCTGGTACAGGACGAAATCGCCGCCGGCCTGGTGCACGAGCCCCTGCCCCAGCATGGCTACCACAGCGCCCTGGGCTACTGGCTGTGCTATCCGGCCGACCGCGCCAACCACGGCACGCTGAGCATCTTCCGCAACTGGGTGGTGGACCATGCGGCCCATACGCCGCTGGCCCAGCAGGAGGCGGCCGCGCCGCTCATGCCGGCGGCGGCTCCTGCTCCGGTGCCCGCGCCGGAGCCCGAGCCGGCTTCGGCGGCGAGCGCAGTGCCGCAAAGCGCACGCTGAAGCTGGCGCCGGGCGGCTGCTGGCCCGGGTGGGCATCCTCCAGCTGCACCTGGGCGCCATGCTGGCGCGCGATCTCGACCACGATGGGCAGACCCAGGCCCGAGCCGTCGGCCTCGGAGCCGAGGACACGGTAAAAGGGCTGGAACACCAGCTCGCGCTCGGCCTCGGGCACACCCGGCCCCGAGTCCTCGACCTGCAGCAGCAGCACCTGGCCAAAGGGGTCGGGCAGTACGCGCACCGTGACCATGCCGGGGCGGCTGCTGGTCGAGGGCGTGTAGTTGATGGCGTTGTCCACGAGGTTGCGCACCAGCTCGGCCAGCAGGGTGGGATTG
Source organism: Burkholderiaceae bacterium (assembly GCA_031253795.1). Lineage (GTDB taxonomy): Bacteria > Pseudomonadota > Gammaproteobacteria > Burkholderiales > Burkholderiaceae_C > Comamonas. The sequence goes on from JAIRVR010000009.1 coordinate 55,960, forward strand.
CCCTGCAGCCAGACGCCTGCGGCCGAGGATTCGGCACCGTCATAGCCCAGGTCCACATGCTTGTCCATGGCGCGCGGCAGGCAGTCGTGGACCACGTCGGTGACGATGCGCACCAGATTGCAGGGCTGCATGGCCAGGCCACGCCCCGCGCTTTCGGCACGCGCCAGGGCCAGCAGCTGGTTGACGGTGTGCGTGGCGCGCATGCTGGAGCGTCCGATCTGGGCCAGGGACTGCTTGAGTTCGTCCGTGCTCATGCCCGCACGCTGGGCCAGGTCGGCCTGCATGCGCAGGCCGGCCAGCGGGGTCTTGAGCTGGTGGGCCGCATCGGCCAAAAAGCGCTTTTGCGTGGCCAGCGAGTCGCCCAGGCGGCCCAGCAGGTCGTTGACCGAGTCCACCAGGGGCACGACTTCGAGTGGCACATCCTTGTGGTGGATGGGGGAGAGGTCTTCGGGCCGGCGCGCCCGGATGCGCTCTTCCAGCCGGTGCAGCGGCTTGATGCCCCGCGCCAGCGCCAGCCAGACCAGCAGGGCCGCCAGCGGCAGGATGACGAACTGGGGCAGCATCACGCCCTTGATGATTTCGGTGGCCAGCACGCTGCGCTTTTCGCGGGTTTCGGCGACCTGTACCAGGGCCAGGGGCTCGCCGGGCAGGGGCATGCGCACCCATACATGGGCAATGCGCAGATCGATGCCACGGTATTCGGCATCGCGCAGTTGCACCGTGCCGCTGGATGGTGGCTCGTCGGGTTCGGGCGGAGCGGGCAGGTCGCGTTCGCCGGCCAGGTATTCTCCCTTGACGCCCAGCACCTGGAAGAACACGGTGTCGGACTCGTCGGCGCGCAGGATTTCGCTGGCCGACTGCGGAAAGTTGAACTGCACCTGGCCCCGCTGCACGATCACCAGCTGGGCCAGGGCCTGCGCGTTGTATTCGAGCGCCCGGTCGAAGGGCTTGTTGGCCAGGTTCTGGGCCACCAGCCAGGTCAGCGCCAGACTGACCGGCCACAGCAGCAGCAGGGGCGTGAGCATCCAGTCGAGAATCTCCCCGAACAGGGAGCGCTGTTCACGCTGGAAGATTTTCAAGGTGGCCTGCTCCCCGCAGCGTCAGGACGCGATCTTCTCGAGGCAATAGCCCAGGCCGCGCACGGTGGCGATGCGTATGGGGCCGCGCTCGATCTTCTTGCGCAGGCGGTGGATATAGACCTCGATGGCGTTGTTGCTGACCTCGTCGCCCCATTCGCACAGGCGCTCGACCAGTTGGTCCTTGCTGACCAGGCGGCCCGCGCGCTGCAGCAGCACTTCGAGCAGGCCCAGTTCGCGCGCCGACAGCTCGACCATCTTGCCGTCGATGGTGGCCACGCGACCGGCCTGGTCGTAGACCAGGGGGCCATGCTTGATGGTGCTGCTGGCCCCGCCCATGCCGCGCCGCGTGAGCGCGCGCACACGAGCCTCCAGCTCGGACAGCGCAAAGGGCTTGGCCATGTAATCGTCGGCGCCGTAGTCCAGGCCCTGGACGCGCTCTTCCACGCTGTCGGCCGCCGTGAGGATGAGCACGGGCAGGGCATCGCCACGGCCGCGCAGCTTCTTGAGCACCTCCAGGCCGTGCATCTTGGGCAGGCCCAGGTCCAGGATCAGCAGATCGAACTCGCTGCTGGTCTTGAGCGCGGTGTCCGCCTCGCTGCCGTTGGCCACATGGCTGACCACGGCGCCCGAACCGCGCAGGCTGCGCAACAGGCCATCGGCCAGTACCTGGTCGTCTTCGGCAATCAGAATGCGCATGGGGTGTCTCCTGGAATGCGGGCGCGCTGTAGATGTTGGAGGTTCGCGCGCCTTGATTCCCGGGATTCTAGGGTGCGCCCGCCGGCGCGGGCAGCGCCCTTACCCGAGTAAGCCGGCACTGCGGGCGTGTCCTATGCCCCGCCCGCATAGGCCTCCAGCCCCAGGGCCACGACGGTGGCGATGTCCTGGCCCACCTCTTCGCGGAATTCGGCCTCGGCCTGGGCCACGGCGTCGTGGAAGGCCTGCAGCCAGGCCAGGCCTGCGGGCGTGAAACGGATGCGGCGAGCGCGGGCGTCGCGCTCATCGCTTTCACGCCGCACCAGACCCCAGGCCTCGCACTGGCCGACCAGATCGGCCATGGACTGCTTGGTCATGCCCGCGCGCTCGGCCAGATCGGTCAGCCGGTCGCCGGACAGGGACAGGTGGCGCGTGATGTGGATGTGGGCGGCGCCCACCTTGTCGCGCGCCGCGAGATTGGACAGGGCCAGAGGCACCTCCACATCACGCGCCATCAACTGCAGCACGCGGGCGTCGAAGCGGCGCATGGCATGGCCCAGCAGCCGTCCCAGATGGGTCTGCCGCCAGGCATCCGCGGCGGGGGTGACGGGGTGCAATTCGCTCATGGCGGCATTGTCCAACAAGTCAGCCAAACTGACCAAAAAATTCAGCACAAGGCTTGGACAAGCCCATAAACTACTGTTCAAGCATCCAGCCTGAATGCAAATACAGACTGTTCCAACACCACCCAGGAGTCCGCATGAACACCGCCGTCACCAACGCCAACAGTGAAAAAGCCAAGGCCCTGCAGGCCGCACTCGCCCAGATCGAAAAGCAGTTCGGCAAGGGCACCATCATGCGCCTGGGCGAAGGCGAGGCCGTGCAGGACATCCAGGTGGTTTCCACCGGATCGCTGGGCCTGGACATCGCCCTGGGCGTGGGCGGCCTGCCGCGTGGCCGCGTGGTCGAGATCTACGGGCCCGAGTCCTCGGGCAAGACCACGCTGACCCTGCAGGTCGTGGCCGAAATGCAGCGCCAGGGCGGAACCTGCGCCTTCATCGACGCCGAGCATGCCCTGGACACCGGCTATGCCCAGAAGCTGGGCGTCAACCTCGGCGAGGTACTGATCAGCCAGCCCGACACCGGCGAGCAGGCCCTCGAAATCGTGGACAGCCTGGTGCGCTCGGGTGCCGTGGACCTGATCGTCGTGGACTCGGTGGCCGCACTGACGCCCAAGGCAGAAATCGAAGGCGAGATGGGCGACCAGCTGCCCGGCCTGCAGGCACGCCTGATGAGCCAGGCGCTGCGCAAGCTGACAGCCACCATCAAGAAGACCAATTGCATGGTCATCTTCATCAACCAGATCCGCATGAAGATCGGCGTGATGTTCGGCAGCCCCGAAACCACCACGGGCGGCAATGCACTCAAGTTCTACGCCTCGGTGCGCCTGGACATCCGCCGCACGGGCACCATCAAGAAGGGTGACGAGGCCATCGGCAACGAAACCAAGGTCAAGGTCGTCAAGAACAAGGTCTCTCCTCCCTTCAAGACCGCCGAGTTCGACATCCTGTTCGGCGAAGGCATCTCGCGCGAAGGCGAAATCCTGGACATGGGCGTGAATGCCAAGATCCTCGACAAGTCGGGCGCCTGGTATGCCTACAACGGCGAAAAAATCGGCCAGGGCCGCGACAACGCCCGCGAATTCCTGCGCGAGAACCGTGATCTGGCCGTGGAAATCGAAAACAAGGTGCGCGACAGCCTGGGCATTGCCCTGCTGCCCACCGAAGGCGGCGACGCGCCCGAAGCCAAGGCCGCCAAGGGCAGCAAGGCCAAGGCCGACAAGGACGGCGTGATCGAGGCCTGATTTCCCCGGTGCCAGGCGCAGCCGCGCCGGCACGCAACGGTTAGCCATCTTGGCGCAGGCGCGGGTCTGCGCCTTTTTTCTTTGTGATCCGGGAGACCCTGAGGCATGGGATTCGCCAAACTGTCGCTCAAAGGCCGGGCGCTGAAGCTCCTGTCCCAGCGCGAGCATTCGCGGCTGGAGCTGGAGCGCAAGCTCGCCGCCCACGTGGAAGAAGGCGACGACCTGGCCGCCGTGCTCGATGCGCTGGAGCAGCGCGGCTTCATCAGCGCCGACCGCGTGGCCGAATCCGTGCTGCACCGCAAGGCGGCACGCTTCGGCACGGCGCGCGTGGCACAGGAACTGCGCAGCAAGGGCCTGGACGAAGACATCGTGCGCGCCGCCACCGATCAGTTGCGCGCCACCGAACTGCAGCGCGCCCATGCCGTATGGCGTCAGCGCTTCGGCACACCGCCGGCCACGCCGCAGGAGCGGCTCAAGCACATGCGCTTTCTGGCGGCGCGCGGCTTCGGTGGCGAAGTGGCGAGCAAGGTGCTGCGCGGGCATGGCGGACAGGACCTGCCCGACGACGAAGGCTAGCCCGCCCGCCGCGTCGCGCCCCAGCAGACCAGGGATCCCAGCGTCACCAGCGCCACGCCCTGCCAGAAGCTCCAGCCCGGCTGGACCTGCAGCCACAGGCTGGCCAGCAGGGCTGAAAACACGGGCGTGAAATACGAGGCCGCGGCCATCACGGCCAGATGGCCATGCTGTATGCCATGCTCCCAGCAGCTATAGCCCATGGCCGTGAGCGCACCCACGGCCAGCAGTTGCAGCAGCACCGCGCCGGACCAGTGCATGCCGCCCTCGCCCCCCATCCACAGCCATTTGGCCCACAGCGCCAGCGCGGTCCAGACCAGAAACAGCCCCACGGCGTTATGCCCGCCGCCCCAGCGGCGCGCCAGCAGCGAATAGCAAGGCCACAACAGGGCCGCGCCAAAGGCCAGGCCGTAGGCCAGCGGATTGGAGCGCATATGGCCCGCCATCTCGCCCCAGTGCAGGGCATCGCCGCCGAGCACGCGCGTCAGCCCCCACAGGCACAGCAGCACACCGGGCCACAGCCACCAGCGCGCGCGCTGCTGGCGAAAAAGCACGGCCAGGACAATGGTCAGGCTGGGCCACAGGTAGTTGATCAGGCCCAGTTCCAGCGCCTGGGCACGGTCCTGGGCCAGGCCTATGGCCAGAGACAGGCAGATTTCATAGACCGCGAACATCAGGCCGCAACCCCACAAATAGGCCGGGTGCATGGCCCGCCACTGCGAGGGCCGGGGCAGGCCGCGCACGGCGGCCACGCAAACCGCGCTGACGGTATAGAGCATGGCAGCGCCACCCACGGCGCCCAAGGGCTCGGCCACCGAGCGCATCAGACCCACGGTGCAACTCCAGCACAGCACGGCCACCAGGCCTATGGCCGTGGCACGGCCCACGTGGGCGGAAGATGGGGCAGGCAGCACGTGGGACTCCGTCTTTCAAGGCGCGGCTCGGTCGCCAAGCACCTCGCGCAGCGAGCGGTACAGACCATCCGAGCCGTGGGCGCGGTTGTCGGCGTCGAAAGAGAATTCGTTGCTGGACTGCGTGCCCGTCGCTCCCTCGGGCCTGGCTTCCATGAAGAAGGACAGGAAGCGCGCGCCCTGGCGGCGGTGCATGTCCAGCACCTTGGCCAGCCTGGAGGCATCCAGGGCCACCAGCGGGTGGAACTCGGTGATTCCATAGGCCGTGTGGCCATAGCGCCGCAGCATCTGGCCAACCAGGGGGCCATAGCTGTCTTCGCCATAGAGGCTGACGCCCAGGGCCAGGCCCGGCATGCGCTGCAGGCTGCGGTCCACCGCGTAGCGGCTGGCATCCCAGCTGGGATTGCCATGCGGATTGAGCTGGTGGGCAAAACGCGGAACGCGGCCCAGGCAGCTGTGGCCTATGTGGTCGGAAAAGGCCTGGATGTAGTCGGCCACCTGCTGCTCGCGGTAGTCGTTCCAGTCCGTGACCAGGGGGTTGTAGAACAGGGCCAGCCGGTCCTGGGGGCTGTCCACCCAGAACTCCACGCCTTCGGGCGTGGTGCCGAAGTCCGGCAGGGCCTGGACCGCGTGGGATCTGGGTTCGCCCTGTTGGCGGTCCATGACGGCGATCTGGCGCGTGGCCATCAGACCCAGGTTGCGACCATCGGCCTGCAGCACCACGTCGATGCGGTGCAGGCCTTCGCCCAGGGCCGGATAGCGGATGTCGGCGCGCCAGCCGACGTCGGAGGTGAGAAAGCCGGGCTTGGCCTGGGCCACGTCCTGGCGGTGCATGTGCACGGGCGCATGCGCATAGGGGCGGCCATCGACGAAAACGGCCACGGCCAGCCGCTTTTGCAGCGCGGCATCGGGCACATGGGCCCAGCCGGACACCGGCACCGTACCGCCGGCATAGCTGTCGATATGCTGAAAGAAGTTCTGCAGCGGCTGGCTGCGGATATTGCGCGACGGCGGTTCCACGCCATCGAAGCTGGCAAAGTCCGATTGCAGGCGGGCATTGAGCCGGCCGATGTCGCCATAGCGCTGCCGCAGGAACTGCCGAAAGCCGGCTACGGACGCCGGGCTGTAATCGGTGACCGCATAGCCGTCCGCTGCAAAGCCCATGCCGGCCTCGAAGCCCGGAAACAGCTGGTGGGTTTCGCCCAGCACCGTGATGGCGCGCAGCGGTTCCATGGCCGCCTCGCCGGCCGCGCACATGCGCTGTGCCAGGGCATCGACGACCAGCCTGCGCACCCGCGTGATCTCGTTGTCCTGCCGTGCCACCGACCAGGGGAAGATGCGGGCGCCCAGGTAATGGTCCGGCGGCAGCGGCCCCTGGGGAGTCCAGGCCAGGTTGGAAGGGTCGGATGCCAGGCGCTGCTCGGCCTGGGAATGCACTTCGAAATGCGTGGCGAACAGGTAAAGCACCACGGGCCTGTGCGCCTGGGCCACGGTACGCACCACACGGTCCAGGGCGTCGCCGCGCACTTCCCAGTCGCGGCCATTCCACTGCACATAGCGCAGCAGGGGCACGCTGAGCGTGTAGCCCAGCTCCAGCGCCGGATCACGGACGGGTCCCAGCCGCTGCAGGCTGGCGCTCACCATGGCGGCCGCCGAGCCCTGGGAACCGAAACAGGTCCCGGGCTGCTGCTGGAATTCCTGGGGAAAATCACCGCGCAGGCCATCCTGCACCAGACAGGCTTCCATATTGCCCAGCAGCGGACTGAGCAGCAGGCGCGAGGCCGACAGCAGGGACGGCCGCAGCTGCCAGAAGAACAGAGCGACCAGCAGGCCCAGCACCAGCAGCGCCAGGGCAGATGGCCACGGCGCGGTGCGGCCGCCCTGCCCGGATGGCGCGCGGGCGCTCACAGGCCCAGCATGATCTTCAGATTCTGGACCGCAGCGCCACTGGCACCCTTGCCCAGGTTGTCCAGACGGGCAATGAGTACGGCCTGGCGGTATTGCTCATTGGCAAACACGCGCAGCTCCAGCCTGTTAGTGTCGGTCAGCGTATCGGCGGCCAGCTTGAGGTCCTCGGTGGGCGGCAATACCGACACCCACTGCTCGGGCGTGTTGGTGGCGGCGTAGTGGGCGGCCAGTGCATCGTGCAGGTCCGATGCCTTGGGTGCGCCGGGCAGCAGATCCAGGTGCAGGGGCAGTTGCACCAGCATGCCCTGGCGGAAATTGCCGACGGCAGGAATGAAGACAGGGCGGCGAGTCAGGCCCGTGTACTGCAGGATCTCGGGGACGTGCTTGTGCGACAGGCCCAGGGCATAGGCCTCGTAGGGCGCGGCCGTGCCGGCCTCGTAGGCCTCGATCATGCTGCGGCCGCCACCCGAGTAGCCCGAGACCGAGGGCAGGCTCAGGCCGTAGTCGGCGGGGATCAGACCGGCAGCGACCAGGGGGTGCAGCAGCGCGATGGCGCCCGTGGCGTAGCAGCCGGGGTTGGACACGCGGCGAGCGGCGCGGACCGCCTCGAGCTGGCCCTTGCGCAGCTCGGGAAAGCCGTAGACCCAGTCGGGCGCCACGCGGTGCGCCGTGGACGCATCGATGATCTTGATCGTGCGGCCCGTCTCGGCCTCGATGGCATCGACCATGGCCGCGGTGTCACGCGCGGCGTCATCGTGCAGGCACAGGATGACCAGGTCCACGCCGGCGATCAGCGCACGCTTGGCGGCAGCATCCTTTCGCAGCTCCGGGGCAATGCTGACCAGCTCCACGCCGGGCAGATCGACCAGACGCTCACGGATCTGCAGCCCTGTCGTGCCTGCTTCGCCATCGATAAAGACTTTTGCCATCGCTGTGTTTCTCCTGCTGCGCGGCCTTCTCGGGGCCGCTGCGGCACCATTGCCGCGTTCCAGCTGGGGATTTTCACCGAAACCGGCCCGGCCTGCGATCCGTGCCGCAATACCGCGCGCGGCAGGGGGCCACCCCGGTCCGACACAGTGCTGTTACAAAAAGGACGCAGCGGCGACCATGGCTCATCTATAAGACAAAAGAGCTGCAGCACCGCCATAAAATGTCAGGAATACGACTTTCCCTTGACATATCAAGGCATTGCACAGTTTTGCAAAGCCTGCCCGACCCGCTTCCAATTGTGGATTCTGCGCATGGGTGGGTGCCTGATGGCGCAGTGCAGCATGGTACATTCGGCGATTGCCAGGTCACTCCGCCTTGAGGCAGCACCCCAGGGCTACCGGGTCAATCCCCCCCTATTTGTTTGAGAGAGACATCATGAAGATT